>CAJTPF010000001.1:0-31589 GCA_910578175.1 uncultured Lachnospiraceae bacterium
TCCAGTTATTAATGGATTTATGGCACTGGAGGAAATGAGAGAGCATTTTTTTAAAATAGCATCCAAATATGCGGCAGATAATAATAGTATATTTGTTATAGCTATCGATGGTATTGATCATGCTGCAAGAGCGGGATACACATCAGAAACCTTTTTGGCATCACTTCCGAATCCGGAATATGTTCCGAGCAATGTTAAAATTCTTTTAGCCGGACAGCCTAAAGAAGCTTATAAAAACTATCCTTTATGGTTGTATGAAAAATCGGACAACCTAAAGGAAATATTTGTGCCGCCATTACAAATAGATGACATTTTGGAATTGGTAAAAAGTAAGTTTCCAGAAAAAACTTTAATTTATCAACAACAATTAACAGGACTTATTGATAAGTATGCCCAGGGAAATACACTTGGTATGCACTTGCAGATGTTATGTGGAAATACGGGCATCTTACCAAAGAGATCAGGGACAGGGTACTTAAACTGATAGAGAATGAGCCGGTGGAAGAACTATGGGTGAATCCAAAGGAAATAAAAAGCAGAACGGCGGTACTGGAGGGATTAAAACATAAGCTGATGTCTGAATTGCCGCCGTATAAAAAAATTCCTGTACATAAACCGTTTATAACAAGCTGGAAACCGGGACAGATCTATTTCTATCAGATAAAAACGCTGCCGGATGATCCGGCCCGTGACAGAACAAATAACTATATAGGATGGTGGATCATTCTTTATGTAAAGGACTTGATGGAGGACGAATCGGTAGTAAAAGGAGTAAAAGATGTTTTGCCTCTGGTTTATGTTAAAATGTCAGAAAAAAAACCGGAAAATATCTGCGATATAAATAATGCGGATTTTATAACGCCATCATTTCCGACAGATACGGGAGAGGCGGTTTATATAATGGGAATCAGTGTAAATACTGGCAGAAAAATAACGAAACAAAGCGAGCTCTATGGAATAACGGATCAGTTTCAGGAACCGGAAGATGAAATGGATTACAGCATGTTAGACTGGTTTTATTATTATGATTCTTTTGCTTTCAAGGCTGTCAGGTTTTATGAAAATGAGTTGGCAAGAAAGGAATGGATAAAAAAAATCAATTATGCTACATGGAAAAACATCGAACAGAGAAAACGAATATACGAAGATAATGAGATTATCGGTAAGTCAAAACATTGGGGCTCTCTTTTTATCAAGTTGTACAGGGAATTGGAGAATAAAGATGAAATAATTAAAAACTGTACTTTTGTCACTCCATGGCTTCCGCATGACACATATATTTATAAACTAAACAGGGAAGGGATATCCGAAGAAGTATATATGGTAATTTATGTGAATTCGTTAGGAACCGTGGTCCATGATGGTGAAACATTATTTTTACCGAATATATCAGCCCGGTTGATCCGGGGAGATAAAGAAATAGCTGTCAGAATGATTAATTATCTGCCGGATATTTCTTTTGGGACAGATGGGAATGGGGAAAACAGATATAAAGTGATTCTTATTGATAAAGAGTATGATGAAAATATAGAAAGTATGGGGAAATGCAATTTTTATCTTGATGCAGGCAGATATGGAAAGGAACAGCATCTGAATGAAGAGTGTCTGGAGAGTAAGGATTTTGGGACGTTTTTTATGACATGGGAGGAGATTGTCCGGAAGGCGGTAGAAACATATCATGTGATTTAAAGGTTAATGGAATAATGTGTAAAAACATCTTCAATGATGTATTGTCCGTCAAATGGTTCATGGTTAAAAGTATAATATAGATTTTTTTATCATTCACGAGAATATATCAGCGAATGCTATATAGAGAGAAGACTTTGTGCGTTATAATTATTCCCCCTGTAAATAGAGATACCCCTCAGAAGTGCCGGGTGCCCAAAGGCACTTCTGAGGGGTATCTCTGATAAATATTATTTGGTTATATTTATTTCTGCGCCGTTTCCAAAGCGGCGCTGATAAATCCTTTAAATAACGGATGCGGGCGGTTCGGTCTGGATTTCAACTCAGGATGCGCCTGAGTGCCTACAAACCAAGGGTGAGATTCAATCTCGATCATTTCCACGATCCTGCCGTCCGGTGAAATTCCGGAGAGATTCATTCCGTTCACGGTCAATACCTGACGGTAATCGTTGTTTACTTCGTAACGGTGTCTGTGCCGCTCGTGAATGGTTTCTTCACCATATAATGCATAGGCTTTGGAAGACTTGTCCAGAACACAAGGATAGGAGCCCAGTCTTAAAGTACCTCCGATATCCTCGATACCATCCTGGTCCGGCATCAGATGAATGACCGGATGGGTGGTACCCGGGTTCAGTTCCACGCTGTGGGCATCGCCATATCCGATCACGTTTCTGGCAAACTCGACGATGGATAACTGCATACCCAGACAGAGTCCGAGAAAAGGAATGTTATTTTCACGGGCAAATCTGATCGCTTCGATCTTACCGTCAATGCCTCTGTCACCAAAGCCACCCGGCACCAGAATACCGGTCACGTCACCCAGAATATTGGCGACATTATCCGGAGTCAGGGTTTCGGAATCCACCCATTTGATATTTATCTGTGCATGATGAGCAATGCCGGCATGTTTCAGAGCTTCTACCACGCTGATATATGCATCGTGAAGAGAGATGTATTTACCAACCAGTGCAACGGAAACAGTTTTGATCAGATGCTTGGAATCTTCTACCATAGCGGACCATTCGGTCAGATCCGGTTCCGGACAGTTCAGGTTCAGGCATTCGCAGGCAACCTGGGCCAGATGTTCCTGTTCCATTGCAAGGGGAGCTTCATATAATGATTCCACATCTAGATTCTGAAGTACGTGGCTGGTAGGAACATTGCAGAACAGGGCGATCTTATCTTTTATGATCTGATCCAGAGGATGCTCGGAACGGCAGACGATGATATCCGGCTGGATTCCCATTCCCTGCAATTCCTTGACGCTGGCCTGGGTAGGTTTGGTCTTCATTTCTCCGGAGGCTTTGAGGTAAGGGATCAGGGTCACATGGATCAGAATGGCGTTTTCACGTCCCACGTCATGCTGGAACTGGCGGATCGCCTCCAGAAACGGCTGGCTCTCGATATCCCCTACGGTACCGCCTACCTCGATGATGGCTATTTCCGTATCGGTGGTGGAGTAATTGCGGTGAAATCTGCTTTTGATCTCATTGGTGATATGGGGAATGACCTGAACGGTTCCCCCGCCGAAATCCCCGCGGCGTTCTTTCTGCAGTACGGACCAGTATATCTTACCCGTAGTGACATTGGAATTTTTTGTAAGACTTTCGTCGATGAATCGTTCATAGTGGCCCAGATCCAGATCGGTTTCAGCCCCGTCATCAGTCACAAAGACCTCACCATGCTGAACCGGATTCATGGTTCCCGGGTCGATATTTATATATGGGTCGAATTTCTGCATGGTCACTTTATAGCCCCGTGCTTTCAGCAGACGACCGAGTGAAGCGGCGGTAATACCCTTTCCAAGACCGGATACCACACCGCCGGTTACAAAAACGTATTTTACTGGCATACTTTGTCCTCCTAAATGTAATAACACAAAAACTTCCGAATTAAAAAATACAGAACTAATTATAAAACATAAAAAATATAAAAGCTATATAAAAATTAAAAATGGGTGAAAAATATTTTTACTTTACAAAAATATAATAATTAAAAAAAACATAAATAATCAATAATGATATTGATTTCTGTAAAAACTACTTTTATAATAGGAAAAAGATTGTATAGATTAAATAAGATGAAAGGATGAGAAACCGGAATTCTCCGGTTTTGGTAAAGCTAAATGGCTGAGAATTATAACAATGGCGATAATTACGGAGGAGGCGGTTCCGGAGGGCCAGACAGAAGAGGAGGTCCGGGCGGACCAAACAGGCAGAACAAGTCTCCAAAGAAAAAGCAGACGCTGATCATAATCATTATTGCGGCGGCGATCACACTGATCGGTTCCACGATCATGTCTACGCTGCTGGAAAATGCCACGACAAAGGAAATCACGTACAACGAATTTCTGGAGATGATAGAAAAAGATGAAATAGAAAAAATAAAATTTACTACGACGAAGATCATCATCACGCCAAAAGATTCGGATGAAGGATATTTTAAATTTACTTACTGGACCACGGCGTTAAATGACGATGAACTGTTACCGAAGTTAAATAAAACCAAAATCGAATATAAAGGAGAAGTCACGAATTCCCAGTCCAGTATTGTGACCTTTCTGCTGGAATGGATCTTACCCTTTGCCTTTATCTATTTCATAATGGCAATGGTATTCCGCAGGATCGGAAAAGGCGGCGGCATGATGGGCGGCGTGGGAAAATCCAACGCCAAAGTCTACGTGGAAAAAGAGACGGGTGTTACCTTCCGTGACGTGGCCGGACAGGAAGAGGCAAAAGAATCCCTGAAAGAAATCGTGGATTTTCTCCACAATCCTGGAAAATATTCCAGTATTGGAGCCAAGCTTCCAAAAGGCGCGCTGCTGGTGGGACCTCCGGGAACCGGTAAGACGCTGCTGGCAAAGGCCGTAGCCGGGGAAGCAAAGGTACCTTTTTTCTCTCTGTCGGGTTCCGATTTTGTGGAAATGTATGTGGGCGTAGGTGCTTCCAGAGTCCGAGACCTGTTCAAGCAGGCGCAGCAGTCGGCTCCGTGTATCATTTTTATTGATGAGATAGATGCCATCGGAAAGAGCAGGGACTCCAAATACGGAGGCAATGACGAGCGGGAACAGACCTTAAATCAGCTGTTGTCCGAGATGGACGGATTTGATACCTCCAAGGGATTATTGATCCTTGCTGCCACCAACCGTCCGGATGTACTGGATAAAGCGCTGCTCCGTCCGGGCCGGTTTGACCGGAGGATCATCGTAGACCGTCCGGATATGAAGGGCCGGGTAAATATTTTAAAAGTACATTCCAGAAACGTATCCATGGATGAAACCGTAGATTTAAAGAAGATAGCGCTGGCTACCTCCGGCGCCGTCGGTTCCGACCTGGCAAATATCATTAACGAAGCCGCCATCAATGCAGTCAAAAACGGACGGAAGGCAATCTCTCAGGCAGACCTGTTTGAATCAGTGGAAGTAGTATTTGCGGGAAAAGAAAAGAAGGAAAGGATTTTAAGCCCGAAGGAAAAGAAGATCGTGGCATATCACGAAGTGGGTCATGCGCTGGTTGCGGTTTTGGAAAAGAAATCGGTTCCGGTACAGAAGATTACCATTGTTCCGAGAACCATGGGCGCCCTGGGATATGTTATGCATGTTCCGGAGGAAGAAAAATATCTGGAAACCAGGGATGAGATGCTGGCAAGTATCGTAGGTCTTATGGGAGGTCGCGCAGCGGAGGAGATCGTATTTGAATCCGTGACCTCCGGGGCCGCCAATGATATGGAGAAAGCCACAGGGCTTGCGAAAAATATGATCGCCAGATTCGGAATGTCGGAAAAATTCGGATTAATGTCACTGGCAAGAGTGGAAAATGAATATCTGGACGGTTCCGCACATTTAGACTGTTCCCAGGAAACCGCAGCCGAGCTGGATAAAGAGATACGGGAACTGTTAAAGAAATGCTATGACCGGGCAAAGGAGCTGCTTCAGTCAAACAGGGAATCCCTGGATAAGATCACGGAATATCTCTGTCAGGAAGAAACCATTACCGGCAAACAGTTTATGGAAATATTCAAAAAACTGAATCCGGACTTTGTGGAAATAAAAAACGATTTGGCAGAAGAACTGGAAGAAGCGGTGGAATCTGTTAAATCAACAGAAAATTGAGGAGTTCAGATCATGTTTTGTATTGAAGAAGAACTTAAAAAACTCCCGGGTTCGCCGGGAGTTTATTTAATGCATGATGAAAAAGACGAGATCATCTATGTGGGAAAAGCCATAAGCCTGAAAAACCGGGTACGGCAGTATTTCCAGAGCAGCAGGAATAAAACGGCAAAAATTGAACAGATGGTATCTAAAATCTGCCGGTTTGAGTATATCGTCACGGACTCGGAACTGGAAGCACTGATACTGGAATGTAATCTGATCAAAGAGCACAGGCCGAAGTATAATACCATGCTGAAGGACGATAAGACCTATCCCTATATCAAGGTGACGCTTCATGAAGAATATCCCCGTATTTTTATAACCAGAAGCATGAAGAAGGATAAGGCCAAATATTTCGGACCCTATACCAGTGCTGGTGCGGTAAAGGATACCGTTGATTTATTAAGAAAAATATACCGGATAAGAAGCTGCGGAAAATCTCTTCCAAAGGAAATCGGAAAAGGACGTCCCTGTCTGAATTATCATATTAAGCAGTGCGATGCTCCCTGTATGGGATATATCTCTGCAGAGGAATACCGTAAAAATTTCGGTCAGATCGTGGACTTTTTAAACGGAAAATATGCTGCGGTCCTGGAAATGCTGGAACAGAAGATGTATGCGGCATCGGAAGCCATGGAGTTTGAGGAAGCCGCCGGATACCGGGACCTGATTCAGAGCGTGAAAGCAATCTCTAATAAACAGAAAATTACTTCCGATGAGGATACGGACCGGGATATACTGGCCTATGCCATGGAAGGAAACGATGCTGTGGTGCAGGTATTTTTTATCCGCAGCGGAAAAGTTCTGGGACGAGAACATTTTCATATAACTCTGGCGCCCCAGGATACCGGCAGGCAGGTGCTGACCAGTTTTATCAAGCAGTATTATGCCGGATCTCCGTTTGTGCCGAAAGAACTGCTGGTACAGGAGGAAATTGAGGATGAGGAGATCATCAGCCGGTGGCTGACCCAGAAACGGGGCGGAAAGGTAACTGTCCGCCGGCCGAAGAAAGGGGATAAGGAAAAACTGGTAGAACTGGCAATGAGAAATGCGGCCATTGTGCTGGAACAGGATAAAGATAAGCTTCGCAGCGAAGAACGCAGAACCAGAGGGGCCGTCCGGGAGATAACGGATCTGATCGGAATTGATTATACAAAGCGGATCGAGGCATTTGACATATCCAATATCAGCGGATTTGAATCGGTAGGTTCCATGATCGTCTATGAGGACGGCAGGCCGAAGCGCAACGATTATCGGAAGTTTAAGATCAAATGGGTAAAGGGTGCCGATGACTATTCCAGCATGAGGGAGGTACTGACCAGACGTTTTACCCACGGACTGAAGGAACTGGAAGAGTCGGAGTATGGAAGCTTTACAAAATTTCCGGACCTGATCATGATGGACGGCGGACGGGGACAGGTAAATATTGCTTTGGAAGTGCTGGCAGAATTAAATCTTAATATCCCGGTTTGCGGAATGGTAAAAGATGACCATCACAGAACCCGGGGACTGTATTATAACAATATTGAGATACCCATAGACAGACACGGAGAAGGATTCCGGCTGATCACCCGAATCCAGGATGAGGCCCACCGGTTTGCCATTACTTATCATAAGAGCCTGAGAAGCAAGGCGCAGGTACATTCCATACTGGACGATATCAGCGGCATCGGTCCGGCAAGAAGAAAGGCGCTGATGAAAGAATTTAAAACCTTTGAAGCGATACGGGAGGCAGGGGTCGATGAACTAAAAAAAGTGCCGTCCATGAATGAAAGTGCGGCACAAAAGGTCTATGATTTTTTTCACTGATATGGTAAAATAAGGACAGTTTAACAGTAAAGGAGAAATTCTATGCAAGCAGTGAGTTTGTCAAAAATAATAGAAAAGATGGAACTGGTCAACCTGACGCCGGAAATCGACGTGGAGGCCATAAAGGTTGAACAGACGGATATCAACCGGCCTGCCTTACAGTTAACGGGATTTTTTGACCATTTTCCAACGGACCGGGTGCAGGTCATAGGATATGTGGAATATACCTATCTGAAAGGCATGGAAGAGGATCGGAAGAAATATATATATGAAGAAATTCTCTCGAAAAAAGTACCGTGTATAATTTTCTGCCGGGATCTGCAGCCCGACGACATATTGCTGGAACTGGCCAATAAACATGAAGTGCCGATTCTGGTTACCGGAACCACCACATCGGCATTTATGGCGGAGATCATCCGCTGGCTGAATGTGGAACTGGCGCCGTGCATCTCTATACACGGAGTACTGGTGGATGTATACGGTGAAGGCGTGCTAATCATGGGTGAAAGTGGTATCGGAAAAAGCGAGGCCGCACTGGAACTCATCAAGCGGGGGCATCGTCTAGTGACCGACGACGTGGTAGAGATCAGAAAAGTCAGCGATGAGACGCTGATCGGAACGGCACCGGATATTACCAGACATTTTATTGAACTGCGCGGCATAGGTATTATAGATGTAAAGACTTTATTCGGTGTGGAAAGCGTAAAGGAAACCCAGGGAATCGATATGGTCATCAAACTGGAAGACTGGAACAGGGACAGGGAATATGACCGGCTGGGACTGGAAGAGCAGTACACGGAGTTTCTGGGCAATAAAGTGGTCTGCCATTCCATTCCGATCCGGCCGGGCAGGAATCTGGCCATCATCGTGGAATCTGCAGCCGTTAATCACCGTCAGAAGAAGATGGGATATAATGCCGCACAGGAATTATACAGAAGAGTCCAGGCAAATCTGGGAAAACATGAGTAATAAAACGAAGCTGGCAGAGACATAATGAAAAGATAAAATAACAAAAAGAAGGAGACGGATATATGGAAAAAGTGTGTTTTGGTATTGATGTGGGAGGTACTACTGTAAAGATCGGATTATTTTCGGACGGAGGAAAATTGCTGGACAGCACGGAGATACCTACCAGAAAAGAAGATAACGGAAGCCATATCCTTTCGGATATCTGTTCTGCCATAGAAGCCCGGCTGGAGGCAAATGATCTGACGCAGGATGATCTGATCGGAGTGGGAATCGGCATACCGGGTCCGGTCACAAAGGACGGAACGGTGTTAAATTGTGTAAATCTGGGTTGGGGCATCATAAAGATCGAAGAAAAACTGTCCCAGATGCTGGGCGGCATCATGGTGAAGGCAGGAAACGATGCAAATGTGGCGGCTCTCGGTGAAAACTGGCAGGGAGGCGGACAGGGTTTTGAAGATCTGATACTGATCACGCTGGGAACCGGCGTTGGCGGCGGTGTTATCATCGGAAATGAAATCGTTACGGGTTCCAACGGAGCTGCCGGAGAGATTGGCCATATGCCGACGGTAACGGGAGAAGAAGCCAGTCAGTGCGGGTGCGGAAAGTACGGCTGTCTGGAAACGGTAGCTTCTGCCACGGGAATCGTAAGAGAGGCAAAAAAACTTCTGGAGAAATCTTCGGAGCCGTCCGTATTGCGGGATATCATACCGTTTTCCTGCAAGGATATTTTTGACGCAGCAAAAGAAGGCGATAAGCTTTCCATGGAAGTGGTGGATAAGCTGGCATACTATCTGGGTACTGCGGCGGCATCCATTGCGGCGGTCATTAATCCGCAGGTCATCGTCATTGGCGGCGGCGTCAGCAAGGCAGGAAAGTTTCTGCTGGATAAGATAGAAGAAAACTTTACCGCAGGGGCGTTCCATGCATGTAAAAATGCGAAATTTGCCCTTGCCACGCTGGGCAATGATGCCGGAATGTACGGTGCGGCGGCGTTGATATTGGATTAAAGGAAGGTATAGGCATGGATTCATGGTATAAGGAACTGGTGTCCGTGGCGGGAAACCAATGCGTAAGCCGGGAAGAGGATATGAGCAGGCATACCTCCTTCCGTGCCGGCGGAACGGCAAAATATTTTGTACAGCCGCAGGATAAGGAAACGGCAGCAGCCCTGATCCGGCTGCATTGGGAACATCAAATGCCTTATTATATTATGGGAAACGGCAGCAATCTTCTGGTGGCGGACAGCGGTTACGACGGTACGATCATAAAGATTGGCAGCAGGTTGGACCGTGTGTCTGTGGACGGCCGGAGAATTTATGCGGAAAGCGGAGCCATGGTGGCAAAAGCCGCTTTGCTGGCGGCCCGTCATTCCCTGTCCGGTATGGAATTTGCGGCCGGGATTCCGGGCAGTATAGGCGGAGCCGCTGCCATGAATGCGGGAGCATACGGCGGGGAAATAAAAGATATTTTTATGGAAGCCGAGGCAGCGGACCGCGCAGGAAATATTGTGGTCTTAAAAAAAGAGGATATGTTGTTCGGATACAGAACCAGTGTAATCCAGTCCGGTGAATATACGGTGTTATCCGTAACATTCGGGCTGAATCCCGGTAATGAAGAGGAAATCAGCAGAAAAATGAATGAATATATGACGGCAAGGAAAGAAAAGCAGCCGTTGGAATATCCCAGTGCAGGAAGTACATTTAAACGTCCGGAAGGATATTTTGCAGGAAAACTCATCATGGATGCCGGACTGGCAGGATACAGTGTGGGAGGCGCCAGCGTATCGGAAAAACACTGCGGATTTGTGATCAACAGATCCGGCGCCACTGCAGAAGATATACTGACACTGATGGAAGATGTCAGGAAAATCGTATATGAGAAATCCGGAGTCATATTGGAACCTGAGGTGAAAATCATAGGAAACAGGAGTTGAGACAGCTATGCGATTTGTAATCATTACCGGACTGTCAGGCGCAGGAAAAAGTTCCGCATTGAAAATGCTGGAAGATAATAATTTTTTCTGTGTGGATAATCTTCCCATTGAACTGATCATTAAATTTGCGGAACTAACCTTTAACAACTCATCGGATAAAAACAAAGACGTTGCATTAGGTCTTGATATAAGGAGCGGTCAGGCATTGCAGGAATTGGAGGAGATTCTTGACCAGATGGCTGACCTGAAGTATTCCTATGAGATACTGTTTTTGGATGCCAATGACGAAACACTGATCAAACGTTTTAAAGAAACCAGAAGAGCCCATCCGCTGGCGCCGGAAGGCAGGGTGGATGAAGGGATTGCTTTGGAGCGGAAGAAGCTGGATTTTTTAAGGAGCAGGGCGGATTACATAATTGATACCAGCCGTCTGCTGACCAGGGAACTGAAACTGGAAATTGAGAATATTTTCATTCGGAATTATAAATTTAATAATCTGTTTGTTACAATTTTATCCTTTGGATTTAAATATGGAATCCCTTCGGATGCCGACTTGATCTTTGATGTCAGGTTTATGCCGAATCCATATTATATAGAAGAATTAAAAGTACAGACAGGAAATGACGAAGCCGTAAAGGAATATGTTATGAATTCCGGGGTTTCCAAAGAATTTTTAAAAAAACTGGAAGATATGATAGAATTCCTGATACCGAACTATATTGCGGAAGGCAAGAACCAGCTTGTGATCGGTATCGGGTGTACAGGCGGAAAACATCGTTCCGTGACGGTTGCCAATGCCATATATGATAAATTATCCAGGGGCAAAGATATCGGCATCAAGGTGACTCATCGGGATATAGCTTTATAAGAGGGAAGCCTGCGGATATGCGGAGGTATAAAAATGTCATTTTCAGTGAAGGTTAAAGATGAACTGTCCAGACAGAGCAGCGCCGCCAGACATTGTCAGATTGCCGAAATTGCTGCCATCATCAGTCTGTGCGGCAGAATTCAGATATCTGCCAATGAAAATTATATGGTAAAAATTCACACGGAAAATATTGGCGTTGCGAGAAAGTACTTTACATTATTGAAAAAAACATATAATATAGATACGGAAATTTCCATACGCCGCAGCAAAAGGCAGGCAAAAAACAGTGTGTATACCGTGGCTGTCCTGAGTCATCCGGATGCGGTCCGGATCTTACAGTCCTGCAGACTGATGGGTCCGGACGGTGAGATTAGGGAAAATCTCTCATTGACGGATAATCTCATCGTTCAGAAGGACTGCTGCAAGCGGGCATTTATACGCGGAGCCTTTCTTTCTGCCGGTTCCATCAGTGCACCGGAAAAATTTTACCACTTTGAAATTGTATGCGCCGCATATGAAAAAGCGGTCCAGCTGCAGAAAATGATAGTAAGTTTTCAAATTGATGCGAAAATAGTTGAAAGAAAGCGTCATTATGTGGTATATATAAAAGAGGGTTCCGGAATCGTGGACATTCTGAATGTGATGGAAGCCCATGTGGCGTTAATGGATCTGGAAAATGTTAGAATAATAAAAGAGATGCGCAATACCGTAAACCGCAAGGTAAACTGCGAGACGGCGAATCTTAAGAAAACAGTTTCCGCTGCCGTAAAACAGATCGAGGATATTCGGTATATCCGAGACACCACAGGATTGGAAAAATTGTCAGAGGGATTGGAAGAAATCGCCCGGCTGCGATTGGAACATCCGGATGCATCTCTGAAAGAACTGGGAGAGATGCTCTCACCTGCCGTAGGAAAATCAGGAGTTAATCACAGATTGCGGAAGATCAGTGAGATTGCAAATGACCTTCGGGGAAACAATAAAATATCTGTTTCGGAATAGCAGATAAAAGAAAGGCATGGAAAGTATTATGATATCGAAAGACATGACAATTGAGATTAAGACCGGACTGGAGGCCAGACCGGTAGCTGTATTTGTTCAGGTAGCAAGTCAGTTCGAAAGTAAGATTTTTGTTGAGTATGAAAGTAAGAAAGTGAATGCAAAGAGCATCATGGGTATGATGACACTGGGACTGGGAGCAGGAGAAAAAGTAGTCGTATCTGCGGACGGTGAAGATGAAGAAGCTGCTATCAAAAGCATAGAAAAATATTTGAGCAGCAGTGATGCCCAATAATAGATCAGAACGTTAAAACGGTTGTGTGTGCGGCAGTTTGCTTTATGCCGCATGCGTGACCGCTTTTTTATAATATAGGAAAGAATTCCAAAAAATTACGAAAGGTCTGGTTAACATATGGCATTTACACATTTGCATGTACATACGGAATACAGCCTGTTGGACGGTTCCTGTAAGATCAAGGAAATTGCGGAACGGGCAAAAGAGCTTGGCATGGACAGTCTTGCGATCACCGACCATGGAGTTATGTACGGAGTTATTGAGTTTTACAGGGCGGCAAAAGCGGCGGGGATAAAACCCGTCATCGGCTGCGAGGTATATGTGGCTCCCGGTTCCCGGTTTGATAAAGAAACCGGCAGCAACGAAGAAAAATATTATCATCTGGTGTTACTGGCTGAAAATAATACCGGTTATTCCAATCTGATGAAAATAGTATCAAAAGCTTTTGTGGAAGGATTTTATTATAAACCCCGTGTGGATTACGAACTGCTGAAGGAATACGGGGAAGGAATCATAGCCTTGAGCGCCTGTCTGGCAGGAGAGGTACAACGGTATCTGGCAAGAGGCTTTTATGAAGAGGGAAAAAAGGCGGCCTTAAAATATCAGGAGATCTTTGGAAAAGGAAATTATTTTCTGGAATTACAGGACCATGGAATACCGGAGCAGAAAGCAGTGAATTCCGGCCTCTTACGGATGAGTAAGGAGCTGGGGATCGATCTGGTGGCCACCAATGACGTACATTACATAAATGCAGAGGATGCACAGGCCCATGATATCCTGTTATGTATCCAGACACAGAAGAAGGTACAGGATCAGGACCGGATGCGGTATGAAGGTGGCCAGTATTATCTGAAATCGGAAGAAGAAATGAAGGCATTATTTCCTTATGCATTGGAAGCTTTGGAAAATACCCATAAAATAGCAAAACGATGTAATGTGGAAATCGAATTTGGCGTAACAAAACTTCCGAGATACGATGTACCTCAGGGATTTACATCCTGGGAGTATCTGAATCATCTTTGCTATGAGGGATTGCATAAAAAATATCCGGCGGCGGAACAGGAGCTGGAGGAACGCCTGAAATACGAGCTGGATACCATTCGCACCATGGGATATGTGGACTACTTCCTGATCGTATGGGATTTTATTAATTATGCTAAACAGAATCATATCATTGTTGGGCCGGGCCGTGGTTCGGCGGCAGGAAGCATCGTGTCCTATTGTCTTGGCATTACGGATATCGATCCGATGAAATATGATCTTCTGTTTGAGCGTTTTCTAAATCCGGAGCGGGTATCCATGCCGGATATAGACGTGGATTTCTGCTATGAAAGGCGTCAGGAAGTGATTGATTATGTGGTGGAAAAATACGGTAAGGACCGGGTGGTACAGATCGTTACCTTCGGAACCCTGGCGCCGAGAAACTGTATCCGGGATGTGGGACGGGCTCTGGATCTGCCCTATGCCACGGTAGATACCGTTGCCAAAATGATTCCCAATGAGATCGGTATTACCATTGAAAAGGCGTTAAAAGGCAATCAGGACCTGAGAAATCTGTATCAGGGAGATGGAGAGATTAAATATCTGATCGACATGGCAAAACGACTGGAGGGGCTTCCAAGGCATACTTCCATGCATGCCGCCGGCGTGGTGATCAGTCAGAAGTCGGTGGATGAATATGTACCGCTGTCCAGAGCTTCGGACGGAACCATTGTGACACAGTTTGTTATGACTACACTGGAGGAACTGGGACTTTTAAAAATGGATTTTCTGGGACTGCGGACCCTGACCGTGATTCAGAATGCTGTAAAGTTTGCGGAAAGATCCAAAGGCAGAAAACTGGACATGAATAACATTGATTATAACGATAAGGCGGTGCTGGACTATATCGGAACCGGAAAGACCGACGGTATATTCCAGCTTGAAAGCGGCGGAATGAAAGGGTTTATGAAGGAATTAAAACCCCGGAACCTGGAAGATATCATTGCCGGGATTTCCCTTTACCGTCCCGGCC
This sequence comes from uncultured Lachnospiraceae bacterium, assembly GCA_910578175.1. Lineage (GTDB taxonomy): Bacteria > Bacillota > Clostridia > Lachnospirales > Lachnospiraceae > Bovifimicola. The sequence goes on from CAJTPF010000001.1 coordinate 14,724, forward strand.
CCATGGATTTTATTCCAAAATATCTGGAAGGTAAGAATAATTCCGAAAGCATTACATATGATTGTCCCCAGCTTGAAAAAATACTGAAACCCACTTACGGCTGTATCGTCTATCAGGAACAGGTTATGCAGATCGTACGGGAATTGGCAGGCTATACGCTGGGCAGAAGCGATCTGGTCCGAAGGGCCATGTCCAAAAAAAAGGCCAGCGTAATGGAAAAAGAGCAGCATAACTTTGTATACGGCAATGAAGAAGAGGGGGTAAAGGGCTGTATCGCAAACGGAATCAGTGAAACGATTGCGGTTAAAATTTATAACGATATGATGGATTTTGCAAAATATGCTTTTAATAAGTCCCATGCAGCCGCCTATGCGGTGGTGTCCTATCAGACAGCCTATCTGAAATATTATTATCCTGTGGAATTTATGGCGGCCCTTATGACTTCCGTTATCGACAATACCGCAAAGGTATCGGAATATATCATGGCATCGAGAAATCTTGGGATCCGTATCCTGCCTCCGGACATCAATGAGGGGGAAAGCGGATTTTCCGTTTCGGACAATGCCATCCGGTATGGCCTTAGCGCTTTAAAAAGCGTGGGGCATACGGTGATCGATATTGTGGTCCGGGAACGGGAGACCCGCGGAAAATTTAAGAATCTGACGGATTTTGCCACCCGCCTGTCCGGCAAGGAAGTGAATAAACGGACCGTGGAAAGCTTTATCAAAGCAGGGGCCTTTGACAGTCTGGAAGGAAACCGCAGACAGCTGATGCAGGTGTATAATTCGGTGCTGGATAAGGTAAATGAGGATAAGAAGAAATCCATTACCGGTCAGATGTCTTTATTTGATCTGGTTCCGGAAGAAGAAAAATCCGCATATGAGATCAGTCTGCCCAATGTGGAGGAATACAGCAGGGAGGAACTGCTGGCTTTTGAAAAGGAAGTACTCGGAATCTATGTATCCGGCCATCCGCTGGAGGAATATGAGGAAAAATGGCGCAAAAGCATTACGGCGCTGACCAGGGATTTTGTTCCGGATGAAGAGGGAAAGACGGCTGTTGCGGACAATGAGGCGGTGATCATAGGAGGGATGATAACCAATATAACCATCAAACCCACAAAGAACGGGAAGACCATGGCGTTTCTTACCTTGGAAGATCTGGTGGGGACTGTGGAAGTGATCGTATTTCCGAATATTTTTGAGCGGCAGCGCTATATGATTCAAAGCGATGCAAAGGTTTTTATTAAAGGAAAGGTGTCCCTGGGAGATGACGAACAGGGAAAAGTGATCTGTGACAGAATCATTGAATTTTCAAAGGTTCCCAGGGAATTATGGGTACAGTTTCAGGATAAGGAAGCTTATCTTAAAAGAGAAAAAGAATTATGTTCCCTGCTGGAGGGGTCCGACGGCAATGATACCGTGATCATCTACTGCAAAACGGAGAAAGCGAAGAAGATACTGCCGGAACGCTGGCGTGTCAATGCGGATAAAGGGCTGGTAAAAAGGATAGGACTGGAATTCGGGGAGAATAATGTAAAAGTTGTTGAAAAAAATATTGAAAACAATTGAAAAATGAATTACAATAGAAATCAATGTTTTGATTTATGTGTATGATTGAGAAAAAGAATTTATGAGAAAGATTATTGGAGGAATTATCATGTCAAATGAAATTAAGACCATCGGTGTACTTACAAGCGGAGGTGATGCTCCGGGAATGAACGCTGCCATTCGTGCAGTTGTCAGAACAGCATTATCCAAGGGCCTCAAAGTAAAGGGGATCATGAGAGGATACGCAGGACTTCTTAATGAAGAGATCATCGACATGGACGCCAGAAGCGTATCTGATATCATTCAGAAAGGCGGAACCATTCTCTATACGGCCAGATGCGAAGAATTCCGTACGGCGGAAGGACAGCAGAAAGGGGCCGAGATCTGTAAAAAATACGGAATCGACGGGCTTGTGGTAATCGGCGGAGACGGTTCTTTCCAGGGAGCGCAGAAACTTTCCCATCTGGGAATCAATACCATAGGCGTGCCGGGAACCATCGACCTTGATATTGCATGTACGGATTATACCATCGGGTTTGATACCGCGGTGAATACCGCCATGGAAGCCATTGACAAAATCCGTGATACCTCCACGTCTCATGAGAGATGCAGCGTGATCGAAGTTATGGGCCGCAGGGCAGGATATATTGCGCTGTGGTGCGGTATCGCCAACGGTGCGGAAGATATTCTGCTGCCGGAGCGGTATGACGGTGATGAGTCAAAACTTATCGAACATATCAAAGATACCAAGAAAAAGGGTAAAAAGCATCATATTGTGATCAATGCGGAAGGTATCGGCGATTCACAGAAACTGGCTGAGAAGATCGAAGCGGAAACAGGTATGGAAACCAGGGCTACGATTCTGGGACATATGCAGCGCGGCGGAAGTCCGACCTGTAAAGACAGGGTATACGCATCCCTGATGGGCGCATATGCGGTGGATCTGTTATGTGAAGGAAAGAGTAACCGGGTAGTCGCATATGCCCATGGCGATTATGTAGACTATGAAATAGACGAAGCGCTTGCCATGCAGAAGGATATTTCCGAATATCAGTTTAATGTTAGCAAGAATCTTGCAAGATAAGCATATATGATCAGCTCCATAAATAATTCACAGATAAAGAATATCCTGGCATTGAAAAATAAAACAAAAGCAAGGCGGGAACAGGGATGTTTTATCGTGGAAGGGATGCGGATGTTTACGGAAATACCGCAGAACTCTCTGGTAAAAGCATATGTGTCAGAATCGTTTTATTCGGAAATGTTCAGAAAGGGCGGAGGTAAAATAACAGAACCGGAAAACTGGGAAGTGGTATCCGACCGGGTGTTCCGGGAAATGTCGGATACGGTAACCCCCCAGGGAATACTGGCGGTGGTACGGCAGAATCACCGCAGTTTTGAAGAACTACTGGATAGCGAACATTCCGCACAAAGTCACTGTTATATGGTTCTTGAAAATATTCAGGACCCGGGGAATCTGGGGACCATTATCCGGACTTCCGAGGGAGCGGGGGTCTCGGCGGTGATCATGAGCCGGAATACGGCGGATATCTATAATCCCAAAGTCGTTCGTTCTACGATGGGTTCTGTCTTCCGGATGCCTTATGTATATGTAGATGATCCGGAGGAGGCCGTGAGAAAAATGAAAGAGCGCGGCATTACCGTTTATGCGGCGCATCTGAAAGGAACCTCCGATTATGATGAAGGAGACTATACGAAACCTTCCGCTTTTCTCATCGGAAATGAAGGCAATGGCCTGAGCCGGGAACTGACGGCTCTGGCGGACCGGCTGATCCGCATACCCATGTGCGGACAGGTGGAATCACTGAATGCGGCAAGTGCGGCAACGGTACTGATGTATGAATCTTACCGGCAGAACCGTGGAAACCTGCCGGGCGGAACCGGGAATCATACGTTCCGGATAAGAAAAGATTAAATATAAAAAGGATATCAGCAGTTTGCTGCCGATATCCTTTTTCTGCTTTCTGCAGGAAATATAATTATAATTCCACAAAATAATCTCCGTTTGATAATCCGTTTACAACAAAGTAAGCTCTGTGTTCTTCTGGCTTTACATAAATCTCGATTGAGTTTATTTCATCAAGTTTGCCCTGGAATTTCTCTACCCATGCTGTTTTCACATTGGCAAGAATATCATCTGCGGCGATTTCCTTTCCGCTAAATTGAAGTATGTAACTAGGAGTAACTTCAACAGCTTTTTTTGCAGTTTTCTTTGCAGTTGTTGTAGTATTCGTCTCTGATGTCTTTTTGGTAGTTGCCTTTTTGGCAGTTGCAGTCTTTTTGGCAGCCGGTTTCTTTTCGGTTTCGGTTTTAACAGTTTTTACTTCTTCTTTTTTTGCATCGACTGTTTCGTTTGCAGTAGCTTTGGCAGCGGTCTTGGTATCTGCTGCACTAGTACTTAAACTTGATTTCATAATACATATTCCTCCTTGTTTAGGATAACTCCTAGCTAGATAATAAACCTTTATCAGAATTTTTGCAACTATTTCCTGATTTTTCTTTAACAAATACCATATATTTTTATCGAAACGGGTCAATTTTATACAAAATAGCTAAAAAATTAGTTATTAGAAAAGAGAAATTTGGTGATTGGTTAAATTATGGCAGATTTTTGAAATTCAGGGGGGTTGACAAAAACAATCCTCTCTGTTAAAATACTTCCGTAATAAAATTTAACAAAAACGTAATAATTACGAATAATAATCGTAATTATTTGCAGGAGGTTTTCATGAAGTTAAATGGGAAAGGTATAGCGATACTGGCCGGTACATGTATTATGGCATTGATCGCTCTGATCATTGTAGGAGTATCCGGTGCTGTGACCACAACAAATGATACTGACAACGTTATGAGTATGAATGGAAGCATTAATGAAGCAGATAATAATATCAGCGCCGATATGGCAGCAGCGGAACAGATTCTTCTGCGGTTTAAAAATCCGGGAGAGACACAAAGCGGTAATGAGGAATCCTCTTCGCAAAGCGAAACCGTAAAAGAAACGGAGCCCCAGACAACCGAAGCACCAACGGAACCTGAAACGGAAGCGCCGTCTCCGTATGCAAATAAGTTTATGGTAAACGTTACGGAGTATCTTAACATCCGTGCAGAAGCAAATCAGGATTCCCAGGTGGTGGGAAAACTTTATCCGGGTTCAGGCGGCGACATTCTGGAACAGGGAGCGGAATGGACAAAGATCAGTTCCGGTTCGGTGGAAGGATATGTTGCAAATCAATATATAGTAGTTGGAACTGAGGCGGAAGCCAAAGCCAATGAAGCCGGAAAATTAAAAGTAACGGTTCTGACCGACAGTTTAAGGATCCGGAAGACGCCAAGTACGGAATCAGGAATCTGGGAGCTGGCTTCCGAGGGAGAGGTATTTGACGGTATCGGATATGACGGAGACTTTATCGGAATTTATTATGACGGAGAGATTGCCTTTCTTTCTCTGGATTATGTAAATGTGGAACTGGTGATCAAGAAGGCGATTTCCATAGAAGAAGAACAGGAACAGATTCGTCTTGCAGAAGAAGCAAAGAGAGCGGAAGAAGAAGAGCGGTTAAGAAAAGAGCAGGAAGCAAATGAGGCTATGGAACGTGCGGCAAGAGAGAGCCAGTACGTTGAAACCGTAAAGACCTCCGCATATAATATTTCGGAATCCGATGTTTATCTGCTGGCATGTCTGGTCATGGCGGAAGCAGGATATGAACCGTATGAAGGAAAGCTTGCGGTTGCCAATGTCGTATTAAACCGTTTATCCGGCGGAGCATACGGAAGTACGATGTCGGATGTCATCTATGCCAGAGGACAGTTTTCGGTGGCAGCCAGCGGCAGACTGGCAACGGTTCTTTCACAGGGACCGAACAGTGAATCGGTGCGTGCGGCGGAAGAAGCGATTTCAGGTGTGAATAATGTGCCGACATATGCAAATTTCTGCGCATTATATGTAGCCAATTATTCCAGATATAATAATTATACGATCATCGGAAATCAGGTATTTTACAATTAAAGAACGGACAAAAGTCATGGAGCAGGCAAATGTCTGCCCCATGGCTTTTTTATGCAAATTTTTTGCATAAAAGCAATTTACAGGGATATGATACATAATATAAAGATAAAAGGGGAGTGGAACATATGACAGATTTTAATGCATTATCTGAAAAGGATAAATTAAAATATGAAATAGCGGAGGAACTGGGCTTACTGGATAAAGTCAGGGAAAAGGGATGGAAAGGCTTATCCGCAAAGGAATCCGGCAGGATCGGAGGGATCATGACAAACCGTCTCCGGCAGCAGAAAGATGAGAAAAAAAATTTAGAGGAATAAAACAGTATTTTCCGGAAATGGCAATATTAGTATTGAACATTTTACCGAATTTGTGGTACAATATCGGATAAAGCTTTGAAAGAACAATATACAGAATTCAATATTTTGTTTCAATATATCAGAAAGACTATGGAGGTAAGGATGTTAGAACTAAAGAATGTGTCATTTGAAGTTTCAGAGGGGACGAATGATAAGGGCATTTTAAAAAACGTTGATCTTACTATAGATGACAAAAAGTTTTTAGCCATTACCGGGCCCAACGGCGGAGGCAAATCCACGCTGGCAAAACTGATCGCAGGGATATATAAACCGACATCGGGACGCATATTGTTTGACGGCACGGATATTACGGATATGAGCATTACGGAGCGGGCAAAGATGGGAATCAGCTTTGCATTCCAGCAGCCGGTACGGTTTAAGGGGATCAAGGTAAAAGACCTTATCAAACTGGCAGCCGGAGATGCGATTTCCGTGAAAGGCGCCTGTGAATATCTGTCGGAAGTGGGATTGTGTGCAAGGGATTATATTAACCGGGATGTGGATGGCAGTTTATCCGGCGGAGAATTAAAACGTATCGAGATTGCCACCATTATTGCCAGAGGCACAAAATTAAGCGTATTTGACGAGCCGGAAGCGGGCATTGATTTATGGAGTTTTAAGAATCTTATACAGGTGTTTGAAAAGATGCATAAGGAGCATGAAGCTTCCATCATCATCATTTCCCATCAGGAGAGAATACTGAATATAGCGGATGAGATCGTGGTGCTGGCAAACGGGGAACTGAAGGCACAGGGTAAAAAGGATGAGATTTTACCGGAACTGCTGAACGGAACAGGCGGATGCAAATTCTATCAGGATTAACATAAGGAAGGAAATGGTAATATGGAATTTAAGAAAATAGATAAGATACAGTTAAGCCTTCTGGAAGAGATTGCAGGGCTCCATGAAGTTCCAAAGGGAGCGTATAATATAAGGGCAAACGGAGCAGGCGCGGCAAGAAGCACTACGGCCAATATTGATATAGTGACCAAAGAGGATAAGGACGGCATTGATATCATCATAAAACCGGGTACGAAAAACGAAAGCGTGCATATCCCGGTAGTCATCAGTGAAACCGGACTGACGGATTTAGTGTATAATGATTTTTTTATCGGAGAAGATTCGGATGTCACGATAATCGCCGGATGCGGAATACATAACAGCGGAGAAAAAAAATCGGAACATGACGGTATTCATACGTTTCATGTGGGAAAAAATGCAAAAGTGAGATATGTGGAAAAGCATTATGGAAAAGGCGACGGTAAGGGGGAAAATATCATGAATCCCACCACTGTCGTCACTATTGACGAAGGCGGTTATATGGAAATGGAAACCGTTCAGATCAAAGGCATCGATTCCACGGACAGGATTACCACCGCACAGTTGGGAAAGGATGCCAAACTGGTGATCAAAGAGGCATTGATGACCCACGGAACACAGTATGCCAAATCCAGTTTTGAAGTAAATCTGGACGGGGAAAATTCCAGTGCGAACGTGATTTCAAGGGCTGTTGCCAAAGATGATTCAAAACAGTTATTTATTTCAAAGATAAACGGAAATAACAAATGTGCCGGACATACAGAGTGTGATGCCATTATCATGGATAATGCAAAGATCAGTGCGGTTCCGGAGATTACCGCAAACGATCTGGAAGCGCAGCTCATTCACGAAGCGGCCATCGGCAAGATCGCAGGAGAGCAGATCATAAAACTGATGACTCTGGGACTGACCGAAGAAGAAGCGGAACAGGAAATCGTTAATGGATTTTTAAAATAGAATCTGGCAGACTGTAACATCGGCCGGACCGTAATAGCAAGATATAGCTTCTATCTCTGTTGATAGAAGCTATTCAATTATGTGGTGCAGGGTCCGGACGGAGCGATCAAAGAATTTATGGAAAAGGATTATGCAGGGCAGGCATACCTGTTTTCTGCATGGGTATAAGAATGTACACACTTGGAATAGATATCGGTTCTACCACTGTGAAGGTAGTAATTCTTGACGAAGAAAATAATATGTTATTTTCCGCATATGAAAGACATTATGCGAATATTATAGAAACATTGGGAATGTTAGTTGAACAGGCATATGAGAAACTGGGAGACGTGAGTCTGGCACCTATGATCACCGGTTCCGGAGGTCTGACCATATCCAAACATCTGGATATTCCTTTTGTACAGGAAGTGGTTGCCGTTGCCGCTGCTCTGAAATCTTATGCGCCTCATACGGATGTAGCCATCGAGCTGGGGGGAGAGGATGCAAAGATCATTTATTTTACAGGGGGACTGGACCAGAGAATGAACGGAATCTGTGCAGGAGGCACCGGCTCGTTTATTGACCAGATGGCATCCCTGCTGACTACGGATGCGGCAGGATTGAATGAATATGCCAGATCCTATAAAGCGGTATATCCTATCGCAGCCAGATGCGGCGTATTTGCAAAATCGGATATCCAGCCGCTGATCAATGAAGGCGCCACCAAGGAAGATCTGGCGGCCTCCATTTTTCAGGCCGTGGTAAACCAGACCATCAGCGGACTGGCCTGCGGAAAACCGATTCGGGGAAACGTGGCATTTTTAGGGGGACCGCTGCATTTTCTCACGGAACTGAAACAGGCGTTTATCCGGACGCTGAATCTGGAGGGAGAACAGATCATTGCTCCGGAGCACTCCCATCTGTTTGCAGCAGTGGGAGCGGCCATGAATACGGAGTACGATAAAGTAACCGGCATTGCAGAGTTAAACCGGAAACTGAAATCCGATATACACATGGAATTTGAAGTTACCAGGATGGAGCCGCTGTTTGCGGACCAAGATACATACGAAAAATTTATACGGGATCATGATGTACATAAAGTGGCGAAAGGAAAACTGGAGGATTATGAGGGGGATTGTTTTCTGGGAATCGATGCAGGTTCTACCACCACCAAGGCGGCTGTGGTGGGAGAAGACGGAACACTGCTGTATTCTTTTTACAGCAGCAATAACGGCAGTCCGTTAAAGACCACCATCCGTGCCATTCGTGAAATATACCGGCTGCTGCCGGACAGCGCCAGAATTGTCCGTTCCTGTTCGACCGGATACGGAGAAGCGCTGATCAAAGCGGCGTTGATGCTGGATGAAGGAGAAGTAGAGACTGTTGCCCACTATAAGGCGGCCGCCTTTTTTGATCCGGAAGTGGACTGCATCCTAGATATCGGTGGCCAGGATATGAAGTGCATTAAGATTAAGAACGGTACCGTCGATAAAGTTCAGTTAAACGAAGCCTGTTCTTCCGGCTGCGGTTCTTTTATCGAAACCTTTGCAAAATCCCTGAATTATGAAGTGGCGGATTTTGCACAGATCGCTTTGTTTGCCAAAAATCCCGTGGATTTAGGTTCCAGATGTACGGTGTTTATGAATTCAAAGGTAAAGCAGGCACAGAAGGAAGGGGCCACCGTGGAAGATATTTCGGCAGGTCTGGCTTATTCCGTTATAAAAAATGCACTGCTGAAAGTCATCAAGGTAACGGATCCGGCGGATCTTGGAAGAAGGATCGTGGTTCAGGGAGGAACATTTTATAATAATGCGGTACTGCGTAGTTTTGAGAAAATCTCGGGCTGCGAAGCTGTAAGACCGGACATAGCGGGAATCATGGGAGCGTTCGGTGCTGCACTGATCGCCAGGGAACATTATGACGGCAGCAAAACTTCCATGCTGCCTTTTGAGAGGATCGATACCCTGAAATACGATACGGTCATGACCCGCTGCAAGGGATGTACCAATCACTGTATGCTGACAATTAACAAATTTACCGGCGGACGCCAGTTTATATCCGGAAACCGCTGCGAAAGAGGTTTGGGAAAAGAAAAGAATAAAGATAACATACCGAACATGTTTGAATTTAAAGAGAAACTGCTGTTTCATATAGAGACACTGACCGGAGACCGGGCGACCAGAGGAAAAATAGGAATTCCGAGAGTATTGAACATGTATGAGAACTATCCGTTCTGGGCGGCATTTTTTACAAAGCTGGGATATCAGGTGGTATTATCTCCGCGCTCCGACAGAAATATTTATGAACTGGGTATCGAGTCCATACCAAGCGAATCCGAATGTTATCCGGCAAAACTGGCCCACGGCCATGTGACCTGGCTGATCCGGCAGGGAATCGATCATATTTTTTATCCCTGTATCGTATATGAAAGAAAAGAGATCTCTGGCGCCAGCAATCACTATAACTGTCCGATCGTAGCTTCTTACGGAGAAAATATCCGCAATAATATAGAAGAAATCAGAAACGGAAGCGTAAGGTTTCAGAATCCGTTCATGTCCTTTGAAAATGAGACGATCATTGCAGACCGGCTGGCGGAATACTTTGAAACGGAGAACAAAATACCGGGCCGGGAGGTAAGAGAAGCGGTTTCCATGGGAATAAAAGCTATGGAACAGGTCCGTGAGCAGACCAGGCAGGAGGGAGAACGGGTTCTGCGTTATCTGGAAGAACAGGACAGGATCGGTATTGTTCTTGCCAGCCGGCCGTATCATCTGGATCCGGAGATCAACCATGGAATTCCGGAACTGATCAATTCCTACGGTGTGGCGGTTCTGACCGAGGACAGCATCGCTCATTTGGGAACGGTGGACCGTCCGACCATTGCGGCAGACCAGTGGACCTATCATTCCAGACTGTACGGGGCAGCTTCTTATGTCAGGACCAGCGACCGTCTGGAACTGATACAGTTAAATTCCTTTGGCTGCGGACTGGATGCGGTGACCACGGACCAGGTCAGCGATATATTACAGAAATCAAATAAAATTTATACGGTACTTAAGATCGATGAAGTAAATAATCTGGGTGCGGCACGGATTCGTATCCGTTCCCTGCTCAGTGCAGTCAGGGAACGCTCTTTGAAGAATATAACCTGTCATCCGGCGGATGCCTCCCATCATCGTACATTGTTTACCAAAGAGATGCGGAAAGATCATACCATACTCTGCCCGGAAATGTCTCCGATCCATTTTGAGATTCTGCTGCCGGCTCTGGCTTCCTGCGGATATAAGCTGGAACTTTTGCCAAGCAATAAAACCTGTGTGGATTACGGGCTGAAATATGTAAACAATGATGCCTGTTATCCGTCCCTGCTGGTGGTGGGGCAGATTATGGAGGCATTGCTGTCGGGAAAATATGATTTGAATAAGACGGCAGTCATCATTACCCAGACCGGAGGCGGCTGCCGGGCTACCAATTACATCGGCTTTATCCGCCGGGCGCTGGAAAAGGCCGGTATGCCCCAGATTCCGGTAATTTCCCTGAGTCCGGGCGTAGAAACGAATCCGGGATTTTCCTTCAGTTATGATATGGTGAACCGGGCGCTGCAGGCGCTGGTCTACGGCGATTTATTCATGCGTGTGCTGTACCGTACCCGTCCATATGAGAAAGAACCGGGGGCAGCCGACAGGCTTCACCGGAAGTGGGCGGAAAAATGTAAGCGGGATGTGGTAAAAGGAAGCAGATCCGTTTTTAAAAAGAATATAAAAGCAATCGTAAGGGAATTTGACCAACTGGAATTACTGGATATTAAAAAACCGAGAGTGGGAATCGTCGGTGAAATTCTGGTGAAGTTTCTTCCGGTTGCCAACAATCATCTGGTGGAACTTCTGGAAGAGGAAGGTGCCGAAGCGGTGTGTCCGGATTTGCTGGATTTCTTCTTATATTGTTTCTGGAGTACCAATTATGAAGCCCGGTATTTCGGAAAAGGAAAACTGCGGGCCTTCGGATTCAATGTTGCCGATTATGTCATAGAACATTACAGGAAACCATTGCGCCGGGCGTTAAAGGAGAGCAGGCGTTTTGAACCGATGCCGGGTATTGAGGAACTGGCATCTTATGCAGAACCGTTTGTATCCATCGGAAACCAGAACGGGGAAGGCTGGTTCCTGACGGCGGAAATGGTGGAACTGATCCGGGAAGGAGTACCGAATATCGTGTGTGCCCAGCCGTTTGCCTGTCTGCCGAATCATGTGGTGGGCAAAGGAGTGATCAAGGTTCTGAGGGATAAATTTAAGGAAGCCAATATAGTGGCCGTGGATTACGACCCGGGAGCCAGTGAAGTGAATCAGCTGAACCGGATTAAACTGATGCTATCGGCTGCAAAGAAGAATTTGGAATAATACGAGAAATCGTTTTATATTTGCGCCAATGTATGGTAAAATAAAAATAGGAAAGTAAGAATGATTGAAAGGGAAAAGAAGTTTCAGGAAGGTAGGTGGTATATATGAAATTTCGCAGAATAGATGATACGACAGTCAGATGTATCGTTTCCAAGGAAGATATGCAGGAATATGGTATCGCACTGGAGGATTTTTTCAAGAATAAAGGAAAGATACATGATTTTCTTCATGTGGTCGTGGAAAAGGCAGAGGAAGAAGTGGGCTATGAGCCGAAAGACGGTATGTTGTCCATGCAGATCATGCCATTGAGCCAGAGTACCATTGCCATTACGTTTTCGGAAGCAGCGAACGGGGACTATGATGATATCATGAAAAATATCAAGGATAATCTGCCGGAACTTGCCGGAATGGATCAGGAGCAGTCGGATTTTCTCAACGGACTGATGGAATATGAAGCGGAAGAAGATGATGAAGAGGAAATAGAAGAAGAAATTTATGATGAGGAAGAGACAGCCACGGATTTTCATCCGGAAGAGATGAAAAAAGAAAAAGATATTTCCGTATATCAGAGGATGGTGATCTTTATGGAGTCTCTGGCGGAATTATCAGAATACTGTAAGGCTGCTGCCGTGGATAAGACGGTAAAAAGCGACCTGTACTGGGTTCCTTCCAGAAAAAGCTTTTGCATGATCATAGAGAAAGGCAGACTTTCCATGAATGTTTTCCGCCATCTGCTGGTACTGGCAACGGAATATACCTCAAAGATTTCCGACAATGAACCGCTGATTTCTTATATCAGGGAACACGGCGATCTGCTGTTGGAAAAGAAGGCATACAGAATCCTGCGTAAAAACTATTGAGAAGCGGAGTCGGGCGAAAAAAGCAAAACATATAGTTTATGAAATGAATATGGGATAGATCGGCAGGATATAAACAGACACCACAGAATTAACTTTCTGGGTGTCTGTTTTGTGGATATGTGAAATTTATTTGTATATAAAAGAAAGATTAATCAGATAATTTGTTTTTCTGGATGATTCCAAGTCCCAGAGCATATGGACCGGTATGACATCCAATGGTGGTACCGATTCTGCAGGATACGGTTTTATCAAATTGGATGCCCAGATATTCCCGGGCTTCTTTTTCAAATTCCGCTGCTTCTTCATAATCATATCCGCAGGAAACGATAAAATTGTAATCCTCTTTATTGATTCCCGGTTCATTCAGATAAGACCTCAGGGCCGACAGAACGCTGAGTTTGGATTTTTTACGGCTGCGGCTGATTCCGCCCAGGGAGATATCTCCGTCTTTCATGATGATCGTCGGACGGATTCCCAGTTTATCTCCTGCCAGTACGGCTAATTTTCCGATCCTTCCGTTTTTGATCAGGTATTCCAGAGAGCCTACCGTAAAATAGATACGTCCTGTTTTTTTGATCCGCTCCAGTTCTGCAACGGAATCTTCATAAGAAATGCCTGCATCCCTTAACTTAACGGCTTCGTTTACGAATAAACCTTCACTGGCGGTATTCAGTGTGGAATCGATTACCGTGACAGCTGCCTTCGGATGAGTTTCAAGAATTAAATCTCTGGCGTTGCAGGCGCTGTTATAGGAACCGCTGAATTTGGAAGTGATGCAGATACATATGATGGGAGTCTCCTGCTCCACATAAGGCATGAAGGCATCCATATAATCCTGTACCGACGGCAGGGAGGACTTTGGCACTGCGTGTTCTTCGATCATCTTACGATAAAATGTATCATGGTCAATGCCTTCTCCTTCTTTTGTATAATTTTCACCGTCAAAAGTAACGTAGAACGGAACGATTTTTATGTTATGTGCAGTGGTATAATCGGAAAGCAGGTCACATGCACCGTCGCTGATAATCTGATAACTCATAGAAAACCTCCAAAAGTACGGGTATGGTTGAAAATCCATACCATCTATATTATATGATTAAAATATTATAGCATGTAGTTTTAAAAACTACAAGATAAAAATCAAATAGTATTTGTGTATTTACCAATTAATGCTATAATATTTAGATACTTCCTTTGAGATAATCAATACCATACATCAATTATTTGAGGAAAGGAGTCTGCCGATGTTCCGATTATGGGCAAAAACATTTAAAAACAATCATATGCTGAAAGATATGACAGTATCAAATAATACGGCCGGACTTACCAGAACCCAGAAAATTTTTCAGGCCATTGATGAAATCTGTCTGGAATTCGATCTGGGGAAACCCATCTGGCTGAGTGCAAATGTGGAAGATTTTAAAAGGCATGATAAAGTCCGGTTTCGTCAGGATAATTTTATAGAAGAAGTGGATTTTGACTATCTGGAAATCCATGTGATAGAAGAGGACTGAACGGATTTGGGAAGCGGTATAACTGCCGGATCTGTGAAAAAATTATGATAACCTTGCCTGAATTCCGAAACTGTGTTATAGTTTTTTCAGTAACAAAAACAGAAAATAAAAATATTCAATAGTATTTATAGACGGAGGTTTGCGGTAAAATGTCAGAAAGAGAGTGTAGTAATACAGAATGTACCAGAGAAAGCTGTGCAGGATGTTCCCAGAGCAGGGAAAGCATGCTGGCGCCGGCAAATAAGACCAGTAAGATAGGAAAAGTGATCGCGGTGATGAGCGGAAAAGGCGGAGTGGGAAAATCAATGGTCACTTCGTCGCTGGCAGTGGAACTGACAAAAAAAGGTTATAAAACAGGGATACTGGATTCGGATATCACGGGACCGTCCATTCCTAAGATGTTTGGATTGGAGCAGGTAGCGGAAGGAACAGAAGAAGGAATTTTTCCTTCGGTCACATCCGGAAATATCAAAGTCATGTCAGTGAACCTGCTGCTGGAAGATACCGAAGAACCGGTTATCTGGAGAGGTCCCGTTATCGCCGGGGTGGTAAAACAGTTCTGGTCCGACGTATTCTGGGGAGAGCTGGATTATCTTCTGGTGGATATGCCGCCGGGAACGGGAGACGTACCGTTAACGGTCTTTCAGTCTCTGCCGGTAGACGGCGTGGTAGTAGTTACATCACCCCAGGATCTGGTGAGACTGATAGTGAAAAAAGCTTATAACATGGCGGTAAAAATGGATATACCCGTGATAGGAATGGTAGAAAATTACAGTTATCTGGAGTGTCCGGACTGCGGCAGGAAGCTGAATATCTTTGGCGAGAGCAAGATCGATGAGGTAGCGGCAGAACTGAAGATTCCGGTACTGGGAAAACTTCCGGTAGTTGCGGGTTTTGCGGAACTTGCAGATGTAGGAAGATTTGACGAGGTGGAAAATCCATATCTGGAAGAAGCAGTAAAGGCAATAACAGAACAATAATCAAATACAGGCAGGTGTTAAAATGAATTATAATCTGGATGAAATATTGGACGGGTATGACAATGAGTCCGACATACCGGAAGAGGAAAAAAGATACCAGAGGGAAGAAGCCGAAAAAGAAATAAAAAAAACAACCGGAAAAGATAATTTTTGGAAAGAGGTATTTAGCTGGGTCCGGATCATTGTGGGAGCGTTTATCGTTGCATTCCTTCTGAGCAATTTCGTGATCGTCAATGCAAGAGTTCCCTCCGGTTCCATGATAAGCACCATTAACGAAAACGATAAAGTCATCGGATTCCGGCTGGCATATTTATTCAGCGACCCGGAACGCGGGGATATCGTTATGTTTGATTCTCCGGTAGAAGATAAGATTTACATAAAGCGGATCATCGGTCTTCCGGGGGAAACCGTGGAGATCCGGGATAATACGGTATACATTAACGGCCAGCGGCTGGAAGAGGATTATGTAAAAAATGAATGGACCAATTCGCCAGGGACTAAAACATATGAAGTACCAAAGGGATGTTATTTTATGATGGGAGATAACAGGAACGCATCGGCAGATTCCAGGGTTTGGGGAGTTGTAAAAGAAGATGCGATTATTGCAAAAGCAATTTTCAGATATTATCCATCCATTGATATGCTGGATTAAAGGAGAATGTTATAGAAGAATGAAGGCGAAAAAAATAATAACTTATTCGGCTTTAGAGCGGCAGAGACATGGGATCAAAGGTGCGGGAACATATGTAGGAATATTTCTGTTTATGTTCCCGTTTATTTCCATTTTGCTGGCTCTTTTTTCGTGTTTTATATACCATCTGTCCGGTTCCGTGTATTCTGCGTTGTTTACGGCAGGAACCGTGTTGCTGACCGTTTGGTTTCTCGGGGCGGAGATCCGCTGGCTTTGGGAGATCATGACCGTTTATGTGGCGGGGGAAGACGGCACTCTGTACCGGTTACACATTTCCGTTTTCTGGTATAAGATAAAAAATAGTACGAACCTGCTGAATCCCTTGAATACAGCCGGCGGGAAATGGCTGCAGCTTTTTTATATGATCCGGAATATAAAACCGGCATTGGAAGGAGCTGGCGACATCGGTTTTGATGAACTGATCCGGATGGGACGTCTGACCGGGATTACCGGAATCACAGAAGTGGAAAACAGGAAAAAGTCTTTGGTCATTTCAGCCGATATAGAGGATCAAAAAGGAATCCGGAGAAGAAGGATCCGGATCCGTAAAGTCTATGAGCATATCGATGCCCTGCAGGAATATGCCACTATTTATAAAAACAGGGGAAAAGAGGCGGCGGAAGCATACGATTTCAGATATAAAAATGAAGCTTCTGCCTATATCGTCGGAATACCCACGCCGGTTCAGAAGTTAAAACGTTTTTTTGCTGTGTGGACAGGTATCCTGTTGTGGCTT
>CAJTPF010000001.1:31603-121827 GCA_910578175.1 uncultured Lachnospiraceae bacterium
CTGTTTACCGTATATCCGGATTTAAATAAATTAAACCATATCAATTCGGGAAGATACCGGAAAACGGAAGCATATGCCGAAACCGCCGGATCGGAACATGGCAAAGCAGTTTTTCAATATAACGGAACAGAGTATACGATAGATGTGAAGGATGAATATCTGAAACCGGAAGGGAACGGATATACGGTTTCCATTTATTTTGATACAGAACAACCGCAGAAATATTTTTACACCCGGATATACGGAGTCATGTATAAACCTGTGTTTGTGATCTATTTTATGGGAATCATATTATATTTAATATCGGTAATTACACAATATATGATCGACAGACTGATCGTGGCAAAAAAGGGAGATTAATACTACATTTCCCCTGATTTTAGCATAACTATCATAAAAATTACAAATTATGCTGTTATTTTTATTGGTATATTAAAACGAAAGGTGGATGGCCATGAGATTGAAAAACAGTATGGTTTCAGGTCTTTGTCTGCTACTGACAGCAACCGCTGCCATGATGGGAGCGTGTGATCCAAAGAAAGACGGATCTGAAGGATACCGGACGGAAGGCGGGGAATATGAAACTAGCGCCGATATCACAAAATTTGATATTAACGTAAGTTATAAAGACAGACAGCTTAATACGTTCTATGATGAAACATCGGCAACAAAGATCCGGCTGTCGGATTCCGGAATTCAGGTCAGTGATTCCAATGCGGTTGTACAGGGAACCACGGTAACGATTACAAAAGCGGGAACCTATATTATCAGTGGTTCTGTATCAGACGGGCAGATCATCGTGGATTCCTCTGATGAAGGATATGTGTGGCTCGTATTGGATAATGTCAGTATCACATCACGGGATTCTTCTGCAATATATGTAAAAAGTGCGGATAATACGCTGATCACACTGCCGGAGGGAACGACAAATACAGTGACGGATGGTAAGGATTATGTATTTGAGAAAGAAGATACTTCCTTAAACGCAGCCATTTACAGTAAGGATGATCTATGCATCAACGGGCTGGGCAGTCTGACCGTAACCGGAAATCATGATCATGGAATTCAGTCTAAGGATGACCTGGTCATCATAAGCGGGAATATCACGGTTCATTCCGAAGGAGACGGTATCGTAGGCAAAGATTCCGTTGTGATCAGGGAAGGGGTTATCTCGGTGGAGGCAGGCGGTGACGGAATAAAATCTACAAATTCCGTTCAGGATAAAGGCTATATCTATCTGGATGAGCCACATATCACTATTACGGCATCGAATGACGGAATCCAGGCGGAAACCTGTATGGTGATCGAAGACGGAATATATAACATCATTACAGGCGGCGGAAGCGGAACTGCCGGTACAAAAGCCAATGAGAGTACCCATTGGGGTTCGGGAAACCGCGGCGGTGGACGTCCTGAAACGGAAGAGGATATGGAACCGGACGCTGACGGGGATATGGTTTCTGACAGTGCAAAAGGAATAAAAGCAGGAGTGGATATAACGATCAACGGCGGAATCATTACCTGTGATACATCGGATGATGCAATACATTCAAACGACAGCATAACAATAAATAAAGGGACTCTGACGCTCGCATCGGGAGACGACGGGATTCATTCGGATACCATATTTACGATTCAGGGAGGGGAGATCGGGATAACGAAATCTTATGAAGGAATTGAAAGCGCCAACATCTATGTAAATGATGGAACGATCACCCTGACTGCCAGTGATGACGGCTTTAATGCAGCAGGAAGCAGCGATGGATCTGCGGTAAATGGGCCGGGGCAGAATCCCTTTTCCAGTGCCGGAGATTATGAGATGGTTTTTAACGAAGGAACCGTTTTGGTATTTGCCGACGGCGACGGTCTGGATTCCAACGGGAAAATCATCATCAATGGAGGAAGCCTTTGGATCCAGGGTCCCGAAGACGGGGGTAACTCGGCTCTTGATTATGAATCAGGTCTGGAGATCAACGGAGGGATCCTGTTTGCTTCAGGAAGCGCAGGAATGGCAGTAGCGCCAACCGGAGGCAGTCAGTGCAGCGTAATGATAAATTTTGAATCCGTTTTACGGGAAGAAACGGAAGTGACGGTCCGGGATTCGGAAGGAACCGGGATTTTAAACCATACGCCGGGCCGGTCATGGCAATCCGTTATATTTTCATCACCGGATTTGCAAAAGGGTAATACATATGATATATTAACAAATAAGGAGTTATATACTTCCGTTACGCTCTCGGATACGGTAACCGTTGTGGGGGGATCCGGCGGAATGAACGGAGGAATGGGTAAACCCGGAGGAATGAGAGAACATCCGGATAACAGGGGAGATCAGAACGGAAAATTTCCGGAGGGAAGGGATCCGGGAACGGAAGGGGGAATCTAAAGTATTTCCGGAAGGAGAGAGAAGAATGTCAGGAAAAATACAGAGGATGCTGCTGCACAGCATATTTATACCGGCAGCTGCGGCGGTGATGGCGGGAATCATGATTTTGTGCAATATACGGGTTTACGGGGCAGATACTGAAAGTGTGGTGACGATCATAAAAGACGGCCAGGTGACCGACAGCTTTTGCGGTGTGGCTGCGGAGTATATTACGACCCAGAGCGATACCGGAATGTACTCCTGTGCCGGCTATGTTAAAAAATTTTTTGCCACGGTTTTTGGCGTCAATGTTTACCAGATAAACACCTATGACGGACCACCACTGGTATCCATGAACGGACACAGTGTATCCTTGAAACAGGTCACTGTGCCAAAACCCGGGGATATCATGCAGAATAAAGAAAGAACTCATGTGGCTGTGGTGAAACAGGTATCGGGAACGAGAGTGACGCTGATCGAACAGAACTTCAAATGGACATCCGGCGGAAAAATATATGCCAAGATAAACAGAACCATTGAAAGTCAGAGCGCTTATTTTTACAGGCTGGTGATTGACGGCAGGGAAACTTCCGTAAACGGAAACGAAGATTATGTGCCTGAAACCTATGAAATCTGGAGAGTAAAGGATGCCGCGGGAATCAGGGTGAGAAGGGGTGCCGGAACTTCCTATGGGACATTGGGAACCATGGGAAACGGAACGATTTTTTATGTCTACGGAAAAACCATTGCTGACGGTTACACCTGGGGCAGGATAAATTATAACGGTACAACCGGATATGTCGCCCTGGAATATGCGGAATATATGAGCGGGGTGATTACCAGGGATACAACGCCGCCGGTCATTTCCGATGTAAGGATTACGAATATAAATTCCACCGGATATACGGTTAGCTGTAAAGTTACGGATGATGTAAAGGTGGACAGGGTGCAGTTTCCTACCTGGACCATTTTAAACGGACAGGATGATCTGTGCGGAGACTGGGATAAAAATGAGAAGGTTTCGGGGACCATAAACGGAGATATGGTAACATTCCGGGTCAATATATCCGAACACAACGGCGAGATGGGCAGATATGTCACTCATATCTATGCATATGACAGTAGCGGAAATATGTCCGGCTGCATGATCGATCCGGTATATACGGGATTTGAAAATCTGGGCGATAAATTTTATGCCGCCATTAGCAGTTGTCAGGGAACGTATGTGACGAACGGCACGACGAATGTGACGGCAGGGACCAAAAAAACCACGGAAGCCGAATCTCTGCGGCAGATATGGAAATTTACGAGACAGAAGGACGGCTCCTATAAGATAACTTCGGCTTATGATAAAAATGCCCTGTATGTAAAGGGTGCTTCCGGCAGCAACGGAACCAATATCATTCCGTATGCAGATAAACCGTCAAAAGGCCAGAACTGGTATATATATAAACATAACGGGGGATATAGGTTCGGGGCAGCCTGCAGTGATTGCTGCATGACATTGAACGGAGGTTCTTCCGCTGACGGAACCAATGTAAAAATGACAACGGTCAGCGGAACCTCCGCCCAGGTCTTCGGTATAGAGATGATATCCCGGAAACCGGTCATTACTGCCGTGGAACCCACAGATTATAATAAAATGGTGATCCGTTTTTCCGCGTCTGATCATGTGCACGGATACAAGATATACAGACGGAACGGTTCCTCCGGCGCTTATCGCTGGATAGCCACCGTAAGATCATCAGAGGGTTCCGTTTATACGGATACCCATTGCACGCCGGGACAGGAGTATTCTTATAAAATCAGGGCTTATACGAATATCAGCAGCAGTTATCAGCATAATTCGGCCGAGTCTGACAGTGTCAGCGGAGTTACGCAACTGAAATCAGCCGGATTTACATCGGTCACTGCCGCTTCAGACCGGGTATCCCTGAAATGGACATCCGTATCAGGAGCATCGGGATATGAGATATACAGGGGAACCAGCAAAAACGGAACGTATTACCGGGTGAAAACGGTGACACCCGGCTCACGGCACAGTTATACGGATTCCGGACTTAAGAAGGGAAAAAATTATTATTATAAGATCAGAGTGTATCGAAAGGTAAACGGTGTAAATGTATACAGCGGATATTCGGCTCCGGTACATGCAAAGACGAAATAAAAAAAGAACGGTATTGACAAACCATCAATACCGTTCTTTTTATTCAGTTGGGAATCTGTCGTCCTTCCGCGTTTATCGTATAATTATCCCGTATGATAAGCTGTGAAATCGGAACGATCTCAAACCCTTTGTCTTTCAGACCCTTTATAACGCTTTCCAGTGCATCTGCCGTATATTTTGCACCGTTATGCATCAATATGATGGATCCATTTCCCAGGTGTTTATGGTTCAGAACCGTATTGATAATGCTGTCTACACCATAATTTTTCCAATCCAGGCTATCCACATCCCATTGGATCGGATAATAATCAATGGATCGCGTGGTGGTGATCAGATTATTATTGTAGTCGCCGTAAGGAGGCCGGAATAAAAACATATCGCTGCCGGTCAGGGCTTTAACCTTGTCATTTACGGATAAGATCTCCTGTTTGCATTCATCTGCATTTAATTCACTCATTTTTTTATGGTTTTCACTGTGGTTTCCAAGGTCGTGTCCGGCGGCAGCAATGGCTTTTACGTCCTCCGAATATTTTTCTACCCATCCCCCGGTCATAAAAAATGTGACATGTACGTTGTTTCTTGCCAGGATGTCAAGAATTTTTTCCGTATCCTCATTCCCCCATGGGGGCGGTAACTTGCGGTTTCTTTCCCTGTTTTTTCTGCATATTGGATAAGCAGTGTCTAATATGCTGTTATGAACACCAGTCAGGCAGGAGAGGCAGAAGATTGAAACAGAAAAAGAAAGAAACGGTATGCTATAGGATTGAAAGAGTGTTTCTGAAAAAAGTCGGGGACAGGGAGATGATAAAACGCATGATCCGTTCCCATAAGGAGGATAAAAATATATGAAGGAACCGTTGATCTATCGTACGGCAGAATATATCCGGCTGTCCAGGGAAGACGGAGATAAGGCGGAAAGCGACAGCATCGTTAACCAGAAGAAACTGATTTCCGCCTATCTAAAGGAAAGGAAGGAATTTCTTTTATATGACACCTATGTTGACGACGGCTATTCGGGCACAAACTTTGATGAAGTCGGATAACGATACCGGAAAATACTGTATTCGTTTTAGTCAGCAGAGCGGTTCCGTAAAATTATAAAATATCTCTATCTTTCGGTTTCCGGTCGTTTTATCTGTCTCATAGATCAATATACGGTCAATAAATTCATGCAGGATTTCATAGGTCAGTTCCTTTATCTGCATGATTTTTTTTACCGGTGCGGTAAAGAGATTCATATCCTGTTCCAGCCGGGTGCCGGAGGTTAGTTCTGTTTCCAGGACTGTCATACGGTCGGAAAGTTTTTGCTTTTCTTCTTCATATCCGGTACTCATAACGGAAAATCGTTCTTCTGACAGTTTACCCAGCGCGTAGTCTTCATATAGTCTGCAGAAGACGGTATCAATTTCCGAAAGACGTATTTGGATTTTGTTACGTTCGATTTCTTTTTCGGACAGGAATTTATTGTATTCCATGCTGCCGAATTCCCCGGCAATTTTTATGAACTCTTCTTCCCGCCCGCTGAGGCGTGCCATTGCCCTCTGCAAATCAGTAAGTATGAGTTCCCTGATCACTGCTTTGCGTATGTAGTGGGAAGAACAGGAGCAGCCGCTTTTATGACGGCTTCGATAATTACCGCAGGTATAGGCGTATTTTCTTTGGGGTATATTTTCGCCCTGTTGAAGATACATTTTATATCCGCAATCGCCACAGAACAGAAGACCGGAAAAAATATCGATTTCATTTGATTTTGCAGGACGGTGACGGGTGGCCAGTCTTTTCTGTGCCAGTTCAAATGTATCTTTGTCGATCAGGGCTTCGTGGGTATCAGGAAAAAAATATCTTTTATCCTCTGGATTTTTTTTTGTCTGTTTAGATTTATAGGATACTTTATATGTTTTTCCGGTTACGGTATGTCCAAGATATTCCTGTCTGGACAGGATATCATACAGTGTCTTATCGGGCCAGACATAAGGCGCGGAAAGGGAAGAGAGGTATCTGGCCTGTCCGCTGCGTTTGTAACGTAGCGCCCCTGCCGTCAGAACCTTATGCCGGGCAAGCCATTCCTGTATGGTGCAGATACGCTCCCCTTTGACATACATGGAAAAAATCTGTCTGACAACATAAGCAGTTTCCGGGTCCGGTATCAGATGATCTTTATCTTTTGGGTCTATAAGATATCCATATGGACATTCACCGTTGACCCGCTGGCCTTTCTGGGCCTGGGCCTGTTTTACGGCCCTGATCTTTCGGCTGGTATCCCTGGCATAAAATTCATTAAACCAGTTTCTTAACGGTGTAAACTCGTTTTCTCCGTTTGCGGTATCCACGTTATCGTTGATGGCGATATAACGTACTTCATATTTTGGAAAAATGACTTCCAGCAGCTCTCCGGTTTTCAGATAGTTCCGCCCCAGACGGGAGAGGTCTTTTGTGATGACCGCCGCAACACGCCCTGCTTCCACTTCACGAAGCATGGCCTGTAGTCCGCGGCGTTCAAAGCTGACACCGGAAACGCCGTCGTCTATAAAAAATCTGGTATTGGCAAAATTATGTTCGCTGGCATACTTTTTCAGGATCATCCGCTGATGCTGGATACTGCCGGATTCCCCGCTCTGCAGGTCTTCCTGGCTCAGCCTGCAGTAAAGGGCTGTTATTTTATCAGAATGTTGCATGATTACCTCCTATTCCACGGAAAACCGCTGTTCTTCCGCAGTTTTCCGTATTTCCTTCTGGATGAGTTTTTCTATTTTCTTTTCCAGGGATTCCGTCTTTCCGGTTCCGGCAGCGGAAAACACATGATAAGTCACGCGGCCAATCTTATGGATGGAAGAGGCAGGATGGGACTGATTCATCTTACGGCTCCTTAAATAATGTCCGGTTTAATATTATTTATATGGATATGCGGGTTTGTCCTATTACATCAAAAGTATTCGTCATATTGACACAAGACCTTTGGGTTGTTAAAATATAATATAGTGAAAATCATTGTTAGATAAATATTTGCGAACCACAGGGAGGAAACAGGTATGTATCATTGCCATATTCAATTTTATTTATCCGGCCGTCCGTGCAGAATGTTTGATATCATAAAAGAAACATTACCTCTTGAGCATTTTACACATGGATTTCTGGAGAGTGACAAACCGGAAGGAACACTGGCAGCCCGGGCAGATGTGATTCTGGCCGATTTGCAGGATATGGATGTAAAGGAAGCATTACGGACGCTGACGGCAGCAAAAAAGAAAGAAGCGGAAATGATTCTGCTGGCAGATAAGGAACAGATAATGCTTCTGAGAGATGATTTATCGGATATTAAAGACATATGGACGCTGCCGATGTCTGATGAAGAGATAAGATTCCGTTTCCAGAGGTGGCAGCAGACGTGTAAAATGAGCAAAGATTTCTGGCAGACCAGCCAGTACTTTGAAGCTACCATTAACAATATTCCAAATCTCATCTGGTATAAAGATAAGGAAGGCATACATGAAAAGGTGAATGACAGTTTCTGCCGGATAGTAAATAAAACCAAACAGCAGGTAGAAGGGCGGGATCATTGTTATATCTGGGATGTTGACCTCGATGACCCGGAGATGGACGGTTATGCCTGTATGGAATCGGAACTTGAGGTGATCAATAAAAAAAGAACCTGCATATCCGAGGAGACCGTTAAAACAGGAGACGGTATCCGGCTGCTTACTACATATAAGTCACCGCTGTATGATTTTGACGGCAGCGTAATGGGAACTGTGGGTGTTGCCATTGATATCACCCAGGAACGGGCCTATGAAGAAGAGATCATGACAAAAAATCATACATTGGAGACGCTTTTTACTACAATGGATTGCGGAGTCATGTGTCATACAGTAGACGGTTCACGGATCATCAGCATAAACAGAGCGGCGTTGAAAATCCTTGGATATGAATCTCAGGAAGAACTGATGAAAACGGGATTTAATATGATAGCGCCGTCAGTTGTGGAAGAGGACAGGGAAAGACTGCGGGAGTGTATCAGAACTCTGAAAAAAGAGGAAGACAGTATCAGTGTGGAATACCGCGTACAGCACAAAAGCGGGGAAATATTGTATATAGCAGGAAACATTAAACTGTTAAAGGAGAACGGGGAATTTTTCTACCAGCGTTTTCTTCTGGACTGCACCACACAGAAACTGCAGGAGGAAAAGAAACAAAAAGAAAACGAGAAGCGGCAGATGGACCTGATCCATGCACTGAGTATTGATTTTAATCTGGTATGTTTCTTTGATCTGGAAACGGGCAATGGCAGTACGCTGAAAATGGACGACGGGTATGCCGGGGGCCTGGAGTCTGCATTTACTGGCAAAATAGCATTGCAGGAGAGTATGGATTATTATATACGGACGTTTGTCTATGAAGAAGACAGGGAAATGATGCGGGAGGCCTGTTCCGCAGAACATCTGAAGAGAGAGTTGTCTGAAAAGAATCTGTATTATGTCAGCTATCGGTTATTCAGGGATAATGAGATACAATATTTCCAAATGAAAGCAGTGCGCCCCGGAGCATGGGAGGAAAGTCAGGGGATCGTAATTGGATTCCGCAGCGTGGATGAGGAAACCCGTAATGAAATGGAGAAAAAAAGTATGCTGCAGGAAGCGCTTTTGCAGGCAAATAAGGCGAATAAGGCAAAGAGCGTATTTCTTTCCAATATGTCCCATGATATCCGTACCCCGATGAATGCAATCGTAGGGTTTACTTCTCTGGCGATCACCCATATCGATCACAGGGATCAGGTAGAAGAGTATCTGAAAAAGATCATGTCTTCCGGAAATCATCTGCTGAGCCTGATCAATGACGTTCTGGATATGAGCCGTATTGAAAGCGGTAAAATGCAGCTGGAAGAGAAACCGTGCAGTCTGCCGGAAATTGTCAATGGTCTGCGGAATATTCTGCAGGCTGATATTAATGCGAAACAGATAGAACTGCTCATCGAAGCTGTCAGACTGGAGCATGAAGAAATATATTGTGACAAGCTGCGTCTGAATCAGGTGCTTCTGAATCTGCTGAGCAATGCCGTGAAGTATACGAATGCGGGAGGCAGCGTCAGTCTGGGAATTTCGGAAAAACTTGGAGGATCAGGGGACTGTGCAGAATACGAATTCAGTATTAAAGATACAGGTATCGGTATGAGCGAAGAATTTGTATCACATATTTTTGAACCCTTTGAGAGGGAAAGAAATTCCACCATCAGCAGAATACAGGGAACCGGACTTGGCATGGCGATCACAAAGAATATCGTGGATATGATGCACGGTTTCATTGTGGTAAAGAGCGAGCAGGGGAAAGGTACGGAAGTCAGGGTATCCTTTACTTTTCGCCTTGTTTCCGGAAAAAAAATGCAGCCGATCCCGAAATATAAAGATTGCAGGGCTTTGGTGGCAGATGAAATTCTTAACAATTGCAACACGGTAGCCGGTATGCTGACCCGTTTTGGCATGCGGGCGGAACAGGCGTTATCCGGGGATGAAGTAATGCAGAAAACTTTCCGGGCCGCCCAGGATGACGATATTTACGGTGTATATGTCATCGACTGGCAGATAGCAGGCATGAATAATATGGAACTCATACGGAACCTCCGGAAAGAAACGGGCGATTCGGCTGTGATCTTTATTATGGCAGCAAATGACTGGTCTGAGGCAGAGGAAGAAGCAAAGACGGCAGGCGTTACGTCATTTTGCAATAAGCCGCTGTTTTTTTCGGAACTATGGAGCCGTTTAAGTAAAACGGCAGGTAACGGTGAGACGGAGTCGGATGAAAGAAACAATGAGTCGGTAAAAACGAATACAGGGCATATTCTGCTGGCAGAGGATATTGACCTGAATCAGGAAATTGCCGTGGCTATATTAGGCGAGGCGGGATTTTCCGTGGATGTTGCGGAGAATGGACAGATCGCCGTGGATATGATTAAAGAATCCAGACCGGGATATTATCAGCTTGTACTTATGGATATCCAGATGCCGGTGATGAACGGCTATGATGCCACCAGAGAAATCCGTATGCTGGAAGATCCAAAACTATCGTCCATTCCGATTTTAGCCATGTCCGCCAATGCGTTTGAAGAAGATAAGCGGGAAGCCATGCATTGCGGAATGAACGGCCATATAGCAAAACCTATCGATGTGGATAATTTATTAGAAACACTAAATGATATATTAGGTTAATTCCTGTCTGGCTACGTTAACCTACTTCACTATTCGACCGCCCGGCATTTAAAGCCATGATTTCCGATATAGAGGAAAAAAAGATAAATTGTGTGATAGTCAAGGATTTATCCAGATTTGGCCGGGATTATATTGATACCGGAAAATATCTGGAGCGGTATTTCCCGGAGCATGAGGTTCGATTTATTTCCATCATGGATCATATTGACAGTAAGATTCATACATATGATATGCTGGTACCCATAAAAAATGTTTTTAATGAGCAGTATGCAAGAGATATTTCGGGTAAGGTTCATGCCTCCATAGAAACCAAACAGAGAGCCGGAGAATTTATCGGAGCCTTTGCATCCTATGGGTATAAAAAATCACCGGCCGATAAAAATAAGCTGACGATCGATGCGTATGCAGCGGAAGTGGTACGCAAAGTTTTTCAACTGTATATCAGCGGGTATGGAAAAGTCCGTATTGCCGGTCTGTTAAATGAGCAGGGAGTTCCGTGCCCGTCAGAATATAAAAAATTAAACGGAGAAAATTACAAAAACGGCAATCGTCTGGAAAGCACTTCTTACTGGACTTATTCCACGATCCACCGTATGCTTCGGAATCAGATGTATATCGGCAATATGGTACAGGGGAAAAAAATCCGCCAGCTGAAAGGAAAAGTCCGGACCAGAAGAGAAGAAGAATGGATCGTGGTTGAAAATACCCATCCGGCCATTATTGATGAAGAAACCTGGAAGAAAGCCGCTGAGCTGTTAAAGCGCAGGACACGGAATCCGGATTTTTCCGGCAATGAAAATATTTTTGCAGGGTTCCTGAAATGCGGGGACTGCGGCAGGGCATTGGTGAAAAAGGAATGTACCGGTAAGGAAATCCGGTATTATTGCGGCACTTATGTGCGTTCCGGACGGAAATTCTGTACGCCTCATGCGATCCCGTGTTATGTTCTGGAGAAAATCATACTGGAAGATTTAAATACGGTGATACGTCATATGGGAAATCTTTCTGAAGTGGCGGAACAGATCCGGATGACTGCCGGGGAGGTCCGGCAGCCGGAAGACAGGGAGAACGTCTGGTTCCGGACAGAACTGGAAAAGGTGAGGATGCTGAAAAAAGCTGTTTATGAGGACTATCGGAGTGATTTGATCTCCAGGGAAGAATTTATTTCCTATCGTCAGGATTATCTGAAAAAGGAAGAATTACTGATAAAACAGGCAGAGGCAGCAGAGAAAGCCGGGAAATCCCGTATCCGGCCGGATATAAAAGAAAATCAATGGGTCAGCCGTCTGTTGGAACTTGGAAGCATTGAAAGGTTAGACAGGGATCTTGTGACGGAAATGGTGCACGAAATTAAGATTCATGAAGATCATTGTATAAAGATTACATATAATTTTTCTGATGAGCTGCAGTATTTATTTAAAACAATATATTCAGATAACGATAAAAACGGCTGATGTTGAATACATCAGCCGAAATTTTTCGATCCGCCTACCGCAGTTTACCGGCACCCCAGGCGGCGTCAAAACTTAATGCCACCACCGGTTTTTCTGTCTGCACGCAATAGATCGGCAGTTCGCGTTTGGATGTAGTGCTGCTTACGGATATGTCAGCAGGCATATAGATAGAAAAAACACCTATGATTGCCAATACAAATATCCAAAATCCGGCACTGAATATCAGTCGGTTTAATTGGTTTGAGATATTTTTTCCAAATCCCATATGTTACCTTTAATATCTTTTTATAATATTATATGAAACCATTGGAAAGAAAATGACATTGGAACATAGGGATCAAGTCATTTGCCGGGAAGAAGAATCCGTAGAATCTTCTTCTGAAGAAGTTTCACCGGGTTCTTCCGTGGATTCTGTTTCAGGATCGGTTTCCGTTTCCATTGGTTTTGTGGTTTCCGATGTGGAAGTGGTTTGCTGTTCCGTAGATTCTTCCGGTACAGTCGTGGTTTCTTTCGGTTTTTTGGTAGTTTCTTTTGTTGTGGTATCTGTTTCGGCAGTCGTTTCTTTTGGTACTGCAGAAGTGGTCTCTGCCGGTTTTGAAGTTTCAGGCGGAACTGTCTCCGGAGCCGTTACAGTGAGAATGATCGTTACGGTAGCGCTTCTTCCAAGTAAATCGGTAACCGAAAATGTGACCGGATAGCTGCCCGGCGTATTGATATCATAAGAACCGTTTACCATAATGGAGGATGTAATATCGTTTCCGCAGGTATCCGTAGCTGTTACATTGTGTCGGATATCATAATTGCTGCCGGACGGAATGGTGACATCGGAAGCCGTGATCGAAGGATTACAGTTGTTCCATGGATTAGCGCTATCCGGGTCGGTAGGGTCCCAGCCTGCAAAAGGACTGTTTTCCGGTATTTTGATAACGGATGGCTTGCCCAGAGGTCCCGGACTGCTGGCATCATCATATATGATCACGGTAGTACCGGACGGGCAGTTGTCATGAATCCATTTGGAATCCTGAACGGTCAGACGGATACAGCCCAGAGAGGCAGGAGACCCTAATTTGTTAAATTCCGCAACTTCCAGCTGGTCTTTGGACGGCCGGTAGCATGGAACGGAATGGAACAGAATGCCGCCGTATATCCTTGTGGCATATTGGGAATGGGTACCGTCAACCATCAGTCTCCAATTGTATTTGGAGGAGGTGCGGAAAGTTCCCAAAGGTGTATTATTAATATATTTACCGGTGGAACATGCCATGGCTTTATACGGAACCGTAAACTCTCCGGCCGGATTTTTTGTATAAACGGTAACACAGTTTAACAGACGGTTAACCTTGATCAGGTAGGGATATTCCCTGGCCGGCAGAGTGGTCTCCGGTTCTTCGTTTTGGTCTTCCGGTAATGTAAAATCCATATCGGAAATTATATTGCCGTTTTTATCCGTTACCGGTTCCTGATCCGTGGAAAGCATGGAATCCGTTTCACGGGTCTCCGTATCTGTAGTGGTAAGTTCCGATTCGGCAGAAAGAGAGCTGCTGCCGGAGGCACTGGTATGGCTGTCCGTGGAATTGGAAGCGGTTTTAACTTTGGCAAGAACCAATATAATGATTCCAATGAATATAAAAGAAGATGCGATTGCAATGGTGAGCTGTTTGTTTGCTTTCAGTGTTTCAATAAAATGCTTCATCTTAAATGATCTGACCTTTCATATTTAGTAAAATTCAGCCGGTCTTTTGGCTGTAGCCGGCAATTTCCATGTTTTTTATGATATAAGGTTTATTGTACAAAATATGAGAAATAAAGACAAGAAAAATTTTTGTAAACGGTTGACAAATTGAGGCAATATTGGTATTCTCTTGTAAGAACAACGGCGTTCCCTGACTGGCAGGAGAATGCCCTTTTTTATTTTAAATAGAAACTATGATGTGATGGAGGTACAGGGATGAAATACACAAAACAGGAAATCATTGATATGATCAGAGAGGAGGATGTAGAGTTTATCCGTCTTCAGTTTACGGATATGTTCGGAACCATGAAAAATGTTGCCGTAACCGTCAGCCAGCTGGAAAAAGCGTTAAATAATGAGTGTATGTTTGATGGTTCCTGCATTGAAGGGTTTGCCAGAATTGAAGAATCAGATATGTATTTATATCCTGATCTTGATACATTTACAATCTTTCCATGGAGACCACAGCAGGGAAAAGTTGCCAGATTTATATGCGATATATACAGGCCGGATGGAAAGCCCTTTGAAGGAGATCCAAGATATATATTGAAACGGGTGGTGAAGGAAGCGGAAGCGATGGGATATACATTTGATGCAGGACCGGAGTGTGAATTTTTCCTGTTTCATACCGATGATAACGGGAATCCCACAACACTGTCCCATGAAAAGGCCGGTTATTTTGATCTTGGTCCGGTAGATCTGGGAGAAAATGCCCGCAGGGATATGGTTTTAAATCTGGAGTCCATGGGATTTGAGGTGGAGTCTTCCCATCATGAAGTGGCGCCGGCGCAGCATGAAATCGATTTTAAATATTCGGATGCGGTTACAACTGCGGATAATATCATGACATTTAAGCTGGCGGTAAAATCCATTGCCAGGAGACACGGTCTGCATGCCACATTTATGCCGAAACCGAAATCCGGTATCAATGGCTCAGGTATGCATATGAATATGTCTCTGAGCAGAGACGGCAGTAATATTTTTTTTGATGAGAATGATCCCAACAGCCTGAGCAGTGAGGCATATTATTTTATTGCGGGACTGATGAAACATGTCAAGGGAATGACGGTGCTGACCAATCCGCTGGTAAATTCTTATAAACGTCTGGTACCTGGATATGAAGCTCCGGTTTATATTGCCTGGTCTGCAAAAAGCAGAAGTCCGCTGATCCGTGTTCCGGTATCAAAAGGGGAAGCAACCAGGATAGAACTCCGCTGTCCGGATGCAGCGGCAAATCCGTACCTGGTTCTGGCCGCCTGTCTGGCTGCAGGACTGGAAGGGATAAAAAATAAAATGGAACCGCCCCGGAGCGTGGACGGGAATATTTTTGCCATGACGGAAGCAGACAGGGAAGAACTGGGGATCGAAAATCTTCCGCAGAATCTTTGTGATGCCATTGAGAAGTTTGAACAGGATGAACTGGTTAACAAAGTGGTAGGAGAGCATATTGCGAAAAATTATCTTGACGCCAAGAAAAAAGAGTGGCAGGAATACCGGGCACAGGTTACGGATTGGGAATTGGAACAATATCTTCATAAGTTCTGATCGTTAACGAATGTATGTGACCGGAGGTGATTTGTTTGAAAAAGAACTTCAGATCTTTGTTTAGCGCTGCGGAGGGATGGGCATGATTGACATAATAGTAGTATTTCCACAGATAAAAGACGGCCAGGGCATCAGGAATCTGCTGGTCAGGAACGGCTACCGTGTAGGGATTGCATGCACGTCCGGCGCACAGGCAAAATCCTATATGGATAATATCGATTACGGCATAATCGTGTGCGGATATAAATTCAGTGATATGATGTATTCAGAGCTTTTTCATGATTTAGGCCCTACCTTTGAAATGCTTCTGGTGGCTTCCAGGGCGAAGCTGGAGGAAGGCGTGGCAGACGGGATCGTGTGTGTGGAGATGCCGTTGAAATCATACGATCTGCTGAACACACTGGAAATGATGATGGAAGCGCTGGAAAGAATCAGAAAAAAGGGCAGGCAGAAACCGAAGGAACGGAATGTGGCACAAAAAGCCATAATCGAGGAAGCAAAAAAGCTGTTAATGGATACCAGAAATATGACGGAAGAAGAAGCCCACCGGTTTATCCAGAAAAGCAGTATGGACAGCGGAACGAATATGGTGGAAACTGCCCAGATGGTACTTCAGATAATGCATTGATAATATATGTCAGCTATTACCCGGGCGGTTTTCGGCTGCCCGGTAAAAATAAACGGATACGGAGGAATATTATGTATAAAATTAATGAAAATTATTTAAAATTGCCGGGAAGCTATTTATTTGCCACAACCGGAAGAAAGATAAGGGAGTTTGCAGAAGCCAATCCGGATAAAAAGGTGATCAGCCTGGGAATCGGAGATGTGACGCTTCCTCTGGCGCCGGTGGTGATCGATACCCTTCATTCGGCAGTGGACGAGATGGGAAAGGCAGAAACCTTTAAGGGCTATGCGCCGGACCTGGGCTATGAATTTCTGCGGCAGGCAATAGCGGATAACGATTATAAAGCCAGGGGGGCGGATATATCCATTGATGAAATATTTATCAGCGACGGCGCCAAAAGTGATTCTGGAAATATAGGTGATATATTTGACCGGGATAATAAAATAGCCGTGTGCGATCCGGTATATCCGGTCTATGTCGATACAAATGCCATGGCGGGCAGAACCGGTGTATATCTGGAAGAGCAGCAGAAATGGAGCAATGTGGTCTATATGCCTTGTACCGCAGAAAATGGTTTCGCACCGGAGATACCGGAAGAGGAACCGGATATTATTTACCTGTGTTTTCCGAATAATCCTACCGGTTCCACGATTAAGAAAAAGGAATTACAGGCATGGGTGGATCATGCGTTAAAAACCGGTGCGGTGATCATCTATGATGCCGCATATGAAGCATATATTTCTGAAGAAGATGTACCGCATACCATATATGAATGCCAGGGGGCAAAAGCTTGTGCCATAGAACTGAAAAGTTTTTCAAAAAATGCTGGATTTACCGGAACGAGACTGGGGTATGCAGTTGTTCCGAAAGAACTGAAATGCAACGGGGTTTCGCTCAACAGCCTCTGGGCGAGAAGACACGGAACCAAATTTAACGGTGCGCCATATATCATTCAGAAAGCTGGCGCAGCTGTTTATACGCCGGAAGGCAGGGAACAGACCATGAATCAGGTGAACTATTATATGGAGAATGCAAGGATCATCAGAGAAGGACTCAGGGAAGCGGGTTATACCGTATCCGGCGGTGTCAACGCACCGTATATCTGGCTGCAGACGCCGGATAAAATGACTTCCTGGGAATTTTTTGATCATCTGCTGGAAAAGGCTAATGTGGCCGGAACACCAGGTTCCGGATTTGGTCCCAGCGGCGAAGGATATTTCAGACTGACGGCATTCGGCAGTTATGAAAATACATTGGAAGCGGTTGAAAGAATCCGTAAGATGTAGCGGGAATAAATCCCGGGTATTCTGTAATGGAAAGATATTGCGGAATGTCCGGGATTTGTTCCGGTTATGGACCGTTTTTAGAAAAGTCCGTTCTTGACAAAGAAAATTTATTGATTATACTTAAAGTTAAGCTATTTTCAGAAAGGAAGTATCAACAATGACAAAGATAGATATTATTTCAGGTTTTTTAGGGGCAGGAAAAACCACACTCATTAAGAAACTCTTAAATGAGGCTCTGAATGGAGAAAAGCTGGTTTTGATCGAAAATGAATTTGGAGAGATTGGGATTGACGGTGGTTTCTTAAAGGATGCAGGTGTGGAAATTACGGAAATGAATTCCGGATGTATCTGCTGTTCTTTGGTTGGAGACTTTGGCACTGCTTTAAAAGAAGTGATAGAGAAATATGCACCGGACAGGATCATCATCGAGCCTTCCGGTGTGGGCAAGTTATCCGATGTGATCAAAGCCGTGAACGGTATTATGGAACAGGAACCGGATATCCTTTTAAATTCAACGACTGCAGTGGTAGACGGACTGAAAACAAAGATGT
The DNA here is from genome assembly GCA_910578175.1 of uncultured Lachnospiraceae bacterium. Classification (GTDB taxonomy): domain Bacteria; phylum Bacillota; class Clostridia; order Lachnospirales; family Lachnospiraceae; genus Bovifimicola. The sequence continues at coordinate 49,529 of CAJTPF010000001.1, forward strand.
ATATGAAGAATTTCGGAGAATTCTTTAATAATCAGGTGGAGAGCGCAGGTACCATTGTGATCAGCCGTACGCAAAAGCAGCCGGAGCAGGCATTAAAAGAAGTAGTGGAGATACTGAGAGAACATAATCCCAATGCAACAGTCATTACGACACCATGGGAAGAGATAAACGGAAAACAGATCTTATCAGCCATGGAGAAAACCGGTTCTCTGGCGGAAGAATTACTGGCAGAAGCGGATGTGTGCCCGGAATGCGGACAGCATCACGGGGAAGACCACCATCACCATGAAGGAGAGTGTTGCGGCCACGGCCATGATCATCATCACGAAGGAGAATGTCACGGCCATGATCATCATGAAGGAGAGTGCTGCGGTCACGGTCATGATCATCATCACGAAGGAGAATGTTGCGGTCATGATCATCATGAAGGAGAATGCTGTGGACACGACCATGATCATCACCATCATCATGCCGATGAAGTATTTACGAGCTGGGGTGCGGAAACTCCGCGAAAATATACGGAGGAAGAAGTAAGAACCGCATTGGAGAAACTGGCGGATACGGAAGAATATGGAGTGATCCTCCGGGCCAAGGGTATGTTGCCGAATGTAAACGGGGAATGGATCTATTTTGACCTGGTACCGGGCGAATATGAGATCAGAACCGGAAGTCCGGAATATACAGGCCGGATCTGCGTTATCGGAACGAAGCCGGATGAGGACCGGTTAAAAGAATTATTCTGTCTGAATTCATAAACGAAAGGATTGGGATTGCCAGTGAGTATTGAGAGAGAAGTTCCGGTATATCTCTTTACGGGTATATTGGAAAGCGGTAAGACAAGCTTTATCAGGGACACGTTAAACGACAGGGGATTTCAGAGAGGAGAAAAGACGGTTCTGATCTTATGTGAAGAAGGAATAGAGGAATATGACGAGATCAGCTTGTCAAAGATGAATGTGTTCATTGAAAAAGTTGAAAATAAAGAGGATTTAAATTCGGAGTTTTACCGGAGATGCGAAGAATTGCATCATCCGGAACGGGTCATGATCGAATATAACGGAATGTGGGAAATGGATATCATTGAAGAGGACTTTATGCCGGAGGAATGGGTACTGGCGCAGGTAATCTCCACGGTAGATGCCGCTACGTTTCCGATGTACTGGAACAATATGCGTTCCATTGTAATGGAACAGTTATCCTTATCGGATATGATCGTTCTGAACCGATGTACCAATGAAACAAAGAGAAACGATTTCCGCAGATGTGTAAAACTGTTTAACAAGAAGGCACAGATCGGATATGAAGCGGCAGAAGGATTTGAAGGGATGCTGGCAGAGGAAGAGTTGCCCTTTGACATTGATGCGGATATTATCGAGATAGACGATGATGACTATGGTATCTGGTATATGGATGCCATGGATAATTCCAAAAAATATGACGGAAAAGTAGTGAAATTTAACGGATTGGTATTCCGGCCGAAAAATTATGCCAAAACTTCCTTTGTACCGGGAAGGTTTGCCATGACATGCTGTGCGGATGATATTGCATATATGGGCATGCTCTGTAAATGCAAAGAAGAAATACCCTATCAGGATAAAGACTGGGTGACACTGACCGCCAGGATCAAGAGAGAATTTGTTAAGGAATACAGAGGGAAAGGGCCGGTTTTATATCTGGAGAGCATCGAGAAATCACAAAAACCGGAAGATGATCTGGTATACTTCTGATGAAACGGCTGAAACATAAAGTTATAACGGGAATCCTGTGTCTGGCGGCGCTGGCAGGAATTGCCGTTCCCGTTTCCATTCAGGAAGATAAAAACAGAACGGTATATCAGTCCGGCTCATCATCATTCGGAAACCGGAAATTTGAGGTACATTATATTGATGTTGGACAGGCGGACAGCGCGCTTATTCTGTGCGGTGGAGAGGCCATGCTGATCGACGGCGGGACCAATGAAACCGGGCATCAGGTTGCCGGGTATATTGAAGAACAGGGTATAAAACGATTAAAATATATGATAGGGACCCATCCCCATGAGGATCATATCGGAGGTCTGGATACGGTTATGGATTCCGTAACGACGGATACGCTTTTAATGCCCTCCCTGGAATATGATTCCAAGACTTATGAGGATGTGCTGACAGCGGCCGGAGAGAATCATGTACCGTTACAAAATCCTGCCGCAGGAGACACATATTCTTTGGGAGATGCTGTTGTAACCGTACTGGCTCCGGTACGCACCGGATATATGGATACAAATAATTTTTCCATTGTAGTCCGGGTCGATTATGGGCAAACTTCATTTTTGTTTACCGGCGATGCAGAAATCGAAGCGGAATATGACATGCTGGAGACCGGATGGAATTTAAAAGCAGATGTTTTGAAAGTGGGGCATCACGGTTCCGATACTTCCACATCCGAAGGATTTATTCATGCGGTAGATCCTTCTTATGCAGTCATCAGCGTGGGTGTCCATAATTCTTACGGTCATCCGGCGGAACAGACCATTCAGAGACTGGAGAACTGTGGGGCCGTTTGTTACAGAACCGATGAGGTGGGAACCGTAACGGCATATTCGGACGGAACAGATATCCGTTTTGAGGCCGGCGGCAGGAAGATGCCGGAACTGGAGCCGGAATCCGGAAAATTACTGGAAGAGCGGTCCACGGTTTCCCAAAAGAAATCATATGTGGTTAATAAAAATACGAAGCGGTTCCATTTGCCGGAATGCGGTTCCATGGAAGAAATGAAGGAAGAAAATAAACAGTATACCGAAACGGATAGGAAAGAACTGCTGAAACAGGGGTATCTGCCCTGCGGGAACTGCAATCCGTAACGAATATGAAAAGAAACTTACATACAGTTTTTGTATGTGAGTTTTTTACTTTCTGCAACTTTTTGAGGCAGTCATTCGTATTATTTATGATTGGAGGAAATCAGTTAAACTTTATCTGATAATAGCTATGACAAGAGAACAGTTTGAGACATATTTCAGGAAATATCATTCTATGGTATACCGGGTTTCTTTTGCCCAGGTGAAAAACCATGCGGATGCAGAGGACATCTTACAGGAAGTATTTGTTCGCCTGTTGTGTCATGAGCCGGAATATGAAAGCCCGGAGCATGAGAAGGCATGGATGATACGGACAGCTTTAAATTTATGCAGGGATTTATTAAAAAGCAAGTGGCAGAGCACACGGGTGGAACTGGAAGAGATTCCGGAACAGGAAAAAACATATTTTAGACTGCCCGGCATGGAAGAAGACGAGACCTTATGGGCGGTAATGAGTCTGCCGGAAAAATTCAGGAATTGTCTCTATTTATTTTATTATGAAGATTATTCCATCCGGGAAATCTCCGTTTGTCTGAATATGAATGAAAATTCGGTAAAAGCAAATCTAAAACGGGGCAGAGAGCGGTTAAAAAGGATATTAGGAGATGAAATGATATGACGGTGAACAGAATAGGCAGCGGTTATCCGGAGGATAAAACGGGAAATATCCATAGGAATACTAAACAGGTGAACGGCGACTTCAGGAGCAGTCTTGCCGGCTCCATCGGGAAGAAGGAAGAAGCCGGAAGAGAGGAACAGAAAGTTAACGGCAGAGTTACTGATATAAAAAACTTTTATGATGCGGCAGCGGCAGGCTGTGTGTCCGGGAATACGGTTTCACGGGCGGTATCCCAATGCGAACCGAGAGGGATATCTTCCGGGGCCTGCGACAGGGTAACAGTAAATATGGAGCAGGGCTGCATTTATAAGATCAAGATAAATACGGAGACGCAAAGTGTTTATGTGGAGCAGAAGACGGAAGACGGAACCGTAAAAGGATATGAAGTGTCCATGGCAGAGGTTTCAAAAAATTCTTCGGACCGGATTGAAAAATTAGCTGTGGAAACATGGGAATCATATCATGAAGAACCGGCAGCGGAGGAAGAGTTTGAAGAAGCGCTGCTTCGATTCTATGAGTTCGTCGAAGACAGGGTAAAAAACGGACCGCCTAAAATACAGATTGGAGCCTCTGCCATTTCCGAGAAAGACTGGAGAAAATTAATTGAAAAGATAGATGATGCCATCCGTGCGAGAAAAGCGGAATTGCGGGAACGTATGGAAAAACGGCTGCTTCAGGAAAACCTTCGGAAAACCGGAGAGCAGGAAGGACAGCAGAACGAAGAGATTGACAAAGACCTGATACAGAAGATTTTAGAAGAGGAGAAATAAAAAATGAAGATTTCGGATGTAAGTAAATTTACAGATGTATGCGGTGATTATCTGGAAGAAAAGGAAAGAAGAATGGGATCGTTTTCGGATGAAAACGAAGATACCATACCGGAGCTGTCAGTTCAGGAGAACCATCCGGCTGAAAGCGAAAGAAAAACATATACAGGCAGCGGGTCCGAAGGATTTTTGTTTTATCTTGCCAACGGAACTGCCGTAAACGCCGGCCGTTTACAGGAAAAGTTGTGTAATGAGAGCAAAGGCGCTCCGTATCAGCATCTTGCGGACGAAAATAATATCATCGAATATGAAGGTGTGATTTTTGTCTGTAACAGCGAAAAACAGGAATTATGTCTCGGAGATATGAGCAATCCGGCGGATGTACTGGATATTCCTTTATCCGGCGGCGGTGTTCTCAGGGTTAACAGGAATAACATAGGCGCCCTGGCAAAGGCCATCGGAATGTTTTCACCGGAAGATGTGGGAAGGATCATGCGGGCGGTATCCCAGGATTCCCACTGCCGGAAAAAACAGGCGGAAATAGAGGAAGAAGTGACCATGCTTGGCGAAACGGAGGAAGAGAAACCGTCAGAATCAAGCGAAGAAAACAGAATCCGGGAAGAGAATGATGTGCTGACCCGCCAGAAGGATTATTTCGAGCATGCGCCGGAAGGTGTTATGACGGCATGGAAAGCTGCGATGGAAGAAACGGGGATCAACGGATTTGGATTGGATGAGAGAGGAAAAATGACCCATATCTCCCAGGCGGTACTGGCAAGATTATTTACGGACAGCAGTCAGTCCGTATTCGGAAATTCAGTAGAATCGGCAATCCGGTTTTCAGAGCGTGCCCTTCAGAATTTAAGCGATCAGGAACTGCTAAGAGGAGATTCTGCAGCCGTTCGTCAGGAAAAGGAGAAAGAGAGACAGTTTTATATGGTATTTGCGGAAAAACTAAGGGAACAGTTGTAGGACCGGAAATACGGTCAGGATAAACCCTGTATATCTGACAGAAGACCGCCGGACCGGTGAGATAAAAAATTTTGGGTTCCGGCGGTTAATTTATTGTGAAATGTATTAAAATATTGGAAGAAATTGCCGATAAAAACAGTAGAAACAATTGGAAACGTATAGAGAAACCGGTATATGACTGATCGATGTGAAAAGGAAGGGAGGAATCCGGTTGAGTTCGACAGGTTTGAATGTACATTTATTTGTTCCCAATTCTGCGAAATCCGAATTTCACATCCGAACCGGCAGGTATCGTCCTGAGAAAAATAAACAACCGGATGTAAATGCGGAACAGTCTTATGAACAGGCAATGATCGAGGATTTTAAAGAGCAGAATTCACCCGGAAATAAGCGGCTGCAGGAAATTTATAATAAGTTCCGGGCCGGAAAAGAACTGACTGTGGAGGAATTGGAGTATCTGGCAAAAAATGATCCGGAAATGTATAAAGAAGTAAAAGAGATAATGATGGAACGAGAGGCCATGGAACTCCAGATGAAACTGGCAAAAACCAAACAGGAAGTGGCAGCCGTCTGTATGAATAAACTGACCAATATCAAAGAAACCATGGGTACCGGAGGAACGGCAGAAAAACAGGCCATGAAGACGATGGTCCGTACCAATCAGATGGCGGCAGCCCACGTAGAATTTACGGCCAGTATTGAATATAGAGAAAAAGAAGATGAAAAGACACAGGCGGAAGACAGAAGAGAATCATTGGAGGAATCCCGGGAGCAGCTGGATGAACAGACAGAGGATGTATTGGAGCTTTCGGAGGATTTACAGGGCGCGGAAGCAGGGGATCTGAACCCGCCGGAATCCCAGGCGATGGAAAAAGGTGCAAAAGCTGTCGGTATTTTACGTGATATTGAGAAAGAAAATGAAGAGCGTGAACGGGAACATACAAGACTGAACAGAAAACACAAAAAATCAGGTAATTCTGCTTCGGCAAGGCCGTTTATACAGCCGGATTACGAGGGCCTCTGGCTGAAAGTTAGAGATCTGTACAAAAACAGCGGGAGAGCAACGTCAGGAGCATGCCGTTTCAATGTATTAATGTAAATAAGGTATATTACCTTAGTATAAATCGGGCAAAAGGAATTGTCCAAATAAATTCAAGGAGGATTGGTTTTATGAGTACAAGCGCAGTAAACCAGGCAGCAGAAAACAGCGGAGTATCTGCTTATTCGGAAACAAAAAGAAAGAATCAGGTAAACGGAAAGACCATCGGGAAACCGGAACTGAGTGAAAAGGCACAGAAATACTATGAAAAACTGAAAAAGAAGTTTGGAAACATGGACTTTATTCTGGTCAGTGCCGACATGAAAGAACAGGCGGAAGCAAATGCCTCCCAATATGCCCAGGCCAACCGGACCGTGGTTCTGATCGACGAAGATAAGATTGAGCGTATGGCGGAGGATGAGTCCTATCGTAAAAAATATGAAGGAATCATAAGCGGTGCGGCTGCACAGATTGAACAGATGAAAAACGGACTGACGAACAAACAGGGTGTCAAAACGTTTGGAATCAAGATTGATGACGGAGGAAATGCTTCTTTCTTTGCAGTCATCGACAAGTCTCTGGCTGCACAGAGAAAACGGATCGAAGAGAAAGCCGAACAAAAAGCGGATGAGAAAAAGAAATCCGAGAAACAGGCCAGAGAAGAAAAACTGGAAGAAATCCGTGCAGGGCGGGTTCCCGGCGATGAAGATCTGGTTACCGTGACGGCAGGATCGGTTGAGGAATTGATGAAGAAGATCAATAATGAAATATATGCCAGTCTCAGCGACACGGTGCAGACGGATGCAGAAAAACAGGTGGGACAGCATTTCGATTTCAGGGGATAAGGCAAAGAACAGATATCGGGTTGCTTGAAATATGCATGAAAGAGGACTGATATAAAATAAACCGGTAGGTATTAGGCGGACTGCCGGTTTATTTTATATCAGTCCTCATACAATTTTTAACTGTTAAAAAAAGAATTGTGGAAAATCTCTATTAAGGATATAATAAATTCAAACCGAAACCATCTGCGGAAACCGGCTGATATCGAAGAACGGTATACCGCCAAGGAGTAATTAAAATGAAAAAAATATTAATTGCAGAAGATGATAACAGTATATCCGGAGAATTGAAAGAACTGCTGGACAATTCCGGCTACGACGCAGTCATACTGGAGAATTTTCAGGATGCGAAAAACGAAATAATAAGCCAGATGCCGGATCTGATTTTACTGGATATCAATATTCCGTATACCAATGGAGAGAATTTGCTGAAGGAACTCAGAAAGGAATCGGATATACCCGTCATCATGGTGACCAGCAGAAATAATGAAGCGGATGAGGTGTTATCCATGAGTTACGGAGCAGACGACTATATTACGAAACCCTATAATCCCACGATTCTGCTGCTTCGTATCGGAGCGATCTTAAGAAGGACGGAACAGACAGGGGATACTTTGCGGTATCATGAACTGCTGGTCTGCCCCCAGAAAGGTCTTATTCTGAGGGAAGGGGCCGGCAGCGAACCGGAGACAGAAGTGGTATTGACAAAAAATGAGATGATCATTTTCGTATATCTGTTAAACAACAGAAGAATCGTGACAAGAGACGAACTGATGACCGATTTATGGAACAATAAGGAATATATCAATGACAATGCGTTAACCGTAAATATCAGCAGACTCCGGACAAAACTGAAGGAAATCGGATATGAGAATGCCATTGCCACAAGGAAAGGGCAGGGGTACATCTTAGTATGAAATTTCGAAAATATCTGATGGATAAAGGATTTTCTCTTGTGTTATGGATTATCATGTATCTTATTCTGTTATTACTGATGTTTGCGTTTAAGACAGAAGGTTCCATGGTCGTGGCGGTGACAGTGATCATGTCCGGGTGCGGGATTTCTATTTTGCTGATAAATTTCTTCAGAAAAAAAAGATTTTATGATGAAGTCATAAATAATCTGGAACAGCTGGATAAAAAATATCTGATACTGGAAACTGTAAATATGCCGGAGTTTTATGAGGGGGAACTGATGTATCAGTTCTTATATGAAATCAATAAATCCATGCTGGAGAGAATCGGGGAATATGAATTCAGTATCAATGATTTTAAAGATTATGTGGAAATGTGGATTCATGAGATTAAAATACCGTTATCCAGTTTGTCGCTGATGGCTCGCAATCACCGGGATACTTTTGATAAAAGGGTAAACCAGCAGATAAAAAGGCTGGATGATCATGTGGAACAGGTACTTTATTATGTCAGAAGCGAGAATGCAGAAAAGGATTATCTGATCAATGAAAATTCCCTGAATGATATTGTCAGCAATGTTGTGATGAGGAATAAAGATGATTTATTGGAAAAAAACATTGAATTGACCGTATCCGGCGTGGATAAACTTATATTGACGGATTCCAAATGGCTGGAGTTCATTTTAAATCAGATTATAAATAACTCCGTTAAGTATATAAACGGAACAGTTCAAGCCTGCATCCGGATCCAGGCAAGGGCGGAAGGAACGGAAAAAACGGTTCTTACGGTTTATGATAACGGAATCGGAATCCCCGAAGATGACCTGAAACGGGTGTTTGAAAAATCCTTTACTGGAAAAAACGGAAGAACAGGAGTGAAATCGACGGGAATGGGATTATATATTGCGAAAAAATTATGTGATAAATTAGGTCATGGACTTATGATAGAATCCAGAGAACAGGAATATACAAAAGTCAGTCTGGTGTTTATGAGAAATCCGTATTTTGATGTTTTAAAATAAACGGAGGATCCGATATTACGAAATTGTAATGTTTGGTAATATTAAAACAGCGACAAAAATAAAAGAAAACTATAAAATGAGTATAGTCAATGCGACGGCAGTTTATTGACTATATTTATTTTTTTTGGAAGGAGACTTATTGTGGAACAGATTTTAAAAATTGAGAGAATTGAAAAATACTATGGAAATAAATCCAGCCTGACGAAGGCCATTGATAATATTTCCTTTGAGGTGGACAAAGGAGAGTTCGTAGCCATTATGGGAGCCAGCGGAAGCGGAAAAACCACATTGTTAAATTGCATTTCCACCATTGACAGGGTGACTTCCGGCCATATCTTTGTAAGCGGGCAGGATATCACAAAATTGAAGGGAAATGCTCTGAATAAGTTTCGGCGGGAGGAACTGGGATTTATCTTTCAGGACTTTAATCTGCTGGAAACACTGACGGCCTACGAAAATATCGCACTGGCATTGTCTATTCAGAATGTAAAGGCCAGAGAAATAGACAGCAGGATCCGGGATGTGGCTGAAAAACTGGAAATTACGGAAGTATTGAAAAAGTATCCATACCAGATGAGCGGCGGTCAGAAGCAGAGAGTTGCTTCCGCAAGGGCGATCATTACAAAACCGAAAATGATCATGGCGGATGAACCTACAGGGGCGCTGGATTCGAAAGCAGCCAAAATGCTGCTGGAACGGTTCGGTTATCTGAATCAGGCACTGGAAGCTACCATATTAATGGTAACACATGATGCGTTTACTGCAAGCTATTCCTCAAGGGTCATATTTATTAAAGACGGAAAGATATTTAATGAAATATACAGAGGCGGAGATTCCAGAAAGGTATATTTTAATAAAATCATTGATGTGGTAACAGTGTTGGGAGGGGATTTAAATGATGCTCTTTAAGCTTTCGTTAAAAAATATACAAAAAAGTATAAAGGATTATGCCATTTATTTTTTCACCCTGATTCTGGGCGTTGCGGTCTTTTATGTATTTAATGCTATTGAAAGCCAGACCGTACTGCTGAATGTCACTTCTAATACCAAAGATCTGATAAAGCTGATGACCAATATACTTTCCGGCGTCAGTGTGTTTGTCTCTTTTGTACTGGGATTCCTGATCATCTATGCCAGCAGATTTCTGGTAAAACGCAGGAACAAGGAGTTTGGAGTCTATCTGACTCTTGGTATGGGTAAAAGAAAAGTATCCATGATATTATTTTTCGAAACCATTTTGATCGGAATCATCTCGTTAGCGGTGGGATTGCTGTTAGGAACGGTATTATCCCAGTTTATGAGTCTGCTGGTAGCCAATATGTTTGAGGCGGATATGACGGATTATGCTTTTACATTTTCAAGATCCGCCATGTTCAAAACGTTTATCTATTTCGGGATCATGTATGTTCTGGTCATGATCTTTAATACCAGACTGGTGAGCAAGTGTAAACTTATCGACCTGCTCCATGCCGGAAAAAAATCAGAAAAAGTACGGATGAAGAATCCGGTTCTGTGTACGCTGGTATTTGCAGCAGCCTGTGGAATCCTGGGATACGCTTATTGGAAGGTAACGGGAGGAATATACCGTATGTCAGACGAAAAAGATATCTTTATACCCATTATTTTGGGAGTGATCGGAACCTTTCTGGTGTTCTGGTCACTGTCGGGACTTCTGTTACGGATCGTAATGAGTATGAAGGGCCTGTATTACAAAAAACTGAACAGTTTTACCCTGAGACAGATCAGCAGCAAAATAAATACAATGGTGTTTTCCATGACAGTCATCTGTTTAATGTTGTTTTTTACCATCTGTATTTTATCCAGCGCATTATCCATTAAAAACTTTATGAACGATAATCTCAGGGAACTGGCGCCGGCGGATATTCAGTTTGAGTATGCATATGAGCCGGAACAGGAGAAACTTACGGTTGAAGAACTGCTGAAACAAAAGGGTTTAAATGTGGATGAAGTATTTAAGGAAAAATTTCTGTTTGATACTTATATGTTTGATGAAGTGACTTTTCAGACCACATTAGGTTCTTCATATGATGACGCTCAGAACAATTACTCATTTCTGGGGTATACGGCAAGAGAGGAATTTATGAAACTGTCGGATTATAACCGGCTGGCAGAGTTATACGGAATGCCGGAATATACTCTGGAAGAGGATGAATATATGGTAATTGCGGATTTTGACAGTAGCGTGGAGATTAGAAATGCCGCTCTGAAAAACGGCGAGACCATTCGGATCGGGGATGTGGAATACCGTCCAAAGTATAAGAAGTGTAAAAAAGGAATCCTGCAGCTGGCAGGGAATCATGTTAACGCCGGTTATTTTGTGATTCCCGACAGTGCCGAAACAGATGGTCACAATGCGCGGAATTATCTGGTGGCAAATTATAATGCAGGGAATGAGGAAGAAAAAATAAAGATTGAAGCGGAAATTTCTGAGAGAATGGCATGGAACGACGGTGATCCGGAGAACAGTTATTGGATCAGTTATAATACCATGCTGGATATCAAAGAGGCTTCCATCGGTCTGGGCGCCATGGTTACATTTATCGGTCTCTATCTGGGTATCATTTTTCTGATTTCCGGCGCCGCGATCCTGGCCCTGAAGGAATTGTCCGAAAGTACGGATAACCGGGAACGTTATTGTGTTTTAAGAAAAATCGGAACCGATGAAAAAGTCATTAACCGGGCATTGTTCAAGCAGATCGGAATATTCTTTTTGGTTCCGTTGATCCTGGCGGGCATCCATTCCGTGTTTGGAATTAAATTTTGTAATTCCATTCTGGAAACCTTCGGAAAGGATGAGATGTTGAAATCGGTAGGAATGACTTCCGTATTTTTGATTGCAATCTATGGAGGATATTTTCTGATAACATATTTCTGCAGTAAGGAAATTATAAAGGAAAGAAAATAATCTTGACAAAAACAATATAGTTTTATAATATAGTGATATCAAATTGATATCACTATATTTTTTAACCATAAAGAAAGACGGATACTATTTTGTAAATCCTTTTGCCAGTGAGTTTAATCCCACATCAGGAGGAGTAGTACAGCAGTCGTTTGAAATAACAGTCGGCAGCGGAGAGATCGTGAAAAGTCCTGCGGTATCCCAGAGCACAAGAAAGAAGATTTCCACAAAGACGCAGACACTGCGGAATGACAAGCAGAAAGTCAATGACGTACTGGGAAATCCCATCATCATCGGTTCCGTTGTCATCTGGAGGGTGGCAGAGCCGACCAAAGCAGTGTTTAATGTTGAGAATTATAAGGAATTCCTGTCGATTCAGTGTGACTCCGTAATCCGGAATATTGCCAGAATGTATCCGTATGATAATATGGAAGACGAGGCCGATGAAAAATCATTGAGAGGCAGCAGTCAGGAAATTGCGGAGAGTATGCGGAAAGAGCTGCAGGAAAAAGTAATAGAGGCAGGACTGGAGATAAAAGAAGTGAGGATCACCAATCTTGCTTATTCTGATGAGATCGCAGCAGCCATGCTTCAGAGACAGCAGGCGGTAGCTATTATTGCAGCACGTCAGAAAATCGTGGAAGGCGCGGTCAGCATGGTTAAGATGGCCATCGACCAGCTGGGGGAAGAGGAAATCGTGGTTCTGGATGAAGAAAGAAAAGCGGCAATGGTCAGCAATCTTTTAGTTGTACTTTGTGGCAATAAGGATGCGCAGCCCATCGTAAACAGTGGCTCTATCTACTAGAATCTGCCGGAAGGCAGAAGAGAGGAGGTCAGGATATGGCAGATGAGATTGAAAGCAGAGAACGTGAGTTAAAGAGGCGGCTTGAAAAAATTCAGAGTCTTGAGAAAGAAGTTCAGGAAAAAGAAAAGGCATTGAAAATCAAGGAAAAAGCAAAAAAACAAATTCTGCTCCGTCTTGCACCTGCGCTCTGGGAGGAACTTGCAGCATGGGCAGAAGAAGATTATCGTTCCATTAACGGACAGATTGAATATCTGCTGGCGGAATGCGTCAGGAAACGTAAAAAAAGTCCGACATTATGAGCTGTCGCTTTACAGATTTCTATTCGTTTAAGCGACAGCTCATGCAATCAATAAAACTTAAATAATATATGGTCCGGTCAGATGACTAAAATTTGCCCGATGAAGATCAGATTTGGGTTCAGAATATTATTTTTTGCCGCAAGGGCCGCAATCGTTGTATTATACTTTAATGCAATACTGTATAGGGTATCGCCGGGACGGACTATATATTGAACCGTTGGTGCAGACGGAGAAGAAGCCGGAAGTATTAAACGGGTTCCGGGATATATTAAATTCGGATTTGAAATGTGATTTAATGAAACTAATTGTTCTACAGTGGTATGATAACGATATGCAATGCCTGATAAGGTATCGCCTCTTTGGATGATATAAATATCGGGAGTGGTATTTGAGGAGGGGATATCCCGGGACAGAAACACACTGTCGCGAAAACGGTCCAGATCTACATTTCCGGAGATTCCGGGTACGGATCCGTTGCTGCTGTACTGAAATCCGCTCCATTTTTGCCAGGAACCGGTATCCGTACCGGAACCGGCATTATAGTCCGCGGCCCATAAAGGATAGATGGAAAGGGAAGGATCCCAGACGGTATTCACGTCATTGATATCGGAGTAGAGCAGGGGCTGCGTGCCGGTCAGGTTTTGCAGCGTGGATAAATAGGTTCTGGCGATATCGTTTATCCGGTTCGTTGATAAGAATCCGAAAAATTCAAAATCCATGGCCGGCCGGCAGTCATATTCTTTATCTGAAATCAGGGAATAGAAGAAACGTGCCTGGGCAATGGCGGAGGTTTCACTGGTAGCGGTGATATAATGATAAAACCCGATTTTCAGTCCCGCAGCCCTGGCTTTGACGTAATTGCTTTCAAAATATTCATCTATCGTAGAGGAGCCGTAACAGGCACGGATATATACGATCTCAACACCGGACGCAGCAACCCGGTCAAAATCGATCTCGCCCTGCCATTTACTGACGTCGATCCCGGCCACGGTATCCTCCGCCTGCAGGGGACCGGTATCGGCAGGAACATTGACGGCGGTAAAAAATAATACAGGAAAAAGGATTAAAAATAATACGGATATCCGACAGAATGAAGCTCGGTTTTTCTGATACATATGTTGTTCATACATAAAGGGCGCCTCCTTTTTGGTTTTCTGGAATACAGGCAGCCGCGGCTTTGGCAGTGGGCTTATAAGAGCCGCGATTTCCTGATTCTATATCATATGCCGGAAAAGAGCGGATGGTCCGCCGGTTCGGTCAGTTTGGGCGGGGGCCGGCGGCTCCGCTCTGTTTTTTTATGATTTCCCGGATGATATCCTGTACCAGACGTTTATTTTCCGGGGACAGCAGAGTGATGTTTTTTAAGATTTTTTTTGTTTCACCGGAAATGGTCAGGGTATCATCGCAATCCTGCAGAAAAAATTCGCATGGAGTGATTCCGAAACCATCGCAAAATGTCAGGAATGTATGCATGGTCGGAACCGAATAATGGTTATCCATGGAATAAAGGGTACTGACCGGAATATCAGTCAGTTTGGAAAATCGGTAATTTGAATAATTATAAATGTTCCGGAAATAATTCAGCCGGTCTAAAAACTCCTTGTCGTTCATATTTAAAGTGACAATTCGGAAATTGCCTTTGCTCTCCTTCGTAAATGTTGATTTGATACTATTATATAAAGAAGAACCAAAGAATCGCTAATGGGAAAAGGAAATAAAAGGGAACGGATTGTTGAATTGAAGAAATAATAAAAAAACACCGCTCGCATGAGCGGTGTCTGATATTTTATATCATACTTTTATTCATCATCGGATGTACCGGCACTTTTATCATCACTTGCCGGATGCTGTGCATTTTTAATACAATGCAGGATAGAAAGGGCAAGATTTTTGCTGTCACCGTTCAGGCTGTTCCACAGATCCATAAGACTTCTGGCTTCCTCATTGAGAACCACGGTATTTTCCGAACCCGAAAGAAAGAACTAGGACGGAGTGATGCTCAATCCATCGCAAATAGTGAGAAATGAGAACATAGACGGATAAAAATCACCGTTTTCCATTGTACTGATAGTGGATTGGGTTAAATTACATCTTGCAGCAAGTTCTTTTTGTGATAAACCCTGTGACTTGCGATATTGAATCAGTATTTCTTTCATTTCATCTGAACTCATAACACACATACCTTTCTTAAAAACTAAATACATTATATATGATTTATTGTCTTTTATGAACAACGACAAAATAGTATTAAAATACGGTAAGTTGATAATGAAACCTGCATATCAGATATATGGCGTGATTGGGGAAAATCCGGTCGTTAAAAATAATTCATATTTTACATAAAAATTACTTGCAAATGTATAGTGTGTTAATTATACTTTTATGGTAAGTATGCACAAAAAATAAAAAAGGTATTCAGCCGGATGGGAGATACGGATGGAAGAACTTTGGAAAGATATTATTGCGTTTGATATTTCAAAACTGTTTATAGAACCGACTAAAAATACGTTTATACAGCTCTTCCGCTATTTATTTGTGGGAGGTACGGCATTTGCAGTCGATGCAGGCTGTCTGTTCCTGTTGGAACTCACAGGGATTTATTATCTGCTGGCGGCTGTGTTTGCATTTATGGCAGGTCTGGCGGTAAACTTTCTCTTATCGAAAGCGCTGGTATTTAAGGGGAGTGAATCGGGAAACAGCAATGAGGTGGAGTTTCTCCTCTATGCGGTCATCGGAGTGATCGGTCTTGGACTGACGGAAATGATCATGTATTTGTTCACGGAAAAACTGTCTTTATATTTTATGGTTTCAAAAGTAATTGCTGCCGTTGTAGTATTGATATGGAATTTTGCGGCAAGAAAAATAACGCTTTATAGAAAATAATCGGAAAGGGAACATAACAGGATATGACAAAAACAATTTTAATCATCGGAGCAGGTCCGGCAGGCATCACTGCCGGATATGAGCTTTTAAAACAGGGAGACGGAAAATACAATGTCATAATTCTGGAGGAAAGCGGGGAAATAGGCGGAATATCCAGAACCGTACGTTACAACGGCAACCGGATGGACATCGGCGGACACCGTTTTTTCTCAAAGGATGACCGGGTGATGAGATGGTGGGCGGAGATCATGCCTACCCAGGGAAGACATTCGTTTGATGACAAATTATTGAAAAGAAAGAAGCCCCTGGCGAAAGGGGGACCGGATCCGGAAAAAGAAGACCGGGTGATGCTGGTGAGAAACCGGGTTTCCAGAATCTTCTACAAAAAGAAATTTTTTGATTACCCCATCAGTATGAAGTGGGAAACCATAAAAAATATGGGATTTTTTACTACGATCCGTGCAGGCTTCAGCTATTTATCATCTACGGTCCATAAATTAAAAGAAACCTCATTGGAAAATTTTTATATAAACCGTTTTGGTCGGGTGTTATATTCCATGTTTTTTGAAGGATATACGGAAAAGCTGTGGGGCAGGCATCCGAGGGAAATATCTGCAGACTGGGGTGCGCAGCGTGTCAAAGGCTTATCCGTAACCGCCATTATCAAGGATATTTTTTCAAAAGTATTCGGCGGAAAAACGGCGGACCGGAAAGTAGAAACTTCACTGATTGAAGAATTTTATTATCCGAAGTACGGTCCGGGACAATTATGGGAAACCGCTGCGGCAGAATTTGAATCCATGGGCGGAATCATCCAAAAAAATTCCAAAGTTGTAAAGATCAACCGGGAAAAGGATACCATAACTTCCGTGGAAGTTGAGAGAGACGGCAGGACAGAGACGTTAAAAGGAGATATCCTGATATCTTCCATGCCGTTAAAAGATCTGGTGGGAGGTATGGAGCAGGTACCAGAAGAGATCGCCGCCATTGCGGATGGATTGCCGTATCGTGATTTTGTCACGGTAGGAGTTCTGACCCGGCGGCTGAATCTGAAAAATGAAACCAATATAAAAACATTGAATGATATCGTACCGGACTGCTGGATATATGTACAGGATACAGGCGTACGGCTGGGAAGGATCCAGATATTTAACAACTGGTCCCCTTATCTGGTAGAAGATCCCGGGGAACAAATCTGGATCGGATTGGAATATTTCTGCAATGAAGGGGATAAGTTCTGGAATATGAGCGACCAGGCATGTATCCGGTTTGCGGCGAAAGAACTTGTGAAAATGGGAGTGATTTCTTCTGCGGAAGAAATTCTGGATGCACATCGTGAGAAGGTGAAAAAAGCATATCCTGCATATTTTGATACATATTCGGAAATCGGCCGGCTGACCGGATATCTGGATACCATTGACAATCTGTACTGCGTGGGAAGGAACGGCCAGCACAGATATAATAACATGGACCATTCCATGGTCACTTCCTTCGAGGCCGTGAAAAATATTCTGGAAAACAGAAAGGACCGTTCCAATATATGGAATGTCAATACGGAGGAAGAATACCATGAAGAAAAGAAATAAAAAAGAAATTCTGAATCTGGCATTTGACGGCGGAATAGTGCTTATTGGGATTTTTTCTTTTTTGCTGGTTTTGTATTATGTAGTATTTATTGCAAAAGGATATTATCATTCCGATTGTACGGATACCATCATGTGGGCGGAAGCTTCCCTGGATGCCAAAGCCCTGATGAATCAGGATTTTGCCTATGCCTGTCTGCTTCCTTTTGGCGGACAGCTTTTGATGTTGCCCTTTGTGGCGGTTTTCGGAGTCGGTATGAAGGCCCAGATTCTTGGAATGACATTGTTTTATCTTATTTTTGTATTGGCTCTGATATATTTTGCCAGAGCATTGGATTTCAGTGTCAGATGGATTGCCGTCCTGCTTTCGTCCCTGCTGCTACTGATATCTTCCAGTGAAAAACTCAGGGAAATCTTCTGGGGACACATAATATATTACAGTCTTGGAATTCTGTTTTTGATGATCGGGGCAGCGTTGGTCTTCCGGATCCTCCGGTCAGATAAAATAAATCTCCGCCATACGGCGGCGCTGTTTTTGTGGACGCTCCTTTGCTCCATGAACGGTATTCAGGCAATTACCATATATGCACTGCCCGTTCTGGCGGCAGTGGCAGCAGAACGATTTTTTGATTTTCAGACCGACTGGAAGGGCAGGAGCAATATCAGCAGGTATACGGTATTGTCATTACTGATATTGGGGATTCTGGCAGGATTGCTGACCGGCAGTATGGTAAACGGAAATCTGACAGCCGGTTATGCGGAAGCGTATTCTTCATTTTCAAAAAGCAGCCAGTGGATTGGCAATCTGGGAGAATTGTTTCCTTCCTTCATGTCACTGCTGGGTGTGGACATAACCGATAATACTCTGTTATATTCCAGGGAAGGAATCTTCCATCTTCTGAGGATCATCTGTGCCCTGATGCTTCTGACGGTTCCGGTAGTGATGGCCTGTATGTACCGGAAGTTTAAAAGTACTTCATACCGTCTGATGATATTTATCCATCATTTCATGACGCTGCTGATTCTGCTTGGATGGGTATTCGGAAAATTAAATTCCGCAAACTGGCGTCTGTCGCCTGTTGTCGCCACATCCGTGATATTATGTGTGATGTTTGTCAGATGGATCTTTCAGAATACCGGTTATAAGCGGCTGCTGGCGCTGATAGCGGTACCCGTTGCCTGTGTCTGGCTTATCGTCTCTTATGAAATATTGACGATGGAGAAACAGACCCGGACCAATGAACGTTTAAATGAGCTGGCAGGGTATCTGGAAGAAAATGATCTGGAATACGGATATGCCACGTTCTGGTATGCCAATATAATAACAATGTTATCTGATTCAAAAGTAAAGGTAAGGTGTATCAGCTTAGAGGAAGACGGGTACAGAAAACGTTTATACCAGACAAATATAAACTGGTATGAAGATACCGGCGGGTATGACAGATATTTTGTTATTCTGACAAACCAGGAGATGGAAGAGTTTTATGAACAGCCACGATATGATTTTGAAGAGGCGGAAGAAATAATGAAATGCGGTACATATAATATCTTAATCTATGAACGGAATATTATAAAATAACAGAAAAGCTGCCAGTCTCATATGGGAATTACCCATGAGACTGACAGTTTTTTTACTGCTCCCGGTTATTTTGAACACTTCTGCATGGCATACATAACGTTGTTTGCCCAATCTTTGGAAGCTTTTGCAAAGTTAGAAAGAACCCGTTCGATGATGTCCCGCCGGCACTGCGCCAGTTCTACGGCAATATTTTCGGCAAGATGCTGTTTATCCGCAGGCGAGAGGGAGCGATAGCGCTCGCCGGCCTGCGTATAGTCGTCAGTTTTTACGATCGGGGTTCTGGCAATATACCCTTTGGCAAATACCGGTTTCGGGACAGTGATGTCAGCCGGCAGCGGTTGATTATGATTCAGGCTGTTCGGGGAATAATTGACGGGTTCCGGATTGATCTCATAGGTCATGCTACCGTCCCGCTGGTTATTATTCACCGGTGAAACGGAGCGGTTGACCGGAAGCTGGGCAAAGTTCGGACCGATCCGGTATCTCTGGGTATCCAGATAAGAAAAACTTCGACCCTGAAGCATCTTATCTGCAGAAAATTCGATTCCTGGAACTATATTTCCGGGACAAAAGGCAGATTGTTCCACCTCTGCAAAGAAGTTTTCCGGATTTTTATTCAGCGTCATCATACCTACTTTATACAGCGGGAACTGGTCTTCCGGCCATGTTTTTGTGTCGTCCAGCGGGTCAAAGCTTAAGTGTTCCACTTCTTCCGGAGCCATGATCTGGACGCAAAGTTCATATTTTGGAAAATCTCCGTTCTTAATATGCTCATGCAGGTTACGGACTGCAATATCCGGGTCGGAGCCGGCCAGGGCCTCGGCCTCCTGGCGGGTGATGGTTTCGATTCCCTGCATGGTCTTCCAGTGATATTTGATATAAAAGCGTTCGCTGTTTTTATTTACCCAGACATAAGTGTTAACTCCGAAACCGTCAATGTGGGCATAGTCCTTTATAGTACCACGGTCGGAATACAGCCAGACGATCATATGAGTCGATTCCGGTGTCAGGGAAATGAAATCCCAGAATCGTTCCGGGTCTTTTAAGTTATTATCCGGAGAAGGTTTCAGGGAATGTATCACATCCGGGAATTTTATGGAATCCCGGATAAAGAAGACCGGAAGGTCATTTCCCACCAGATCATAGATACCCTGATTGGTGTAAAACTTAACGGCAAATCCCCGGGGGTCCCTGACCGTGTCCGCAGAACCTTTGGAACCGATCACGGTAGAAAAGCGGACAAAAACTTTTGTGATCCGGTTTGGAACCTGCAGAAAATCGGCCATGGTATATTTGGCCATGCACTGATAGGGTTTGAAATAGCCGAATGCGCCGGCACCTTTTGCATGAACCACCCGTTCGGGAATACGTTCTCTGTCAAAGTGGGCGATCTTATCGATCTGATGAATGTCTTCCAGCAGGGTCGGTCCGTCGGAACCCACCGTCAGGGAATTCTGGTCATTGGGAACCGGACGGCCCAGACTGTCGGTCATGTATGGAAAATCCGGGTTACAGGTATCGGAAGGAATAAAATTCATGGAAAACCTCGAAAAAATGCTTTATACAAATATATTCGCAGGAAGGGAAATTGTTACAACTCTGACGGAACAGCCTGTATTTGCTCTTTATTTTAAAATTCCCGTTGATAAATCCTCCGCACAATGTTAAAATCAAGATTAATTGTAATTTTAACATTTCCATGATTTATGAAAATATATATGAAAAGCGAGGTACCGGATATGACAATAAAAGAACAGGCTGCGAAAATGAAACTTGATAGCACGAAACTGGCCGCCCAGTCGTTGGAAGCAAGAAACAAAGCGTTGCAGGCCGTTGCG
This sequence comes from uncultured Lachnospiraceae bacterium, assembly GCA_910578175.1. Taxonomy (GTDB): domain Bacteria; phylum Bacillota; class Clostridia; order Lachnospirales; family Lachnospiraceae; genus Bovifimicola. The sequence continues at coordinate 70,450 of CAJTPF010000001.1, forward strand.
GATGCTCTGACGGAGCAGAGGGATAAAATAATAGAAGCGAATCAGCAGGATCTGGAAAAAGCCGAAAAAGACGGTCTGGCGGCACCGATTCTGAAGAGGCTGAAGTTTAATGAATCAAAACTACAGGATGTAGTAAAGGGAATCCGGGATCTGATCGAATTGCCGGATCCGCTGGGAAAGGTTCAGATGAAGCGGGAACTGGACAGCGATTTGGTACTGGTGAGAGAATCCAGTCCGATCGGTGTTATAGGGGTTATCTTTGAATCCCGTCCGGATGCCATGGTCCAGATTTCCACGCTCTGTCTGAAAAGCGGCAATTGTGCTATCTTAAAGGGTGGAAGCGAGGCGGCCCGGACCAATAAAGTTTTATTTGAGATAATTCATCAGGCGGCAGTGGCGGCAGGGATGCCGGAGGGCTGTATGATGCAGGCGGAAGCAAGGGAAGAGATTAGCGAGCTTCTGGCATGTAATGAATCCGTTGATTTATTGATTCCGAGAGGGTCTAATTCTTTTGTCCAGTATATTATGAGCAATACGAAGATACCGGTCATGGGACATGCCGACGGAATCTGCCATATCTATGCGGATAAAGAGCTGGATATAGACAAGGCCGTCAGGGTGATCATTGATTCCAAAACCCAGTATACCGCTGTCTGTAATGCAGTAGAAACGCTGCTGGTGCATAAGGAAGCAGCAGAAAAACTTCTTCCGGCACTAAATGAAGCATTTCAGGAAAAAAACGTGGAAGTGCGGGGAACAAAAGAAATCCGGGATATCATAGACTGTGAAGAGTCGGTGGAAGAAGATTTTGCAACCGAGTATCTGGATCTGATCATTTCCGTTAAGACTGTGGAAAATATAGAGGAAGCGATCGAACATATTAACCGGTATGGTTCCCATCATACCGATTGTATATTGACCGAAGACCGGTCGGCAATGCAGCAGTTTATGCAGTATGTGGATTCGGCAGGGGTATATTGTAACTGTTCCACAAGATTTGCAGATGGTTACCGTTACGGATTTGGCGCCGAGGTGGGGATCAGTACTGGAAAATTACATGCCAGAGGACCGGTGGGACTGGAAGGACTCTGTACGTATAAGTATAAACTGTTTGGAAACGGCAATATTGTGGAGGATTATGCCGCAGGAAGACGGGAATTTCATTTTAAAGATATTCAGCCGTAGGAGTTGACAAATGGTATTCAGCAGTTTTGTATTTTTATTTCGCTTTCTGCCGGTAGTTTTAGTGGTTTATTATTGTCTGCCCGGTTGTGTCCGTCAGTTCTGGCTGCTGCTCTCCAGTCTGCTGTTTTATGCCTGGGGAGAACCGGACTATGTGATTTTGTTGATTCTTTCCATTTTCTTCAATTATTTTTCCGGTCTTTTGATTGGATATCATAAAAAACAAAACCGCAGAAAAGCGGCGGTTATTTCAATGATTACCGCTGTCAGTGCCAATGTGCTGCTACTCTGTGCGTTCAAATATTCGCTCATGATACTGGAACTGTTTGAAACTGTTTGTTCCGTACGGATAGATTTTGCAGGAATCATTCTGCCGGCCGGAATATCTTTTTATACGTTTCAATCCGTTTCATATCTTGCAGATGTCTGGCGGGGAGACGTAGAGCCCCAGAAAAGTATCGTTTCTTTTGGAATGTATATCGCCATGTTTCCGCAGCTGATCGCCGGGCCGGTCGTCCGTTATAAATATATTGAGGCACAGATCCGGAAGAAACAAAAGGATCAGGAAACGGATCATCAGCAGGTGATCCGGAATCTATCCCATGGGATCGGGCGTTTTATTATCGGATTATCAAAAAAGGTCATTCTGGCGAATAATGTGGGAATCTTCTGGCAGCAGATATCCGGTATGGAGACCGGAAGCTTGTCAGCTGTCACGGCATGGTTTGGAATTACGGCATTTGCTTTTCAGATTTATTTTGATTTTTCGGGATATTCCGACATGGCGCTGGGGCTGGCCGCCATGTTCGGGTTCCGGCTGGAGGAAAATTTTGATTATCCTTATATATCAAAAAGCATTACTGAATTCTGGCGTAGATGGCATATTTCCATAGGAACCTGGTTTCGGGAATATGTGTATATTCCGCTGGGCGGGAACCGGACAGGCAGGATAAGACATATATTTAATATCCTTCTTGTATGGATGCTGACTGGTTTATGGCATGGCGCCAGGTTCAACTTTCTGCTTTGGGGATTGTATTTCGGAGTGATCATTCTTTTGGAAAAATATGTAATATTAAAGGCGCTAAAGCATATACCGGCAATATTACGCTATGTTTACAGTGCAGTTCTAATATTGTTTGGATGGGTAATCTTTGAGGCGGATAGTATCGGAGAAGCGGGAGGATATTTTAAATCGCTGCTTGGAGGAAACGGCTGGGGGATTCGTTCGGATTCGGCCATATATTTGCTGTATACCGGTTTGTTCTTTATGATACTGTTAATCATCGGTGCCACGCCTCTGCCGGCTATTTTATGGAAGAAAACGGAGAAGAAACTGTCAGGGATCAGAAGAGGGATCGTTATCTGTTCAATGATCAGAAATGCGGGATATTTGGTATTGATGCTGGTATCGACAGCCTATCTGGTAGAGCAGTCCTATAATCCGTTTTTATATTTCAGATTTTAGAATGGCCGGATGGCCAAAGTTAATAAAAGAAGCAGGGAAATGATTTGATGCAGAAAAAAAATATAGACAGTATTGAAAATACGGATAAACGTACGGACCCTGCCTTTATGGCAGACTGCGTTACGGTTGTGTTGTTTGTGCTGTTTTTTATCGGAATCGGAATAGGGCTGTCAGTAAAAAAAGACGGGAGATTTTCGGAGCAGGAGAACCGGTATCTGGCAGAACGACCGGAACTGAGTCTTTCCGCACTGAGAAATGGCCGGTTTGAAGAAGAATATGAAGCCTATCTTTCAGACCAGTTTCCTTTCCGGAATCAATGGATAACGCTTCGGACCGCAACGGAATTGCTGCTGCAGAAGAGGGAAGTTAACGGAATCTATTTTGCCGAAGACGATTATCTGATAGAATTAAAGGATTCCGGACAATATCGTTCGGAACAGGCGGAAAAAAATATAAGGTATCTGGAAGAATTCGTAGCCGGCTGTTCAAAAGAACCGGACTATTCTGTCAGTATTCTTCTGGTTCCCGGCAAATCGGAGATTCTCAGGAATAAATTACCGGTATTTGCCGGGACACCGGAGGAACGGAAGATCATTGAGGAGATATATGACAGATGTGAGTTGGCGGAGTGTATTGACGTATATGAAGAACTGGAAAAGCATAGGGAGGAATATATTTATTACAGGACGGATCATCACTGGACCACACTGGGCAGTTACTATGGGTATAAAGCATGGTGTAACGGGACCGGAATCAGGGAAAACAGACCGGAAGATCTCGTTAAAACCACCGTTACGGAAACATTCAGGGGAACACTGGATTCCAAAGTAAATCTCTCGTTTTGCAGCGACAGCATAGATATAGTCGAACCGGCAGATCCCGTTGGGTATACGTTGGTTTATGACGGCGGGGCTATGACAAAGCATACATTATTTGATATGGAAAAGCTGGATTCCAAAGATAAGTATGGTATATTTCTCGGAGGAAACCATTCCCTGATTGAAATTCATACCACGGTAAATAATGGAAAATCCCTTCTGCTGATTAAAGATTCTTTTGCGAATTCGTTCGTACCATATCTGATTAACCAGTTTGAATATATATATGTTTTGGATCTGAGATATTATAATCAGAGTCTTTCTGAATATTTGGAGAAACACAGGATAACCGATATCCTGATACTTTACAGTCTGTGGGAATTTGTTCAGGATGAGAATGTCTATAAATTAAAGAATTAAAGGATGAACATAATGGAATATAAGACGGCGCCATGACCCTGGTCAGAGTCATGGCGCCGTCCTGATGCCAGAAAAACATATCCGGTAATCGTTATAAGTTCCTTGTGTTACTTTATAGTCCGTACAGAAAACGGATAAAATAAACTGCGGCTTCCGGCCGTTGGGTATTGTGGGCAATGGAAAGAATAGCAGGCTCTTCCGTTCCCTTATGGTTATAGAATTTATATTCCGTCTGTTCTATTCTTATACCATACGGATATGGCTGGGAATCATTGTTCCCCCGGGTATAGATCAGCCGGTCGGAAAGGGATTCCAGTAACTCTTTCGGGAGCACGGTTTCCAGATTCATCAGGATATTGTTGCCGGCAAAACCTTCATAAGTCCCTTTTTTGGTTATAAAAACATCAAACTTTGATTTATCATAAAAGCCGTCTATCCGAATCTGGTCTACAATTGTATCATAAAAAGTTTCGAAAAAAAGATGTTTCTGGTCTGTTATTCCGGTATAGTCACTTTCCCGCAGATAATCCCCAAAAGTTTCCGGTACTTCATCTCTGATGGAATCGTCGTATTGTAATCCGTCCAGCATCGAAAGAAAAAAAGTATCCGGCGGATCCGGTTTGAAGATCGTATATCCTACATAAACGGCTACGATCAGAAAAGCTGTTATGATAAGAGTATATTTAAGATAATAATCTTTGTAATATAAAAATCTTTCGATCCCGGACATGAGTTTCCAGCGTTCCCTGCCGGTAATATCCGTTCTGTTTTTATCGTATATATCCGCTTCGCCGTCCAGGCGGCTTTTTTTAACTTCAATATCATGATCATCCTTTAGTTCCATGGACATGTTCACCTTATTTCCTTTAAAATTGTACAAATGTCATAAAAATATCTATGATTCTTTGTTATTTTAGCATAGAACGTATGAAATAACAAGGAATGGAAATCTAAATATTTTGTAAATTTGAATAATTTATGTTAACTTTATGAATTTATTTTTAAATAATTGTCAAAATTAACTTGAAAGTATGATGAAAATATAATATAATGCATACATTGACACTTGCGTCAAAAAACATATAAACTCAAACAAATAGAAAGGAATGGAACAATGAAAAAATCTTTTAAGAAGATTGCTGCAACCATGTTAGCAGCAACAATGACCATGGGTCTTGCAGTTTCTGCATTTGGTGCAGAAATTGATCCTGCCACGATTCCTGCTGGTGAGACAATTTATACAATAACCGGAAATATGACTGACCCGGCATGGGCTTTAAATGATGATGCCAATGCATTTCAGGAGACAGAATTTGATGGAGTAGTGTCGTTTGACCTTACGATGCCTGCATGGGATGAAGAAAACTCATGGATGAGCCGTTTTTCTATCGGCGCGTTTAATTCTGAGACATTAGTAGCAGGATGGAACAGAATCCTTTTAGGCGTACCGTCGATTCCTGTTGGTGATCTCGGAGCGAGTCTGATTGGTGATGTAACAAATCTTTCACAGATCCGTATCGCACCGGAAACGGAGACAAACGTAACCGTTTACTTTGATACTAAAACATATGGCTTAGTAGTAAAGGACGAAGAAGGAAACCTTGTTGATTACTCTATTGGCTGGTGTACAGCTGATGATAACGAAACATACTACACACCGGAAGAGTTTGCTGAACTGGATTTTAACGAGTGGGTAAATGGAATCAATGCGGACAGAAAAGCAAGCCTTGAGGCATTAAATGTAACTTCTTTCCCGAATTTCGTTCAGTTAAGAGACAACCTGGTTAAAAAGTTAAATGGCGAAGAAGTTTCTGACGAGACATGTGCATCTTATTCCGTAGTAGGCGCTACAGAGCTTGGTATTGAGTGGACGCCGGAAGCAGAAAGCTGCTTCGTTAAGGATAACGGAGACGGTACATACTCTAAGAAGCTGGTTGCTACAGCTGACGGAGATTTCGAGTTTAAGATTCTGGAAGACGGACCAAACTTTGCATGGGGAATGCAGATGCAGTTAGGTACCGGCGTATTCCAGGATAACGCTTCCCAGTTTAAATTACCGGAAACCGTGGCTGGCGATGAATTCGTTGTAACATTCAATCCTTCAAACGGTGATGTGAACATCACAAAGAACGGTGAAGATTTTGAATATCTTGTACGTTGGGATACAGGCAGAGAAGATGAAGAGTACGGAGAATTCTTTACAAAGGATGAAGCTCTGGCTAAGTATGTTCCACAGGTAGAAGAAACAACAACTGCAGAAGAAGATACAACAGCAGCAGAAGAAGATACAACAACGGCAGCAGAAGAAGATACAACGACGGTAGCAGCTACAACAGCAGCGCCGGAAACAACTACAGCTAAAAACCAGTCAACACAGACAGGCGACGCAGCTCCGATCGCTGTACTGGTTTCATTACTGGGTGCAGTAGCAGTTGTAGCATTTGTTGCAAAGAAAAAAGAGGCTTAATTAATTAAAAATATTTTTAAAATTAAGTATAAAGAGGAAACATATATATGTTTCCTCTTTTTTATATATTTGTTATCGTAAAGTAAAAGTATTTATGGCAAAATTATACAGAAAATAAAATTGTAAATCATTAAAATTCATAAAACCAACGAAATATGAATAAAAAAATATTGCAATTCATTACAGGTTGAGTTATAATACATTCAGAGTTGTTACCAGAGTAACACCAAGAATGAAAGGAGAAATTTTCTATTATGAGAAAAATCATTAAGAAAATTGTAGCAGTTGCTACAACATTATCCATGACAGCAGCTATGGGAATTATGGCTTTTGCAGCTGATTCTTACACATTTGTTGGTAATCCGCATCTTTTCGGAATTGACGCAGATGAAGATCCGGACGGCAATAAAGGATGGGTTACGACTGCACAGGATCAGAAATTTACAGAGGCAGGAGACGGCTACTATACAGCAAAGTTCACATGTGCTTCAGCAGGTGAATATGAGTATAAAGTAGTTGGCGACGGAGATATCTTTGCATGGTCATATCAGTTATGCTTCGGTAATCCGGATTCTGCCTGGGCTGATAATCAGACACAGTTTAAGGGTAAATTTGAAGCCGGCGAATATACTGCAGTACTGAATCCTTCACAGGGTATGCTGGTATGTGTACAGAACGGTAAAGTAGTTGATTTCACGATCAGATATAAATCAAGAGACGAGGATTCTCCTAACTTTGTAGAGCCTTCTGTAGCAGCTGTTAAGGCTGACGGATATGATCCACAGGATTTTGATGCAAACTTTGAAGCTATTAAGGCAAAAGCGCTTGAATTAGCAGGTGGTACAACAGCAGAACCTGAAACCACAACAGCAGCTCCGGCAGAAACTACTACAGCAGCTGGAAGCACACAGCCTACTACAGCAGCTGGAAGCACACAGCCTACTACAGCAGCAAAACCTGTTCAGACAGGAGATGTTGCACCTGTAGCAGTTATCGGTACATTATTGGCAGCAGTAGCAGTTGTTGCGATCGCAGCTAAGAAGAAAGAAGCTTAATCATCAGTTAAGCACACATAAAATTGCCATACATTTGTATGGCAATTTTTTTGCATCATAAACTGTTAAATCTTAGTTAAAAAAAAGGTCAAAAAATATTTTTAAAGTATTGCAATCTTTATATAGATGTTATATAATTGCAGTAGTTGGCAGGGGATTACTCTGTACAAAATATAAAAGGAGAAGAGCAATATGAAAACTATGAAAAAAGTAGTTGCTGTACTTATGGTTGCAGTAATGACAATGGCAATGTCTGTATTAGCATTTGCAGACGAAGAAATTACATTCCACTTTAAGAATGTACAGAACTGGGAAACTGTTGGCGGATGGATTTATGAAGGAATAGCTTTTACTACCAATGTAACTCCGCCGGACAAATGTGCAGTTGTTAACGGTGAAAAGCAGTTATGGCCGGGTGCAAAGTGTGAAGACGAAGGTAACGGCTGGGTTAAGATTACAGCTACATTCTCTTCCAGAGATGCAGGCGCTGCAGTTATTTTCAATAACTGGGTAGCAGATAACACGATCAACGATACTACAACACAGGAAGACCTTGACAAGCTGGCAGCTTCAGGCGTTTTATGTGATTCATCAGCAAAAGCACAGTCACCGAACGTTATGATTGGTGTTAAGAAAGATGGTTGGGTTGGATTTGATGCTAACGAGTACTGGATTTCATGGGACGGTTCTTCAACAGGCATGATGGGAGCTGAAGGAAGCGGATTATCCAAAGAAGCTCCGGCTGATTATGTAGTAGGTGGCGGAGAAGCTCCGACTGAAGCACCTACAGAAGCTCCGACACAGGCACCGTCAGAGGATCAGACACAGGCACCTGCTGGAGATCAGACAGAAGCTCCGACACAGGCACCTACAACAGCTCCTGCAGAGAAGGCACCTACAACAGGTGATTCAGTTGCAATGACAGTTGTTATATTTGGTCTTGTAGCAGCAGTAGCATTTGTTGTATCTAAGAAGAAAGCTAACGCATAATTTTTAGACAGCAGATACATATAGAAATTACAAAAAGAGAAGTCCATAGGGCTTCTCTTTTTTTGTGCCATGATGATTCTGTCAATTGATTAATAGCTGAAAGTGTGTTAAAATGTTGAATATGAAAGGAATGTGAAAAGTTTGAAAGATTTGTTATTTATTTATAATCCGTTTTCCGGAAAAGGAATGATAAAAGAATATTTATCTGATATCATAGATTTATTTGTGAAAGCCGGTTTTCAGGTTGGGATTTATCCGACCCAGGGCAAACTGGATGCAAAAGAACATGTGATACACTGTTCATCTCATTATGATATGATCGTCTGCAGCGGCGGTGACGGAACGCTGAACGAAGTGATCAGCGGAATCATGGAATTAAGAGAACGGCCGGTATTGGGATATATTCCGGCTGGTTCCACAAACGATTTTGCCACAAGTATCCGTTTGCCCAAGGATATGAAAGAGGCTGCCGGGGTTGCAGTAAAAGGAATGCCGGTTGCCGTGGATATTGGACGGTTTAATAAGAAGAATTTCGTTTATATTGCAGCATTTGGTGCATTTACAGATGTTTCATATATGACGCCGCAGGAAATGAAAAATATCATTGGTCATCCAGCATATATTATAGAGGCGGTAATGAAACTTACCTCGTTGAGAACCTATCATATGAAAGTGAAATATGAGAACGGTGAACTGGAGGGAGATTTCCTGTACGGAATGGTATCGAATTCGGTTTCTGTCGGGGGATTTAAAGGAATTACAGGTAAAAATATAGTGTTGGATGACGGAATGTTTGAAGTTACACTGGTAAAGCAGCCAAAGAATCCGTTGGATCTGCAGATCATACTTGGTTGCCTGTTAGGGCTGGATATGAGATCTGAAAGTATAATTTCCTTTAAATCGTCCAAAATAATTTTCATGGCGGATGAAAAAGTACCATGGGTATTGGACGGGGAGTACGGCGGTGCTCCAAAGAATGTAAAAATTGAAAATTTAAATAAAGCTATTAGAATAATGTCCGGTATTTCGAAAAAATAGATGTTTCAGATTATGTTGAAAAATGCAAGATGTAATATTTTATAAACTTGTCGACTTTTTTTGACGAAATATTATATTTTTTCACAAAATTTAAAAATATTCGAATAGCTGGTTTACACCAGCTATTTTTTTGTGTATAATGTTGCACCGTACAAGGGATAATGTAATTAGACGACAGAAAGGACCGATATTAGTGGTTGAGGAAGAATTCTTAGGCAATTTGTTCAGATTAGTAGAAAATGGTAAGAGTAAAAATAACGCAATTGAGTTTTCGGAAATTGATAGTTTTTGTAAAGAGGCAAAGCTGACCGGAGATCAGATGGATCTCGTCTATCAATATCTGGAAGATAATAAAATTGATGTGATTCAGACAAGTGAAGAACCGGAACTGGTATTTATGAATGATACGGATCTGCTGGTTGATGACTCTTTATTATTGGAGCCGACAGATGATGAACTGGAAGAAGAGGAAGAAAATATTGATTTGGATGCCATAGATTTATTGGATGGCGTAGGAACGGAAGATCCGGTCCGAATGTATTTAAAAGAAATCGGTACGGTTCCTCTTCTTACTGCAGAGGAAGAACTGCGTCTTGCAAAGAAGAAAGCCGAGGGAGACCAAAAGGCAAAGGACCGTCTGATCGAGGCGAATCTGCGTCTTGTTGTCAGTATAGCCAAGAGATATACCGGCAGAGGAATGAGTTTTTTAGATTTGGTGCAGGAGGGAAATCTGGGACTGATCAAAGGTGTGGAAAAATTTAATTATGACAAGGGATTCAAACTGAGTACATATGCTACTTGGTGGATTCGACAGTCGGTTACAAGAGCTCTTGCAGACCAGGCAAGAACGATTCGTGTGCCGGTCCATATGGTAGAAACCATTAACAGAATGTCTAAGATGCAGAGAAAATTAACACTGGAACTGGGATATGAACCTTCTCCGGCAGAACTGGCGGCAGCGCTGGATATGACGGAAAGCAAGGTTCTTGAAATCATGCAGATCGCAAGAGAACCGGCTTCTCTGGAGACGCCGATCGGTGAAGAAGATGATTCCAATCTTGGAGATTTTGTTGCGGATAATAATACCGTGACGCCGGAAGCCAATGTGGAAGCTGTGATGCTCAGAGAGCATATTGACTTGCTGTTGCAGGATTTAAAAGACAGAGAACGTCAGGTTATAGTCCTGCGTTTTGGTCTGGAGGACGGTCATCCCAGAACGCTGGAAGAAGTGGGAAGGGAATTTAATGTAACCAGAGAAAGGATCCGGCAGATCGAGGCGAAAGCATTGCGGAAATTAAGAAATCCGGTTCGAAGTAAGAAGATCAAGGACTTTTTGTCAAATTAAGTATAGTTAAAGTCACCCATCTAACCGGGTGGCTTTTTAAAATTTATTATTTACAATTCTAAAAAGTTGTAGTATATTATCCTACAGAAGATTAAGGCTCATACAAATGAACTTAACCAAAAAATTGAATAAGGAAGGGATGCACATGAACCAGAACGATTTATTTGTTCGTGCTGCTGAACAGGGAATGTATAGCCCAGGATTTGAGCACGATAACTGCGGTATAGGTGCTGTCGTCAACATCAAAGGAAAAAGGACACACGAAACCGTTGAGAATGCATTAAAAATAGTTGAAAACCTGGAACACAGAGCAGGCAAAGATGCCGAGGGAAAGACCGGAGACGGTGTAGGAATCTTATTACAGATTTCACACAAGTTCTTTAAGAAAGCGGTCAGGTCCCTCGGTATTTTTTTGGGTTCGGAGAGGGAATACGGAATTGGTATGTTCTTCTTCCCGCAGGATGAACTGAAGCGCAATCAGGCAAAAAAGATGTTTGAGATCATAGTGGAAAAAGAAGGTCTGGAATTTTTAGGCTGGAGAGAAGTGCCTACGGTTCCCGAGGTTCTGGGAGCCAAAGCGGTGGAATGTATGCCCTGTATCATGCAGGGATTTGTTAAGAAACCGGAGGATGTGAAAAAAGGTCTGGATTTTGACAGAAAACTATATGTGGCAAGACGGGTATTTGAACAGAGCAATGATAATACATATGTAGTATCATTGTCCAGCCGTACCATTGTATACAAAGGTATGTTTCTGGTAGGACAGCTCCGTCTGTTCTTCCGGGATTTACAGGATACCGATTATGAATCAGCCATTGCCATGGTACATTCCAGATTCAGTACCAATACCAATCCAAGCTGGCAGCGCGCCCATCCCAACCGGTTAATGGTCCACAACGGTGAGATCAACACGATTCGCGGCAATGCAGACAATATGCTGGCCAGGGAAGAAACCATGGCTTCTGAATATCTGAAAGGTGAAATGCACAAAGTCATGCCGGTAGTAAACCAGGAAGGTTCCGACTCGGCAATGCTGGACAATACACTGGAATTTCTGGTCATGAGCGGAATGGAACTGCCTCTGGCAGTTATGATCACCATTCCGGAACCGTGGGATAACAATTATACCATCAGTCAGGCCAGAAGAGATTTTTACCAGTATTACGCCACCATGATGGAGCCGTGGGACGGTCCGGCATCCATTCTGTTTTCAGACGGTGATATCATGGGTGCGGTTCTGGACAGAAACGGGCTTCGTCCGTCCCGGTATTATATTACGGAGGATGATACGCTGGTATTATCTTCGGAAGTAGGTGTCCTGGATATGGAACCTTCCAGAATTACAGCCAAGGAGCGGCTTCGTCCGGGAAAAATGCTTTTGGTAGATATGGTAAAAGGCAGACTGATCGATGATGATGAATTAAAAGAGAGATACGCTTCAAGACAGCCGTATGGGGAATGGCTGGACAGTAATCTGGTGAAACTGAAGGACTTAAAGATACCGAATAAAAAGGTTGAAGAATATTCAGCAGAAGACAGAAAACGTCTGCAGAAAGCCTTTGGTTATACTTTCGAGGAACTGAAAACGTCCATACTTCCAATGGCAAAAAACGGTTCGGAACCTATCTCAGCCATGGGAAGCGATAAACCCATACCGGTTCTTTCCAATGAACCGCAGCCGTTATTTAATTATTTTAAGCAATTATTCGCCCAGGTAACCAATCCGCCCATCGATGCCATCCGGGAGGAGATTGTGACATCTACAACGGTATACATCGGGGAAGACGGAAACATCCTGGAAGAAAAACCCGAAAACTGTCAGGTATTAAAGGTTTCCAATCCGATTCTGACCAGTACGGATATGCTGAAGATTAAAAATATGAACGTACCGGGATTCCGGGTGGAAGTCATACCGATCCTGTATTATAAAAATACGTCTCTGGAAAAAGCCATTGAACATCTCTTTGTAGAGGCAGACAGAGCCCACAGGGACGGCGCCAGTATTCTGATCTTATCCGACCGGGGCGTGGATGAGAATCATGTGGCGATCCCTTCCCTGCTGGCTGTTTCGGCTTTGCATCAGCATTTGGTCGTTACAAAGAAAAGAACCAGTCTGGCTATCATTCTGGAAAGCGGGGAGCCGAGAGAAGTTCATCACTTTGCAACGCTGCTGGGTTACGGTGCATGTGCGATCAATCCTTATCTGGCCCAGGAATCCATCAAACAGTTGATCGATCTGGATATGTTAGACAAAGATTTCTATGCGGCAGTAAATGACTATAATGATGCGATTCTTCACGGAATCGTTAAGATTGCTTCCAAAATGGGGATTTCGACAATACAGTCCTATCAGGGGTCCCAGATTTTTGAAGCCTTGGGGATCAGTGAGGAAGTGATCCGCAAGTATTTTACAAATACGGTCAGCAGGATTGGCGGAATTACATTAAAGGATATAGAACGCAGTGTGGATCTCCTGCATTCCAAAGCCTTTGACCCGTTGGGACTGGGTGTGGATCTGACTTTAGACAGCAACGGCAGTCATAAATTCAGAAGCGGAAAAGAAGAACATCTGTATAACCCTCAGACCATACACCTACTGCAGCAATCCACATGGACCGGAAATTATGATTTGTTTAAGCAGTATACCCGTCATATCGATGAAGAAATGAATGCGGTTCATATTCGCGGGCTTATTGATTTTAAATATCCGGACCGGGGAATCCCGCTGGAAGAAGTGGAAAGCGTAGACAGTATCGTCAGACGGTTTAAGACCGGCGCCATGTCTTATGGCTCCATTTCCCAGGAGGCCCATGAAACAATGGCGATCGCCATGAACATGATCCATGGAAAATCCAACAGCGGAGAAGGCGGCGAAAGCCTGGAGCGTCTGGAACCCGGCAGGGACGGATGGAACCGCTGTTCTGCCATAAAGCAGGTTGCATCCGGCAGATTCGGCGTTACCTCCAGATATCTGGTGAGTGCGAAAGAGATACAGATAAAGATGGCCCAGGGGGCAAAACCGGGAGAGGGCGGTCACCTTCCGGGACAGAAGGTGTATCCGTGGATCGCTAAAACCAGGCATTCCACACCAGGTGTCAGTCTGATTTCTCCGCCGCCTCATCATGATATATATTCTATCGAAGATCTGGCCCAGCTTATCTATGATTGCAAAAATGCCAACCGGGATGCCAGGATTTCGGTAAAACTGGTATCGGAAGCCGGAGTGGGTACCGTTGCCGCCGGAGTTGCCAAGGCGGGGGCCCAGGTAATCCTGATCTCGGGATATGACGGCGGCACCGGAGCAGCGCCGAGAAATTCCATCTATAATGCCGGACTTCCATGGGAGCTGGGTCTGGCAGAGGCACATCAGACGCTGATACTGAACGGTCTGAGAAATAAGGTGATCGTGGAAACCGACGGCAAGCTCATGAGTGGCCGGGACGTTGCCATAGCAGCCATGCTGGGAGCGGAAGAATTCGGCTTTGCCACTGCGCCTCTTGTGACTATGGGATGTGTTATGATGCGGGTCTGCAATCTGGATACCTGTCCGGTGGGCGTGGCTACGCAGAATCCGGAACTTCGAAAGAGATTTAAGGGAAAACCGGAATATGTTGTAAACTTTATGCAGTTTATTGCCCGGGAATTAAGAGAATATATGGCAAGATTAGGAGTAAAAACCGTGGATGAACTGGTGGGAAGAACAGACCTTCTGAGACCGAAGAGCGGCGTTATGGACGGTAATGCCGGAAAAGTGGATTTGTCCAGGATCCTATACGCAGACGTTATCCGGGAACCGGTGAAATATTATGAAAAGAATGTATATGATTTCGAACTGGAAAAGACGCTGGATGAAAAAATCCTGCTTCAAAAGCTGAAGGGAGCTTTGGAAAAGAAACAAAAACGCAGTATTGAAGTGGATGTCAGCAATACGGACCGTTCCTTTGGTACGATATTCGGTTCTGAAATAACGAAAATGTATCATGATGCTTTGGAAGAAGATACCTTTACGATAAAATGTAAGGGGGCCGGCGGTCAGAGTTTCGGCGCATTCATACCGAAAGGACTTACACTGGAACTTACCGGTGACAGCAACGATTATTTTGGAAAAGGATTGTCCGGCGGCAGGCTGATCGTATATCCGCCGAAAGGGATCATGTATAAACCGGATGAAAATATCATTGTCGGCAATGTAGCGCTGTATGGAGCCACCAGCGGAAAGGCATATATTAACGGTGTGGCAGGCGAGCGGTTCTGCGTCCGTAATTCAGGCGCAACAGCAGTAGTGGAAGGCGTGGGCGACCACGGCTGTGAGTATATGACTGGCGGCCGTGTGGTGATTCTCGGCAGAACTGGAAAGAATTTTGCTGCCGGTATGAGCGGCGGAGTGGCATATGTGCTGGATGAAGACAGGGACTTATATACCAAACTGAATAAAGAACTGGTATCTTCCGGTGAAGTTACTTCAAAATATGATGTTATGGAACTGAAACAGATGATCACTGAACACGTAGCATATACCAATTCGGAAAAAGGAAAGATGATACTGGATAACTTCGGCGAATATCTTCCGAGATTTAAAAAGATCATTCCCCATGATTATAATAAAATTCTGATGACCATCGTTCAGATGGAGGAAAAGGGGTTAAGCAGCGAGCAGGCCCAGATTGAAGCATTTTATGCCATGAACAGGAACTGAGTGCATATATCTGCGCAGAAAGGAGTCAAGGAATGGGCAAACCAACGGGTTTTATAGATTATGAGCGGGAAAACGGCAAAGCAGCCGCTCCCAGAGAACGAATAAAAAATTTTAATGAATTTCATACCCCGCTGTCAAAAGAAAAACAGCAGTTACAGGGCGCCAGATGTATGGACTGCGGCGTTCCGTTCTGCCAGTCCGGTATGATGATCGGCGGAATGGCTTCCGGCTGTCCGTTAAACAATCTGATTCCGGAATGGAACGAATTGTTATATACAGGAAACTGGGAGCAGGCGTATAACCGTCTGCATAAGACGAATAATTTTCCGGAGTTTACGGGAAGGGTATGTCCGGCACTGTGTGAAAATGCATGTACCTGTAACCTCAATGATGAGCCTGTAGCATCTAAACAGAATGAGCTGGCGATCATTGAAAATGCCTATGAGGAAGGATATGCGGCAGCAAGGATCCCGAAGGTCAGAACCGGTAAAAGGATTGCGGTGATCGGTTCCGGGCCTTCCGGACTGGCAGCCGCAGACCAGTTAAACCAAAGAGGGCATACGGTCACCGTGTTTGAGCGTTCCGACCGGCCGGGGGGACTTCTGATGTACGGTATTCCAAATATGAAGCTGGAAAAAAGATATGTGGAACGGAAGACCGGCATTATGAAAGAGGAAGGCGTGGAATTTATTACAGGCGTCGATGTGGGAAAAGATATTAAAGCAGATAAGATATTGAAGGATTATGACAGGGTGATCCTGGCCTGCGGTGCATCGAATCCGAGGGACATAAAAGCACCGGGAAGAGAAGCCGGGGGAATCTATTTTGCAGTGGATTTTTTGAAAGCCGTTACAAAGAGTCTTCTGGATACCGGGCTGAAGGAAGGAACCTGTATTTCCGTTAAGGGAAAAAAAGTGGTGGTGATCGGAGGCGGCGATACCGGCAATGACTGTGTGGGAACATCCATCCGGCTGGGGGCTGCGGGAGTATTGCAGTTAGAAATGATGCCGAAGGCTCCGGACTGCCGGGCAGCCGGTAATCCCTGGCCCGAATGGCCGAAGATCTGCAAAACGGATTACGGCCAGGAGGAATCCATTGCGGTATTCGGTAAAGATCCAAGAGAATACTGTACTACGGTAAAAGAGTTTATTGCCGATAAAAACGGAAATCTCTGCAGGCTGAAGCTGGTGAAACTGGAAAGCAGAAAAGACCGGACCAGCGGAAGGTATGTGATGGCGGAAATCGAAGGCAGTGAATATGAAGTGGATGCCGATATTGTTTTGATCGCGGCAGGTTTCCTCGGAAGTGAAACTTATGTGACTAAAGCCTTTGGGGTGGAAGTGAATGAGCGTACCAATGTAAAGACGGAGGCCGGCCGGTATGAAACCGGCGTGAAACACGTATTTACGGCAGGGGATATGCACCGGGGACAGTCTCTGGTGGTATGGGCCATCCGGGAAGGAAGGGATGCAGCCCGAGAAGTAGATATGAGTCTCATGGGTTATACCAACTTGTAATTTTGAAGAATTGTGATATAATACATGTGTAACGATTTTCCCTGAAACAGAGAAGGGTTGCGAGGTGAATGCGGCATGTATAACAATCTTGATGATGATATTGAGATTATCTACTGGGGGGAAGATGAAGAGGACGATACTGTCAATTCGGAAAAATTTAAAAAACGCAGGAGACGCGGCAGGCTGCCGGAAGACTTTGACCTGCGGAAAGAAGTAATGAATTGGCTGAAGCTGATAGCTGTTGCCGTGATATTAGTCATAGCGATCAATAAGCTGGTGATAATCAATGCCAGAGTTCCCACCGGTTCCATGGAACCGACAATTCATGAGAAGAGTCGTATGATAGGTTCCCGGCTGGCATATTTATTTTCAGAACCGAAACGGAAGGATATTATAATATTCCGTTTTCCGGATAATCTGAAAGAAAATTATGTGAAGCGGGTCATCGGTCTTCCGGGAGAGTATGTAGAAATACGGAACGGTATCGTATATATTAATGACGAACCGTTGGAAGAAGATTATACTTATTATGACAATAACGGAATTGTAGATCTAAAAGGAGATTTTGCAAAGACGCTTGTTCCGGAAGGCTGTTACTTTGTATTAGGAGACAACCGGAATAACTCCCATGATTCCAGGACATGGAAGACCACACATTTTGTCAGAGAAAACCTCATACTGGGCAAGGCGATGTTTAGTTATTACCCTGATATTTATTGGCTGAAATAGAATCCCATATAGAAAATTTATCAAAGCTTATTAAGGATGAAATATTGTATTTCATCCTTAATTTTAAATCCACAGTCTGTATACAGCCGGTGGGCTTTTTTGTTTCTTCCGGCAACCTGCAGGGATACGATGGAATATCCCCTGTCTTTCAGATCGCGGCAGATCAGGATCAGACCGGATGTTCCGAATCCTTTTCCCTGTTCTTCATCCACGATACCAAATTGATAGATCATGGCTTCCGTTTCGGAAAGATATTCGATCATGCAGCCGCCAACATAGAGGTCTTCCATCCAGAGGGAGTATTCGCCGCCGGAGGGCATCTCTTCATATTCCGGTTCCGGCAGGCACAGGTGGCGGAACTTCCTGGAGAATATCGGAAGCTTCAGATCTTTTGTCATCAGATATTCACTGTATTCATAGTAGATCCGGCCGGAGCGGATATAGTGATTCAAAGCCGGACAACGGTTTTTTGTGTTCAACGGGAAATAGATAGTGTCGATGGAAGCGTGATATTTGTCCAGGGATTGAAATACGGATGCCAGCAGTCTGGAAAAACAGCGACGGCGTCTGTAGTCCGGATGGGTAATTGCATATAGGAATAAATCCCTTTGGTCAAAAAAAAGGGAAATATAACAGATTAAGCGGTCATCAGATGAATATAACTGATAAAAGCAGGGAAAATTATCATGACAGCATAATTCATTTTCGGTAAAACAATCATAGAGACAGCCGTCATACAGGGCGGATTCCTCCAGCAGACGGAGAATTTCGGTCTCTTCTTCAGAAGTCAGCTGTGCAGTATTTGTGATATAATATTCGTCCGGCATCTAAACAAATCCTCTCAAAAATTCGATATAAATAGTATATTGTAAAATATGGAAAATGGCAAGCCTGCTGAAAGGAGTTACGATGGCAAATATAGAAAGCATAAAAACCAGAAATGAGATTGATGATAAATATAAATGGAATATGAAAGACGTATATTCAGATGAAGATCTGTGGAGCAAAGATATTGAAAAAGCAAAAGAACTGTTTCTGCGGCTGAAAGAATTCCGGGGAATCGTCTGCAGGGATGAGGATACTTTTGCAGAATGCATGAAGCTTATGAGTCAGATTGAACTGCTGACGGAGAAAATATATTTTTATGCCAATCAGAAATATCATGAGGATTTGGGACACAGCAGATATCAGAATATGGCGGGGGAATCCACGGAACTGCTGACCCGGTTTTATACGGCTTCTTCTTTTGTGGAACCGGAACTGCTGGCGGCTGATGAGACGGTGATCAGGAAGTATCTGGAGAGGGAAGATTTAAGGGAATTTACACAGTATTTTAATAACCTGTTCCGACAGAAGGCGCATATCCTGAGCGATGAGGCAGAGGAAATCCTGGCGGCTGCAAGGAAGATTTCCCAGGCGCCTTCCGATATCTTTCAGGTACTGAATAATGCGGATTTAAAATTTCCGGAGATTAAAGATGAAAACGGCGATATGGTCCGGATCACCCATTCCCGGTTCGGAGTTCTTCTGGAGAGCAGGGACAGGTCTGTCCGGGAAGCTGCGTTTAAACAGATGTATGCCGTATACGGGCAATTTCGGAATACAATTGCATCCATCTATCTGGCCAGTGTGATCAAGGATACTTTTTTTGCGGAAATCCGAAAATACGATTCCAGCAGACAGATGTATCTGGAGGACGGGAATATTCCGGAACAGGTCTATGATAATCTGATAGAAACGGTACAGGAACATCTGCCCCTTCTGCATCGGTACGTTAAACTGCGTAAAAAGGCGTTGTCTCTGGACGAAATACATTTGTATGACCTGTATGTTCCGCTGGTGAAAGAAGTGGATTATAATATTCCGTTTGAAAAAGCAAAGGAAATGGTATTGGAAGGGTTAATACCCATGGGCGAAGAGTATGTGGCACTGCTGAAGAAAGGGTTTGCGGAAGGCTGGCTGGATGTTTTTGAAAATGAAGGAAAACGAAGCGGGGCTTATTCCTGGAGCGTCTATGGAGTGCACCCGTACGTGCTTTTGAATTATCAGCCCAATCTGAATAATGTATTTACCATCGCCCATGAAATGGGTCATGCGCTTCATTCTTATTATTCCAATGAAAATCAGACGTATATAAATTCCGGATATAAGATTTTTGTGGCGGAAGTAGCTTCCACCTGTAACGAATCCCTGTTGATCCATCACCTGCTGGAACAGACGGATAGGAAGGAGGAAAGGGCATACCTGCTGAACCATTTTCTGGAGCAGTTCCGAACGACGTTGTTCCGGCAGACCATGTTTGCGGAATTTGAGAAGATTACCCATGAATTGGTGGATTCCGGGAAAACATTAAATCATGAAATGCTTTGTGATATATATTATAAGTTGAACCGGAAGTATTTTGGTGATATGATCGTGATTGACAAAGAAATAGAAATGGAATGGGCAAGAATTCCGCATTTCTATACCGCATTTTATGTCTATCAGTATGCTACCGGGTTTTCGGCAGCGATCGCGCTTTCCAGACGGATTCTGGATCAGGGGGAATCGGCGGTGGAAGATTATAAAAAGTTTTTAAAAGGCGGTTCTTCCGCTTATCCGATCGAACTTTTGAAGTCAGCAGGTGTGGATATGGGCAGCAGGGAGCCAGTGAAGGCGGCTATGAAAGTCTTTGAAGAACTGCTGGAGGAGTTGGAAAAACTGCTATAAATTTTAAAAATAGAAAGTATTCAAAGGATGGCTTTGATAAAGTACAAATGAAATTTGAGATATGGGAAAGGTGGAATCTTCAATGAAGTTCAGTGATGCGATTTACAAACGGAAATCTGTAAGGGCATTTGCAAATCATGAGATAGAGCCGGATTTGATCATGCGTATCAAGTTAGCGATAGACAGTGCTGCACGAAAATATAAGGACGTACAGATCAATGTAGTGATATCGGATTACTGCAGGAAATCTTTTCTGGCGCCGTATTATATAGGGATATATACGGATGGCAGCAGGCGATCCGAAATCAATGCGGGATATGTTTTGCAACAGGTGGTAATTTACCTGACGGCTATTGGGATCGCCACCTGTTATCAGGCAGATAACGCCATCTTCAGGGAAAAAGATTACATGGGCCGGGAAATGACCATAGCCCTGGCGCTGGGGTATCCCACCGGAAATATGTACCGGAGCCACAGGGAGATCAAACGGATGAAGACGGATAAAATCTGTGTATATAAAGAAGAACCGAATACGGATATGAAGGAATTACTGGAACTTGCCAGAGTTTCGCCGTCTTCATATAACACCCAGCCATGGCGGTTTGTAGTGTATTCCAACCGTATGCATGTATTTCTCAAGAAATCCAGAGTAAAAAGAATTGCAAATATGGAATATGTCAATATCGGCATTATGCTTGCCAATATTGTGATCGGGGCGGAAGAAAAATGGATTGACATATTTATGAAGGAACAGGATGAACTGAGGGAAAAGGAATTTGGAAACAACGAATATATTCTTACCGTATTTAACAAAAACGGAGACGGTAGGAGGATTTAAACACTTGGTTCCGACAAATAAGTAAAAAAAAATTAGTTGACAATATAATATTTATAATGTAAAATAACATTTGTTGTCAGAGATAATTCTTATGGCAGTGAAATGTTTGCGCGAGTGGCTCAGTGGTGGAGTATCGCCTTGCCAAGGCGAGGGTCGCGGGTTCGAATCCCGTCTCGCGCTTATGAGAACTCCGGTATATCCGGAGTTTTTTTGCGTGTATAAAATTTTTGTTTACATCCCAAAATAATATTGACAGCTTTAAACAGTATATGGTAATATCAGACATAGTTATAAAAACCATATTACAAGGAGAGGAAAACAGTGAATAAAGAAAAAGTTGCTATATTAGCTGATTCGGGATGCGATATTCCTGAAGATTTTATAGAGAAATATGATATAAAGCTTTTGGGGCTGAAAGTAATATATGGAATGGAAATATATACCGACGGGCTGGATATTGATCCGATGATGATCTATGAACGATTTCCCGATGAGATACCTACCACATCCACACCCAATGCCGGAGACGTGACCGAGATCGCAGACAAATTAAAGGCAGAGGGTTATGAAAAAGTGATAGCCATATGTATATCCTCCAAACTCAGCGGTACCTTTAATACGGTAAAAACTACTTTGGAAGAATATCAGGGGCTGGAAACGTTTACCCTGGATACAAAGAATATTTCCACAGGTTCCGGTTTGCTTGCCATGTGGGCAGCTGTACAGCTGGACAAGGGGAAAAGTTTTCAATGGGTGACCGCAGCGTTGGAACGGAAGGTGGCGGACTCCCATGTATATTTTTATATGGATACCCTGGATTATCTGAAAGCCGGGGGCAGGATCGGAAATGTTACAGGATTTATCGGTAAGGCACTGAATTTAAAACCCGTGATTTCTTGCGATGAAGAAGGGGTATACCGGACAGTGACCATGTTAAGGGGAAGAAAGAATGCGGTAGAAAAACTGGTAGAGATCGTAAAGAAAAATACAAAATCAGAAAAACTATGGCTCAGCATTATGAACGGTCATGCGGCGGATAAAGTGAGAGAGGTCCGGGAACTTCTGACACAGGATTTTAAAGACGGGGAGATCGTGGCAGAAAAACAGATCGTGGCTTCCCTGGCCGTTCATACCGGACCGGGACTGGTGGGGATCGGAGTGCTGTATTTGTAGCATAAAACATTAACCTTCAAACACATGATTCTTTTATGTGATTTGGGGGTTTTCTTTTTGGAGGGAATAATTTGCTTTACGATGGTGAAAAAATCTTATAGAATAGAAAAAGAATCCAACCAAGTCTGCAAATTTTATTCTTTTAGAGGTTTTTTTTCACCTTTTTTGTATACACTAAAATTAATAACAGATGATCAGGAAACTCGGAGTTACAGGACCGAAGCTTTACGCTCATCTAAATAACCGAATCAGCAGGAAAGGAGAATGGTATCCGTAAATCCCGGATACCGTGACGGACAGAATGAAAGAATTTAAGTATACCATTAAAGACGAGGTGGGACTTCATGCAAGACCGGCAGGCTTACTGGTAAAGGAAGCAAAGAAGTATTCATCAAAGATCACGATCTGTGCCAATGGAAAATGTTCGGAGGCCACGAAACTGATGGCGGTCATGGCCATGGGAATCAAACAGGGACAGGAAGTTACTGTTACGATTGAAGGAGAAGATGAAGCGGTGGCAGAACAGGAATTAAAGGAGTTTTTTATGTCTAGTCTCTAATCAAAAGAAGAAACGATTTATGCAGTGTTGCGGAGGAAAGGTATAAGGAATGGAAAAAATAAATGGAAAATCCATATTTAACGGAATTGCAATAGGAAAAATTTTATTTTATTCAAAAGATGCCGGACAGGTGAAAAGAGTTAAGATCACGGATCCCCGGGCGGAGATGGAACGATACAACAAGGCGAAAGAGAAAGCGGTGGAAGAATTAAATGCCATTTATGCCAGGGCGGTAAAAGAAGTGGGAGAGCTGAATGCCCGGGTATTTGAGGTACATGCCATGATGCTGGAGGACGACACGTTTCATGATTCCATACAAAATATCATCGAAACCCAGCATGTAAATGCAGAATATGCGGTGGCTACCACGGGTGACAATCTGTCTGCCATGTTTGCGGAAATGGAAGACGAATATTTCCGTGCAAGAGCCATTGATGTAAAAGATATCGCGGAGAGGGTTATTTCCATTTTGCTGGGGAAATCCCGATCCAATGA
This sequence comes from uncultured Lachnospiraceae bacterium, assembly GCA_910578175.1. GTDB lineage: Bacteria > Bacillota > Clostridia > Lachnospirales > Lachnospiraceae > Bovifimicola. Next base: position 93,949 of record CAJTPF010000001.1, read on the forward strand.
TATCGGTAACGAACCGGTCATTATCGTGGCGGAGGATCTGGCGCCCAGCGAAACCGTACAGATGGATAAAGAAAAACTGCTGGCTTTTGTAACACGGCTGGGTTCCGCCAATTCCCATACGGCGATTCTGGCAAGGACCATGAACCTGCCGGCGCTGGTCGGGGTGGATATCCGGGAAGAATGGAACGGAAAAACAGCGGTTGTGGATGGGTCTGCCGGAGAACTGATCATAGAACCGGATGAAGCCACTTTGGCGGAAATGAGGGAAAGACAGGAAGAAATCGCCAGGAACAGGGAATTGCTTGAGAATCTCAAAGGAAAAGAAGATATTACCCGCAGCGGTAAGAAAATAAAATTATATGCAAATATCGGCGGAACCGGTGATGTGGCAAATGTGATCAAAAATGACGGGGCAGGCATCGGATTATTCCGAAGTGAGTTTCTGTATCTGGAATCCGGTGATTATCCTTCAGAAAATGACCAGTTTCAGGCGTATAGGACCGTAGCGGAAAACATGGCGGGTAAGAAAGTCATAATCCGAACGCTGGACATTGGAGCCGATAAACAGGTGGATTATTTCCGCCTGGAGAAAGAAGAAAATCCGGCGATGGGATACCGGGCCATACGGATCTGCCTGGACCGGACGGATATTTTTAAGACCCAGCTCCGGGCGCTTTATCGTGCCAGCGCCTACGGCAGCATCGGAATCATGTTTCCCATGATCATCAGTGTGGAGGAAGTCAGACAGATTAAAACCATTGTGGAAGAAGTGAAAAAAGAACTGGATGAACAACAGATCCAATATGGAAGTGTGGAGCTGGGCATTATGATAGAAACGCCTGCGGCAGTGATGATCAGCGATCTGCTGGCAGAGGAAGTGGATTTCTTCAGTATCGGCACCAATGATCTGACCCAGTATACACTGGCCATTGACCGCCAGAATTCCAGACTGGATCATATATATGATGCCCATCATGAAGCGGTTCTCCGGATGATCCGGATGGTAGTGGAAAACGGTCACAAACATAATATATGGGTGGGGATCTGCGGAGAACTGGGAGCAGATTTAAGCCTGACCCGGGAATTCATCCGGATGGGGATTGATGAACTATCGGTATCACCGGGAGCTATTTTGCCGATACGAAAAATCATCCGGGAAACGGAATAAAGCGGAAATAAAAATGAACGGTAGATTACGGAAGAAAGGTAACACAGACAGGCATGTGAAAAAGGTATAAAAGAAATGATCGATTATGAAAACAGCACACGCGGGAAAAAAGCCATGGAATTATTTAAACAGGGATATAACTGCTCTCAGGCGGTATTTCTGGCATTTTCAGATCTGTATGATATGGATGAAAAAACGGCGGCAAGGCTTAGTTCCTCCTTTGGCGGCGGTATGGGGCGGTTACGGGAGGTCTGCGGTACCGTAAGCGGAATGTTTATGGCGGCAGGAATGTTATTCGGTTATGATTCGCCGGAAACAGGGAAGATCAAGGCGGAACACTATGCCAGGATACAAAAGCTGGCGGGAGAATTTACGGAAATCAACGGTTCCATTGTCTGCCGAGAATTACTTGGAACGCTGGCCGGCGGGAAAAGCCCGGTTCCGGAGCAGAGAACAAAAGAGTATTACAGGAAGAGGCCCTGCGTTCGTCTGACAGGCATTGCGGCGGCACTGCTGGAGGAATACATTTCAAAAGAAGGATGTTCCGTCACGGAAAAATAAAACGGTCCTTGGAGAGGGACGTTAAAAACTACTACAAATAATGGTAAAGGGGTATAATAGTATGCCGGAATTAAAAGGGACAAAAACGGAAGCGAATTTAATGACTGCCTATGCAGGGGAATCGGAAGCAAGGAACAAATATACGTATTATGCTTCGAAAGCAAAAGAAGACGGATATGTTCAAATCGCCAATATATTTAAGGAAACGGCAGCCAATGAGAGAGAACATGCAAAGTTGTGGTTTAAGATATTACATGGCGGAGATATTCCGGATACCCTGGATAATCTTAAGGATGCCGCAAAGGGTGAAAATTTTGAATGGACCGATATGTATGTGCAGTTTGCAAAAGATGCAAAGGAAGAAGGTTTTGATGATATTGCCTGGCTGTTTGAATCAGTGGCGAAGATAGAAAAGGAACATGAGGAGCGTTACCGGAAGCTGATCGCCAATATAGAAGGCGGACTGGTATTTTCCAGGGATGGAGATACGATCTGGCAGTGTTTAAACTGCGGTCATATCGTGATCGGCAAAAAGGCGCCGGAGGTTTGTCCGGTATGTAAAAAATCCAAGGCGTATTTTCAGGAAAAACCGGAAAACTATTAAAAGAAAGATATGGTCATTACGGCGCAAGTGTTTGAAAAGATAACATTTGCGCTATTTTTCTGCCAGAACATTGACAAAAAAAAGATGCTGTGTTAAATTTGGATAAAATTTAGATATAAACGGGCATGAATGTTCTATGCCTGTGATTCGGGCAGAGAAAGGATGAAACAGAGTGAAGTTAGATAAGATTGTCGGAGACAGATTTAAAGAAAGGCCAGCAGATTGCGTGATCGACAGCCATGCGCTGATGGTGCGGGGGGGATATATGAAGTATGTTGCCAATGGTATTTACTCCCAATACCCGCCGTTGAAACGTGTAACAAAGAAGATAGAAAATATCATCCGTCAGGAAATGGATAAGATTGACGGCCAGGAGGTATTATTTCCGGTGGTCATGCCTGCGGAACTGTGGGAAGAGTCCGGAAGATATACGGGTATAGGAAATGAGATGCTCCGGATGAAAGACAGGAGCGGAAGCAGAATGGTTCTGGGCATGACGCACGAAGAAGCAGCGGTACATCTGGTAAGGGAATACGGCCAGACTTATACCAAATATCCGTTTATGATCTATCAGATACAGACAAAGTTCAGAGACGAAGCCAGACCCCGGGCCGGTCTGATCCGGGTACGGGAATTTACCATGAAGGATGCTTATTCCTTCCATACTTCCCAAAAGGATCTGGAAGCTTATTATGATATATGTTTTGAGGCATATATGAGAATATTTGCCCGGGCAGGAATACCGGAGGTAGTTGCAGTGAAATCGGATTCGGGTATGATGGGTGGCAGCATATCCCATGAGTATATGCTCCTGACACCGATCGGCGAGGATTCCATTGCCATCTGTGATGACTGCGGTTACAGCGCTAATATGGAGGCGGCAGAAAATATAATTGAAAATGAGAGTCAGGCGTCCCGGTCAGACCTTGTAAAAGTGGAAACGCCGGATAAAGAATCCATAGAAGATGTCTGCGGGTTCCTGCAGAGACAGGTGGAAAGTTCCTGTAAGGCAGTGGTCTATCAGAAAAATTCCGATGACGGATATATAGTTGTATTTCTCAGAGGCGATATGGAAGTCAATGAAACGAAACTCCGGAACCATATCGGAGAAGAAATACATCCGGCAGTGATCAGGGAAGAGTGCGGGCTGACTGCCGGATATATCGGACCGTATCATCTGGATGCCGATTGTATCCGGTTGTATGATAATTCTTTAAAGGGGATTGACGATCTGGTATGCGGCGCCAATGAAGCCGGATATCATTATACCGGACTATGTATGGACCGGGATGTGCAGGATGTGGAATACCATGATTTTTCAAAGATCGTGGAAGGAGGTATCTGTCCGAACTGCGGAAAACGCTCCATTCGGATTTCCAGGGGAATCGAAGTGGGCAATATCTTCCAGCTTGGAACCAAGTATACAAAAGCAATGGATATGAAATATACGGATGCAGATGGCAATCTTCAGTACCCGATCATGGGATGTTACGGGATCGGGGTAGGACGTCTGGCAGCATCCGTTTGTGAAGTGCACCATGATGATCACGGTCCTGTCTGGCCGATTTCCATTGCACCGTGGGAAGTTCATATCTGCTGCCTGCGGCCGGATGATGAGCAGGTGAAGGATGTTGCGGACCGTTTATATGAAACCCTTATGAATGACGGAATCGAAGTGGTATATGATGACAGAAAAGTCCGTCCAGGCGTTATGTTTTCGGATGCAGACCTGCTGGGAGTTCCGGTCCGTGTCATTGTCAGTCCGAAGAATTTAAGCGAGAATCTCTGCGAGATCGTTACCCGGGACAAAACCGTTGCAAAGAAAGTGCCGGTGGAAGAGACGGTACCGGCAGTAAAAGAAATAATAAACCAGCTGTATGAGGAAATCAGTTTCCGTTGTCCATCCGGTTCCCGTCCGGTATAAATGATCTGATCGATACAGAACAGTGAAGAGACCGGGGGAATCCGGCATCCATTATGCGGATGCCGGATTTCCCCCGGTTTATATGTATGCATATGTTTATTATAGAATCCATCTTCCGAATAGTAAAGAAGTAGGGAAAATACTTTCCTTTTTACTGTTGTTAGGGTATAATATTCCTAAAAGCAATGAGATATAAAAATAATAAATTTGCCATTAAAAAGTAAAAAGGGCAGAAAGGTGGAAGTATGATCTTTGTTACCACAAATGATTTAAAAAAGGGAATGAGACTGGCAAAACCTGTTTATAATAAAAATGGTGTTCTGTTATATGGCCGTGATACGAAACTGACCGAGCAGGGAATTGTCAGCATTAAAAATTTCAGTCTGATCGGAATATATGTTTTGGAGCCGGCGGAGCCGCTGCCGCCGATGTCGGAAGACGATATTGAATTTGAGAGATTTCAGACCATGGCGGTATTCAGTATTAAGGACGATATGAAAGCCCTGCTGGCAAGGAAAGTGCCTCCGAATTTAAACCGATTGGCGGACATGATCATCAAGAATTACGGCGGCGGGGATAAAAAAATCAGTTTTACCCAGAATTTAAGAAGTCCCTCGGATTATGTGTATAAACATTCGTTAAATGTGGCGATCCTTGCCGCATTGATTTCCGGACAGATCAAAGAAAGTCTGGAAGAACAGAGAGAAATCGTGATCGCGGCGCTGCTGCATGATATCGGAAAACTTACGATTCTTGACACCATTGCCTGTAAGGATGAACCGGATGAAGAGGAACGGGAGATCATAAAAAGAGGGATTATGGACGGATATAATCTTTTGGAATATTCGGAAATAACCCCTCAGACAAAAAGAATGATCACTCAGTTTCAAAGGGAAGTCTATGATCTGAACACAGCCGAAGAAAATGAGAAGAACACCAGTCTGGCAACCGGGATTTTAATGATTGCCGACGAATATGACAAGCTGACCGCCATGAAGATCGATGAATCACCGATGTCCGAGATAGCGGTTCTGAAACGTTTAATGGCGGATGAAACATATTCGGACCGGCTGGTGAATGCCCTTACGGACAGCATTAATATCGTAGTTCCCGGGGTATGTCTGGAACTGACCAACGGTGAAAAAGGACTGGTGATCCGGGAAAATCAGGAGAATCTGTTACAGCCGGTGGTTCTGGGATTTGATAAAAATATTGTGTATGATCTGGAAAAGACGGGGGATGCCGTACAGATCAAAGACATCATGAAGACCATGGATAACCGTATCATTATTGACAAGGAGCGGCTGGAGGAATACAGCAATAAGCCGGTACATAGTTAAATAAATCGAAAGTGTTTTCAGTTGCGGACACTATAAAAGAAATGGAGAATGAACAGGATGTATATTCTGATCAAAAATGGAAGAGTAATAGACAGGGCGTCGGGCATTGACGGGATCATGGATGTGTTGATCCGGGATTCAGTGATTGAGAAAGTGGCAGAGCGGATAGAGGAACGGAACTACATGGATGTCAGGGTAATAGATGCCGGCGGGTGCTTTGTCATGCCGGGATTTATTGATATGCATGTTCACCTGCGGGATCCGGGATTCACGTATAAGGAAACGATCGCTACAGGCTCAAAAGCGGCGGCAAAGGGAGGCTTTACCGTTATCTGTCCGATGCCGAATACAAAGCCGGTTACCGATAATCCGGAAATCGTAAGTGAAATCATAAAGCGGGCCTTGACGGAAAGTCCAATCACCATACTTCCGGTAGGAGCGGTGACCATAGGACAGCAGGGCAGAGAAGTTACGGATATAAAAGGAATGACAGAGAGCGGAATCTGTGCCATAAGTGAAGACGGAAAATCCGTGATGAATTCCAATCTGTACCGGGAAGCAATGAAGATCGCAGGAGAATGCGGAATACCGGTGCTGGCACATTGTGAAGACATCAATCTGGTGGCAGGCGGAGTGATGAATATGGGAGATAGATCCAGGCAGATGGGATTCAGGGGGATCAGCAATGCTGTGGAAGACATAATTGCGGCCAGGGATATCCTGCTGGCGAAAGAAACTGGTACGGCCCTTCATCTTTGTCACTGTTCCACCGAGGACAGCGTCAGAATGATCAAAGAAGCAAAAGAAGAGGGACTTCCGGTATCCGGTGAAGTCTGTCCCCATCATTTTACATTGTCTACCGATGACATCAGGGAAAATGACGGAAACTATAAAATGAATCCTCCGCTGCGGAGCAGAAAAGATGTGGAGGCATTGCGGCAGGGACTGCGGGACGGCATTATGGATGTTATCTCTACGGATCATGCACCTCACGGCAGAGAGGAAAAGGCCAGAGGCTTTGAGGGCGCTCCGTTTGGGATCGTCGGGCTGGAAACGGCCGCTGCTCTGACTTACACGGAACTGGTACTGCAGGGATATCTGACACCGATGCAGATGGTGGAAAAAATGAGTTATAATCCGGCACGGATTTTAGGGATTGACAGCGGAACCCTTTTGGAGGGAAAAATGGCAGATGTGGTAATCTTTAATCCGGAGAAAGAATATGTGATCAATGCGGAAGAATTTATATCCAAAGGACACAATACGCCGTTTCATGGAAGAGCGGTAAAAGGTGCCGTGGAATATACCATTCATCATGGAAAAGTCGTATTTCCGTTTTCAGAATAAAACTAATAAAGAACATCATATGGAGGAAACAAGATGATTAACAAACTGGTCAGTAAGATTCAGAAATTAAATGCGCCTGTGGTAGTGGGATTAGACCCTATGCTGGGGTATGTACCGGAATTTATCCAGAAAAAGGCATATGCGGAATACGGAGAAACTTTAAAAGGTGCGGCGGAAGCCATATTTGAATATAACAAAGGAATCATAGATGCTACATATGATCTGATACCGGCAGTAAAACCCCAGATAGCCATGTACGAACAGTTTGGAACCGAGGGGCTGCTTGCCTTCCAGAAAACGGTGGACTATGCAAGATCAAAAGACCTGGTAGTGATCGGTGATATAAAGAGAGGGGATATCGGTTCTACATCTTCCGCATATGCAGTTGGACATTTGGGAAGTGTAAAAGTAGGAAATACTCTTTGCCGTGCCTTTGATGAGGATTTTGTTACCGTTAATCCGTATCTTGGCAGCGATGGTGTTGAGCCGTTTATTGATGTGTGCAGGGAAGAGGGAAAGGGAATCTTTGTACTGGTGAAAACCTCAAATCCTTCCAGCGGTGAATTCCAGGATAAGCTGACTGGTTCAAGACCATTGTATGAGCTGGTTGGAGAACAGGTGGCAAAATGGGGAGAAACCCATATGGGAGAAGCCTACAGTTATGTAGGAGCAGTTGTGGGAGCAACCTATCCGGAAATGGGAAAAATCCTTCGGGAATTAATGCCAAAGACTTATATTCTGGTGCCGGGATATGGAGCACAGGGAGGAAAAGCAGCAGATCTGGCTCCGTATTTTAACGAAGATGGTCTGGGAGCCATCGTCAATTCTTCCAGAGGTATTATTGCGGCATATAAACAGGAGAAATATAAAGAATACGGAGAACGGAACTATGCGGATGCATCAAGGGCTGCAGTTACGGATATGATCGAAGACATCACATCTGCAGTATTCAGATAAGGAGGCCGGCAGTGGAGCATATTTCAGACAACAGACACAAAATGGAGATGGCTGGGATCATCAGTCAGGAGAAAATAGGCGAAGAAATATACAGTATGTGGTTGAGATGTGATATGGCAAAGGCTGCAAAACCGGGACAGTTCATTTCCGTGTATTCCGGTAACGGTGCCTGTCTTCTGCCGAGACCCATCAGCATTTGCGAAATAAATGATGAAAAGACTGCATTACGGCTGGTTTACCGGGTGGTCGGAAAGGGAACGGCTGAATTTTCCGATATGAAGGGCGGAGACAGGATAAAGATTCTCGGACCATTGGGAAACGGCTATACCCTGAAAAATAAAACAGCGATTCTTGCCGCGGGAGGTATCGGTATCCCGCCTATGGTGGAACTGGCAAAAACCCTGAAGAAACGGTATGACTGTGTTTTAAATATCGTTGCAGGGTACCGGAGCGAATTATTTTTATATGAAGAGTTAAAAAAATACGGCAATGTGTATGTTTCCACGGAAGACGGCAGCACCGGAGTCAGGGGAAATATTATGGATGCGATCCGCAGTCATTCGGTTGAGGGAGAGATCATCTATGCCTGCGGTCCCATGCCCATGTTAAAAGCCATAAAGTCTTATGCGCAGGAAAAGGATATTGAGGCGCAGATTTCATTGGAAGAACGGATGGCATGCGGCATTGGTGCATGTCTGGGCTGTGTTTGCAAGACAAAGAATAAAGATGAACATACAAATGTAAATAACACGCGAATATGTACGGATGGTCCTGTTTTTGATTCCCGGATAGTAGATATCTAATGGGAAAGATCAGAAAGAATAAGAAAAGAAAGGACAGAAACAGAATATGAATATGTCAGTAAATATAGCAGGCGTGGAGTTGAAAAATCCTGTAATGACAGCTTCCGGGACTTTTGGTTCCGGAATGGAGTACAGTGAGTTCGTGGATTTAAACCGACTGGGGGCAGTCGTGACAAAAGGAGTTGCAGCCGTTCCCTGGGAAGGGAATCCTACACCCAGAATAGCGGAGACTCACGGTGGTATGCTGAATGCCATCGGGCTTCAGAATCCGGGAATTGATGTATTTGTGAAGCGGGATATTCCGTTTTTAAAACGGTATGATACAAAAATTATAGTCAATGTCTGTGGAAAGACTAAAGAAGAATATCTGCAGGTCGTAGAACGGCTGGCAGACCAGCCGGTGGATATGCTGGAGATCAATATTTCCTGTCCGAACGTAAAAGAAGGCGGCATTGGATTCGGTCAGGATGCAGGGAATGTGGAGGATATTACAAAGGCTGTGAAGCGGGTGGCAAAACAGCCGGTCATAATGAAACTCAGTCCAAATGTAACGGATATTACTATCATGGCTAAAGCAGCGGAGGCAGGAGGTGCCGATGCCGTGTCCCTGATCAATACCCTGACCGGAATGAAGATCGATATCAACCGGCAGGACTTTGCCTTGGCAAACCGGACCGGCGGCTTATCCGGACCTGCCATTAAACCGGTTGCAGTCCGGATGGTCAACGAGGTGGCTAATGCCGTAAAGATTCCAATCATCGGAATGGGGGGGATCGCAACGGCGGAAGATGCACTGGAGTTTATTCTTGCCGGAGCTTCGGCTGTATCAGTGGGAACTGCCAATTTCTTTAATCCAAATGCTGTGACAGAGATCATAGACGGTATCGGGGAATATATGAGAAATAAAGACTGCCGGGATATTAATGAACTGATCGGAATCGTGAACCGTTAGGATGACCATTACTCATAGGACGAAAAAATCAAATCCATACGCTTGTAGAAATACAGGAGTGTGGATTTTTTAAAACTATAAAATAATTGAATATACATTGTAAATGTGTTAGAATTAGTATTAAATACCTGTCTGCGATAAGATGGAATATTTATAAATGATCAATAAATTAAAAGGAGAAATCAGATATATGGAACAATATAAACAGGAATTTATTGAATTTATGGTAGATTGCAATGTATTGAAGTTTGGAGATTTTGTTACCAAAAGCGGAAGAAAGACCCCGTTTTTTGTGAATACTGGATTTTACCGGACTGGTTCCCAATTGGTAAAGCTTGGGGAATATTATGCAAAAGCCATTAAGGATAAATACGGCGTGGAATTTGATGTGTTATTCGGACCGGCATACAAAGGGATTCCCCTTTCGGTTACCACCGCAATGGCTCTCAGTAATCTTTACGGGGCGGATATCAGATATTGTTCCAACAGGAAAGAAGTCAAAGATCATGGAGATACGGGAATCCTTCTGGGAAGTCCGATAAGTGACGGGGATCAGGTGATCATTATAGAAGACGTCACAACGGCAGGAACTTCTGTTAATGAAACACTTCCGATCATAAAAGCACAGGGAGATATAACGGTTGCCGGTCTGGTCGTATCTGTTGACCGTATGGAGCGGGGACAGGGAGAGAAGAGCGCCCTTGAAGAGATCAAAGAAACCTATGGAATAGAAACGACAGCCATCGTAACCATGGCAGAGGTAGTTGAACATTTATATAATAGGGAATATAATGGAGCGATCATTATTGACGATACATTAAAAATGGCAATCGATAAATATTATGAGCAATATGGTGTAAAATAAAATCTATGGAGGTGTCAGGATGGAAAAAATCTATAAATCAATGAAGCATGCAGGAGCCAGCAGTATTGCGCTGGGTGTGATCATGATCGTATTGGGACTGACGATCGGAATATTGACGATCATTAACGGTGCGAAACTGCTGAAAAATAAATCAGGAATTACGTTCTAGCAGTGGATCTGTCACGCTGATGTGCAGGCATCATCCATAGGAGCCCCGTTCCTGTGGATGGTGATAATTTAGGAGGTATTTACCTTGAAGAAGAGTGATAAAACACCCCGGACAGGAAGAAATCAGAAACGGCTAATGATAGTTAGCCGTTTGTTATTTATGATCTATTTGGGTTTTACATTATATTTTATGTTTTTTTCAGAACGGATGGGAAGAAGCGTATGTGACAGTTATCGGTATAATCTGGAACCCTTTGTGGAGATTAAACGGTTCTATAACCTTTTGGGAAGCGATATGAGTTTAACGGCATATATTAATCTGTTTGGGAATGTGTTGTGTTTTATTCCGTTTGGAATATTTCTGCCGGCAGTGGGCAGACACTTCAAGTCGTTTGTGAGAGTTACGATTCTTGCGGCATTATTCAGTCTGTTTATTGAGAGTATTCAGTTATATTTTAAAGTGGGAATATTTGATGTGGATGATCTGATGCTGAACACTCTGGGAGGAATGGCAGGATATATAATGTATAAAATATATGCGGTAATAAGATATGGAAAATATTGGAATTATGTTGAGGAACAGGTCAAATGAAAACAGAAAAGCATGGATATAAATTTACAAATAAACATAATACAAGAGGCGGAATTATAGCTACGATTCTCGGGGTGGCAGCTATAATTCTTTTGTGTACAGGTATTTATATATCATATACCGATAAAGGGGAGGCAGGTATACAGGTGGGTATGCTGGGAGCTCTTTCGTTTCTGGTCTCCGGCATCGGATTGATCAACGGGCTGCTGAGTTTCAGGGAAAAAGAACGGTTTTATGTATTTTCATTTGTGGGCTGCGGAATCTGTGGGATCATTTGGCTCGTTACAACAATGATCATTGCTTATGGAGTTATAATTTAATCAATTAAGAAATACAGGTGACCGTGAGTTTCGCGACCGCCGTTATAATATATATTTTGAAAGGAAGGCTTTTTTATGGAATGGGATATGGAGAGGCTGAACAGCCAGATAAAGTTTATAATGGAGATTGACCGTTTAAAACAGGTTTTCAGACAGACGTATTTATCAGATGGATCCAGAAAAGAAAACGATACGGAACATTCCTGGCATCTGGCGGTAATGGCGATGCTGCTTGGCGAATATGCCAATAAGAAAATAGATGTTCTGAAAACCATGTCCATGGTTTTGATCCATGATATAGTGGAGATCGATGCAGGAGATACATATGCATATGATGAAACAGGAAATACTACAAAGCGCCAGCGGGAATTGAAAGCGGCGGACCGGCTGTTCAGGATTCTTCCAAAGGATCAGGCGGATCATTTCAGGGGACTTTGGGATGAATTTGAAGCCTCCGAGACACCGGAGGCAAAGTTTGCACTGACTTTGGATAAGATTCAGCCGCTGCTGCTTAACGATGCATCGGGAGGAATTTCGTGGAAAGATAACGGAATCCGTCTGGAGCAGATATTAAAAAGGAATGAACCGACCCCGGAGGGATCTGAGGTTTTATGGGATTTCTGCAAGCCGATATTAGAGAAAAACGTAAAAAACGGAAACATAATCGAATAGATAAACTTGACTATAATGCTATTAACTAGTAAAATAAATCTTATCTTTAAAAATTTCAAAGATTTCAATGAAATCGATCAGAGTAAGAGGAATCAACTTAGAAAAGGAGATACAAAAAATGGCAAAAGTTGGAATAGTTATGGGAAGCGACTCGGATTTGGAGGTAATGAGCAAAGCAGCGGAGATACTGGAAGAATTCGGTATAGAATATGAGATGACAGTAATATCCGCCCACAGAATGCCGGATATATTTTTTGATTATGCAAAGAGTGCGGAAGAAAAAGGCATTAAGGTTATTATAGCAGGAGCCGGTGGCGCCGCTCATTTACCGGGGATGGCAGCCGCCATATTCCAACTGCCGGTGGTTGGCGTACCGATTTATACAAAATCTTTAGGCGGAGTGGATTCATTATATTCCATCGTCCAGATGCCTCAGGGAATACCGGTGGCTACAGTGGCTATCAACGGAGGTGCCAATGCAGGACTGATGGCGGCTAAGATACTGGCTGTATCCGATGATGCACTTCTTTTAAAACTGAAAAACTATAAAGAAGGATTAAAAGATAAAGTTGTTGCAAAGAAAGAAAAGCTGGAACAGATTGGCTACAGGGACTATTTAAAACAAATGTAAATAGTAACAGGATAATAAATCAGGAAAGGAATATGCAGATTTGCATGGGTAAATAGAAATGGATTACAAAAAAGCTGGAGTTGACATTGAAGCCGGATACAGATCCGTAGAGTTGATGAAGGAGCATATAAAAGGAACGATGAGACCGGAAGTCTTGACAAATATAGGAGGTTTTTCGGGAGCGTTTTCCATGGAAGCCTTTAAAAATATGGAGGAACCTACATTGGTATCCGGGACCGACGGCGTGGGGACAAAGCTGAAACTGGCATTTTTGCTGGACAGGCATGATACCATCGGAATCGACTGTGTGGCCATGTGTGTTAACGATATTGCCTGTGCCGGCGGCGAGCCTTTATTTTTCCTGGACTACATAGCATGCGGTAAGAATGAACCGGAAAAGATCGCTACGATCGTAAGCGGTGTGGCGGAAGGCTGCAAGCAGTCCGGTGCGGCGCTGATCGGCGGAGAAACAGCCGAGATGCCGGGATTTTATCCGGTGGATGAGTATGACCTTGCAGGATTCGCTGTGGGAGTCGTTGATAAGAAAGACCTGATCACGGGACAGGATATCAAACCGGGAGATACATTGATCGGTATCGCTTCATCAGGAGTACACAGCAACGGATTTTCCCTTGTCAGAAAAGTGTTCAAAATGACGACAGAAGCCTTAAATACATATTATGATTCTCTCGGGGAGACCCTGGGAGAGGCATTGCTGGCGCCGACCAGAATATATGTTAAGACGTTGAAAAATATCAAGGATGCCGGAGTCAGGATAAAAGGCTGCAGCCATATTACCGGCGGCGGGTTTTATGAGAATATCCCGAGGATGCTTCCGGAGGGCATCCGTGCGGTCGTAAAGAAGGACAGTTATGAAGTACCTCCGATCTTTAATATGCTTTCGAAGGACGGAGATATTGCGGAACAGATGATGTATAATACCTTTAACATGGGAATCGGAATGGTCCTTGCCGTTGATCCGGGAGATACGGAGACCGTGATGAAAGCAATCGAAGCGGCGGGAGAAAAAGCATATATCATCGGTGAAACACAGGCAGGAGAAAAAGGGGTTACATTATGCTAAGGATCGGTGTACTTGTTTCCGGCGGAGGGACAAACCTTCAGGCTATCATAGACGGCATACGGAACGGAGTTGTCACCAATGCCGGAATCGAGGTAGTCATCAGCAACAATCCGGGTGCTTATGCATTGCAGCGGGCAATGGATAACAATATTCCGGCAGTCTGTGTTTCTCCGAAATCTTTCGAAACACGGGATGAATTTAATGAGGCGCTGATTGCCAAAATAGATGAGTATCATCCGGATCTGATTGTGCTGGCAGGCTGCATGGTGGTACTTCCGGCGGAATTGATCAACAAATATGCAAACAGGATCATCAACATTCATCCGGCATTAATTCCTTCGTTCTGCGGGAAAGGATTTTACGGGTTACATGTCCATGAGGCGGCATTGGAGCGGGGGGTGAAACTTACTGGTGCAACCGTACATTTTGTGGATGAAGGTACGGATACCGGTCCGATCATCCTGCAAAAAGCAGTGCCGGTCCTGAAGGGCGATACACCGGAGATTCTCCAGAAGCGCGTGATGACTGAGGCGGAATGGAAGATCATGCCTCAGGCCATAAATCTGATCGCAAACGGAAAAGTAAAAGTAGAAAACGGAATTGCATGGATCGATGAATAAAAACAGAAACGTTTAAGGAAAGGTATAGGAACAGGCAGAAAATGAAAGTTTTGATCGTAGGCAGCGGCGGCAGGGAACATGCAATCGCATGGAAAGCGGCAAAGAGCAGCAGAGTAGATAAAATATATTGTGCCCCGGGAAACGCAGGAATCTCTGAAATCGCGGAATGTGTCGATATCGGAGCCATGGAGTTCGAAAAACTGGCAGCATTTGCAAAGGAACAGGGCATTGATTTAACAGTCATCGGAATGGACGACCCGCTGGTAGGCGGTATCGTGGATGTATTTGAGCAGGAAGGATTGCGGGTATTCGGACCAAAAAAGAATGCGGCGATTCTGGAAGGATCCAAAGCGTTTTCCAAAGACCTGATGAAAAAGTACGGGATTCCAACCGCGGGATATGAGACTTTTGATTCGCCGGAGACGGCTATGGAGTATCTGGAAACATCCAAATATCCCGTCGTATTAAAAGCGGACGGACTTGCCCTTGGAAAAGGCGTATTGATCTGCAATACCAAAGATGAGGCAATGGCGGGAGTGAAGACCCTGATGCTGGATAAACAGTTTGGTGCGGCAGGAAATACCATAGTGGTGGAAGAATTTATGACCGGCCGGGAAGTTTCCGTATTGTCCTTTGTAGATGGAAAAACCATTAAAATCATGACTTCCGCACAGGATCATAAGAGGGCAAAAGACGGAGACCAGGGGTTAAATACCGGAGGAATGGGTACATTTTCACCAAGTCCTTTTTATACGGAAGAAATTGATGAATTTTGTAAAAAGAATATCTATCAGGCAACCGTTGATGCCATGAAGGCGGAAGGAAGAGAATTTAAAGGAATTATCTTTTTCGGTCTGATGCTGACTGCGGAAGGTCCAAAGGTACTGGAATATAACGCCAGATTTGGAGACCCGGAAACCCAGGTGGTACTGCCAAGGATGAAAAATGATATTATAGATGTGTTTGAGAGATGCATTGACGGAACACTGGATGAAGTGGAGCTGGATTTTGAGGACAATGCCGCTGTCTGTGTGGTACTTGCATCGGAAGGGTATCCTGAAAAATATGAAAAAGGATATGAAATTCACGGTTTGGATAATTTTAAAGATAAAGATTCTTATTTTGTGTTCCATGCCGGGACCAGAGCAGAGAACGGCAGGATCGTTACAAACGGCGGACGTGTTCTTGGTGTAACCGCGACGGGAACGGATTTAAAGACCGCAAGGGCAAATGCTTATGAAGCTGCGAAATGGATCGGATTCGCAAATAAGTACATGAGAAGCGATATAGGAAAAGCCATAGACGAAGGCTGAACAGTATTATGCATGCGGAAGACAAAGGAGTTGCAGCTATGAGAATAGCTAAAACAATGAAGCGTAATATAGGTATGTTAACCATTGGATTGATCCTGGTGGCGGCAGTTTCCCTGTTTTATTATAATACAATGGCCTATACGGAGAAAACGGGTACGGTTAACGGGACTTATGTTAATATACGTACCAGCGCAGGGACTGCCGGTAACACTAACAGACTTACCTATAACGGAAATTATGTTCAACTGAATATTGGAGATTCCGTAAGGCTCATTGACGAGGCGTATGCCGCAGACGGGGCATTATGGTATAAGATTAAGTTTTCTTATACCGGCGGAGTGGAGCTTACCGGATTTATCCATGGTAGTTATGTGGATGTGGAAAATAATTCTTATGAACCCGATGGTGATTTTGAGAATTATCTGAATGCACAGGGATTTCCGGAAAGTTATAAACCGGGACTGCGTATGTTGCACGCCAAATATCCGAAATGGGTATTTGTGGCGGACCGGCTGGACTATGAATGGGCTGAGGTGATCAGAAATGAAAGTCTGGTGGGACGGAACCTGGTATGGTATAATTCCATCAGTTCCTGGAAGTCTTTAGCTCCCGGTTCCTATGACTGGGACAGGGGCACATGGAATACTTTTGACGGAACCAGCTGGGTATCGGCATCCGAGGAGCTGATTTCATACAGTATGGATCCCAGAAATTTTCTGGACGAAAAAACCATATTTATGTTTGAATTATTGTCATTTGATGCAGCAATACACAAAGAAGAAAATGTGGAGTCCCTGTTGAGCGGAACATTTATGGGACATGCGGAAACCGAGGCCGGAAAAACCTATGCCAGGACCTTTATGGAGGCCGCGGCACAATCCGGCGTCAGTCCGTATCATCTGGCTTCCAGAGTAATTCAGGAAGTGGGAACTTCCGGTACTACCGGAGGCGTAACGGGAAATTACCGGCCGGCAACCGGTAATGTTTATACCGGATTATATAATTTCTATAATATCGGAGCATATGCCCATGACGGAAAAGGCGCCGTTGAAAACGGACTGATCTATGCTTCCAAAACGGATCCTGACAATCTGCGTCCATGGAATACAAAATATAAAGCCATTGTGGGAGGCGCTTCTTTTATTGGTTCTGGTTATATCAACATCGGGCAGGATACGTTATATTACGAGAAATTTGATTTGATTGGGACGCCGTATACCCATCAGTATATGGCAAATGTACAGGCACCCAAATCGGAGGCAGTAAAGATGTCAAATGCTTATTCGGGTGCAATGAAGGAAACGATACCATTGGTATTTAAGATTCCGGTATATAAAAATATGCCGGAGACGGCCTGTGAGTGTCCTACCGGAGACGGAAGTCCAAATAATGTACTGGATAATATTGTGGTAGAGGGATACTCCTTAACACCGACGTTTAGTAAATTTACGACACAGTATGACCTGATCGTACCGCATACCGTGGAAAGTATTAAAATAAGTGCGGCAGCCGTGGATGGCAAGGCAGTGATTTCCGGCACTGGAAAAAAGATGCTGCAGGTAGGAAGCAATCTGTTTGAGATCAGGGTTACGGCCAATAACGGCGCTGTGCGGACTTATACACTGATGGTGGTGCGAAAGGCAGCAAACGATATCGGAAATGAACCGTCCACGGAACCTCCGCAAGAACCGACCACAGGTTCCGGAACCGTGGGAACAGCGGAGTATTCCACCAGTTACAATGTTCAGGATGATATTTATATAACCGGCATACAACCGGATACGGCGGTCAGCACCTTTACATCCGGATTTATTTTAAAAGGATGCACAATGGAAATGTATCAGGCTGACGGAAAAACCCCGTTAACAGGAAGCATTGGAACCGGTAGCAGGATACTGATCCGCGATAAGAACGGAACAGGGGTAAAGGAATATGCATGTATCGTATATGGTGATATCAATGGGGACGGTAAGGTGGATATTGTAGATATGTTATATATGAAGAGGCATGTTCTGGGAACTTCTTCGCTGGACGGACTCAGGGAAATTGCTGCCGACGTGAATAAAAAAGGCGGTATTGACATTGTGGATATGTTGTATATGAAGCGGCATATATTGGGACGCAGTTACATATCACAGTGATATTGAAATCATTTAGGAAAGGAAAAATGCAGACAGTACCGGAATATGCATGGGTTGAACGATGAATTTAAGAATGAAAAAAATAATAACCGGATTATTGTTAAGTTTTCTGTTTATTGGCTGGAAGCATATAGATGCCATGGCCGGAACGGTAAATATATCCGCAGGCTCCGTGGAGGCTTCCGAAGGAGAGACCGTCAATGTTCCGATTACATTAACAGCGGATGCGGTAATGGGTGTTGCGGAGGTTTATATTTCTTACGACAGTGCCCTGTTAGAGTATAACGGCGGAGAAGGAGCCGGAGGCGCTGGTTTGATCAAGTATGTTTTTTATGAAATGGATGAAACCGGTAAGGGGAAAACATTTAATATTTCTTTCACTGCTAAAAAAGCGGGAACCTCGGCCATTACCATAGACAGCAATACCAGGGTTCTGGAAGATACGGATGGTGAAGTATATATGTCCGTGGCGCCTGTGCCGGGGCAGGTGACCATATCGGCGCCTGCAACTGCCTCTTCAGACTGTAATTTATCGGGACTTTCGGTATCAGCGGTGCGGTCATCGGGAGACAGCGTTAACGTAGAATTCATACCGGGATTTTCACCGGATGTATTTGAATATAAGGCAGAACTGGCAGAGGATGTGGAAAGACTGGTGGTATCCACGACTTTATCTGACCAGAATGCGACAACACAGGTATCCGGTACCAGAATAGATCCGGGCGATAATAAAACCACGATTACGGTTGTGGCGGAAGACGGAACCAGTCAGACCTATACGCTGTATACCACCCGGGCGGTGGCAGCTACTGCCGCGCCGGAGGAAACCACTACGGCAGATGTGCCGGGAGAGACGACGCCGGCAGAATCAACGGCGCCGGAAATCGACCGTTCACCGGTTTATATCGAAGCGATCGGAAAATATATCATTCAGGATACAAATCTCATCACACCGCCGGAAGGATTTGAAGAGAGTACCGCATCTTATGACGGAAGAACCGTCGTATCATTCCGGGGAATCTCTAAACCACTGGCTTTGCTGTGCCTGGCCGATGATACGGAAGGAACGAATCAGGTATTTTATATATTAAATGAAATCGACGGTTCCATGAACCGGATGGTAAATCTCGCAACCAATCAGAAAATATATACGATCATTCCCACAGGTGCAGATTATGCGGGACCGGAAGGATATACAGCCACAACGCTGGAAATCGGCGGCGAAAATATCAATGCCTGGATAAAAGAAGAGGGCAGTGAATTTTATGTGGTTTATGCCATGAATTATAATGGTGAAACAGCTTTATATGTGTATGATAAGAAGGAAGAGACCATGCAGAGGTTTGCACCGGGAAATAAGGCAGACGGAAACGTAGAGGAACCGTCAACGGATGACAGTGCAGTAAAGTCTCTGCAAAATAAGTATACAAATCTGAAAAAAAGATATGAAGATGACAAAACAACAAAAATAAGGATCATCATAGGCCTTGGGGCCGGCTGTTTCATTTTGCTTCTTTTATGTATCATTCTTATGTTTAAGGCAAATATAATAAAAGAAGATGATGAAGAAACCGATGAGGAAGATAAGATACTGGGAGGAGACTCCGGACAGGAACTGAAACTGGATATGGTTGCCCAGGTAAATGAAATGAAAGCGGAAAAACTTGCGGAAAACATAAATGATGTTTTGGAACAGCAGGAAGATTCCGCAGATGAAACAACAGGGCAGGAAGAGGAAGAGATGCAGGCCGGCCAGCCGGAATCAAATCATACGGAGGTAACTCGGCCGGAAGGACCGACAGGATCGGAACCGTCCAAAGCCCGTGTACCGTCAAAGGAACAGACAAAAGAAACGGAAGAAGAGGAACCGTTTGAAATTGAATTTGTAGATCTGGAAGACGGAGATGACAGATAAAGATCCTGTAGATGGAACTATACTTTGAAAGGCAGTGATCATATGTTAATATCTATTGATTTTAATAGTGATGAAGCAATATATATGCAGGTACGTAATCAGATAATTCTTGGTATAGCGGCAGACAGGATCAGGGAAGGAGACGCACTGCCTTCCGTCCGGCAGCTTGCAGACGATATAGGTATCAATATGCATACCGTTAATAAAGCGTATGCAGTTTTGAGACAGGAAGGTTTTCTCAAACTGGACCGGCGAAAAGGAGCAGTGGTGGCTTTCGATATCAATAAGATAAAGGCTTTAGAGGATATGAGGGAAGAAATGATAGTTATTCTTGCAAAGGCCATATGCAGAAATATCAGTGAAGACGAAGCACATCAGATCGTTCACGAAATATATTCGGAATTTTTGGAAGAATAAGACAATGGATAATAATAGTGGGAGAATTGGAGGCAATATAGCAGATGGAGGAAAGATTTACCCTGAAAGCAAGGCAGGTAATTGAGCAGTCGGAAATGATAGCGGCGGAATTACAGCACAGTTATATCGGGACAGAGCATATTTTGCTGGGACTGCTTTCCGTGGAGGATACAACGGCGGCTCTTATACTGAAAAAATATAAGGTTGATAAAAATAAGGTAATGGAGATGATCGATTCTCTGGTTGCACCGGTAAAGTCCGTGACTGTCTGTGACAGGGAATTATTTACGCCGAGAGCACAAAGCGTATTGGATAAAAGTGTCTTATATGCGGAGAAGACCAATGAAAAACTGGCTGGAACCGAGCATATTCTGCTGGCGCTGATCCGGGAACGCGAAGGCGTTGCCACAAGACTGATGAATACATTAAGTATTAATTTAAAGGGAATTTACACAGCTATATTTGAAACTATCGGATATGATGTCCGGCAGTTTGAAAGTGCAGTCGGTTCACAGGAGGGCGGATCTCCCGGCTCCCGGCAGGGTCAAAGCGGAAGGTCCGGAACGAAATCTGCCTTAAACCAGTTTAGTGTTGACCTGACTGCAAATGTCCGCGAAGGGAAAACCGATCCCGTGATCGGAAGGAATCATGAGATATCAAGAATCATTCAGATTCTGAGCCGCCGGACCAAAAACAACCCTTGTCTGGTAGGAGAACCGGGAGTGGGAAAAACAGCTATCGTAGAAGCTATCGCGGCAAGGATAGCGGCCGGAGAAGTACCGGATTCCATTAAAAACAAGCGTCTGCTGACACTGGATGTGCCGGCTATGGTGGCAGGCTCCAAATACCGCGGTGAATTTGAAGAGCGGATCAAACGGGTGATCGGTGAAGTTAAAGCGGACGGAAATATATTATTATTTCTGGATGAGATTCATACCATCATTGGAGCCGGAGGAGCAGAAGGTTCCATAGATGCTGCAAATATCTTAAAACCGGCCCTTGCAAGAGGAGAACTGCAGCTCATTGGTGCGACGACTTTAAATGAATACAGAAAATATTTTGAAAAAGATGCGGCTCTGGAGCGGAGGTTCCAGCCGGTAACGGTGGAGGAACCTACCAAAGAAGAGACCATGGAAATCCTTCAGGGAATTAAACAGAAGTATGAAGAATATCATAAGGTCAGGATTACGGAAGAAGCCATAGAAGCCGCCGTATCCATGTCGGCCAGATATATCAATGACCGTTTTCTTCCGGATAAAGCCATCGACGTACTGGATGAAGCGGCTTCAAAGGTTAAGTTAAATATTCCGGCGAAGGAAATAAAGGAAACCGAATTAAAGAATGAGATCCAGCGCCTGGAGGATGGCAAAGTCGAGGCTATACGAAACCTGAATTTTAAACTTGTTTCTGAATACAAAGAAGAACAGGATACATTCAGGAAAAAACTGGAGCAGCTCCAGTCCGCAACCGGAAAGAAGAAGACGGAAAAAGACCGGCAACCGGTAGTGGAAGAAAATGATATTGCCGATGTCATTGCATTATGGACCAAGATTCCGGTTGCTAAGATTACGGAAAAGGAGTCCGTGAAACTGAAAAAACTGAACCGTATTCTGACGAAACGGGTCATTGGACAGAAAGAAGCCGTAGATGCCGTGTCAAATGCCATCCGTAGAGGCAGGGTGGGCTTAAAAGATCCGAAACGCCCGATCGGTTCCTTTCTGTTTTTAGGACCAACGGGCGTTGGCAAGACAGAGTTATCAAAAGCCCTGGCAGAAGCCGTGTTCGGAAGCGAAGATTCCATTATTCGTGTAGATATGTCGGAATATATGGAAAAGCACAGCGTATCAAAACTGATCGGCTCGCCGCCGGGATATGTAGGATATGATGACGGGGGCCAGTTAAGCGAGCGGGTCCGCCGGAATCCTTATTCGGTAATTTTATTTGACGAAATCGAAAAAGCACATCCGGATGTGTTTAATATCCTGCTTCAGGTACTGGACGAGGGGCATATTACCGATAATACCGGAAGAAAAGTGGATTTTAAGAATACGGTCATCATTATGACTTCCAATGCGGGGGCCCAGCGGATCGTAGAACCGAAGATGCTTGGATTTAATTCCAGCAGTGATGAAACCGTGAACTATGAGAAAATGAAAAACGGTGTTATGGAAGAGATCAAGCAGATTTTTAAGCCGGAGTTTCTCAACCGTATCGATGAGATCATTGTTTTTCGTTCCCTTCAGAAAGAAGATATGAAACAGATCGTTACGATTATGCTCAATGAAGTGATCCGGAGGGCAGAAGAACAATTGAATATCGGTCTGGCGGTTACAGCGGCGGCAAAGACCATGCTGGTAGAAGAAAGCTTTGATAAGAAGTACGGTGCGAGACCTTTGAGAAGAAAGATCCAGTCAGCCATTGAAGACAGACTGGCAGAAGAAATCTTAAACGGAACCGTCAGTTCAGGGGATAAGGTATCCGTAACCGTAAGTAATAAAAAATTGGAATTTAAGGTTGGATAGGAAATAGTTATTACAAATAATTAACAAATATGTAAAAATCTTTTTCTTCCATTCTATCTAAAATATTGTATACTATTGTTAAAAGATAGCAGACAGGCAGTGGGGGACCACGATAAAATAATAAAAATACCAGGAGGACATAATATGTCAGTAGTAAATGAATTGTTGCGCACGGAAACTGATAACACATTGAGTTTTGGAAATTATGAGTTAGAGCAGAAATCCAAACTTGCCGATTATGAGTATCAGGGTGATGTCTATAAGGTAAAAACATTTAAGGAGATCACAAAACTGGAACGAAACGGAATGTTTGTTTATGAATCGGTACCGGGAACTGCCGTTACCCATTTTCAGGAAACCGATGACAGGATGGAGTTTCAGGTGGAAGGCATGGATGATGCACAGATCACGGTGGAAGCCGAAAACGGTGCGGAATATAAAGTAAATATTGATGGAATCAATGTAGGAAAAGTGACGGCTAACCTGGGGGGCAAACTGGTATTAAGCGTGGAACTGAATCCCGGAAAAGTCGTACAGGTTGAACTGGTGAAACAGTAAATAATTGTTATAAAACCTGTGGATTTTTCGTATTTATATCTCTGATAGAACTTCTGCGGTATTAGCAGGATGATAGTGGCAGCGAAACGAAATTTTGTTTTGCGGCATGAAATCCGGCGGATATCCGGAAGTTCTATGTTTTTATTATATGAATATCAGGAAGGAAATTAAATTTGAAAACAAAAGGAAACATATTTTTTTGCAAAGAATGCGGCTATGAATCTCCGAAGTGGCTGGGGCAATGTCCGGGCTGCCGGGAGTGGAACACGTTTACAGAGGAACCTGCGATAAAAAAAGGAGGTGCCGCAGTCCGAAAATCCCGTGCTGTCACTGCACCCGCAAGATTGAAGGATATCTCAATGAGCAGTGATGACCGGATGACAACCGGCATCGAAGAACTGGACCGGGTACTTGGCGGTGGGATTATCCCGGGTTCTTTAATCCTCGTAGGCGGAGATCCGGGAATCGGAAAATCCACGCTGCTTCTGCAGGTATGCCGGAACCTTTCCGTCAGGAAGCAGAAAGTCCTGTACATATCCGGGGAGGAATCCCTGAAACAGATTAAGCTTCGGGCCACTAGAATCGGAGAATTCGGAGATGATATATCTCTGTTATGCGAAACAAATCTTGACGTCATAGAAGACGTCATACGACAGCAGAAACCGGAGATCGTAATCATAGACTCCATTCAGACCATGTATAAAGAAGACGTCAGTTCGGCGCCGGGAAGTGTCAGTCAGGTCAGGGAATCGACAAATACATTTATGCAGCTGGCAAAGGGTCTGGCAATATCTATTTTTATTGTGGGGCATGTTACAAAAGAGGGCGTGGTGGCCGGTCCGAGGGTACTGGAGCATATGGTGGATACCGTACTGTACTTTGAAGGCGACAGACATGCTTCATACAGAATACTGCGGGGAGTAAAAAACAGATTTGGTTCCACCAACGAAATCGGTGTATTTGAAATGCGGGAGACCGGTCTGAAGGAAGTGAAAAATCCTTCCGAATATATGTTAAGCGGCAGACCGGAGCAGGCTTCCGGTTCCGTTACCGCATGTTCCATAGAGGGAACGCGGCCGATCCTTATCGAGATTCAGGCGCTGGTCTGTAAAACAAACTTCGGCCTGCCCCGGCGGACGTCTGCCGGAACCGACTATAACAGGGTGAATCTGCTGATGGCGGTATTGGAAAAGAGACTGGGATTACAGTTAAACGAATGCGATGCTTATGTCAATATAGCCGGAGGCATAAAGATCAACGAACCGGCGCTGGATCTGGGAATCATTATGGCGATCGTATCCAGTTACAAGGATAAGATCATTGATTCCAAGACCATTGTATTTGGAGAGGTCGGACTGTCCGGTGAGGTACGGGCCGTCAGCATGGCGGAACAGAGGATCATGGAAGCGGTGAAGCTGGGCTTTAACGAGTGTATCATGCCGGCAGCATCGCTGGAGGGCATGAAAGTACCGGAAGGGATAAAGATCCTTGGGGTGAAAAATGTGAAGGAGGCTATTGCATATATCAGGTGAATCCGATTTACAACTTTTATGCATACTTCCATTTTTAAGCAATCCATGTTATACTTTTAACAAAGTCTGTCATCGCCGGTTTGGATGCGAAGCGTAAGCCTGGTCCGGCGGCTGAATGGCTTTTATTGTGTAAATTAAAAAGCAAAGGAGAGATAGGAACATGGCAGGAAAACAGGTAGACTCCCATGGGGCACCAATGGTGAAACGAAGCCTTAACCGGAGAATACTGAGAAACACGACGATTAATATTCTGATATTGGTGGTTATATGTTGTGTGATCATGGCATTTTCCATGCAGTTGCTTGCCAGCAATATTTTGCTTGACAGTCTTCAGCCTATGGCACGGCAGTCAGCTAAGACTGTGGAAGCAAATATCCATATGCTGGCGGATCGAATGATGGCCATTGCCGGAGATTCCAGAATGAATGAGGTATTCGTTGAATCGGGCGAAGCGTCGGAGAACCGTCCGGCGACTGAAGAGACATGGGAAAACCGAAAGGCAGTATTGGAAGAAGCAGCAGAAATATATGAACTTTACACGATTGCCCTTTATGATCTAAACGGAGGGCTGGTTCAGGGGACTGACGGAGCGCTGGAAACACTTGACAGCAGTTTTTTTGCGCTTTTAAAAGAGACGGATAATCTGACTACATTTTCTTCTACTATTTTTGAAGGAAAACTGGGGATTATGATGGGTATGCCTGTGAAACAGGATGGAGAGACGATCCTGTATGTAGTGGGCATTTATAAATATGACACGCTTAATGATGTGATCGGCAGCATCAATATAGGCAGACATGGTATGGCCTATATGGTCAACCGGGAAGGGATCGTGACCGGACATCCGGACCAGTCGGTGGTTCTTGAGGGAAGTTCACTGTCCCAGCTTAATGATTGTGATGAAGAGACGGTAAGCCGTGTGACCACCGGCGAAACGGGAGCGCTGGAGATTTCCGTGAACGGAGAGAAAATACTGGCTGCTTTTTCTCCTATTCGTGGTACACAGTGGTCTTTGGTCGTTCAGATTCCCAAATCGGATTATCATGATGTGATCAGCAGGGCATTGCTGGTGGCGGTAATGGCTACCATAGGAGGGCTGGTGATCTCCATATTGCTGGTTCTTCAACTGTCCCGTTCCATTTCACGTCCGGTAAAGAACGTAACAAAGCGTATGGTGGCCCTTTCTGACGGCGATCTGCATACAGAAGTGGTTCCTGTCCGCACCGGAGATGAACTGGGTATAATGACACAGACGCTGGATGCCACGGTGGATAGTGTAAACCGGTACATATCAGATATCCAGCAGGTGCTGACACAGGTTGCCAGCGGTAATTTACGGACTGAGCCACAGATGAACTACAAAGGTGATTTTGAATTGATCCGGGGCAGTCTGTATACGATTATCCAGTCAATGAATGAAACGATACTGGGATTCCGTGATGCGGCGGTCCGGCTGACAAATATGGCGGAGGATCTGAGCGGACAGTCCGGTGAACTGCATCAGGCTTCGCTGGAACAGAATCAGTCTGCAGAAGCACTGGTACATGAGGTGACTTGCGTAAAAGAGCGTCTGGCTAATGTTACAGAGAGTAGTAATCAGACACGTACCCAGACAGAAGAAATCATCCGCCGTATTCAAAATGCAAACAGCCAGATGGCGAAACTGTCGCTGGCGATGGAAGATATCAGTTCAAATGCAAGAGAGATCACAAAAATTGCGCAGGATATTGAGGGCATTGCATTCCAGACCAATCTTCTGGCCTTGAACGCTTCTGTAGAGGCGGCTCATGCAGGATCCGCCGGACAGGGATTCGCTGTAGTTGCGGAACAGGTTAAGCAACTGGCTGCCCAGAGCGCCAAGGCAGCTCAGAGAGCTACGGATATGGTGAAGAACACAGGGGCCATTATTCAGACCGGTGTGGAACTGACTGCCGATACGGCCGACTCTCTCAATGCCATTTCTGATTTTTCGTCACAGATCAGTATGATCTCGGATCGGCTGGCAGTGGCGGTAGAAGGTCAGGAGAGCGCTCTGGCTGTAATGGAGGAAAGGATTGAGGCTATTTCCGGTATAGCGGACCGGAATCTGCAAAGCGCAGAGGGAACAGAAAAGTCTAGCGGAATGCTGGCAAGGGAAGCGGAAGCGCTTCAGTCCCAGGTGCAAAAATTTGCTTTGAAGGAGGGGAATGACAGATGAAACGGATTTTCATGATACTTTTATCCCTGTTGCTCCTGACTTTTTTGCTGACTGCCTGTGGAGAGCAGGAGGGGCTTCAGGACGGGTACTATACCGCTCAGGCCGCTGAGTTTAATTTCGGATGGAAAGAGTATATTACGATCATGGTCAAAGACGGAAGTATCGTTTCGGTGGAGTACAATGCGGAGAACGCCAGCGGTTTTATTAAGAGCTGGGATAATGCCTATATGCAGACGATGTTCCATGCGAACGGCACATATCCAAACGAGTATACACGCTACTATGCAAATCAGTTGCTGGAAGGGCAGGGGAAGGGAAGTATCGATGCATTGGCGGGCGCCTCTTCTTCCCATGGATCGTTTCAGGTTTTAGTTCAGGCTGTATTGAAACAGGCGCAGAACGGAGATTCCGGTATAGTGATTGTAGATACCCAGAATACAGAGTCAGAATGAAAAAGAATAACGCTCACGTGATCAGTGAGCGTTATTCTTTTCAGTGTGTCTGGTCTGACAATTTAAAAAATATCTATTCCGATATACTCAGGTAATACGCGCTATACCCCGGCATCGCCAGCCCATTCTCCATATGGACCGTCTCACCGCTGATCAGATCAGTCATGATAGCCGCCCCGGAATCAAAATGTGCCGTATACTCGTTATCCGAGGCATTTATAGCC
>CAJTPF010000001.1:121841-189415 GCA_910578175.1 uncultured Lachnospiraceae bacterium
ACAAATACCCGTTCTCCGTCACAGTTCCGTTCAAATACACACTGGTGATTGGTCAGTACGACAGATTTAAAATCCCCGTAACAGATGGCCTTGCTGTTTTTATGTGCTTCTGCCAGTTTTGAAATGTATTTTGATAATTCATTGTCAACCGGTTCTTCAAAGCAGGCGCGAAGGGCAGGATCGCCTTCGTTTTTATGCGCTTTTGCCCCCCACTCGCTACCGTAATACACACACGGGATTCCCGGCATACCGAATTCCATGGCATATATTAACGGAAGATGCTTTTCGTTTGTAAGGTTGCTTGCAATTCTGGATACATCATGGTTGTCCACGAAACAAAGAAGATGCTTTCCGCGGTACAGGGTCCAGTTTTCCGGTCCGAACTGCCGTAACAGGGAATGAACGATTTCAAACATATTCATGCTGTTAAAGCTGGAAAAAAGACCTTTATAACATTCATAGTTTGTACAGCTGTGAAGCATATCAGGATTGACAAACTGGTTATAGTCGCCATGGAGCAGTTCTCCCAGCAGCCAGAAATCCGGTTTTAGATCATTGCAGAAGGAATGAAGCCTCCGTAAGAAATCTTTATCCAGGCAGTACGCCACGTCCAGACGAAGTCCGTCGATATCGAATTCCTCTGCCCAGAACCGGATGCTCTCAAAAATATGATGGATGACCTCTTCGTTTCTTAAATTTAGTTTTACCAGGTCATAATTACCTTCCCAGCCTTCATACCACAGACCGTCATTATAGCCGGAATTCCCGCCGAAATCAATTCTGGAAAACCAGCTGACGTATGGAGAGTTTTCACGGTTTTTCAGTACATCCTGAAAAGCGAAAAAGCCTCGTCCTACATGATTAAATACGCCGTCCAATACGACTTTTATACCTGCATGATGCAGTTCATCACAAACTTTTTTAAAATCTTCATTGGTACCGAGACGGCAGTCGATCTGCCGGTAATCCCGTGTATTATATCCATGGGTGTCGGATTCAAATACTGGTGAAAAATAAATGGCATTGGCGCCTAAATCCTGGATATGCGGAATCCAGTCAATCACTTTTAATATTCTCGAAGTGGGGATACCGTCGTTTTCAAACGGCGCTCCGCAGAAACCCAATGGATAAATCTGATAAAATACGCTGTTTTCAGCCCACATGTTAAAAGTCCTCCTTTGATGCATATAATGCTATTAGTATAGCACAATTTACTTGCTTAATCCATTATTAAATGATAGAATAATTATCAGTAGTAAAAAACGTGTTATGGCACAGATGGAGGTAAAGGATTGAGTAAAATTGCAGTCATTACAGATAGTAATAGCGGGATTACCCAGCAGCAGGCAGAGGAACTGGGGATATTTGTTTTACCAATGCCATTTATGATCGATGGTAAAGAATACTTTGAGGGAATCAACTTATCCGTAGAAGAATTTTTTGAAAAACTGAAAAGTGACAGGGAAATATCCACCTCCCAGCCTACACCGGAATCCGTGCTGTCTTTATGGGACAGGCTGCTGAATGAAGGATATGATGAGATCGTCCATATTCCCATGTCAAGCGGACTGAGCAGCTCCTGCCAGACGGCCATCGTTCTGGCGGATGATTATGCCGGCAGGGTGCAGGTAGTAAATAATCAGAGGATATCCGTGACACAGAGACAATCCGTTCTGGATGCCATTCATCTTGCGGAAACCGGAAAGTCTGCGGCAGAGATCAGGGAAATTCTGGAAAAAGAAAAGCTGGAAGCAAGTATCTATATTATGCTGGATACTTTAACCTATTTAAAACGGGGCGGCAGGATCACACCGGCAGCTGCAGCTTTGGGAAATCTGCTCCGTTTAAAACCTGTATTACAGATACAGGGAGAAAAGCTGGATGCATTTGCCAAGGCCAGGACCGCAAAGCAGGGGAAATCCATTATGATAGAGGCTATGAAAAAGGATATTCATGACCGGTTTCATGACAATAAAAACGGCGATACAGCCATACAGATCGCCCATACGGAAAATCTGGAAGCGGCAATGGAATTAAAAAAGGAACTGGAGCAGATATTTCCTGGCACGGATATTTATGTGGACCATTTATCCCTCAGCGTGTCCTGCCATATTGGTCCGGGTTCTCTGGCGATCGCATGCGCAAAGAAGGCAATGTAGTCCCGGAATAAAAATTTTCAGACGGGAATAAAACACCGAAATTCAAGTTGACATTTATATTGAAAAGTGGTATTTTTAATGCATAAGAAAATAAGCAAACACGTGAGAAATATGAGGAGAAGACATGGATAGACAGCAAATATTGATTGTTGATGATGAAGAGATCAATCGTGCAATACTGAACGAGATGTTCCGGCATGAATATGACATGCTGGAGGCGGCAAATGGCCAGGAAGCAATTGAACAGATTGAGAATAATCAGAATATTGTATTGATATTACTGGACATTGTAATGCCGGTTTTAAATGGTTTTAAGGTGTTGAACTATATGCAGGAGCATGACCTGATCGATAAGATTCCGGTAATACTGATTACGGCAGAATCTGTCAGGGACAGTGAAGATAAGGCATATGCTTACGGAGTTGCAGATGTAATGCATAAGCCTTTTTATCCTCATATCGTTAAAAGAAGAGGAAAGAATATTATCGAACTGTACCAGAATAAGCGCAATATGGAACTGCGTTTAAAGGAACAGGAAGAAGCAATCCGCCTGCAGGAGAAGAAGATCCGTCAGAATAATGAATTTATGATCGATGCACTCAGTTCCGTGGTAGAATTCAGAAGTCTGGAGACAGGAGAACATATCCGCCGTATTAAATATTTTACAAGAATATTATCCAAGTATTTAATGAAATATTTTCCAAAGTACGGCCTGACACCGGCGATGGTGGACGAAATCGCCAGAGCCTCTGCTTTACATGACATAGGTAAGATTGGCATACCGGATACGATTCTTTTAAAACCGGGACGTCTCACGCCAGAGGAATACGAAATCATGAAAAACCATACAACCATTGGTTGTGATATTCTGGAAAAGTTTCATGAAAACCAGACGGAGGATTTTTACCGTTACTGCTATGAAATATGCCGTTATCACCATGAGCGGTGGGATGGCAACGGATATCCGGATCATCTGGCAGGAGATGAGATTCCGATCAGTGCCCAGATTGTTGCTGTTGCCGATGTTTATGACGCACTGGTAAGCCCTAGAGTGTACAAGAGCGTATATGCCAACAATGAAGCATTTGATATGATCATGAATGGTGAGTGTGGTCAGTTTTCACCGGATATCATGGAATGTTTCGGGCTCGCCAAAGAGGATTTCTTCAATATTGTGGAAGTGATTAAAATGTTTGATTTTTCATGATGTTTGAAACAAATAGCAGGCAGCAAAAAAAAATTATTTTTTTACTGCCTTTTTTGTTTTGTCCAGGGAGGAATAGTATGGAGCAGAATGGAAGCGGTATTTTTCCGGCAGACGATGCAATAGAAATGATGATCATGTTTGACCGGTCAGGAGAGATTACTTATGTAAATACTGCAGCGAGACAGAAACTAGAGTATGAAGATGATTTATGCGGAAAGCATATCAGTGAGATATTTCCTAATTCCTTCAGGACATCCGGAGATGGATTTGAGACCGATGTTTGCTTTGGAAAGGAGCTGCAGAATCTGCTGGCATACCGTAGAAATCTCACATGTTTTCCGGTGGAAGCCAGAGTGATGGTCAGCAAGGATGATTCGGAACATTACATATGTATGGCAAATGATATTTTGGAAAAAGAACACCTCAGCAGGGAAATCGAGCAGGTGAAACAGGAAGCACAGCAGGCATTAAAGGTAAAGAGCGAGTTTGTTGCCAATGTGACCCATGAACTCCGTACGCCGGTGAATGGAGTTCTGGGGAATGTCCGTGAATTATTAAGCGAAGAAACGGACCGGAAGATGATGAAATCATTATCCCTGATCGAACGCTGTTGTGAGGATATGCATAAGATCATAAATAATATTCTGGATTTTTCCAAACTGGAAGCAGGAAAATTTACATTGGAACCCCGTAAGTTTCATTTCAAAAATATGATGGATTATGTAAAGGCAAATCATATCAATAAGATCACGGAAAAAGGACTGGGTTTCTTTATGACCATATCTCCCCAGATTCCGGAATATATCATAGGGGATGAACTGCGGATCGTACAGATTCTGAATAATCTGTTATCAAATGCGCAGAAATTTACGGCTTTGGGAAAGATTACCGTGGAAGCATTAAAAACAGCCCGTGTGAACGACCGGATAGAACTGTTTTTTATCGTAAAAGATTCTGGAATCGGAATTGACCAGGCAGATAAGGATAAATTATTTCAGAGTTTTTCCCAGGTGGATGCATCGATTTCCAGAAAATACGGCGGTACCGGTCTGGGATTGAATATATGTAAACAATTAGCTGAACTGATGGGCGGCAGGATTGAAGTGGAAAGCGAGAAGAACAAAGGCAGTACATTTTCATTTTCTATCTGGGTGGGCGCTTGTGAGGATGAAAACAATAACCTTTCACAGTTTGACGATAAAAGGGAATCGCTGTTTTCGGAATCTTCCATGGCGGCACAGAAGGATGAGACAGGTGATGCCCGGGAAGATGTCAGAAGTTATGGTACCTCGGAAAATAGAGAAGCTTTAAAGAAAAATCTTTCCAAACTGATTCTCTGTGTGGAAATGGATAACTGGGAAAAGGCAGAGATGTTTATGGAGACAGTAAAGCAACTGACAGAAGAAGCACCGCAGGAAGTGAAACGTCTGGTTCTGAGATTAAAGATGGCAATCCAGAAAGAAAACTATGAAAAAGTATCTGCTGCGTTTGAAGAATTAAACGTTCTGAATAAATGATCGAGAAAGGAGGTGCATATATGGTCTATGGAAACAGTGAGACGGATAAAGGA
Source organism: uncultured Lachnospiraceae bacterium (assembly GCA_910578175.1). Lineage (GTDB taxonomy): Bacteria > Bacillota > Clostridia > Lachnospirales > Lachnospiraceae > Bovifimicola. The sequence continues at coordinate 126,778 of CAJTPF010000001.1, forward strand.
AAAATTCTTATTGTAGACGATGTGGAGATCAACAGGATCGTCCTGGGAGAAATCATAAATAATATGGGATATTCTCCAGTTCTGGCCGAAAACGGGGAAATGGCTCTGGAGCTCCTGAAAGAAGGTTATCCCCAGCTGGTGCTAACGGATATTTCCATGCCGGGGATGGACGGATATGAACTTTGCAGAATACTGAAAGGAAGTGAGGAAACAAAAAATATTCCGATTGTTTTTATTTCTGCATTTGATGATCCGGAGGATATTGTGGAAGGTTTTTTTCTCGGCGGTGCGGATTATATAACCAAACCGTTTATTTCAGAGGTGGTTCAGGCACGGGTGGGAGTTCATCTGCGTCTGTCGGAAGCAAACAGGGAACTGATGGAAATGAACAGGCGGCTTCAGGTCTCCGTTCATGAACAGTTGACCCAGATGGAACTGGAAAAGAAAAATATTCTTTATGCCATGGCTAATATCGCGGCACAGTATTCCGGCTTTGATGAAGAATATACGAAGCGGCTGGGCGGTAACTGCGGAATCCTTGCACAGGGCATGCAGCTTTCCCCTTTGTTTGAAGATAAGATTTCTGATACGTTTATCGATGCCATAGAATTGGCGGCACCTCTTTGTGATATAGGAAACATTGGGATTCCTAAAGAAATTCTGCAGAAAAAAACGGAAATTACGGATGATGAAGCTTCGGTCATACAGAATCATACCAGTATCGGAGCAAAATTGCTGAGTGATATCTATGTCAGCAATGACTATAATGATTTTATAAGTACATCTATTGATATAGTACATTATCATCATGAAAACTGGGATGGAAGCGGATATCCGGAAGGACTGGTACAGGAAGAGATTCCTTTGGCAGCACAGATCATTTCGGTGATGGAACGCTATTGTACATTAACAGAAAAGGAAGACGGCAGCAGGGAATCCGCTCTTGAAACCATCCGCAGGGAAGCGGGAATAAGATTTAATCCGGATATTGTTGAAATATGCTGCAAAATATCACGTCAGTTATCCTGAACTGGATAAATTCATTATTTTTTTATTGAGAGGAATGAAAGTTTTGATAACAGATGAAGAATTTTTAAGAATTTCAGTTTATATGAAACAGCACTACGGAATTGATATGAGCCAGAAAAAAGTTATCATCAACGGACGATTGGAAAATTATATCAGATCCGGCGGCTGGAAAAATTTTAATGAGTTTATGAACGATGTTGAGAATGACAGAACCGGTAAACAGGAGAAGATGCTAGTCAATCTCCTGACGACGAATCATACATATTTTATGAGAGAATTCGAGCATTTTGAGTATTTCAGAAGTGTGGTTCTTCCATGGCTGAGAACAAAGGAAAAAGATAAAAAGGATCTGCGTATCTGGTGCGGCGCTGCATCTACAGGGGAAGAACCATATATGATAGCTATGGTCTTAATGGAATTTTTCGGACTGGAGCGAAGCCAGTGGGATACAAAAGTTTTGGCAACGGATATTTCTACCAAAGTACTGCAGCAGGCTATGGCTGGCATATACACTGAGAACCAGTTGAAAAATATACCGGATAGTTGGAAAAGAAGCTTTTTTAAGTCTGTGAACGGAGGCAGTCAGTATGCGGTAAAACCGGAGCTGAAACAAGAGGTTATATTCCGCCAGTTTAATTTAATGGATCCTTTTCCGTTTAAAAAGAAGATGCATACTATATTTTTACGGAATGTTATGATATACTTTGATGATGATACAAAACGGGAGCTGATTCAGAAAGTGTATGATTTTCTGGAACCGGGGGGATATCTGTTTATTGGAACGACAGAAACTCTGGACAGGAGCAGTACACCGTTCCAGATCGTCCAACCGTCAATTTTTAGAAAAAAGGAAGGATAGCATATGCGACCAATCAGAGTTTTAATTGTAGAGGATTCCATTGTGTTTCGGGAACTTCTGGTTCAGAATCTGAGCAGGGACCCTGCGATACAGGTGGTAGGGACCGCGAAAGACCCGTTTGAGGCAAGGGATGCCATAATAGAATATAAGCCGGACGTTATGACACTGGATGTAGAGCTTCCGAGAATGAACGGAATAGAATTTTTGCGGAAATTAATGCCGCAGTATCCTCTTCCGGTGGTGGTGATCAGTTCCCTCAGCGATAAGGTGTTTGACGCATTAAATGCGGGAGCCGTGGATTTTGTGGCAAAACCTACGGTTACCGGCAGGGCGCAGCTGGAGGACTTTATTCGAAATGAACTTATGGTAAAAATTAAAATTGCATCAACTGCCAGGATCAGTAATATTAAAAAGACAGTTATGCTAAATGAACAGCAGTCTCTTTCCGTAAAAGGAAATAATCTTATAGTAGCAATAGGAGCTTCCACTGGAGGAACGGAAGCGATTTTCTCGGTTGCAAAGGATTTTGGAACCGATATTCCGGGAATTGTGGTGGTTCAGCATATGCCTCCGGGATTTACCGGAATGTATGCGAAGAGACTGGATGACCAGTGCAGAATTCAGGTGAAGGAAGCACAGACAGGGGACAGAGTTTTGCCGGGACATATGCTGATCGCACCGGGAGGAGATGCGCATATGCGGCTGGTGAAAGTGAACGGAGTCTATCAGGTGGAAGTGAAACAGGGTCCGAGAGTAAACGGCCATTGTCCGTCGGTAGATGTATTGTTTGAATCTGTTGCCAGAGTGGCAGGAGCCAATGCAGTAGGAATAATTCTGACCGGAATGGGCGGAGACGGTGCAAAAGGATTGCTGTCCATGAGAAAGGCCGGGGCCAGAACCATAGGACAGGATGAGTCTACCTGTGTGGTTTATGGAATGCCCAAGGTCGCTTATGATCTGGGTGCGGTGGAACATCAGGAGAAACTGACTGATATCGCAGGAAGAACATACTCATTATTAAACAAAATGTAAAGGAGTGAGAACATGAAGATTCTATTGGCAGAAGATGATTTTGCAACAAGGAAATTTATGCTGAATTTCCTGTCAAAGTATGGTGAATGCGATGTTACTGTGGACGGTATGGAAGCAGTGGATGCATTTATGATGGCTTTGGAAGACGGGGAACCGTATGACCTGGTTTGTCTGGATATAATGATGCCGGTCATGGATGGATATCAGTCGCTTGTGGGTATCCGCAATCTGGAAAAGGAAAGAAATATTCCGGATGATAAGGCGGTAAAGGTTATTATGACTACTGCTTTAAATGATGAACAGAATGTCAAGATGGCATTTGAGCTGGGGTGTACCATTTATTCCGGTAAGCCCATTAATCAGGAAAAGTTTGAGCAGGCATTGAAAAAACTGAACCTGATCTAACGAATGAATATATAAAACTATGCAGGAAAGGAGAAGGAGATGGCTGAGGAATTTAATACAGAAGGCATGCTGGATATGTACCTGTTTGAGAATGAGCAGCTTTTGGAACAGCTTCAGGAAACGGTTCTGGAACAGAAAGATGCGGAATGTTTTGATGAAGACAGTATAAATGAAATATTCAGAACCATGCATACCATTAAGGGTTCATCCGGCATTATGATGTTTGATAACATAACGGCAGTGTCGCATAAGCTTGAGGATGTGTTTTATTATTTGAGAGAATCCCATCCGGAAAATGTACCGCATTTGGAGTTAGTGGAACATGTATTAGAGGTGGAGGATTTTATTTCAAGTGAAATGGAAAAAATTCGAAACGGTGATGCTGTAGATGGTGATGCCACGGAGATTATAAAAAATCTGGATAAATTTCTGGATAAGATTAAGAATGGCATGACAGAAGAGGGGGCAGAACTGCCGCCAGAGAATGTCCATGAAGAACCGAAACAATTTTACATAGCGCCGGTAGCCACCAGCGCCAGCCGTTTTTATAAAATTTATATCACCTTTTTTCCGGAAACGGAAATGTCTAACGTTCATGCATATAAAACCGTATATGCATTAAAAGAAATAGCGGAGGATTTGTTATATTCCCCGGAAGATATCATTTCGGATGAATCATGTGCGGAAACCATTCTGGAGGAAGGATTCCGTATACTTCTGCAGGCACAGTGCGATGAGGAAGAGATTCGTAAGATCATCGGTGTGGGTTATGATATTAAAGAAGTTGATATTTTTGAATGTAAGGCTGAAGAGTTCCTGCAGGGATTTGATTTTGGCGAGCAGAATATGCAGATCGATCTGGAATCCAGCGTGGAGGAAATAGAGGCACGGAAACAGGAGGGCGAAGAAGAAAAGAAAGAGGAAAAGAAACCCGAAAAACCTCAGAAACCTCAGATCGCACCGGGTGATTTCGTTATCAAATCCAAGGAACCGGGCAAACAGAAGAAACTGGCAAAGGATAAACCTAAGACAGAGAAGGCTTCCTTTATCAGCGTAAATGTAAGCAAAATGGATCAGCTGATGGATCTGATCGGAGAACTGGTCATTGCAGAATCCGTAGTATTACAGAACCCTGATTTAAAGGTTCCGGGACTGAATCTGAACAGCTTTAATAAAGCTGCAGCCCAGTTGTCGAAGATTTCCACGGATCTGCAGAATGTTATCATGTCTATGCGAATGGTTCCGTTAACCAATACATTCCAGAAGATGAACCGTATCGTCTTTGACGTATCCAGAAAACTGGGAAAAGACATTGAATTTGAGATGATCGGAGAAAATACGGAAGTAGATAAGAATATTATTGAGCATATTTCAGATCCGTTGATGCATTTGGTAAGAAATGCCGTAGACCACGGTATAGAAACCAATGAAGAGCGGGCAGAAAGCGGCAAGACAAATAAGGGCAAGATCACTTTATCGGCAAGAACGGAAGCCGGTAAGGTATGGATTTCCGTAGAGGATAACGGAAAGGGCCTTGACAGGGAAAAGATACTTGATAAGGCAAGGAAACAGGGAATTTTAGATGAAACTAAACCGGAATATTCTTATAAGGATAAAGAGGTATATCAGTTTATCACGCTTCCGGGATTTTCGACCAATGAGCAGATTACGGAGTATTCGGGCCGGGGCGTCGGAATGGATGTCGTTGTCCAGAATATACAGGAAATCGGAGGTACCCTGGATATTGATAGTACTCCGGGCGTAGGAAGTATCATGAGTCTGAAGATTCCGCTGACGCTTGCCATAATTGACGGTATTGTTATGGAAACCGGTTCTTCCTCCTTTGTTATGGAAACCGGCGTGATCAAGGAATTTGTCCGTGTTACGGAGAATATGATGATACATGAGCCGAACGGCGACGAATACATCATGATACGTGGGGAATGTTACCCGGTACTTCGGTTGGGCAAGTGGTATGGCTTAAATGAATATCAGGAATCTGTGGAAAACGGAATGATGTTAATCCTTGAGGTGGAAGATAAGAAAATCTGTATTTTTGTTGACCGGCTGATCGGGGAACAGGAAATCGTTGTAAAACCGATTCCGTCCTATATTAAAAAGGTCAAAGGTTTGTCCGGCTGTACCCAGCTTGGAGACGGAAGCATTGCTTTGATATTAGATCCTGGTGGATTGATAGAATAAAACAGAAAGGAAAGGTATCCATATGGATGAAACAAGCGAATTGAAGATACAGACAGAAGAACCCCAGGTTGCTTCAAATGAGCGGGATGCACAAAAAGGCAAATATATGACTTTTAAATCTGGCAATGAGTATTTCGGCCTGAAAATTCAGTATGTCAATGAAATCATTCAATTTCAGACGATTACGGCGATTCCTGAAACTGAGGATTATATTAAAGGCCTTATCAACCTGAGAGGTAAAGTCATTCCTGTGATCGATGTCAGGCTGCGGTTTAAACAGGAGCCGTTTGAATATAACGACAGAACATGCATTATCGTTATCAATGTAAAGTCAACGGTAGTGGGACTGATCGTGGAAAAGATTGCGGAGGTAGTTGAGATCAAGGAAGAAAATATATTGCCGCCTCCGACCATCGGCCGCGTTGACAAGGTACATCATAAGTATGTATATGGAATTGGCAAAGTTGGAGATACTGTCAAATTACTGCTGGATCCTGACAAATTATTAAATGACGAGGATTTATCAGTTGTTGAGCAGGCGAATGATATGACTATAAGTGCAGATTGAGAGGTAATGACATGAAAAATATGAAAATGAAAACAAAAATGATTTTAGGATTTGTAATTCCTGTTGTTCTTACGATCATCAATGTTATTATTGGTGATTTATCAACAAGAGGGGTGGTAAAGGCGAAAAATGCTGAGAGCTATTTGGAAAATTCATCTATTTTTACGGCAGTCATAGCAATGATTTCTGTTGCGATCACAGTATTTGTTGCGATTTCATTAATAAAGGCCATTGACAGAGCCATGATTGAACTGTCAAACGGAGCAAAGGAAATTGCGATGGGTCATGTGGATGTCAATATAAAGAAATATAATGATGATGAATTCGGTGCATTGGTGGATGAATACAACAAAGTAATCAGTAATATGAAGTATCAGGCACAGATCGCGGAAGAAGTATCAAACGGTAATCTGACAGTGACGGTGAAACCGAAGTCAGCAGAAGATTTGTTGGGCAATTCCCTGAAAAAGCTGGTAGAAGATAATCTTCGTACATTAACAAATATCAGTGATGCAGGTTCTCAGGTTACGATCAGTTCCTCACAGGTAGCAAGTGCAAGTCAGGCGCTGGCACAGGGTTCTACGGAACAGGCAAGTGCGATTCAGGAGATTACGGCTTCTATCGATGAAATTGCAGAAAAGACAAAGCAGAATGCAGAACAGGCTAATTCAGCGGCAGGTCTTGTGGTACGTGCAATTGATGATGTTAAACAGGGTAACAGCCAGATGAGAGATATGATGACTGCAATGCAGGAGATCAACAAATCATCTGAAAGTATTTCAAAGATCATCAAAGTTATAGACGATATTGCATTCCAGACCAATATTCTTGCTTTGAATGCAGCCGTTGAAGCGGCAAGGGCAGGAGAAGCCGGAAAAGGCTTTGCGGTTGTAGCAGAGGAAGTCAGAAGTCTTGCAGCTAAGAGTGCATCCGCAGCAGCAGAGACAGCAGAACTGATCGAGGATTCTATTGAGAAAGTCAGCTCAGGTTCTAAGATCGTGGATGATACGGCAAAGGCACTGGAAGCAATTACAAAGGTTGTACAGGAAAGTGAAGTTATCATCAATGGTATTGCAGAATCTTCCAATTATCAGGCAACGGCAGTGGCTCAGATCGAGCAGGCAATTACTCAGGTTTCACAGGTTGTGCAGACAAATTCTGCTACCAGTGAAGAATGTGCGGCAGCCAGTGAAGAATTATCAAATCAGGCATCCAGGATGCGTGAAATGCTTTCTATTTACAATCTGGGAGTGGGCAATCAGGCAGCTTCTTTTAAGAATTCATTTTCTTCCCCATCTTCGTCTAACATGAATGAACAGGTCATTTCTCTCGGAGACGGATTTGGTAAATATTAATATTTTAATGAAAACGGATGAAAGCACAGGATTAGATTTTCCTGTGCTTTTTTATGAATTAAAGAATGATTCTGATTGATAATCAAGCAACGATATGTTATAATTATATCCAATATTGTGTTCTATTGTTTTACGGTTATTCATGAATTTTTAAAGAAAATATGAAGAAATGAGAGGTGTTTTCCAATGAGTTTATTTGAAGAACTTACAGCTATGGGAGTAAATATTGAAGAAGGACTGAAGCGTCTGAACGGGAATGAAAACCTGTATAAAAGACTGCTGGGCTCTTTTATTAAAACGATTCAGACACATTCCGTCCAGCCGGATTTTGATCAGACGGATTATAATGAAATAATTGAGAAAGCTCATGCCATTAAAGGGGCTTCCGGAAATTTATCGATCACTCCGGTATATGAATCCTATACCGAGATTGTAAATCTGTTGCGTGCCGGTCAGCCGGAGCAGGCAGTACCGCTTATAGAGAAAATATTGCCGATTCAGGATGAGATTGTTAAGTGCATTGAAAAGTATATGGAGTAGAGATTTCCACAACACTCTTAGATTAATGGAGAGATAAAATGGACAAGAAAGTAATAAAACTATTCAGGCGCAGTATTATTGGAGTATTTATTATATGCATTGCAGTGTTTGGTTACATGACACTGATCATGTCTTACAATACCGAAGAATCGATTGAAGAGATCAGTAATGTATATATGTCTGAAATGAACCAGCAGATCCAGCAGAAATTTCAGACGATTACCAGTCTGCAGTTAAAGCAGGTTGAAGGAATTATTAAGCGTACGGAGCCGGGGGAGAAAAGTTATGGTAAAGAGTTGCTGGATGAACTTCAGATGAGTGCTGAAATCAGGAATTTTACTTTTTTGGCATTCTATTCCCAGGAAAGCGGCATGGAGGTGATCTATGGCGATGATTTAACGATTATCGATAAGAGTGGTTCGTTAAATGAGGATGGAAGTATCATTTTACAGGGACAGAGCGATGAAAATGAAAAAATGCTGCTGTTGGGAAAAAAAGCGTCGTATCCGATGAAAGACGGCGGTACCAGTCTGCTTCTGATCGCGGGACTGAGTATGGAATATCTGAATCAGGCCCTTTTCCTGTATGAAAATGATAATGTTCTGTATTCTCATATCATCAGTAAGGATGGAGATTTTGTCATCAGAAATGCGGATGCGTACAGGAATAATTATTTTGAACGTATTGAAGCAACATTTGAAACATATAATGGAAAAACTTCCGCCGAATATGCAAAAGAACTGCGGGAAGCAATGGATAAAAACATGGCTTATTACACGATTGCTTCCATTGATGGTGTAGAGAGACATATTTATTGTTCTCCGCTGGTGGCAAATTCATCATGGTATTTAATCTCCACCATGCCGAACGGTACGCTGACCGAGACCATCAAAGAACTTGATTTTCTGAGAATCGTGATCATGGTGAGTTCCGGCGGGGTGATATTCCTTGTGATGCTGATAATTTTTATAATGTATTACCGGTTATCGCAACAGCAGATGGTGGAACTTCAGAAAGCAAGAGAAGAAGCCGATTATGCAAATAAGGCAAAAAGTGAGTTTTTATCCAGTATGAGTCATGATATCCGTACGCCGATGAATGCGATTATTGGTATGACTGAAATCGCACAGAAAAATATACAGGATTCGAATCGGGTGGAGGATTGTTTAAAGAAGGTTCATTTATCAAGCAAGCATTTACTGGGACTTATCAATGATGTATTGGACGTATCTAAAATTGAGAGCGGTAAAATGACGCTGAATATTATTCCCATGTCTCTGAGAAATGCCATGGATGATATTGTAAATATCATGCAGCCGCAGGTTAAAGCCAGAGACCAGCATTTTGATATATTCATCCAGAAGATCGTTTCAGAAAATGTATATTGTGACAGTGTGAGATTGAATCAGGTACTGCTGAATCTGTTATCCAATGCAGTTAAATTTACACCTGAGGGTGGACGGATTGATGTATATGTTGAACAGGAACCGTCTTCTATGGGGGATGACTATGTACGGACCCATTTCAGTGTGATCGATACCGGAATCGGAATGTCTCCGGAGTTTCAGAAAAAAATCTGGAATACTTTTTCCAGAGAAGAAACGGAGCAGGTTCGGCATACCACAGGAACCGGGTTGGGAACGGCGATCATCAAAAGCATTATTGAACTTATGGGCGGTACCATTGAAATGGAGAGTGTACAAGGGAAAGGTACTACATTCCATGCCGTACTTGACCTGAAAAAAGCGGATATAAATGAAGATGATATGAAACTTCCGGAATGGAACGTATTGGTGGTAGATGATAATGAACAGTTGTGCATCAGTGCGGCAGCCAATCTGGAGGAACTCGGCATACATACGGAATGGACTACGGACGGCAGAAAAGCCATAGATATGATCGAAGAACATCATAAAAGGGGAGAAGACTATTACTTTGTTCTGATCGACTGGAAGATGCCGAATATGGACGGTATGCAGACGATACATGAGATTCGGAACCGGGTAGGAAATGATATTCCGATCTTCCTGATTTCAGCTTATGACTGGAGCGATATCGTGGATGAAGCCAATACCATGGAAATAGAAGGTTTTATTTCCAAACCGTTGTTTAAATCTACATTATATGAACATTTAAAGCAATATGTAGACGGGTACAGCAAAGAGGCTGAAAAGATCAAAAGCGACAATATCGATTTTACCGGAAAGCGTATCCTTTTGGCAGAGGATATAGACATAAACTGGGAAGTAGCATTTGAAATTCTTTCTTCTGTAGGACTGGAACTGGAGCGGGCCGTGAATGGAAAAGAGTGTCTGGAACTTTTTGAACGTTCCGAAGTCGGATACTATGATGCTGTTTTAATGGATATCCGAATGCCAGTTATGGATGGATATGAGTCAGCTAAAGCGATTCGGGCTTTGGATCGTCAGGACCATGGACTGCCGATTATCGCCATGACTGCCGATGCTTTTTCAGATGATGCAAGGCACTGTCTGGAATGCGGTATGGATGCGCATATTCCAAAACCGCTGGATGTGAAGGAATGTATGCGTGTTCTTCAGAAATATTTATTTTAATATTTTTAAATGTACTGACACCGGAGGGTGGGATGAAAAAGCATCCCCCTTCTTTTTTATAAAATAAAACAGAGGGGGGGAAGAAATAAATGGAAATTCCCCTGAAAAGTAGGTTGTTTTACGGATCAGGTCGATTTTTGTTGAGTAATACGGCCTTATGTGGTAGGATTATTTACAGAGTTAAAGATGTTATTGTTTTCGAGTGGCTGTGTTATGTGAAATGTTAAAAAGTGTTTAAGAAAGTCAGAGGGGAGTAATCAAAGGGCTGTGAAAGGAAGAGTATTTTACATATGAAACAGGCGGATATGCATGAAACTGCATGACCGCCTGTTTTTTATAATAGTGTGATTCCGTGCTTCGCTGCGTTTTCCGTAATGTCTTCCGGCCAAATGGAAGCCTGGACTTCCCCGATATGAGCTTTGCGAAGATAAAACATACAGATCCTTGACTGACCGATTCCGCCGCCGATGGTATATGGCAGTTCCCGGTCTAAAACAGCCTTTTGGAAAGGCAGTTCCGCCCGTTCGGTACAGCCGGCTTTTTCCAGTTGTTCTGCCAGCGAGGTTTCGTCTACCCGGATACCCATGGAAGAAAGTTCTAATGCAATATCCAGAACGGGATAGTATACAATGATATCGCCGTTTAATTTCCAGTCGTCATAGTCCGGCGCCCTTCCGTCATGCTTTTCACCGGAAGCCAGTGTATCTCCGATCTGCATGATAAAGACAGAACCTTTTAATTTCGCTATCTTATATTCCCGTTCTTTCGGAGTACTATCCGGATACATATCCTCCAGTTCCTGGGATGTGATAAAGGAAATATCTGAGGGAAGGAATTCGTCTATGTAATTATACTGGGACGCGATATAGTGTTCCGTTTCCTTTAAGGCGTTATATACTTTGCATACGGTTGTTTTCAATGTTTCGGTATTTCTTTCTTCTTTGGAGATTATTTTTTCCCAATCCCACTGATCTACAAATATGGAATGGATATTATCAGTATCTTCATCCCGCCGGATTGCGTTCATATCGGTGTATAAACCTTCTCCGGAGTGGAAACCGTATCGTTTTAGTGCCTGCCGTTTCCATTTGGCCAGCGAGTGAACGATTTCTATGATCTTGTCGTTCTGTTCTTTGATCCCAAAACTTACCGGACGTTCTACACCGTTCAGATTATCGTTGAGACCGGATTCCGGTTTTACAAACAGCGGTGCTGATACGCGGGTAAGGTTCAGTTCTCGTGCCAGAGCCCGCTCAAAATAATCTTTTACTAATTTTATACCTATTTCGGTTTCTCGAATGGATAGAGCTGACTGATATCCATCCGGTGTTAATAAATGCTCCATTCATATTACCTTCCTTTTTTATGCATTCCATAAGATTATAGCATATGGTATCAAAATAGGCAATTGTAAAAACACCTCTTCTGGGGTATAATAACTCCGAAGGATTATAATTCAATTTCTATTTACAGATTAAATTTGATGATTACAGTTAGGAGAACAAATATGGCATCGGTATTCGAAGTGGCAGAGGAATCGGAAAAAGTGATACTGATCGGTGTATCTACCCATGAACATGATGATACGGAAGAATCCATTGAAGAATTAAAGGATCTGGTCAGGACGGCAGGCGCGGTTCCGGTGGCAACGGTTATTCAGAATCGTGAGACGGTTCATTCCGGTACTTATATCGGAAAGGGAAAGATTGAAGAAGTAAAACTTCTGCTTGACGAACTGGATGCTACCGGAATTGTATGTGACGATGAGTTAAGTCCGGCACAACTGACGAATTTAAGGGATATGCTGGATACGAAAGTAATGGACCGGACATTGGTGATATTGGATATATTTGCAGCCAGGGCAAAGACCGGAGAAGGAAAGATACAGGTGGAACTGGCACAGTTAAAATACAGGCAGGCAAGGCTGGTGGGACTGCGGAATTCTTTATCCAGACTGGGAGGCGGAATCGGAACCAGAGGACCTGGTGAAAAGAAATTGGAAATGGACCGGCGGCTGATAAAGGACCGTATATCGGTGCTCCGCAGGGAAGTAGTAGAGATGAAAACCCATCGTGAGCTGGCAAGAAGGCAGAGAAGTAAAAATCCTTCAACGGTGGTTTCTATCGTGGGTTATACCAATGCAGGAAAATCTACACTGCTAAATCATCTGACCGGTGCAGGTGTACCGGAAGAAAACCGGTTGTTTGCAACTTTGGATCCTACCACCCGGAATTATACATTACCAGGAGGTCAGGAGATCATGCTGACAGATACAGTGGGGTTTATCAGAAAGCTTCCTCATCATCTGATCGATGCTTTCCGCAGCACGCTGGAAGAAGCCAGATATGCGGATATTCTGATTCATGTTGTGGATGCATCCAATCCCCAGATGGATATGCAGATGCATATCGTTTATGAAACCCTGCGGGATCTGGGGATTAAGGATAAACCGGTGATAACGGTATTCAATAAACAGGACCTGGTCCGGAATTCGGTCCAGGATCTGATGGCGGCAGATGATCTTCCGGTTTTTAAAGATTTTAAAGCGGATTATGTTTTGAATGCGTCGATTAAAAATAATGAAGGTATTCGGCAGCTGGAGGAATATATTGAGCAGATCATCCGGGAAAGCAAGATTTATATTTCCAAGGTATTTCGTTATGACAATGCCGGAGAGATTGCCAAGATCAGAAAATATGGAGAACTTTTAAAAGAGGAATACCGGGAGGACGGTATATATGTGGAGGCCTATGTTCCGATGGAAATTACGGGTTACAGGTCTTGACGGTTTATTTTATACGTCCGGATATCAGGAATCAGAAAGGAAACAGAGATAAGATGAGTTATGCAGATCAGATATTTATCAATATGTGCAGTGATATTTTGGAAAACGGTATCAGTACGGAGGGAGAAAAGGTTCGTCCGAAATGGGAAGACGGCACCTATGCATACACAATAAAAAAGTTCGGGGTTGTGAATCGTTATGATCTGTCAAAGGAATTTCCTGCATTGACATTGAGAAAAACAGCTTTTAAAAGTGCGGTGGACGAGATTCTCTGGATCTGGCAGAAAAAATCAAATAATGTACATGAACTGAACAGTCATATCTGGGACAGCTGGGCTGACGAGAACGGTTCCATAGGTAAGGCATATGGATATCAGCTTGGTGTAAAACACCGGTATAAAGAGGGTGAGATGGACCAGGTTGACCGTGTATTGTTTGATTTGAAAAATAATCCCTATAGCAGGCGTATCATGACAAACCTCTATGTTCATCAGGACTTATATGAGATGAACCTGTATCCATGCGCATACAGCATGACGTTTAATGTTACGGGAAATAAGCTGAATGCGGTTTTAAATCAGCGTTCCCAGGATATTTTAACGGCAAATAACTGGAATGTGGTGCAGTATGCGGTATTGTTGCATATGATAGCCCAGGTCAGCGGTCTTGAGGCAGGAGAACTGGTACATGTTATTGCGGATGCACATATTTATGACAAACATGTTCCGTTAGTCAGGGAGCTGATCTGCAGGGAAGCTTTTCCGGCGCCAGTATTCCATATAAATAAAGATATTAAGGACTTTTATGATTTTACAGTGGAGGATGTCAGTCTGGAAAATTATATGACAGGTCCCCAGATAAAAAATATTCCGGTTGCGGTTTAGTATTCATAAACGGTAATTTTTTATTTTATGAAAGGAAGAATTTATATATGAAATTAATTGTGGCAGTTGATAAAAATTGGGCGATCGGAAAGAATGGAAAGCTTTTGGTAAGTATTCCGGCGGATATGAAATTTTTCAGGGAAACCACTACCGGGAATGTGGTGGTAATGGGAAAAAATACTCTGAACAGTTTTCCCAACGGATTGCCGTTAAAGAATCGTGTAAATATAGTGATGACTACCAACCGGTCTTTTGACGGTAAAGGTGCAGAAGTGGTCTATAGTTTGGATGAGGTTCTGGAAGAAGTAAAGAAATATGATTCAGACCGGGTTTATGTAATCGGCGGAGCCTCCGTTTATGAGCAGTTATTGGAATACTGTGATACGGCATATGTTACATATATTGATTATGCCTATGAAGCCGACCGGTATTTTCCGAATCTGGATAAGACGGAAGAATGGAAATTGGAAGAGGAAAGTGAGGAACAGACATATTTTGATGTGGAATATTATTTTAGAAAATATACCAGAACAAAATAAAATTCCGGAAATGATTTAACATATGAAATATAACTGCATATTATACTAAAAAGACTGTGAGAAAGTATGGATATGCGAAAATTAAATAATGAAAATATTGATACGGGCCGACTTCAGATCAATTGTACCACGATTAATAATATTCCCATTGAAAACGTGAATATCTCTATATATTATGAAGGCAACCCGGACAATAAAATTGAGGAACTGAGTACCAACAACATTGGTCAGACCGAGAATATTGAGCTGGAAGCCCCACCAGTTGAATTAAGCCTGAATATGGATAATATTGTTCAGCCTTATTCCGAATATTCGATCCTGGCAGAGGCGGATGGGTTTGAGCCGGTTGATATTTCAGGAATTGAAATTTTATCCGGCACCTCGGCTATTCAGAATGTAAAGATGCGTCCGCAGAATGAAAATATGGAGGGGCAGAATTATGTGATCCCGGCACATACCCTTTATGGGGAGTATCCGCCGAAAATTGCAGAAGCTGAAATTAAACCGGTAAATCTTCCGGGAGAGATTGTACTTAGCAGGGTTGTTGTTCCGGAATATGTCGTGGTCCATGACGGAGCGCCGACGGATAGCACCGCGAATGATTATTATGTTCTTTACCGGGATTATATAAAAAATGTGGCATCCAGTGAAATTTATGCCACCTGGCCGATGGAGACCATACGGGCAAACATACTGGCTATTATGTCGTTTACCATGAACCGGGTGTATACGGAGTGGTATCGTAATAAAGGATATGATTTTACGATCACATCTTCTACGGCATATGATCATAAATGGATTAATAACCGGAATATTTTTGATTCTATTTCAGCCGTGGTAGATGAACTTTTTAATCAGTACTTATCAAGACCAAATGTCAAACAGCCGATCTTAACCCAGTATTGCGACGGAAAGCGGGTATCCTGCCCGAATTGGATGACCAGTTGGCAATAGCGTATTAACTATACAGGAAACCGCTTATATAGTGCCTAAACGTCCATTTCATCAACCAGAAGCAGGTCGTCCCTATTGGCTGCAAGTTCTTTCAGTTCATCTGTAAAACCGGCCGGACTGAACAGTACAAACCACACATGACGGTTTTGGTTCTGCCAGTTAACGTTTCCGGCTTTTTCCACCAGATCCCGGAAGATATTTATTCCTACAGGCTCCTGCCAGAATTTACATTCCCCCAGGATGAGATTCTTTTCTTCCGGATCAATGGCAGCAATGTCAATCTCATTTTTTCCGTCCCACCATCGTCCGATTTTAGAAAAATGGAATGGCCAATAGTCTTCTGCATTCAAATCCCACATCCGTTCTCTGCAGACATCTTCATATACAAAGGCGGTATGTCCGCTAATCAGTCCTTTGCGTATTTTATTCATTACAATACGGCTGTTTCCGCTTTCTATAAAGCTCATGTTTGGATAAACAAAGGCGAACCAGAATCGGATATAGTTGTCTTTGATTTTGTACAGACCTTTCTTGCTCTTTTCAGGATTTTCCTCCGTAACAGGTACCTCACGTTCCAGTATATCCAGGTCAATCAGTGTTCTCAGATATTTGGTCAGACTGGTGGATTTTATCTCCAGTACTGTGGAAATGGCAGAGAGTTTGCTGTTGCCTGCAGCAATGGCTTTAATTATGGAGAAGTAGCTGCCGATTTCTGTGACTTCCTGCTGTAGAAGGAAATGGGGTTCATCATATAAGCAGCCGGAACGGTTGAGGATACAGTTCTGAATGGATTTATAGATGTCGTCGGATTCAGAAAACAGTTCTATATACTTGGGAACACCTCCGGTTACGGAATACATTTCAATCAGTTCCCAGCGGTTTTTGCGGGGAAAGAATTCCCGGTAGTAGCGAAACGGTATCTGTTTCAGACGGATTTGGGCAGTCCTCCGGCCGTACAGAGGACTGTCATAGCTTAATGTCTGGAATTCCATCATGGAAATCAGGGAACCGCATAGGATGACCATAACCGATTTATCTTTCAGTGTTTCTTCCCAAATGCGTTGGAATATGGAAGGAAATGCAGGATTGGATTTGCCGATGTACTGAAACTCATCAATAACGATTACCGGTTTGCTGTTAAAAGAAGTGTCAGTAATTGCTTTGAAGATAATCTCCCAATTTTTAATATCTGCGTTCTTTAAAAGTTCGTTTTCTATAAAATCTGCAGTTTTATCTTTAAAAGCATTTCGGTTCTGGGCCTCGGATTCTTCGCTGGCAAGGAAAAAGAGAGCCTTTTTATCTTTGATAAACTGGGAAATCAGAGTGGTTTTCCCGACTCTGCGCCGTCCATACATTATAACCAGAGAGCTGCCTTTGCGGTCATATTCGCTTTGCAGGGTTTCCATTTCGGATTCACGGTCAATAAATTGTTCCATATTAATCACCTCGGTTTTTGATTATATTATACTATGAATTATTATAATTTCAAGTATATTATTTTTGCGGTAGAATAATTGAAAACATTTATTTGGAATGTAGTAATACAAATAAAAAAGAATAAAAGAATCTCATTTTTCGGATAACTTTTATTCTTCTTTATTTGTATGTATGTGCTCTCGAACACTTTTATCATAATTTTGCATATTTTTAATAATTTCCGTAAAATTTGTTTCATCGCTTGTATTAAAAAGAAATTCAGCGATTGTTTTTGGAATGACAATAAATGCAGTCATAAAAGATGTAGCAACTGTTATTAATGTTACGATCGTCTGTAATGAACTTTTACTTGTAAATGCAATGATGATTGATATTAATAATGTAATGATGATGCTAGCAAGTACAATCAAAGAACTGTAATAAAAAATTTTTTTATATCTTCTTTTATCTTGTAAGGAATATCTGGCGTTTTCAATATATATATCTAATAGAGCAGAATAATCTTTATTGTGATGAGACAAATATTCGGTGTCCAATTCTACCAGGTTATTATCGGATGTAACGGGTACTGCCTGTTCGGTACTTAAGATACTATTTAGAAAATCGTTAATTTCTATTTCATTAGAAGTTAGGTTCTCATTTGTATCTTCTGTTTCCGGTGAAGTAGAATTAGAAAGCTGTTCATCCATTATTTAAATTCATCCTTTAACTCATCGATTCGTTTTGTAATTGCAGTTTCAGATACCTGAAACTGTCTGGCTAATTCAGCCACTTTATCGTATAAGTATAAGTCTGATAAATTTGCATATGCTTTAATGAACAAAGATTTTGGCATTAACAGATTTGCGGCAAAAGTATTGGCCCGTTGTTCGGTTGGTCTGTTTGTGTTACGGGTGTCATATCCGTCGTAAAATGCTAATTTATTATTTCGGTCAAAATCAAAAATATAATGGCACAATTCGTGCGCCATGGTAAAACGTTGATGTCCAAGATTATCGTTGCGATTAATGGAAATTACTTTATCTGTTTTATATTTATCTTTTAGTTTATAATCAATTCCAATAATTCCTGATAAAGTAGGCGAGAAATCATAATTCTGTATGATAACCTCAAAACCCAATAATTTCATAATTTTTACGATTGGAATTGGTGCTGATGATATATCGAATTTTTTTAAAATTTTATTTGCTGCAGATTCCATATCATCAGAATAATTTTCATTTAAATCTCGTATGAGTTTTTCCACAATATACCCACTCTTTCTAAATACCCTCATGTTGACATTCCTTATAGTGTTTACTATAAGTATGACAGTAAGAGACTCAATTATGTAAATAATCTTGTTTTAGTATATCAAAATTTTTGCCTTTTTTCAATATATCTTAAGGCTAAAATCTATATGTTTCTTTTACCGATCAGACGTTTCTTCTGTGATCTTATGAAAACTGACTGTTATAGAGAACCGCATATTTTCCGTTCCGGTTCATCAGTTCCTCGTGGGTTCCGACCTCTTTTATGTCTCCGTCCTCCATATACAGGATCATGTCGGCATCCCGGATGGTAGACAAGCGGTGTGCAATCACAAAGCTGGTGCGTCCTTTCATAAGCTGCGCCATGGCCCGCTGAATCAGGACTTCGGTATGGGTATCCACATTACTGGTGGCTTCGTCCAGGATCATGATTTCCGGGTCGGAAGCAATGGCGCGGGTAATGGTCAGAAGCTGACGCTCGCCCTGGGATATGTTTTCTGCGCCTTTTGTCAGAAGCATATCGTATCCGCCGGGAAGGGTTTTGATGAAATCATGGGCACAGGCCGATTTTGCGGCTGCAATGATTTTGTTCCGGTCCATATGTTCACCAGCATATTCCAGATTCTCTGCAATGGTACCCTCAAACAGCCAGGTATCCTGTAAGACCATACCGAACCGGCTCCGTAGTTCATCCCGCGGCATTTTCCGGATATCCGTTCCGTCCACGGCGATGGAACCGCCGGCAATCTCATAAAATCGCATCAGCAGGTTGACCAGGGTTGTTTTACCGGCACCGGTAGGCCCTGCAATGGCAACTTTCTGACCGGGTGATACCGTCAGATTAACGTCTTTCATTAACATACGGTCCGGGGTATAGCCAAACCGGACATTTCGGAAAGTTACGCTGCCGGAGCGTTCCCGTGGAAGGATGGCGTTTTCCGCATCCGGCAGTTCTTCCTCTGCATCCAATAAAGCAAAGATCCGGTTTCCCGCAGCTTTGGCGGCGCCGAAACTTCCTGCCATACCTGCCAGTGAGGAAAAAGGTTCGGCAAACCGCCGGGTGTATTCCAGCATTGCCTGTACATTTCCTACCGTGATCCGACCTGCGATGACGCCAAGACAGCCGATGGCCGCACAGATCACATATCCCATATCGCTGACCAGCGTGGTGATCGGACTAACTGCGCCGGCAGTGGTTTCCGCTTTGTAGGAACTGTTTTTTAATTCTTCATTGAGCGCCTGAAAGTCAGCGTTTGCCCGTTCCTGATAGCTGAAGGACTGAACGACCTGCTGGCCGTTGTACATTTCCTCAATATATCCGTTAAGACGTCCCAGCAGTTCCTGCTGCCGGTTGTAATGCCTGGCGCCGGATCGCATCACGCCGGCTGCACTCAGCAGGGAAAGGGGGACCAGGATCACCGGGATCATGGTCAGCTTAGGACTGATTGCCAGCATCATCAAAAGAATTCCGATGGCAGTGATGACCTGGGTAACAATGGAGGTCAGATTCTGGCTGACGGTATTATTAATGGTATCCACATCATTGGTAATGATACTGAGAATATCCCCATGGGTATGTGTATCATAGTAATCCAGTTTCAGCCGGTGCATTTTGCGATCGATATCACTTCGGATTTCCTGCATGACATTCGCCGTGATCTTTGCCATATGGAAGCCCTGCAGGAACGAGAAGAACTGGGAAACCAGATAAAGGCATACCAGAGCCGTCAGCAGCCAGAGGATCGTATCCCGGTAGAATACGCCGTCCCGGATACTGTCAAACAGGGTGGTGGTAACCTTGCCGATCACAAATGGGGCCATAACGGTGAAAACGGTACTGACGGATGCGAACAGTAAGACGAAGAATAACCGTAGCCGGCAGGCTTTGAAGTAGCCGGACAGCCGTTTAAAAACAGATTGGTTCATATCAGATCGCCTCCTTTCCCAGTTGTATCTCTGCAATTTCCCGATAGAGCGGACAAGTCTGCAGAAGTTCTTTATGGGTTCCCTGTCCCGCAATGGTACCGTCGTCTATGACAAGAATACGGTCCGCATCCAAAATGCTGCTTACCCGTTGTGCCACCATGATAATTGTAGCATTTCCGATGGCAGCTTTTAAGTTTTTGCGGAGCGTCTGGTCGGTTTTCATATCCAGAGCGGAAAAACTGTCGTCAAATATATAGATTTCCGGATGTTTCATGACCGCCCGGGCAATTGCCATACGCTGCCGTTGTCCGCCGGAAAGATTCGTACCGCCCTGGGCGATGGAATCGTGATATCCGTCTTTCTTTTTTAAGATAAATTCTTCTGCACAGGCTATCCGGGCAGCTTCCTGCCAGTCCTGTTCCGTTCCGTCTGTTTTTCCGAAATTCAGATTCGAAGCGATATCTCCTGAAAATAAAATATTTTTCTGTGGAACATATCCAATCAGGGAACGGAGATCATCCACGGCATATTCTTTTGCGTTGATTCCGTCGATCAGGACTTCTCCGAATAAAGGGTCGTAGAGACGGGGAATCAGTTTTAATATACTGGATTTTCCGCGGCCGGTTCCGCCGATTATGGCGGTGATCTCTCCGGGATGGGTTTCAAAACTGATATCTTTTAAGATCGGTTCCTGGGCGCCGGGATAAGCAAAGGCTACATGACGAAATTCCACGGTACTGCGGAGCGGACGTTCTTCCAGGGAAAACCTGCCGTCCTGAATCCCTGGTTCCGTATTCAATACTTCCGCAATCCGTCTAGAACAGGCATATGCGGTAGGAAACATCATGATCACAAGGGCAAGCATCATGACAGACATCAGTACCATACTGATATACTGGCTGTTTGCCACCAGCGACCCTACCTCCATGGCGCCGGTTTCCACATAATGGGCACCAAGTCCTAAAACCGCCGCCGTGGTAACGCCGAAGATCACATTAATGACAGGCATTAGGAGACTTGTGACCCGTCCGGAAGTCATCGCAGTTGCGGCATGATCGGTATTTGCTTCTGCAAAGCGGCCGTTTTCCGTTTTCTGTTTATTAAACGCCCGGATGACACGGACGCCTTCCAGGGATTCCAGAAACAGCTGGTTCATTTTGTCCAGTTTGTTTCGGAGTCTGACCGAATAACGGGAAGCAAACAAAATGACAATGCCGCATCCCAGCAATAGTACGGGAATCGCAATGCTCAGCACGGAACTGACCCGGCCGCCGGTAGCCGAAGAAAAGACCAGACCGGCAACGGCCATCATGGGAGCAAGGATTCCGATCCGCAGGAGCATGGTGAGAAAGTTCTGAACATTGGTGATATCCGAGGTGCTTCGCGTGACCAGGCTGGCGGTACCGAAGGAATCCAGTTCTTTGGCGGAAAAGCTTTGTACTTTGCCAAAGACCCGGCTGCGCAGTCCGGCAGCAAAGTCTGTGGAAATACGGGAAGCCATCCGGACCGATAAAAATTGATGGTACAGGCCAGTACCGTTATTCCCGCCATGACAACGGCAAGGGTTAAGATGGTACGGCGGGAAGAATCCGAGACGCCGTTATTGAACATACGGGCTAACAGGGAAGGGAGCATCATTTCCCCGACTGCAGATATCAGGACCAGTATGGACAGCAGAAGGATCTGCTGTATTTTTAATGTTACATTTGAAAAGATAGTTTTCATTCTATTCCTCCTGTCGGTTGTAGTTTGTTTTGATATGTGATAGTATAAGGGGTACAGTAACTGTAAGGTCAAGAGGTTCTAAGATGAAAAAGAAAAAATTTTTATATACCACCGGAGAGTTCGCAAAACTGAACGGAATCAACAAGCGTACCCTGCATTATTATGATGAGATCGGCTTGTTTTCTCCGGAATACAGAGAAGAAAACGGATACCGGTATTATACCTGTTTTCAGACGGTCCAGTTAGAACTGATCCTGATCCTGAGAAAAATCGGCATGTCCATTGAAGAAATCATGCATTATCAGAAGAGTCCTTCCGGCGCCTCTTTTGCGGATCTGATTTCCGAGAAGAAGCGTCTGATCGACCAGTCCATTCAGGAACTTTTGGAGACAAAAACCTTTTTGGAGCAAAAATCCGATAAGCTGGCTTTGAGCCTGACGGTCCGCCATGGAACCGTGGAGACGGTCACACTTCCAAAGCAGCCGCTGCTGCTCAGCGCTCCCATCACGGGAGCCTATGACGATAATGATTTTGTGGTTGCCACGGATTTCTCATTGCGGCTTAAATCCATTTTCGGACTTTATGATAATTTTGGAAGCCGCATATCCGTAGATTGTATTTCTGAGGGAAATTTTAACAATTATGACTGTTTTTACGCTTACGGCAGACCGGATACGGAAGACTGTGATGCCATCCGGCCGGGAGGAACGTATATAAGGGCATTTTGTATCGGAGGATGGGAAAAACTAAAGGAAGTATATCATATGATTGGTTCATATGCCGGAACGAATCATCTGGAGCTGTCTGGATATGCCTATGAAGAGGGACTGAATGAAATGTCATTACGCAACCGGGAAGATTATATTACGATGATCACAGTTGCGTACAGAGAGAAGAAGTAACAGACGGATATACTGAACTTCCGGTCCGGTGTCCAGCCCCGGGCGGACGATGATTCATGAGAGCTGTTTATTGTGCTTTGTATAAATGAATGGTCAGGGTATCCCCGGGGCGGTCATAATCAATGGATGTCACGATCTTTCGCAATAGTTCCGCCTTATAAGCGACATCCGCATCCGAAGTCAGAATGTCATAAACATTTTTTATTTCCTTCAGAAAATTTTCTGTTTCTGGTCCGTTTTTTGTTCCCTGTTTCAGGGAACTCAGTTCTGACAGGATCCGGTTCCGTTCTTCCGTGATCATGGTTTTATTTGCCTTATATTCCTCCAGCGTATCAATGCCGTCCAGATAAGCTTCTTTTATCCGTGTCTCTTTGATATCCAGTCTGGACAGAAGACGGTTGATCCGGATTTGTTCGGTATCTGCAGATTCATTGATCCGGATCTTTTCATAGGAGACATTCCCGGAGGCTAATATTTCATGTAATCCGTCCAGTACGGCTGTTTCCAGTTTTATGGCCGATATCTGGTGACTGACGCTGCATGTTCCCTTCCGGTACCGGTAACATTGAAAATACATGTATGTTTTTCCGGCCGGGCTCTTTCCAAGGGACGTAGATAAACTGGCGCCGCAGGCGGAACATTTCACCAATCCGCTGAGCCAGTGTTTGTATGTCCCGGAGGGCTGCTGCTTTTTCGGACGGTATTCCGTTTCATAGCGGTTTGCTGCAGACTGCCATAGTTTCTCTGAAATAATGGGTTCATGGATTCCCTTTTTTATGATCCATTCAGACCGGTCTTTTATTTTTTTTCTGCCCCTTTCGGCATAATTCCATCGTATCATTCCGTAGTAAAGGGGATTTTTAAGTATATATTCAATGGAGCGGCGTTCGAATCTGCCTCCGTTTTTCGTCCGGCAGCCGGATTCGTTCAGTTCTTTGGCAATGGAATGCATACCTTTATTTTCGTATACATACAATTCAAATATTCTTTTAATGATAGCTGCTTCTTCCGGCACAATAACGGGTCTGCCGTCTTTCATCCGGTAGCCAAGGGGGGAGCTGCATTGATAGTTTCCACGCATGGCGTTTTCGGTCATGCCGCGGAACACTTCGCCGGATAAGCGGATGGAGTAGTATTCATCCATCCATTCAATGATCCGTTCGATCAGGCTGCCGAAGGGTCCGTCAGCCAGTGGTTCCGAGACACTGATCACGTCTACATTGTTTTTTTTGAGCAGGGATTTGTATACGATGCTTTCTTCCTGATTTCTTGCAAACCGGGAAAACTTCCAAACCAGGATCACATCGATGGGATGTTCCTTTGATTTGGCATAGCCGATCATTTTCTGGAATTCCGGCCGTTTATCCGCCCGCTTTCCGGAGATACCGTTTTCCAGAAATATGAAATCATCGCTTATGATGATATTGTTCGTCCGGGCATAGTCCAGCAGAAGACGCTTTTGTGCGTCTGGGGAGAGTTCTTCCTGCTTGTCGGTACTGACACGGATGTAGAGGGCGCCTGTTTTTAAGTGTTCTGCCATAATTTATAAACCATCCTGACTGGCGTTTGGTTGAATCTAAATATTCTATATCTGGCCATGATCATTAGCTATAATATATTCATGATATTTGCAAAGTATTTGTGATCTATAAAGATATTTATATTTCATGTTTGTTTTATAGATCCAAACATAATGAAAATAATATTGTACAACCTGAATGACATAGATTTTAGTAAGAATGATGGCATTGGGGAATAGAGGCGTATGAAAGTAATCGTGGAGATAGGTGGTAAAGATATAAATGAATTAACAGAAGAAGAAAAGATCAGGCTGTCAGAGGAACTAAATGCTCAGGCATTGGAAGCATCAGGTTATCAGATCGTGGAAAAAGGTCCGACTTGAAACGGTTACTGATCCTCCTGTTAACTTGACAGGATAAGCTTATCATTATGAAAGACGGGGCAAAAACAGAATCTTTTATAAAACTTATTCCATCTGGGAAACCGTTGTGATATAATGAAGCCATTGACAAATCAAAAGTTGTATGGCTTTGTGGATAAGAAGAGGAGGTTCCGGATGAAAAATTTCAATGATACTGCCGACAGTATTGCAGAGGATGCGGTACGATATGCCAGAAAGAACGGAATAGAACTTGATTATTCAAGAGAAAGTGCCCAAAACGTTGATGCTTTTCTCGGAGTCTGTCATGATAGTCTTGACAAGTATGATGGCGATGAGGGTGCAGAAATCTTGTGGAATATTGCAGTTCTGTTCGGAACATATATCGGGGAGATGCTGTTGCGCTCTGGACTGGCTGAAAAGGGGTTTGTCTGGGTCGAGGACGATGGAGTTCCTATACTCAGCATTCCAGACAATCAAACTGCCGTTTCACCCATTACCAAAGCCCACAAGCGAATCCTTAACGGTGTAGAGGACAGTATTAAAAGCTTTGTTGACGTGGTGTTCTCTGCAATAAATGGTGAGTGGCCAAAAACAGGAGTGTTGCGGGTTCCCGATGTTGAAACCGCAAGCGGTAAAAAAAACGGGAGAATTGTTTTTAAAGAATCGGATTATTACATATCCCTTGTTGCGGAGGGAAAAGAGGATTTTGTTATCTTTAACTCTCACGATGGATTTTTTCAATTTTACGGAGTTGGAAATCAATTCGTCTGCGAGGTCTGGTTCAATCTGGGTGGTTGCAGGGCGTATGCACTGATCAATCCCGATTGTACGAATACCGAGCGTGTAAACCTTGTTACACCGTTTGGTCAATATACTCCAAAGGAGCTGGAAATTATTTCGCTGGAACAGCTTAAAACAGCCGTGCATGAGTATTTTTCCAATCTTGAGGAATCGGACTTTCTCGCAAAAGTCCCGCATGAGAAACTGGAAATGTAAAACTTCCGGTCTGTGAGTCATAAAACTGAATGAAAACTATTAAATGCCGTTGCATGGAAAAAACCAGGCAACGGTATTTCTTTATTGCTGCTTCATCCTGCTCAATGGGGAATCATTATATGGTTATAAATTATTTAATTCCATGTGTTAAAAATGGATTACAATTCTCATTTTATGATATAAAATAAACATGAAAAGTATATATTGAGGTGAATAAAAATGAGAGAGGCAAAAGTTGACACGGGAAAACGATTAAAAAAATTAAGGGAGTCATTGGGGTATACTCAGGAGAAAATGGCGGAGGTATTGGAGGTGTCGGTTACCTTATATAAGAAGATGGAAAACGGCAGCTATAACATTTCCGTGAAAAGCCTTCGACGGTTAAAGGAAATATTTAATGTTTCGATCGATTATCTTATGTTTGGAGAACAGATTTCATTTGATCGGATCTGGATGTTGCTGCAGTCTTCCCGAAATTCCGTCAAACTGAAATTATTACTCCGCCTGCTGCTATATTTCCAAAAGGACTGTGGGGAAAGTTTTGTGGAAAAAAAGCGGGATGTAGAGTATATGGAATATTTTATTGAAATATTGGATCATTTAGAGAAATAGACCAATAAAATATGGATATATTAACCAACAGATATAAAATGTTTATGTTAAAAAAACGTAATATGATTACAATTACTCAATATACAATATAAAATAAATATGAAAGGTGTATATTGAGATTAATATGGAAAAAACAATAGTAAAAAGGGAAACCGGAATACGATTGAGAAAGTTAAGAGAAGCACTGGGGTATACCCAGGAACGGATGGCGGAAGCGCTGGATGTATCCGTAACCCTGTACAAAAAGATGGAAAGCGGAAGTTATAATATATCAGTTAAAACACTGCGGAAGATAAAAGGATTTACCGGTATTTCCATTGATTATCTTATGTTTGGAGAACAAAAGGTGTATGAGGAGATCTGGATGCAGCTGCAGTCTGCGGAGCATTTTACAAAATTGAAGCTGATGTTTCGTCTGATAGCTTATTTCGGAACGGATAGCAGCGATTGTTTTGTAGACAGAAAGCAGGAAGAAAGATTTTCCAGATTTCTGGACGAGTGGGTAGAGAAATATTTTAATGTATAGATAAAAATCTAACCGGATCAAATAGTTATACAAAAATTTGCTTTTTACGGGACAAACACAAAATGAAATAAATAAAAGAATCAGTAGTTTTTTGTCGGATCATGTCGGCAGAAAAATCTTGAAAAAGCAACGATCCTGGCGTATTATAAAACTAAAAAGAACTGAAAGGATAAGCGAGGAGGAAAAATATGCAGACACAGGAAAACGAAATTCAGGAAAAAGCAGATACATCAGAATTTGAATTATTGATGTCAGGAAAATATATGTATGGTGCAATATATAAATTATACAAAATAAATGAACATTTGAGAATGGTATGCTTTGATGGACAGTATTCTACATCAACCTCAAAGCTTACGCATACACTATTTACGATTGACAGTGTCTATGGCAGACCGATTGCACCCGTATATGCTCTTACATCACAGGTACATACAAGATTAATTGTGGAAACTGATGGTCAGGTTAAGATCTGCAACGAATCAGATGGGTTAAATTCAGTTGCTAAAGGTAGTGTGATTTATTGTGTCGGTTAATACGATATTACTATGCGGCTGAACTTTAAGAAGCTATCCGAGGAAGAGAAGAAATGACCAAAAAGATTTCGGGGTCGGACTTGCTTAAGATCCAAACCCATAGCGGGGAGAAAAAAGAACGGAAGATCGGGATTGAAAGCGAGGTGATTATCAACGGAAAGAGATATTGAGTATATACAGGTATTTATGGAATACGAAGCTGCTGATATGCCGATTGTATATTTTTATGAAGTCGATTTGAATGATGACCGATTTGCTCTAAGAGCAATAGAAGTCTTTGCAGACAGGACAGTAACGATTTATAATGACCTATATTGTGATGTCATGGAAATTTGTCCAATCCCAACAGTTGATGAATTGAACGCAAAGGTTTGGGGAGAAGGCTTTTATGCAACTATTATTTCTAAAGACAAATTTGACAAAATATGGAATACGGGAATTTATACTGGAAGCCTGACTGCTACTTAACTTCCTATTTATCGGGGAGATAGCAAAGCCAGCCGGGCCAGTCAACAGCAAGATAAACGGCGCATTTCATGCATCGACGTTAACAGTGGGTATATCCTGATAATTGTTCCAAGCCCGGGATAATATGCGTTTATAACTCAAAGGTTTTCTAAAGATAAGAGTATATTCATTTACAATAACTTAAAAAATTATATATATTGCAATTACTATGATAAAGAATAAGGAATTATTTTAGCTTTATTAATTCATAGAAACAGTTAATACGCTATTGCCATCTGGATGACCCAATGGGGTTCCAAAGACCTTGGAGAAAGCGGCTACAATGCCATTGAAATCTTGAGAAATTTCTATGGTGATAATATGTATATAAATACTGCAGAACAGATCTCAGGCATTCCGATCTCTTATCCGGGAACGCCGTTGGATATCGGCTCTACCGGAGAAAAAGTCAGACTGGTACAGGAGCAGTTAGACCGTATTGCCGAGGTATATTCCAGCATTCCGAGAATTACTGCAGATGGAATCTATGGAGAGCGGACGGCAGAGGCAGTCCGGCAGTTTCAGAAAACTTTTAATCTTCCACAGACAGGTGTGATAGATTTTAGAACCTGGTATAAGATATCCCAGATTTATGTGGGTGTAACAAGAATTGCAGAATTAGTTTAAAGATTTCATAAAAGCAGTTACATTTTGATGTAATAACGTGAATCTGCCGCGGTACTTAACAGTCGTGGCAGATTTTTTTGACGGCTGTTATCCGGATTCGAGAAAAATTTCTTGTTTCTTTGTCTGAAACAAAGTATAATAAAATAGATGAAATTTTATGCGGACTATGATATACTTTATAAAAAATAAAACAGTCTGTAAGTTCTGTATGGCATATAGTTTAAACATTACATATTAAAGATTCGTTTGGAATATGTTGTGCAGGGGAATAGGACAGAAATGGAGGAAAGAATGCAAAATAATTTATCTGCAGCGGAAGCATTGACAAAATTGAAAGAAGGGAATCAGAAGTATTTATCTGCAACGACAAATCCTGGAGATATATCACCGCAGATCCGGCAGAAAACCTGCACGGAAGGACAGAATCCATACGCAGTCATCGTGGCATGTTCGGATTCGAGAGTTATACCTGAAAGCATCTTTAGTGCCGGAATCGGAGAGTTATTTGTTATTCGGGTGGCAGGAAATGTGATGGATAACCATCAGTTAGGAAGCATAGAGTATGCAGCTGACCATCTTGGATGCAAACTGGTAGTCGTATTGGGACATGAACATTGTGGTGCAGTGAATGCGGCCATTCACCATGAGCCGGCAGGTTTTGTTAAAACCATTACGGATGAAATTCGCAAAGCGATTGGTGAAGAAAAGGATGAACTCCGGGCAAGCTGCTTAAATGTTGAGAGAAGTGTTTCGGTGATCCGGGAAAGTCTTGGTCTGCAGATAACAGATGAAAATGACGGATTGAAAATATGTGGGGCTGTTTATCGTATTGACAGCGGTTCTGTAGAGTTTTTGGAATGTTAACCGATTTGATCGATTAAAGTAAAGGAGCTTTCTAGATGGTGATTAAAAGAAAAAAAACGGAACTTATAAAAGCAGTTTCCGAGTTAAAAGAAACGGATTACTCTAAGGAACCGGAATTAAACAGCATTTACCGACGACTGTCAAAGGGAAGAAAACAGTTCGGGGAAATTTTAGAGAAGAATTTCAAAGCGGTTATGCAAATTAGTTCCCTGGATCTGACAATGCAGCATCAGACAGAGAAAATTGTTGAAATCACCCGTGATGTAGCAAAGGCTACGGAAACTATTTTCGGTACTTCCATGGATGATCCCATGATGACAGGAAGATCCAACAATCAGCATGAGCAACTGACAAGTACGATCATTGAAGTCTCCTCGGCATCTGAGGAAGTATACCGGAAGATCGAATCAGGGCAGAATGAACTGACGCTTATTAAAGAGCTTTCTTCACAGACCATTGAGATATCCAAAGAACTGCAACGGGATATGGATGAACTTTTTAAAACGATTGACCGGATGAGCGGAGTCATAGCCGGAATTGATTCTATATCTTTACAGACAAACCTGCTGGCATTAAACGCTTCCATTGAGGCGGCACGGGCAGGAGCAGCGGGCAGGGGCTTTGCAGTCGTAGCCGGTGAAATCCGGGGACTGGCGGAAGAGACCCAGAAACTGACCGGCAGTATGGGCAGTTTTGTTGAAGAGATTAAGAATGCTTCTCAGAAAAGTATTCAAAGTACAAAAAGTACGATTGAAGCCCTTGATTCCATGACGGAAAAAATAAAATATGTCTGGGAATTAAATGATGAGAGCCAGCAGCATGTTTCGAAAGTAAATGAATCCATTAGTTCGATTGCTAGCGTGAGCCAGGAAATCAGCAGTTCCATGAATCAAATGGAGAACCAGTTAAAACACAGTACCGTCATAATGCATCAGGTCAGCCAGGATTTAAAGAAAGCGGTAGAGCCGGTGGTCGGTATAGAAAAAATACTGGATGATACGGTCAAACAAATGGGAAGTATGTCGGAGGATGCATTTTTTCATTTGGGAAATACAGATTTTGCTAAATATGTTAATAATGCAATTTCCGCACATCGTACATGGCTGTCAAATCTGAAGAAAATGGTAGATGAACAAACCATAATTCCGTTACAGCTGGATGCTTCCAAATGCGGTTTCGGACATTTTTATTATGCAATGACACCAAAGATACCGGGAATAATGAAAATCTGGGGCGAGCTTGGGTTTAAACATAAGAAGTTTCATAAATATGGAGAAGACGTCATACACTCTATAAATCATGGAGAATATTCAAAAGCCAAACAAACATATTATGAGGCGGAAGTATACTCCGGAGAATTAATATCGGATTTGGAAAAAATACTGCAGATCGTCGAAGAATGATCATACATATATTATAGACAGTGCAGGTTTATGGTTCTGTCAATGTCCGTTCAGATATCCGTCATATTGGCTCTGTGTTGATATGACGGATTTTTAATATGGAATTTTCCGGATTTTGTCCGTTTATTTAGGGAAAAGACTCTGATATATACATGATGTGTACAATATATTACTGTTTGAAATATAAATATATTGATAAAATTACCAACAGCTAATTATTGTATATGAAAGAATATATTGGAGAAAAAATATGGATACTGCAACAGCCAAGAAAAAAACAGGCGAGCGTCTGAAACAGCTGAGAGAAAGTTTGGGATATACACAGGAAAAATTTTCAGAGATATTGGGAATATCGGTAACATTGTATAAAAAGATGGAAGGCGGCAGTTATAATATTTCTGTAAAAACTTTGAGGAAACTGCGGGAGACTACAGGTGTATCCATTGATTATATGATGTTCGGAGAAGGAAAAGAATATGAAGATATCTGGCTGTTGCTGCAGAATTCGGAGAACCATATTAAGCTGAAGGTTTTATTGCGCCTGTTGCGTTATTTCGGATATGACAGCCGGGAGAGCCGTTTAGAAACGGAGCAGGAACTGGATATCGGGGAGAAACTGGAAAAAATAATCGGAGAAAATCTGTAAAGGCTGTGAATCGGCCGGAAGTCAGAATCTTTTATTTTCTTTAACACGAATCCGTATGGATATTAAGAAAAAAGCTGAAACCGTGATATGATCGGTTCAGCTTTTTTTGATAAATGAAGGTATGATGACCGGGTCAGGATCGTGCAATATTTATAGGATTTAAATGTCCTGATTAAAAAATATAGTTTACTATGATCAAGAAATACATGGCAATACGAAATAGAATCTGATATAATATATGCCATAGTTATAACTGTAAAACAGATATCAGGCCATAGGCATAAGATTATGAGAACGCCTGACCATCCCGACTTTGTGAAAGGAATCAACCGTATTGTAAATTAATGAGCGGCAGTTTATGGGTGAATAAAATGAACGAAAGAAATAAAGGGAATCGATTGACAAAATATGTTCCGGACTATGTGGTTTTTGATCTGGAAACTACCGGAATCAATCCGGTGTCTGATGATATTATTGAGATTTCGGCACTGAAAGTGGTCAATGGAAAAATCGTGGAGGAATTTTCCTCATTGATCAATCCCGGCAGACCGATACCTTATCAGGCCACCAGAGTGAATCATATAACGGATAAAATGGTGGAAAATGCACCGGATCTTGAATGGGGAATTCAAAAGTTTCTTGATTTTACAGGCAGTCATATCCTGGTGGGCCATAATATACATAGTTTTGATCTTAATTTTATATATGATGCAGTCATGCAATTATATGGAAAAGAGTTTCGGAATGATTATATTGATACTTTGACAATGTCGAAAAAATGTCTTCCGCAGCTGCCGGGTCATAAACTGGTTGATATTGCGGCATATTTTGGACTGGATACCAGTGGAGCCCACAGGGCATTGCAGGATTGTATTATGAATCAGCAGTGTTATGAGGAAATGGGAAAACTGCAGGAACACATGACGATGGTGCTATGTCCGAAGTGTGGCGGGGAGATGGTGCGCAGAAATGGCATGTTTGGAGAGTTTTATGGTTGTATTAATTTTCCCAGATGCCGTTTTACCAAGAACATCAGATAAGGAGCAGTGAATTTTTGTGATTAAAAATATAATATTCGATATGGGGAACGTTTTGCTGGATTATGATCCGGAAGTTTCGCTACAGCTTTTTTTGGACAACGAAGAAGACCGCAGGATTATAAAAAAAGAACTGTTTGAAGGGACGGAATGGATCGAGGGGGATCTGGGCCGGATGGACAACAAGAGCCGCTATGAAGCAATAAAAAAAAGGATTCCGGAACGTTTATATCCGGGATTGAAAGCCTGTGTATATCAATGGCAGATATGTATGACTCCGTTGGAAGGCGCCAGAGAATTTGTTTCATCCATGAAAGAAAAAGGATTTAATATCTATGTATTATCCAATGCCAGTGACACATTTTATGAATATTTTCCGAATTTTTTACCGTTGGATTACTTTAATGGCGTGATGATTTCAGCCGATGTGCATTTAATAAAACCGGATATCCGGATCTATCAGACGTTCCTGAAAGAGTACGGATTGGACCCCGGGGAATGCCTCTTTATCGATGACAGAAAAAATAATGTGGAAGGAGCAGAGACCGTGGGTATGAAAGGAATGATTTTTAACGGTGATTTTAAAAGATTGTCTGAATTTACTGCCGGATTGAAAATACAATAAATAATATACAGAAAGGCATGATTCGAATGAAAGATACGAAGAAAAAAAGGATTAAAGGGACTATTATCCGAAGAAAAAGCAGAGCGATCGAGCCCAACTTATATCGTTCAACAGAAAACGAAAGATATCTGGCAGAAATCAATGAGAAGAAGGATTATGCCCGGATCGTATATGGAATTAGTTTTTTTGTACTGGCTGTCGTAGGAGTTCTGATCGCTCTGTTTGTACATGATGAATGGGTCCGGTCATATGTAGGGGATATTATAATTATATTTGTGATCTATGCGTTTATCCGTATACTGCTTCCCCATGGATTTGTGTCTCTGCCGGTGGTGATTCTTCTGTTTGCCTGTCTGGCAGAAGGATTGCAGTATTTAAATATTGTGGATAAACTGGGACTGGGAGATATAGGATTTTTTGAGAGATTGTCAGGGGCGTCTGGAGATGTGAAGGATATCATATGCTATGCAGTGGCATGTCTGATGTTGATCATTTATGAAATGATCAGGACAATGTTTTCCGGAAGATCAAAACCGTAAGCCGGAGGAAGACGGATTGTTTCGTGAAGATCTCTGTGAACAGGGACGGAAAGACCATTGCAGATAATGCAATCAATGTAGAAAGGAATGAATCATGGCATCTAAAATTGAATTTGTGGAATTTATGGCGGACCAGATGCGGGAGGCCGGAGCTATAACTTATAAAAAAATGTTTGGAGAATATGGACTTTACTGCAATGGAAAAATATTTGCGGTCATCTGTAATGACCGGCTGTTTATCAAGATTACTGAGGCCGGACGGAAGCTTTGTCCAAAACTGCAGGAGGCGCCTCCGTATGATGGGGCAAAAAACTATTTTCTCGTTGAAGACGTGGAGAACCGTGAATTTCTGACAAAACTTGTGACGGAAACTTATATGGAACTGCCGGAACCGAAACCGAAAAAACGCAGGAAGGAGTAGCACATGGCGTTTGATTATAAAAAAGAATATAAGGAATTCTATCTGCCGAAGAGAAAGCCGGTACTGGTAACCGTACCGCCTATGAATTTTGTGGCGGTTCGTGGAAAGGGAGACCCAAATGAAGAAGGGGGAGCGTATAAACAGTCTATAGGTCTGCTTTATGGAATCGCCTTTACCATTAAGATGAGTAAGATGGGGGATCATCGGATGAAAGGATATTTTGATTATGTGGTACCTCCTTTGGAGGGGCTTTGGTGGCAGGAAGGAGTCAGGGGAGTTGACTATTCCCGTAAACAGGATTTTTGCTGGATTTCCATGATCCGTCTGCCAGAGTTTGTGACAGAGGAAGAATTTGACTGGGCAGTGGCAGAAGCGGCGTCAAAGAAGAAGATGGATTTTTCCGAAGTGGAATTCCTGAATTATGACGAGGGTCTGTGTGTGCAGTGTATGCATATGGGTCCCTATGATGATGAACCGGCCACCATAGAAGTTATGGATGCATTTGCGGAGTCGCAGGGGTATTTGCCAGATATGAGCGGTCCCCGCTATCATCATGAGATTTATCTCAGTGATGTAAGAAAAAGCAAGCCGGAAAATCTTAAGACGGTCATCCGGCATCCGGTGGCAGCAGAAGGATTCGTATAAAAAACAAAAATATGGTTTTTTGCCGGAGACAGAAGGAGCGATAGCATTATTTGCTGCCGCTCTTTCTGCATTTTTTATTGATTTAAGGATTTTTTAATAATTCCGCCGTTATAATATCTTTATCATCATTCAGGGAGGAGATCATATTATGTTTTTTCGTATACTGAAAAAAGATTTAAAACGGAAAATAGGTATTAATTTTATAGTATTTTTATTTATGATCATGGCAACAGTGCTGGTTGCCAGCAGCGTCAATAACATTTTTGTTGTTTTAAATGCTACGGATTATTGTATGGAGAAAGGTAAAATACCGGATATTTTTATATGCAGTTATGAACAGAGCAACGGAAAAAATATAAAGAAGTGGCTGGAAGAAACAGAATCGGTCAGGGATTTTTCGGAGAACAAAGGTGTTTTTCTGACAGGCAATAGTATTGTTGAAGTCAATGGGAAAAGCGGTAGGGACTATGATATGAAAAATACGGTCATGATTCAGAGTAATTGGAACCGGCATATGCTCATATTTGATCAGAACGGTGAATTGCCGGATCTTGTCCCCGGAGAACTTTCCATGACGAAGAAAGAAATGAAACGAAAC
Organism: uncultured Lachnospiraceae bacterium; assembly: GCA_910578175.1. GTDB lineage: Bacteria > Bacillota > Clostridia > Lachnospirales > Lachnospiraceae > Bovifimicola. Next base: position 162,231 of record CAJTPF010000001.1, read on the forward strand.
CGGTTGAAAAAAGGGGATTCCATGACCGTAAAGTTTGGAAACTATCAAAAAACATTTATTATTTCGGAGCCTATACAAGATCCGGCCATGGGAAGTGATTATACAGGGATGAGCAGATATCTGATACATGAATCTGATTATCAGGAAATAGAAAAATATTGTGATCAGAGGGTATTTAACTATGGAGTAGAAACCACCAGTAATACGGATTTTTTAAAAGAATTTAATAAAATGGGATTTGACGTGATTATAACGATCGAAAAAAGTATGTTTGAAAATACTTACATTATGCAAATGATCACGGCGATCGTTTTAATTGTACTGGGTGTATGTCTTATTATGACCTCGTTTCTGGTCCTGAGGTTTACGATCATATTTACGCTTTCTGAGGAGTATAAAGAAATTGGGGTTATGAAGGCGATCGGAATTACTGATTTTATGATAAAAAAAATATATTTGATTAAATATTTCGTGCTTGTCACTGCAGCGGCCGTGATTGGATGTGCGATCAGTATTCCGGTGAGCAGAGGCAGTTTAAAACTGACAGCGGGTAATCTGATGCTTCAGGATAACAGGGGAAATGCCGGTATAAATGTGGTCTGCGCCTTTCTGGTAATGGTAGTCGTCATGCTGCTTTGTCTGTTAAGTACCAGCAGGATCAGACGGATTTCGGCCATTGAAGCAATCAGGAGCGGAAGCACCGGAGAGCGGTTTGATCGTAAGTCTGTACTGTCATTAAGAAAAATGAACCGTGCCATGCCGGTATTATTTCTGGCGGTCAATGACATTCTGTCTGAGATAAAAAAGTATCTGGTATTTATTCTGACATTTGCAATGGGAACTTTATTGATCATATTATCAGTAAATACCCTGGAATCCCTTACAAGCGAAGAAATGGCAAAAAATTTTGCACTGGATACAAAAGCCGATACTTTTATCAGTATAGATACGATCAAAGATTTGCAGAGAGGAATCATGGAAGGAAGACCATATATAGAAAATATGATCGAAGGGCTGAAAGCAGATATAAAAGAAATCGGATACGATTCGGAAATTTCAGTATTATCTTATTATTTCATGGGATATTATACAGAACAGCCGGATGAGGTTCTTCGATTTATGACGTGCCAGCTGATCGGATCCGATGGCGGCTATATGGAACTGGCGAAAGGAGATGTTCCTGTTCTGGAAAATGAAATTGCAATGTCTGAACAGGTTATGAAGAAACTGAATGTAAAAATCGGGGATACTGTTTGTATGAAATATGGAGATCGAACGATGGATATGATAATAACGGGTTCCTATGCCAATTATCTTCAAATGGGTGAAAGTGTGATGTTAAATTCAAAATTGTACATAGAAGATGTTATGCTGTCAGGTCTGTTTTACCTTCAGCTGAAACTGACAGGAACAGAGGATAAAGATACAGCGCTTATGAACATCCGCAACAGATTTCCGGAATTTAAGTTTAACAATATGCAGCAGGTTGTATCGGGACAGATTGGAGGAACCACCGATACTTTTGAAACCGTTAAGATTACCATCATTCTGTTGGTCTTCGGTATAAATATAATGATAACGATTTTGATGGTTAAAATATTTGTTATCGGAGAGAAAGGGCAGATTGCAATGCTTCGGGCTTTGGGATTTTCTAACCGTCAGTTAAAACTATGGCAGGTCATCCGGATTGGAATTCTAATGGTCATTTCCAGCGGATTAGGAATCGTTTGTTCTACATTTTTGAATCATCTTCTTATTAAGCCTGCTTTTGCCATAATGGGGGCCGCTCATATGAAAATACAGGTAAATATATTGGAGTCCTGTTGTTTTTATCCGCTTATATTGTTTATAGCCATTATTTTTGCCGCATATATCAGTCTGGGAAAGATAAACCGGCTGAAAATAATGGAAATAAATAATATTGAATAAAATATTACAGAAAGAAGGAAAGAATATGGCAGCATTAAAAGTAAATAATTTATGTAAAACATATATCGTAAATAAGCAGCAGAATAATGTATTGCGAAATGTAAGTTTTGAAATCAGGAATGGAGAAATGACCGGTATCATGGGACCTTCCGGTTCCGGAAAAACAACCCTGCTTTATACGGTAAGCGGTATGGATGATTGTACGGCAGGAAGTATAGAATTTTTTGGCAGGGAATTAAACAGTCTGACGAATGATCAGCTCAGTGAGATTCGTTTAAAAGAAATGGGGTTTGTATTTCAGAATATGTATATGCTGAAAAATCTCTCCATATATGATAATATAATTCTGCCGGCATACCAGGCAGGATCAAAAGAGCGCAGCAGAAAAGAAATCAATGAATATGCCGTTGCATTAATGCATAAACTGGGTATTTCCGATGTGGCGGATAATGATATTAACGAAGTATCCGGTGGACAGTTACAGCGGGCCTGCATCTGCAGAAGCCTGATCAATAAACCGGGAATCCTGTTTGCGGATGAACCTACCGGATCCCTGAACCGCCAGTCTTCCGAAGAAGTTATGCGGATATTTAATAATATTAATGAAGAGGGGACCAGTGTCATGATGGTAACACACGACGTTAAAGTTGCAGCGAAATGTGAACGTGTGATTTACATCGAGGACGGAAACATTAAAGATGAAATTAAGATCGGGAAATACAGGGCAGGAGAAAGTGAGAGGGAGCGTGAAAAAACGATCAGTACATGGCTGATAGAAATGGGCTGGTAACCTGACTGCCCGGAGGAGTCGGAGAGGAACAGATATGATAGATATATTACTTGTAGAGGATAATAAGGAGTTATCGGCGCTGGCGTCACAGTTTCTTGTGGCGGAAGGATACAGCGTGTACCGTGTCTCCAATGGGGAAGAAGCATTGGAACTGATGGAGAGGGAACTGCCCAAATTAATGATTCTGGATATCATGCTTCCGGGCATAGACGGATTTGCGGTTTGCCGCGCCGTCCGCAGGAAAGGAAATATTCCAATATTGATACTCAGCGCCAGGATCAATAAAGAAGACAAATTAAACGGATATAATCTGGGAGCCGATGATTATCTGGAAAAACCGGTGGATATTGATATTTTATGTATGAAGATAGCCGCATTGATGAAACGGAGTTATGAGGAACCGGTATCGGGAACCATACTCGTTTCCGGTGATATCGAGATACATCAGGATACCATGAAGGTATTATATAAGGGCAACCAATTATCCCTTACTGTAAAAGAATATGATTTATTGCTTTTGCTGGTGGAAAATAAGGGTAAGACACTGGATAAAAACAGGATCTTTAATTCCATATGGGGGCCGGAAAGCGACAGTGAACCCCAGACTTTAACGGTGCATATTAAAATGCTGCGTGACAAGATCGAAGAAGATTCCAAAAATCCCAGAAAAATAAAAACCGTTTGGGGAGTGGGATACCGATATGAAGAAATTTAGAAAAATGATGGTTCTGACCATTTTAATTTATCTGGGAATTACGATTTTGGGTAACCGGATCATGTACGATCAGAAAAAAGAAACGGAAGCTTCCAGCGGGGATTCATTTTATCTGGTAGAAGTCAACCGTATGTATCAGGAATATCTTAATCATCCGGAATTGTTTCAGGAAATAAAAGAACAACGGAATCTTTCTGTCCGGACCAGGGAATACCGGTTCATAAGACAGGTGTCCTATCTTCCGGTTTCTATGGATTCTGCAGGAGAGAAGGCAGAGAGTCAGAACCGGAAGAATGAAATATCAGAATTTTACCAGCAGAACAATCATTATCATTCCGTGATAAAACCTGTATTTGAGCAGCAGCAGATTAAGGGATATCTGAGGTTTGACTGTATAAAGCCTGAAACGGGAAATGGAAGCTTTATGGTATTTAATGCCGGAATATTTATTGGATTCATTTTTCAATTTAGTGTATTGCTATATCTGTATAAAAAGCTCATACGTCCCTTTCATGTTTTAAGCGAGATTCCATATGAATTGTCCAGAGGTAATTTAAGACATGATATCAAAGAACAAAAGAACCGGTATTTTGGTAAATTTTTATGGGGGATCGGTATGTTAAAGGATTCGCTGGAATCCCATAAGCAGAGAGAATTAAAGCTGGCGAAAGATAAAAAAATGATTTTACTGGCAATTTCTCATGATATAAAAACACCTCTTCATACCATTCAGCTTTATGCAAAGGCATTGGAACGGGGAATGTACCGGACACGGGAAGAACAGCAGGAAGCAGCCGTTAAGATCAGGGAAAAAACGGAGGAAATCGATGGCTTTGTAAAGGATATCGTAAAATCGTCTACAGAAGATCTCATATCCATTGAAGTGGAAAATGGAGAATTTTACCTGAAAGAACTGGCAGAAAAAATTCGGAGCGGCTATACGGAGAAATGCCATATAAATCATATAAAACTGCTTATAGGCGATTATGATAATTATTTATTGTACGGAGACCCGGATAAAGCATATGAAGCGGTAGGAAATCTCATGGAAAATGCATTTAAGTATGGTGACGGCATTGAAATCGGAATCCGGTTTGCGGAAGAGGAGAACTATCTTCTGCTTACCGTATATAATACCGGAGATCCGGTGAAAGAAAGCGAGATGCCCCATATATTTGAAAGTTTTTATCGGGGTGTCAATGCGGAAGGGAAACAGGGGAATGGTCTGGGATTATATATCTGCAGGGAAATCATGTTAAAAATGAAGGGGGATATATATGCGACAGGGGATGACGGAGGCATGAGCGTCACGCTGGTGATCAAAATCAGCGGTTAGAAACAGAATCGAATGTTTTCCGGACATAAAAACAGAGGAGCAAAATAATCGCCCCTCCCGGTCTTTCGACCGTTTTCATGGATCTCTGAAAGCTGATTAGTAATTTTCTTGATGCACTTCGAAATAACCCTGCGGATGATTACAGGTAGGGCAGATTTCAGGCGCTTTTGTTCCAACGATAATATGTCCGCAGTTTCGGCATTCCCATACCTTCACTTCGCTCTTTTCAAATACGGCGGCTGTTTCCACGTTTTTAAGTAAAGCACGGTATCTTTCTTCGTGATGCTTCTCAATGGCTCCCACAAGTCTGAACTTTTCCGCAAGTTTAGGGAAGCCTTCCGCCTCCGCCGTTCTGGCAAAATCTTCATACATATCTGTCCATTCGTAATTTTCACCGTTGGCGGCTGCCTCCAGATTTTCCTTTGTATCACCTATTCCGTTCAGTTCCTTAAACCACAGTTTCGCATGTTCTTTTTCATTTTCCGCAGTTTTCAAAAAAAGGCCTGCGATCTGTTCATAGCCTTCTTTTTTCGCTACTGAAGCAAAGTAGGTATACTTGTTTCTTGCCTGTGATTCGCCTGCAAATGCCGCCTCCAGATTTTTTTCGGTTTGTGTTCCTGCATACTTTGTTGTTTTCATGTTATATTCCTCCCTGATAATTTAATAGATACATATTAGAAGTATTCTAATTATATTCTCTTATCGTATTTTTGTCGAGAGGATATAATTGCCTGTAATGAGATTTATCCCGGTATTACAATAAAGCATGTAAATGCATTTAAATTGGCGAGATACGCAATGATCCATATTTATTAAAATATCTTGAAAAAAACATAAAAATATTATAGAATTATACCTAATCATCTTTTATAAGATTATATAAATCCGTTTGGAAGATAATTACATTATAATAGAAAAGAGGGATTTTCATGAATTTCAGCATAGCAGTTATGCCGGGAGACGGAATCGGACCGGAGATTGTGGAAGAAGCAAAGAAGGTACTGGATACGGTAGGAAGCAGGTATGGACATTCATTTAACTACACGGAAGTGAAGATCGGAGGGATTTCCATCGATACATATGGAGAACCGCTGACGCAGGAAGCACTGGAAACGGCAAAAGCAAGTGATGCCGTTTTACTGGGTGCGGTCGGCGGTGTCGTGGGTAAGGATAAATGGTATGAACTGGCTCCGAATTTAAGACCGGAAGCAGGCTTGCTGGCGATTCGGAAGGGACTTTCCCTCTATGCCAATTTAAGACCCGCATATCTGTACGAAGAACTGAAGGAGGCCTGTCCGCTGAAAGAAGAGATTGCGGCAGCCGGTTTTGATATGGTAGTGGTCCGGGAACTGACCGGCGGACTTTACTTTGGCGAGAGAAGTACGAAGGAAGTAAACGGCGTGATGACGGCGGTGGATACCCTTACTTATACGGAAGAAGAAATCAGAAGAATCGCCGTTACAGGATTTGACATTGCCATGAAGAGAAATAAGAATGTTATCAGTGTAGATAAGGCAAATGTTTTGGATTCTTCCAGGTTATGGCAGAAAGTGGTAGCGGAAGTTGCAAAAGATTATCCGGAGGTAACACTTACCAATATGCTGGTGGATAATTGCGCCATGCAGCTAGTCAAAGATCCGAAGCAGTTTGATGTTATTCTTACGGAGAATATGTTTGGGGATATACTATCGGATGAGGCAAGTATGATAACCGGTTCTATCGGAATGCTGCCGTCAGCCAGTCTGGGGTATGATAAAATGGGATTGTATGAGCCAAGTCACGGCGCGGCTCCGGACATTGCAGGCAGGGATATGGCCAATCCGATAGCCACCATTCTTTCGGCTGCCATGATGCTCCGGTATTCCTTTGATCTGGATAAAGAAGCCGATGCCGTGGAAGCAGCGGTAAAAAAGGTATTAGAGGATGGAATCCGTACCATAGACATTATGTCTGAAGGAATGACGCAGGTGGGCTGCAAGGCAATGGGAGATGCCATCTGCCAGCGGATTCAGTAAAATTAATAATAGAACTATGATATCGGATATATATATAAAACAGAAACATACGGAAAGGAAACAGATAATATGAAAAGTGATAATGTAAAATCAGGAGTACAGCAGGCACCGCACCGTTCCTTATTTAATGCATTGGGAATGACAAAAGAAGAACTGGACAGACCGCTGGTAGGTATTGTCAGTTCATATAATGAAATCGTACCGGGACATATGAATATAGATAAGATAGCAAATGCGGTAAAGATGGGTGTTGCCATGGCAGGGGGCACGCCGGTCATGTTTCCGGCCATTGCGGTATGCGACGGAATCGCCATGGGACATACGGGAATGAAGTATTCCCTGGTGACCAGGGATCTGATTGCCGATTCAACAGAATGTATGGCAATGGCCCATCAGTTTGATGCCCTGGTCATGATACCAAACTGTGATAAAAATGTACCTGGCCTGCTTATGGCAGCGGCAAGACTGAATATTCCCACGATATTTGTCAGTGGCGGTCCTATGCTGGCCGGAAAAGTGAAAGGCTGTAAGACCTCATTATCCAGTATGTTTGAGGCCGTAGGCTCTTATGCCGCAGGAACCATGACACTGGAAGATGTGGAAGAATTTGAAGAAAAAGCATGCCCGACCTGCGGTTCCTGCTCCGGCATGTATACTGCCAACAGTATGAACTGTCTGACGGAAGCATTGGGAATGGCATTAAAAGGTAACGGGACCATTCCGGCGGTTTATTCCGAAAGAATCAAACTGGCAAAACATGCAGGCATGAAGGTTATGGAATTGCTGGAACGCAATATCAGACCAAGGGATATCATGACGGAACAGGCATTTATGAATGCGCTGACCGTGGATATGGCGCTGGGATGCAGTACCAACAGTATGCTCCATCTGCCGGCCATTGCCCATGAGGCAGGAGTAGAACTGAATCTGGATATCGCCAATGAGATCAGTTCCAGAACACCGAATCTCTGTCATCTGGCTCCGGCAGGACATACCTATATTGAAGAGCTGAACGAGGCAGGCGGCGTATATGCCGTTATGAACGAGTTAAATAAAAAAGGACTGTTAAATACCGGTTTGATCACGGCTACGGGCAAGACGGTGGGAGAAAACATTGAAAACTGTATCAATAAAAATCCGGAGGTCATCCGTCCGGTTGAGAATCCATACAGTGAAGTCGGTGGAATTGCGGTGCTTCGGGGAAATCTTGCACCGGACAGCTGTGTGGTAAAGCGTTCGGCAGTGGTTCCGGAAATGTTAAAACATGAAGGACCGGCAAGGGTATTTGACTGTGAAGAAGATGCCATTGAAGCCATCAAGGGCGGCAAGATCGTGGCAGGAGACGTGGTGGTCATCCGTTATGAAGGACCGAAGGGAGGTCCGGGAATGCGGGAGATGTTAAACCCTACATCGGCCATTGCAGGAATGGGATTAGGTTCCAGTGTGGCACTGATCACGGACGGACGTTTTTCCGGGGCTTCCAGAGGAGCCTCCATCGGTCATGTGTCGCCGGAAGCGGCAGTGGGCGGACCGATCGCACTGGTGGAAGAAGGCGATATCATTCAGATCGACATCAATGCCAATACGATTACGGTGAACGTATCCGATGAAGTTCTGGCTGAAAGAAAGTCAAACTGGCAGCCGAGGAAGCCGGAGGTAACAAACGGTTATCTGGCAAGATACGCTTCTATGGTTACTTCCGCCAATACCGGAGCCATTTTAAGATCAAATTAGGAGCAGTCAGTGCTGAATGGAGAAGAAAGGAAAGTAATATGCAGTTAACGGGTTCACAAATTATTATTGAATGTTTAAAAGAACAGGGCGTGGATACTGTATTCGGATATCCGGGCGGGGCTATTTTAAACGTATATGATGAATTGTATAAACATTCAGATGAGATAACACATTATTTAACTTCCCATGAACAGGGAGCTGCCCATGCGGCGGATGGTTATGCGCGTGCTACCGGAAAAACAGGCGTGTGTATGGCAACGTCGGGGCCCGGTGCCACAAATCTGGTGACCGGGATTGCTACCGCATATATGGATTCCGTTCCGATGGTGATCATAACGGCAAACGTGGCAAAATCATTGCTGGGCAAGGATTCATTTCAGGAGGTAGACATTGTAGGCGTTACAATGCCCATTACTAAACATAACTATATCGTACAGGATGTTGAGGAACTGGCAGAGACATTGAGAAAAGCCTTTTATGTAGCAAGCTCAGGACGTCCGGGACCGGTTCTGGTAGACGTCACCAAGGATGCAACTGCAAATAAAGCGGAATACAGTTATAAAGAGCCAAAGAAAGCAGAGCGTTCCACGGAACACATTCAGGAAGAAGATATTAAAGCAGCGTTAAAATTGATTCAAAAATCCAGAAAACCGTTTATCTTTGTGGGCGGAGGCGCTGTTATCTCAGAGGCTTCCGATGAATTAATGGAATTTGCGGTAAAAATAGATGCTCCGGTCTGTGATTCTTTAATGGGAAAAGGAGCTTTTGACGGTACTCATCCGTTATATACCGGAATGTTAGGCATGCACGGAACGAAAGCCTCTAACTTCGGCGTTACGGAATGTGATTTATTGATCGCCATCGGTGCCAGATTCAGTGACCGCGTGATCGGAAATGCAAAGAAGTTTGCAAAAAATGCCAAAGTGCTGCACATTGACGTAGATGCGGCAGAGATTAATAAAAATATCAGAACAACAGCAAGTATCATCGGAGATGCCAGGGAAGTCCTGAAGCGGTTAAACGCGAAGCTGGAAGCGGTAAAGAGGCCGGAATGGATTTCACATATCAATGAACTGAAATCCTCGTATCCGCTTACCTATGTTGCAAATCAGCTGAACGGGCCTTATCTGATGCAAAAGCTTTATGAGATCACAAAAGGAGATGCCATCATCACCACGGAAGTCGGCCAGCATCAGATGTGGGCGGCACAGTTTTACCGGTATTCCAGGCCGAGAACCCTGATCACTTCCGGCGGTGCGGGAACCATGGGATATGGTCTGGGAGCCTGTATCGGTACAAAAGTAGCCCATAAGGACAAAGTGGTGGTAAACATTGCAGGGGACGGATGTTTCCGCATGAATATGAATGAGATCGCCACGGCGGCCAGATATAATATTCCGATCATAGAGATCATTTTAAACAATCATGTGCTGGGAATGGTAAGGCAGTGGCAAACCTTATTTTACGGCAAACGGTATTCCCAGACCACACTGAATGACCAGGTGGACTATGTAAAAGTGGCAGAGGCCATGGGAGCCAAAGCATACAGGATCACTAAAATGGAAGAAGTGGAGCCGGTACTGAAGGAAGCCATTGCATTGAATATACCGGTGGTCATTGATTGTCAGATTGGCAGCGATGATAAAGTATTTCCGATGGTTGCACCGAATGCACCGATTAGTGAGGCGTTTAGCGAAGAAGATTTAGCGGCTAAAGGTCTTGACTGTTAATACTAACAGTTGTAAAATAAAAAAGTTATGAAGGTCTACACTAAAGGAGGATATAGAAGTGAGCAGAGTTTACAATTTTTCGGCTGGGCCGGCTGTATTACCGGAAGAGGTATTGCAGGAGTTAGCGGATGAAATGATGGATTATAACGGAACAGGGATGTCTGTTATGGAGATGAGCCATCGTTCCAAAGCATATCAGGAGATCATCGATACTGCAGAGCAGGATATCAGGGATTTGATGAATATACCGGACAATTATAAGGTATTGTTTCTTCAGGGCGGCGCTTCCCAGCAGTTTGCCATGATTCCGATGAACCTTATGAAAAACGGCGTGGCAGATTATATCGTTACCGGACAGTGGGCTAAGAAGGCATATCAGGAAGCCTGCAAATACGGTAAGGCAAATAAAATCGCATCTTCTGAGGATAAGACATTCTCCTATATTCCGGATTGTTCTGACCTTCCGATTAGTGAGGACGCAGATTATGTATACATATGCGAGAATAATACGATCTACGGAACAAAATATAAGAAGCTTCCGGATACAAAGGGTAAGATACTGGTTTCCGATGTATCGTCCTGTTTCTTATCAGAGCCGGTAGATGTTTCCAAATACGGCATTATCTACGGCGGTGTTCAGAAGAATATCGGACCGGCAGGCGTGGTGATCGTGATCATCCGTGAAGATCTGATCACGGAAGACGTATTACCGGGAACTCCGACCATGCTTCAGTATAAAACCCATGCGGAAAACGGCTCCATGTACAATACGCCTCCGGCATATGGAATTTATGTATGTGGAAAGGTATTTAAGTGGTTAAAGAAGATGGGCGGTCTGGAAGCCATGAAGAAACATAACGAGGAAAAAGCAAAGATTTTATATGATTTCCTTGACGAGAGCAAATTATTCAAAGGAACTGTTGTAAAGGAAGACCGTTCCCTGATGAATGTTCCGTTTGTAACAGGAAATGAAGAATTAGATGCAAAATTTGTTAAAGAAGCAAAAGCAGCAGGATTTGAAAACCTCAAGGGACACAGAACCGTCGGCGGCATGAGGGCAAGCATTTATAATGCAATGCCGAAGGAAGGCGTACGGAAGCTGGTAGAATTTATGAAGAAATTTGAAGCTGAGAACATGTAATAAAAATATATCATATATCTTTCGGGCAAATATGGTTATCTATAACTATATTTGCCTGTGGACATATCGGACAGAAAGAAAGGTTTGACGAAGAAATGACAAAGATTAATTGCTTAAATCCAATTGCCGCTGTCGGTTTGGATTTATTTGATGATAAGTATGAAACCGTAGATAATTTTGCAGAGGCCGATGCAGTTCTGGTAAGAAGTGCAGCCATGCATGATTTGGAGCTTCCGGCTTCATTAAAAGCTATTGCCAGAGCCGGAGCCGGTGTGAATAATATTCCATTGGAAAAATGTGCAGAGCAGGGTATCGTGGTATTTAATACACCGGGCGCCAATGCCAATGGTGTAAAGGAACTGGTAATTGCAGGAATGTTACTGGCAGCCAGAGACATTGCAGGCGGCATCGAATGGGCAAAATCTGCTAAGGATGATGCAGATGTAGCAAAGAATACGGAAAAGGAAAAGAAGAGATTTGCAGGAACGGAAATAGCCGGAAAGAAACTGGGTGTGATCGGTCTTGGAGCAATCGGTGTTAAGGTTGCCAATGCGGCAATTTCTCTTGGTATGGAAGTATATGGATATGACCCGTACATTTCCATTGCAGGGGCATGGAACTTATCCAGAAGCGTTAAGCATATTGCTACAACGGAAGAGATTTTTAAAGAGTGTGATTATATTACCCTTCATGTTCCGTTGCTGGACAGCACAAAGGGAATGGTTAATAAAGAAGCCTTTGATATGATGAAGGATGGTGTCGTAATCCTGAACTATGCCAGAGATATTCTTGTAGACGAAGAAGCAATGGCGGAAGCATTGAAATCCGGCAAGGTAAAGAGATATATGACAGATTTCCCGAATCCGTTATCCGTAAATATGGAAGGAGCCATTGTTACTCCTCATATCGGTGCTTCCACAGAGGAATCCGAAGATAACTGTGCAGTAATGGCTGTCAATGAGATTATGGATTTCATGGAAAATGGTAACATTAAGAATTCCGTAAATTATCCGGCTTGTGATATGGGTGTATGTGATAAGGCTGCCCGTGTGACAATCTGCCACAAGAATATACCGAATATGATCAGCCAGTTCACTACTGCATTTGCAGGTGAGAACATTAATATTTCGGATATGACAAATAAGAGCAGAGGCGATTACTCTTATACAATGCTGGATTTGGACTCTGCAGCTTCTGAATCGGTTGTTAAGAAAATTGAAGCGATTGATGGTGTAATTAAGGTTCGTATTGTGAAATAAAACGAAAATAGGAAAAGAGAACAGCCAGTAACATGGTTTTGGACTATGTTATCGGCTGTTTTTTGTATGATATAGAGTATGGTGGAAAATGTCAGTCTTTATGCAAATAAGAAGAAATACAGAGATAGAATTATAAAAAATTGACTTTATAAAAAAAATGTAGTAATATATATTTTATAAGGAAATATGTACTTAATAAAAGAATTTTAATTTTCTGAACTACTTATCAGTAAAAAGCGTTAACTATCTATTCTTTAAGTAACGGAACAAAATGTAGAAGCTGATTGATAAAGCTTTGAATGTGTTATGTTATATCTGGGCAAAATGTGAATTATCTTTGCAAATATCCAACAAAAGATAAAAATAGCGGAAAGTGGGTTATTGGGAGAATATAGGCGTCAGATTGTTTGAGGCTGATATTTTTGAGGAGGTGAATTTTTGGAAAAAGAAATATGGCCAAGGGGGTATACCTTAAATTATACCAATATTATTGGGCAAATGATTATATATATAGTATTGGTTGCATTCCTTTTTGTTTCAGGGATATCAAATAATCCAAAAGACTTTGCAGAGTTTAAAAAATTTGCATTTGCAGTCATTATTATTAATACTATTTTTCTGTGTTTTGATGTATATAGGATTTATAGAGTATACAAAAGGCGAAAACAGAGAGAGTGGTGTAAGAAAAATGCAATCAGTTCATCAAAAGGAATGGTACTGGAAATTAAGGAAGAATGGATTGATTACAAAGGAAGACAGGCTTATGGTTCCTCTGGGGTTGGAATAGACCATGGAAATATATTGTATTATCGTATGTTGGTTTCATATACTGATCCTCATGATGGCTGTATAAAAAAGGCGGAAAGTGATTTATATTATAAAAATCCGGCAGACTTTTTAGAAAATGTGGAAATTATCGTTTATATTAGAAAAAATCCACAGCCGCTAATAGCAATATATAAGCAGAGATAAATTATGTTTTATTGGTAATTGGTTAGAATAAATAATTAAGAAAGAGAGGAAAATGATATGATAACAAATTTAAAGGTAAAATTAAAAAGTATATTTGCGGTTTTATTGGCTTTTTGTGTATTGACATGCACAATTCATATTGAAGCAATGGAAAATGAATTAAATAAAACAGAACAGATAATATCTACAAGAGTTGCACCTGATAATTATGTTCCTACTGAGGATAATGAGTAGATCAGTAGTTATTCGATTCAAAATAATAATCTGATAACAGATAAAAAAGTAGTTCTTATTCAGGATACTTTACCATGGAGTACAAATTCAAATGAAGAGATGCTTAACAGCCTTGGCATTTCATATGATAAAGTTACTACTACAAGTTTTCTTTCCTGTGATTTATCTCAATATGCAGTAGTTATCTTTGCAAATGACCAGCAATTTTCTGCATATAGTAATTATAAGGAATTTAAAGAATATCTGGAGTTATTTACAGAACTTGGTGGTGTAATTGTTTTCGGTGCGGCTGACAATGGATGGGCAAATGGTTCCTTAGTGGAAATGTTGCCGGGAAATGTTCGTAAAACCAGTAGATATGTATTAAATAATTATATTGTTGATTTTTCTCATCCGATTGTAAAGGGAAATTTGTCAGATGATGTTTTATTATTAAATGAAGATTTATATGAAACATATACGAGTCATTCTTGTTTTATTGAGTCTTCACTTCCAGCCGGAAGTAAAGTAATATTGCGTGATTCAGACAGAAATGAACCAACATTAGTAGAATATCCGCTTGGGGATGGACGGGTGATAGCATCAGGATTAACATGGGAATATAATTATTTTTATAAGAGTTTGAATCGCGATGGAAAATATAGTGGCAGATTTGCAGATAAAGCTTTTGATGACCTGTTTTTATATGCGATTAAAGTAAGTACCATAAATCAACATGACATAACACCATTAAAAAAATATTGGTTGAGTAAAACACAACATACAATTGCAGTGCTTGCTTCAGATACTAATCAAGGGATTAAGGGAGCAGAGGTCAGAATAGATGGAAATACATATCTAACAGATGAAAATGGACTTGCTATGATTTCGGTTGCTGATAAATTAAAGACAACTGTGGAAGTTAAAGCTGATGGATATGGTACTGCGTTATTTAAGTATACATTGCAACCACAAAAGGCACATATATTTGTTCTAAATCCGGGTAATGGAGGTATGCGTCCATATTGTACTATGGTAGAAGAGGAATCAAGCGAATATGATTTGTACTCTGAAAAGCTATATTATATGGAAAATGAAACCACAGTATGTAAATTATTAATTTGCGCAGACTGGCGGGGAAAAACTCCTGGTCAATTCGTACTTTATCAGGAGGGAGAATTAGTTCTGATGTTTATATTTTAAACGATTATGGTTCCATACAAATAACAGATAATGAATCAGAGGAAAGCGGACTACAGTTTTTTGAAGATAGTCTTTATTGGGAGAGTGATGGTTCGGTAAAAGAATATAATTTAACAGATGGAAGCTTAAATACTATTATACTACAAGACGATGTGGTTAATTCGTCTTTTAAAGTACTTAAGTCAGATACTAAAGTTGCAATGTGCTGGAGCGATGGTGAAATTATAAAAGTATCGATAAAAGTTAATGAGAAATGGAGTGAGCCAATTGTTTTATGTGAGAGTAAAGGAATGACAATAAATAATTTAGATACTCTGCTACTATCAGATAATTCGTGGTTTATTGTGATGAATATAAAGGGGGAGAATGATAAAACATCAATAGGAGTTTTACATGTCATGATTCAACCAGATTTATCTTTAGATTATGTTTTTGCCAGTGATGCAAAAAGAATTGATGGAATCCAACAGGTTGAATTTGCAGTTACGAATAAAGGAGAGACTACAGTAACAGGGTTAAATATTTCAGTGAAAACGAATGAAGCAACATATCTTGATAAAGAAATATTTTGTAATGTGGTGCCTGGAGAAACAAGTATATTTATTGAAGAATTTGAACTAAATGAAATTGATAAAGTTACTGATTTTAATATGGAAGTACATACTGAAGATGAAACATATTATGAAAATAATATACAATCATTTCAGCTTGGTTATACAGATATTGCACTTTCTGTAAATCAGCTTGCTGCAAGTGATAAGATAATACTTGCAATAGGTCTTTCTAATCTTTCTGATACTTCAGTTCAAACTACAATCAGTATTATGGAAGATAATGAAGAGGGAATTGCATTGGATATGAAAAACGTCGGAACAATTGAATCAAAAGGTGAACTTTTATATTTGTATTCTATAAATAAAGACAACATAGATTTTTCAGATAAAAAAGCAAAACATTATTATATTAAAGCGGATACAAGTATTGAAGATTATAATTCAATAAATAATTTTAAATATATTGTTATATATCCTGACATAGAACTAACACCTAGTGATGAAGAAATGAGAGAACTCGAATTGATAAATGCTACAGAAGTGAATATTGAATCTCAAGATATAACACTGATTCTTTCGGATAAAGATAAGGTGACAAGTGTTCTTTCTGCAGTGGTTTTTCCAAGAAATGCAACATATCAACAGGTAGAATGGAGTGTTGAGAATCCAGAAATTGTATCTGTTGAGCAGGATGGAACAATTACCGGATTAACAGAAGGAAGAACAAAAGTAACGGCAAAAAGTATTGATGGAAATTTTACGGATACTGTTGACGTGACTGTTTTAAAAGAAGAATCAAAAATAAATGTTACAGGTATACAACTGAACTCGAATAAGATAGAGCTGGTTCATGGAAACAGCAGATTAGACTCTTATCAATTTGTAGCAACTGTTTTTCCATTGAATGCCACAAATAAAAATATACTGTGGAGCGTAGATAATAAAAATATAGTGACAATCGATCAAAATGGAGTGGTTCATGCAGTAAGTCAGGGGAATACGATTGTAAGGGCGGTAACGCTTGATGGAAACTTTTCAGCATCAGCGCTTGTGACAGTAAAAAATAATACTGTTCAAAATAATGTAAAAATATATTTTTCAAATAATAAGAATTGGAGTAATGTATATGCATATTGTTTTAAATCAGGAACAAATCCGGTGAAACAAAATGCAGTATGGCCGGGGATTCCAATGACTTATAAAACACAAAATATATATAATGAGCAGATATATGAAATTGAGATTGATGCAAATATGTATGATTATATTGTATTTAATGATGGCTATTCACAACAGACGGTAGATATACCTATTACGGCACAGGATGGAATAGGATATTATATTACATATAATTCTAATAATAAATATAATGTAGAATCTTATGATTATAATGATGAGACTCAGACAATATATTTTACTGATAATTATAATTGGGGAAATGTTCATGCATATTGTTTTAAGTCAGGAGAGAGTACAGTTATTGAAAATGTCTCATGGCCGGGACAGCAAATGACATATGTCAAAACAAATGGATATGGCGAAAAAATATATGCAATTACAATTCAGAAAAATAAATATGATTATATAATTTTCAGCAATGGAAGCAGTAATAAACAAACTGTAGATATATATTTAGATGTTCCGAGAAATACAGGATTTTATATTTCTGGAAGTGACAACAATAAATATTTTGTAACACCATATTCTTTTTCATAAGCAATAAAAAATGTATTTGCTTATAGATTTTAGATAGAAGGGCTGCTGCACTAAGCAATTAGTGAGTAGCTCTTTTTTTCATACATAACAAAGTCAAAATAACAAATTCATATCACAAACTATCCTATGCTCAGATGATTAATATACTGTCTGCCATTTTAACCGGAACTACTTGCATTTTCATTCAATTAATATTAGAATAATTTCGATGATTGAATCGAGATGATAACCTGATTATGTATCACGAGATCAAGCCAAAAATGAAAATGAGGAACAAAGGAGATAAACAGTATGGCAATAATTAACCCTTTTCCATGTATAAAACCAACCAAAGAGCTGGCTTCCAAAGTAGCAGCATTACCTTATGATGTATATAACCGTAAAGAAGCCTGTGAGGCGGTGAAAGACAATACATACTCATTCTTAAGAATTGACCGGGCAGAGACACAGTTTGACGATTCTGTGGATACCTATGATGAACGGGTATATGCTAAAGCGAAGGAATTACTGGAGAACATGAAGGCAGAGGGAATCTATGTGAAAGAAGAGCATCCCTGTTATTATGTATACGAACTGACCATGGACGGCAGGGTTCAGACCGGAATCGTAGCCTGCGCCAGTATTGACGACTATGTGAATAATGTGATTAAAAAGCATGAGAATACAAGAGAAGAGAAAGAACTGGACCGGATCCGCCATGTGGATACCTGCAGCGCCCAGACCGGACCGATTTTCCTTGCTTATCGGAGAAACGAACGGATCAATGAGGTGATCGGCCGGGTAAAGAAACAGGAGCCGATTTTTTCTTTCACGGCAGAGGATGAAATCGGACATGTTGGATATAGAATAGACAACTCAGAAGACATCCGCATGATACAGGAAGAATTCTCAGGAATACAGGAAATTTATATTGCAGATGGACATCACAGAGCAGCCTCTGCAGTGAAGGTAGGATTAAAACGACGTCAGGAGAACCCGGGATACACGGGAGATGAAGAGTTTAACTTTTTCCTGTCCGTATTATTTCAGGAGCAGGAACTTATGATTATGCCATATAACCGTGTAGTAAAGGATTTGAATGGATTCACGGAAGAGGAATTTCTTGAAGAAGTAGCAAAAACTTTTGAAGTAAAGAAGATAGGAAACCGTGCATTTGAACCGGAACGGAAGGAAAAGATCGCAATGTATATGGATGGTATCTGGTATGAACTGACTGCCAGAGCGGAGATTTTAAGTAGGGATGCCGTGGAAGGTCTGGATGTATCGCTGCTGCAGAATAATGTTCTGGGCAGGATATTGGGCATTGCGGATCCGCGGACTGACAAGCGGATCGATTTTATCGGAGGAATCCGGGGATTAAAGGAACTGGAACGCAGATGCAGGGAAGATATGAAAGTAGCGTTTGCCATGTATCCCACCTCTATTCAGGAACTATTTGCAGTGGCGGATGCCGGACAACTGATGCCGCCGAAATCTACCTGGTTTGAGCCGAAACTGAGAAGCGGATTGTTCATTCATGAAATATAATACGAGACAGCGGGAATTAATACTGGAATGTCTGATGAATTCCGGCGGCAGGCATATTACGGCAGAGGATATACTGGAGTATCTGAAAGAAAAAGATACTCCGGTTGGAAAAAGTACGGTTTACCGTTATCTGGAAGCCCTTACGGAACAGGGTGTGATCCGGAAATATACCATAGAAGACGGCATTGGTGCCTGCTATCAGTATGTCGGCAATCCCGGAGGATGTCAGGAGCATTATCATCTGAAATGCAGCAGATGCGGACGGGTGTTTCATGTATCCTGTGAGTTTATGGACGGGATTAATTCCCATATCTTAAAAGCCCACGATTTTCGGGTGGACAGCGGAAAAACAGTATTTTATGGGGTTTGCGGAGCATGTGGAAAAAAGGAAGAAAAAATGTAGTAAATGGTAAATAGTATAAAATATTGACATCCTATGCTATAATAGTCAGAAATGACGATAGCATGGGATTTGTCATTTAAGCAGGTGACTTTAAAACAGATCCTATGAGTTTTGTGGTCGCATATAATTACAGAATAAAAAGAGGTAGACCGATGAAAAGAAATGAATTATGGGAACAGGCATTAATATTTGCAGCGGAAGCACATGATAAAACATATCGAAAGGGAACCGGTCTGCCTTATATCGTCCATCCCATAGAGGTATCGTTTCTTGTGGCGGAACTGACAGAGGATGAGGAAGTGATCGCAGCTGCCGCACTGCATGATATAGTAGAGGATACCGAATACACCATTGAAGATATCCGCCGGCGGTTTGGAGAAAGAGTAGCCTGTTTTGTGGCGGCGGAAAGTGAAAACAAGCGGAATGAGATGAGCCGGGAGGATTCATGGAAGATTCGGAAACAGGAATTTCTGGACAGGCTGCCCGGTGAACCGCCGGAAATAAAGATGATCGCATTGGCGGATAAATTATCCAATTTACGTTCTACCATGAAAGAATTTGAAACGATCGGAGATGCCGTATGGGAAAGATTTCATCAGAAAGATAAAAAAGAACATCAGTGGTATCATACAGAAATCTTAAATATACTGGCTGAATTTAAAGAAAACCCTTTATGGAAAGAATACAAAGAGTTATGCGAAACGATCTTTAGATAAAAGAGTGTTGAAAGGATGGTATAAAAATGGCAGGTTTAGTATTAGAAGGGGGAACATTGAGACCGATATTCAGTTGTGGCGTCATGGATGCCCTGCTGGACAATGACATTATGTTTCCATATATTATAGGAGTTTCGGCGGGTATAACGGATGCCTTTTCCTATGTGTCAAAACAAAAGGAACGCAACCTGAAAGTACTGGAAAAATACAGACATGATAAGAGATATATCGGCTGGGGGAATTTCAGAAAATATAAGAGTCTCTTTGGACTGGATTTTGTCTATGACCAGGTACCGAATACATTGGAAGTATTTGACTGGGATACATTCCGGCAATACAATGGCAAAATACTGGTGGGGGTGACTAATGCCAGGACCGGGCATATAGAATATATGGATGGAATGCAGCTGGATAATAAATATACCATGTTGCGGGCTACCTGTGCGATTCCGTTGTTATTTCCTCCGATCGTGATAAACGGGACTCCTTATTATGACGGCGGACTGACGGCGCCAATTCCGATCAAACAGTCCATAATGGACGGGAATGAAAAAAATCTGATCATCCTTACCCGCACCAGGGATTATAAAAAGGAACTTAAAAAATCTAATATCATCGCAGCAGAAACGCTGGAAAAAAAATATCCGAGAATTAAAAATATATTGCTGAAGCGTCATATCCGATACAATAAAACCGTGGAATTCGTCAACCGTCTGGAAAAAGAGGGAAAAGCCCTGGTACTCCGTCCGGAGTATCCACTGGACAGTCTGGAAAAAGATGTGGATGTGCTGCGGCAGACCAATCAGATGGGATATGATATGGCTGTGAAGCGGATGGATGAAATAGCTTCTATCTTAAATCAATAGTTTTTGTTTTTAATATTCCAAACTTCGGAGATGAAATCTTTAAAAGGAGGAAGCGGAATGGCACTCGTTTATATTGTGGAAGATGATAAAAATATCAGTGAAATCGAAAGTTTTGCCCTGAAAAACAGCGGACATACCGTGGAAGAATTTGACTGCGGGAAAGCATTCTATAAAAAATTGTCAGAAAAAGTACCGGATTTGATTCTGTTAGATATCATGCTTCCGGATGAAGATGGCCTGGAAATCCTTAAAAAGATTCGAAATATTCCGGAAACCAGACGGATCCCGGTCATTATGGTCACTGCCAGGACCACGGAGCTGGACAAAGTAAAAGGATTGGATTCCGGTGCAGACGACTATCTGACCAAACCCTTTGGAGTCATGGAACTGATATCCAGAGTAAAGGCATTGCTCCGCAGGAGTAGCGGGATGGATGGAAATGATAGATTATCTTTGGGAGAAATCCTTCTGGATGGAGAAAAGCATGTTGTATATGTAAGCAATGAACTATGCGAACTGACATATAAAGAGTATGAATTGCTAAGGCTGCTCATGCAGAATCAGGGGATCGTTCTGAAAAGAGACGTTATCATGGAACGAATCTGGAGTCTGGATCATGAAGGAGAGTCCAGAACCCTGGATGTCCATATCAAAACACTGCGCCAGAAATTAAAAACCGCAGGAGGACATATAAAGACCATCCGAAATGTGGGATATAGAATGGAATAGGAGGATTCTTCCGTGAAAAAGAAGATCAATCTGCAGTTTATAATGATTACCGTTATTGCGATAATATTCACAGCGATATTTTCCGGTATTATCTTTTATGAGATTTTTAAGACGGAAGTGATGGAAGAAATAAAGTCCTATGCACATCTGCTAACCGCCACTGCTTCTTTTGAAAAATTGGAGGAAGATCTGAGTGAAAAAAATATCCGAAATCTGCGTATTACGGTTATGAATAAAGACGGTACGGTAGAATTTGATACCAATGCGGATATCGGGGGGATGGATAATCACCGGAGACGGCCGGAAATTATTGAAGCA
Source organism: uncultured Lachnospiraceae bacterium (assembly GCA_910578175.1). Classification (GTDB taxonomy): domain Bacteria; phylum Bacillota; class Clostridia; order Lachnospirales; family Lachnospiraceae; genus Bovifimicola. The sequence goes on from CAJTPF010000001.1 coordinate 184,097, forward strand.
ATAAAGTATGGGGAAGGTGAGAACATCCGGAAGTCAGAAACTCTGGATACCAATACGTTTTATTATGCAGTCCGGCTGGATGATGGAGGAATCATCCGGGTTGCAAAGGAAAGTAGCAGTATATATCATGTATTTTTTAATTCTTTTCCGTATATCGGAATGATCGCGGTAATACTGTTTTTCATCTGTATCATAATATCCCACATCCTGACTAAGAGTCTGATTTCTCCGATTGAGAAGATGTCCAGGGATATCGACCATGTCAGTGAAATCAATACTTACAAAGAACTGATTCCGTTTATGAGTACCATACAGAAGCAGCATGAGGATATCTTAAAAAATGCAAAACTGCGCCAGGAGTTTACTGCAAATGTATCTCATGAGTTAAAGACGCCGCTGACATCCATATCCGGATATTCTGAACTGATCGAAAACGGTATGGCGGCAAATGAGGATGTAATACGGTTTGCCAGGGAAATCCACCGGAATTCCAACCGGCTTCTCACACTGATCAATGATATCATACGGCTGTCGGAACTGGATACCGTTGATATGAATGTGGGATTAGAACGGCTGAATCTGTATGATATGGCTTTTAACTGTGTGGAAATGCTGAAAATGAGTGCGGAGAAGCATAAAGTAACGATGAGTATAAAAGGGCAGGAGGTATATATCCTGGGAAATCGTCAGATGATAGACGAAATGATATATAATCTTTGTGATAATGCCATCCGGTATAACAATGAAAATGGTACAGTGGCAGTAACGGTCATGGGAATCCGGCGTTTTGATGCCGAACTCGGAAGACTGAAAAATGAAGCCGTGCTGTCGGTTAAGGATACCGGAATCGGAATACCCAAAACACATCAGGAGCGGATATTTGAGAGGTTTTACAGAGTGGATAAGAGCCGTTCCAAATCCACAGGCGGTACCGGACTTGGACTGGCCATTGTCAAACATATTGTTGCGGGGCATAAAGGCGCAGCTATTGAGCTTGAAAGCGACAGTGGTAAAGGAACGGAAATCAGGATCATATTTCCGGCGGATGAATAACGTGAAAATTTATGTATATAATAATATTTATTTTACAAGTATTTGATAAGACAGATACTTGTATTTTTATTGGTTTATTTTGGATATGGAACATCTTGGAGCCAAAAATTAATTTTACCCAGATTTTACATAGATACAACCTGAAATTAACATGGCATTTATATAATTCGGGTAACAGTTAATTTGAAATTATAAAGAATGGAGATACAAAATGGACATTTTTAGTATTTTTACCATGTTTGGCGGTCTGGCCTTGTTTTTATACGGAATGAATCTGATGGGAGAAGGTCTGGCAAAAGTATCCGGCGGAAAGTTAGAGCAGATACTGGAGCGAATGACCAATTCCACCGGAAAAGCCGTGCTGCTGGGAGCTGCGGTCACGGCGGTGATTCAGTCTTCGTCTGCAACCACGGTAATGGTGGTGGGATTTGTAAATTCGGGAATCATGCGGCTGTCCCAGGCGGTAGGGGTGATCATGGGAGCCAATATCGGAACAACGGTTACTTCATGGGTACTGAGTCTTGCAGGAATCGACAGCAGCAATTTCTTTGTTCAGTTTTTGAAGCCCAGTTCCTTTTCTCCGGTGCTGGCAGTCATTGGCATGATACTGATCATGTTTACAAAAAGCGATAAGAAAAAAGATGTGGGTTCCATTCTGATCGGTTTTGCCATTCTGATGTTCGGAATGGATACCATGAGTTCGGCAGTAAAACCGCTGGCAGAGATAAAGGCGTTTACCAATATTCTGACCATGTTCTCAAATCCGGTCCTGGGAATGCTGGCGGGCCTGGTACTGACAGCGGTCATCCAGAGTTCATCGGCTTCCGTGGGAATTTTACAGGCATTGTGCGGTACTGGTCTTGGTTATGCCACTGCCCTGCCGGTGATCATGGGCCAGAATATAGGGACCTGTGTTACGGCTTTGATCTCCGGTATCGGTGCAAATAAAAATGCGAAGCGGGCGGCCCTGATCCATTTGTATTTTAATCTGATCGGAACGATTCTTTTTATGTCCCTGTTCTATCTGTTGGATACATTTGTGGGATTTCCGTTTATGGATGACAATGCAACCAAACTGGGCATTGCCGTTATTCATACAGTGTTTAATGTTTTTGCCACTTTGTTTTTATTACCTTTTGCAAAAGGGTTGGAAAAACTTGCCTGTATTACAGTCAGGGATGAAACCGGAATGTTGGCAGAAGAACACAAAAAACAGGAATTTATGCTACTGGATAACCGTTTTCTGGATAAGCCCGCGTTTGCTGTGGAACGATGCAGGCAGGTTAGCTTTCAGATGGCTGCGTTATCTGAAAAAGCAATCATGCAGGCTGTCGGACTGCTGGACGATTATAATGAGGCCGTAAGGCAGGAGATTATTGAAATAGAAGGTAAAGTAGACCGGTATGAGGACGAACTGGGAACCTATATGGTAAAACTGGCCGGAAAAAATATGTCGGAGAACGACAGCAGAGTCATATCCATGCTGCTTCACTGTATCGGAGACTTTGAACGGATATCGGACCATGCCCTGAATATCAGTGAAACCGCCCAGGAAATGCATGATAAAAACATCCGGTTTTCCGAAAAAGCAAAAGCAGAAATCAGGGTCTACACAAAAGCCATGAAAGATATCATGGAATTGACGACAAAAGTTTTTTATAACGGAGATATCCGGCTTGCGACTTCGGTAGAACCTTTGGAGGAAGTGATCGACGGACTGAATGTGGAACTGAAAAAACGTCATGTAAAGCGTCTGCGGAATGGGGAATGCACCATAGAGCTGGGATTCATCCTGTCGGATATCATTTCAAATTATGAACGTGTGGCGGATCATTGTTCCAATATTGCGGTCTGTCTGATACAGATCCATGACGACGGATTTGATACCCACGAATATCTGGAGCAGATCAGGAGCGAGGAAAACAGGGAATTTATGGAGATGTACCGGAGATATAAGAAAAACTATGAATTGAGATAAATGAAACTGCCTGCAGCCGTGTCTGGTGAAATCGGTTCGATGTTCCGCCAGACACGGCTGTTATGCATTGGCTGAATATATTTAAACACTGATAAAATATCTGACCATTTATCAATAACAACGTTTATATTAAATACATAATTTTAAAACATAGCAAAGACTTAATTCCGTATCTGCGTCCTTCCGGCCCTTTTAGTGCCAAAATCTTCCATCCCATGTTTAAAACTATTGATAATAGGAAAGTATAGTTGTATAATCATTTTGTTTCAAAATCTCAAATCAGGAAAGGAATGAGGATTTATGAGCAGGATAGAAACCGTAAGAACGGAAATGGTTACCGCCATGAAAAACAAAGATAAGGAACGCAAGGAAATCCTGTCTTTACTGCTGGCGGCGCTTAAAAATGCTGCGATCGATAAAAGGGAGGATTTAACAGAGGAAGAGGAAAACTCTGTTGTTTTAAAAGAAATAAAACAGTTGAACGACCTGCTGGAACAGACGCCGGCAGACAGAACGGATATAATTGATTTGTGTAAATACAGGATCAGAGTGCTGGAAGAATTTGCACCGAGGATGCTGACGGAAGGAGAAATAAAAGAATTGATCGCTGAAGTATTGCAGGGGCTTGGGATCAGCACGCCGGCTTCGTCGGATAAAGGAAAGATCATGAAAGAACTGATGCCGAAAGTAAAAGGAAAAGCCGATGGAAAAACAGTAAATCAGTTAGTGGCGGATATGTTTCAATAGAATTTCAGGGAATTTTATGAGAGATAACTATGATTATAGATTGTTAATGGATACGGCAATTCTGGCAGGAGAAATCATGCTGAGAAACGGGGCTGAGACTTACCGGGTGGAAGATACGGTATTTAAAATGCTGGAAACCGGAAAATGCAAGCATACCCAGGTGGTAGCCCTGATCACCAGTATCAGTGCCACCATATCCAATCCCGATATGGATGCACTGACGGTTGTCAGAAGGATAAGGGAACGGGGAACCAACTTAAATAAAGTCTATCTGGTCAATAACGTATCCAGGGAATTTTGCAGAGGAACCATTGATCTGAAAACGGCATTCAGACGCCTGAAAGAAATACGGAATATGACGGAATACCCTGCGATTGCAAAACGTATTGCAGCAGTCCTCATCGTGCCGTTGTTTGTAATGCTTCTGGGCGGCGCCTTTTATGATGTACTGACAGGCCTGGTCAATGGATTTGTACTGATGGGAGTTGTATATCTGTGTGACAGGGTGGAGTTAAACGCTTTTGTCCGGGAAATCATTGCCTCTGCCTGTGTGGCCGGGTTTGCCTCGCTGGTAAGTCTGAAACGGGGAGGGATCGATATGGAAGTGATCATTATTTCTTCCATTATGCCTATGGTTCCCGGTGTTGCCATTACCAATGCCATTCGGGATACCCTGCAGGGAGATTATATGTCAGGTGTTGCCAGAGTGCTGGAAGCTTTTGCAAAAGCGTTGTCCATAGCTCTGGGAGTATATGTGGGACTCTGGGTTTTATGACGGAAAGGGCGGTACTTTAATGTTTGTCAAGGTGATCGGAGCATTTTTCATGGTGATCTGCTTAGCGGTCAGTATGGAAATTCCGAAAAAATTTCTTTTATATTCCGGCTTTGTAGGCGGATTCGGATGGGGTGTCTATCTGTTTTCGGAACAGCGTCTGGGAGCAGCGGTGGCGGCTACGTTTATTTCAGCCATGGCGATTACCATATTGTCACAGATTGGCGCCAGGATATTGAAAGCTCCGGTCACGGTCTTTCTGATCGCCGGTATCTTACCGTTGGTGCCGGGAACAGGAATGTACAGGACCGTCTATTATACCATTCATAACCAGGGGGTGCTTGCGAACTATTATCTCAGGCAGACACTGATGATCGCAGGAGCGATTGCGCTTGCGATCTTTATCATAGATTCCGTCTACCGGGTGATTACCGGACAGGGCAGGCATTTAAAGGAAGTGTTGATCGTAACGGTAAATAAAAATGAGAAAAAATAACGGAGGAATATAGTATGTCATTGGAAGTGAAAAATATTGTTAAACGTTATGGTGAGAAAACCGTAGTAAATAATCTTAGTTTTGAAATGAAAGAACCGGGAGTGTATGCGCTTCTGGGAACCAACGGTGCGGGTAAGACCACGACCATACGGATCATGCTGGGTATGTTATCCAAAGACAGCGGCCAGGTGTTATGGAACGGAACACCTCTGGATATCCTGTCTAACAATGTGGGTTATCTTGCAGAAGAAAGAGGTTTGTATCCGAAATATT
>CAJTPF010000001.1:189431-211834 GCA_910578175.1 uncultured Lachnospiraceae bacterium
GCTGTTATATTTTGCAAAATTAAAAAATGTTCCGAAGGAGGAAGCGAAAAAAAGGATCAGATACTGGTCCGGACGATTACAGGTCGATGAATATATCTATCCGAAAGCCACCAAGAAGAATCCCAAGGGCAATGCCATGAATGCAGACCAGCTGTCCAAAGGAAACCAGCAGAAGATCCAGTTAATGGCATCTTTGATATCGGATCCGGATATCATTGTGCTGGACGAGCCGTTAAGCGGTCTGGACCCGGTGAATGCGGATTTATTTAAAACTATTATCCGGGAAGAGATCGAAAAGAAAAAATATCTGATCATGTCCAGTCATCAGATGCCTACCATTGAGGAATTCTGTACCGATATTACGATTTTAAACAGGGGAAATGCGGTGTTGCAGGGAAATCTCAATGAGATAAAAAAGAGTTACGGCAGGGTCAACATGAATGTTCGCTGTGAGGATGATATCAGCAAATACATAGATCGGTTTGAATTTGAACAGGTAACCATAACGGCGGAAGATTATCAGATTAAGGTTAAAAATGAAAATCAGGCCATGGAATTTATGAAAGAACTGGTAAATGCAGGTGTACGCCTGATTAAATTTGAACTTCGCGAGCCTTCCCTGCATGAGATTTTTGTGGAAAAGGTAGGTAGTGTACATGAAGAATAATTTAACCGGATGGAAATCGATTTTTCAATTTACCCTTGTCCAGAATCTGAAAAGTAAATCTATTAAAATAACCACGCTGATCATGTGCCTGATCGCAATGGCAGTGCTGCCGGTTGTGACTCTTATGGATGGTGAAGATGATAAGACAAAGGAATCTACCAGTATAACAAAGGTTTACGTGGTAGACAACAGCGGCTGGAATCTGACAAAGGATCTGTCTGTTTTAAAGGCAGATACATATTATGAATCCCATGAAGTTCCATTGTATACGGATGTAGAATATATAGACAGAACGGAAGATGTTTTATCGAAAGCAGCAGAGTATGTAATGAATGGTCAGGAGCCGGATTTGAAAAAAATATATACTTTTGACAAGGATGATACCGGAATTTATCTGGAAATAAATCATATAGAGGGAAACATCAATGTAAGCCTGATGTATAACAAAGATACAAAGGTTTCCAAGAGTGATGTGGAAGCTTATGACCGTTTTGTACAGAAGAACTTTGAAGAAGTACTGTTGAGCAACCAGAAGGTTTCCAAAGAAGCTCTGGATATCATTCATTCCTGTCAGGAAGTGGAATTTTATGATGAATTAAATCAGGACGGAGTTCCGGAACAGGAAGATAAAGAAGGAAATAAAAGGGATGCCTACTGGCTGGTGTATGGTTTAGCCATGGTGATCCTGTTTATGCTGGCATTCGGCGGAGAGCGGATCGCCATGTCGATCATAGTGGAAAAGTCATCAAAGATCATGGAGTATCTTATGACATCCGTAAAGCCCATGGCTGTGGTGGTGGGAAAGGTATTGGCAAGTTTGCTGCTGTTAGTCATTCAGTTTACTGCAATTTTTGCCTCTCTGGGAATTTCCGTAGTGATCGCAGGATTTATGAATCCGGAGGGAAGTTTCCGTATGCCGTCCGCAGTTTCCGGGATGTTTAAATCCGGAAGTTTAAGCACTGTTACACCGGTGAATCTTATTCTGGCGATTTTAATCCTTGTTGCAGGTTTTCTGTTATACGGAATGCTGGCGGCACTGGCAGGCGCCGCCGTCAGTAAAATGGAAGAAATCAGTGAAGGCGTAAAAATATATTCATTTATTATGATCATCGGAGCTTATCTGTCAATCTTTGTAATATCTTCAGGCAGTTATACCGGAGATTCTTTTGTAAAGTATCTGGCATGCTTCCTGCCGGTATCGGCTCCGTTTATCACACCGGGAACGCTGCTCAGCGCCCATCTGCCGGTGGCATACGGACTGCTGGTTTTAGGCATCCTGCTGGTCTCCCTGATTCTGCTCACGAAATTTGTAGCCGGCGTCTATGAGAGTATGATCTATTATAACGGATCGGCATTAAAGATAAAGGATATCATTCAGATATCAAAGCAGAACAGACAGCAGGCAGCAGATAACAGTACGGACGGAAAGGAGGAAAAATAGTATGAAAGGTTGGAAAGATGTATTTTCTTTTACGTTTACACAGAACGTAAAAGGAAAAACGTTTAAAGCAGCATTATATGGAATTGCAACTCTTATATTTATTATTTTTCTTGCCATAAATATCATTGTTGCGGTAGTCAATAATGATGACGATAAAAAGAAGAATGAGGAGACGGTTAAGAATAGCGTGGATATCATTCATATTATAAACGAAAGCGATATTCAGGATGTGGATTTTCCAAAACTGACGGAGGAGAATGATATATTTACCGGTATCCGTATTCTGGCAGAAGAAGGAGATCCGTCACCAGCCGATCAGGCAGAAGCTTTTGAAACCGACAGCAGGGAGATCATCCTTCATATTCAGAAATATCGATTTAACAATAAAACGCAGCAATATATATTGTTTGAAGAATATGATTCCCCGGCAGGGCAGAATGAAGAAGCATCGGATGAGATCGTTTACCGTCTCACCATTTATCTGAAAAAAGACGGTGTTCTGGACAACAGCGGGGACAGGGCAGCTATATTAAGGCTTGCGGAAACGCTGGCTGAATATTTTGACCGGGCAAAATACGGTTTTGCGGGAATCAGCCAGGAAGGAATGGAAATACTGGACAGTGAGATTCATGTGGAATCGGTGGATATAGAAAAAGCGGGAGAAAGTCTGACGGAAACGCTGGCTAAAATCTTTATTCCAATGATAGTTTGTCTGGTGGTATATATGCTGGTTCTTTTATATGGCCAGAGTATCAGTAAGGTGATAGTGGTGGAGAAGAGTTCAAAACTGATGGAAACGCTGCTTACTTCTTTACAGCCGTACGCTATCGTGTTTGGTAAAATATTTGCCATGTTTTCGATCGCCATGGTTCAGATCGTTGTATGGACGGTATCCGGTGTTCTGGGATATATTGTAGGAGATAAGATCGCTTCTTCCATGTTCAGCGGATATGAAAACCAGTTGTATGTGATCATTGATATATTCAGGTCGGATTCCGATTCTGCATTTACGCTGACCGCAGTCATACTGGGAATTTTGGTCTTGGTGATCGGGTTCTTCATGTATTGCGTGATGTCTGCCCTGTTTTCTTCCGGCATATCAAAAGCAGAGGAAGTATCCAACGGATATGCTTTGTTTCAGACGGTAGTGGTGGTAACTTTTCTGGCAGCTTATATGATTCCGCTGATGGGAGTCTCTGACACCGTGGTAAATGTTTTGCGGTTCATTCCGGTAACGGCGGCGTTTATGCTTCCGGCGGATGTGATCATCGGAAGCTGCGGAATACTGGTTTCGGCGGCTTCGCTGGGAGTTATGATCGCAGCTACCGCGATAATGATCTATTTGACAGGTAAGATGTATAAGAAAAAGATATTTTAGTACCCATTTACATCTTTGATGTATTATCCCGTGGCAGAACAGCCGAATTAAAAGAAAAAGACGGTTTCTTATGCGGACTGCATAAGAAGCGGTCTTTTTGACAGTTGTTAAAAATGAAAAAAGAGAGGATATGCAATGAAAAGAAATGTTAGTCTGGAGGAAATATCCGATGGAAAACTATATGGCTTTAATGATATGGTAAAAGCTGACTGCGGAGACTGCAGAGGCTGTTCCGCCTGCTGCCATGGAATGGGACGATCCGTTGTTCTGGATCCTTTTGATGTTTACAGGCTTTTGCAGGGAATGGAGACCATGCAGGAATACGAGATTCCGGATTTTAATGCTTTGTTGGCGGTAGTGGAATTAAATGTAGTTGACGGGATCATCCTGCCGAATGTTAAAATGAACGGAAACGATGAAAACTGTGTATTTCTCAGTGAAGAAGGGCGCTGTAAGATACATGCCCACAGACCGGGAATATGCAGGATATTTCCTCTCGGGCGTTATTATACGGAGGGAGGTTTTCAATATTTCCTTCAGATTCATGAATGCAGAAATGACAATAGAACAAAAGTAAAAGTGAAAAAATGGATCGATACGCCGGATGTGAAACGTTATGAAACGTTTGTGAATGACTGGCATTATTTTCTGAAAGAGATGGAGGAACTGGTCCGGTCTTCCGATTGTGATGAAAAGATCCGGGAAGTGAACATGGATATATTAAATCAGTTTTACATCATTCCGTATCAGTGGAACAGAGACTTTTATCAGCAGTTTTATGAAAGGCTGGGTCTGATGAAAAAAAAGTATTATTGAACTTACAAATGCTTATGCATATGTTTTTTGATCGCATCAAAACTTTCACGACTGATAATATGTTCGATCCGACAGGCATCTTCCGCAGCAATATCCTTGTCCACACCCAGGGATTCCAGACATTGGGATAAAATTTTATGACGCTCATATATCATGTCAGCAACTTCCCGGCCGCTTTCCGTAAGAGTGATGAAGCCGGATTCATTTACAGTGATCATACCGTTCTGCCGCAGATTTTTCATAGCCACGCTGATACTTGACTTTTTATAATTCAGTTCATTGGCAATATCGATGGAACGGACCACCGGAAGTTTCTGGCTTAATATTAAAATTGTTTCTAAATAATTTTCAGCGGATTCATTTGATTTCATATGACAGATATTATATGCAGGTTATTTAAACCTTAAAGCTATAACGATAGCAGCATATTTCCTTTCTACCGGATATATTTCTTTTATTGAATGTAAGATACGGAGAATTATATCATATTGATAAATTTTAGGCAATAAGGCATAGAATTCATGATTATGCAAGAATTTCCCATCTGAAATGCTGGATTTGACAAAATTCTTTATTAATTAATTTTATATATCTTGTGAAATAATAGACAGGCGTCCCGCCAGATCCTGACAAGTTATTATTGACAGCTAACAAATGTTAGTGTATACTAACTAAAGAGAGAAGCAACCAGTTTCAAGTTAATAGTAAGAAAGGCAGGCAGCATAATGGGTACACTGGTCATCGCATCGATCCTGACAGGGATCATATCACTGATCATAACAACTATGGTTAAAGATAAAAAAGCAGGAAAATCCCTGCAGTGCGGCTGTGACTGCAAACACTGCGGTGGACACTGCAGGCATGACTGAATGATCGTTATATAGCATCAAAAGAAATGTTTCATCAATAAACGATTGATGGGACATTTCTTTTTTAAAAAATACTTTAAAAAGTATTGAAAAAATGGTACACTTTAAAGGAGATATTTTAGAAGTAAAACACTCTTTGGTCCGGGGTGTTAGCTACGGAGGCTATGATTATGATGGTTACTTATCATTTGTTATCAAACAAAGGAAGCCGGAGAAAGAACGAAGACAGGATAGGCAGTTATATTTGGAATCAGGAGTATTGCTTTGCGCTGGCAGATGGACTTGGCGGACATGAGAAAGGTGATCTGGCATCTAAGATAGTGATAGATACCAGTATAGATTCGTTTAAAAAAGAGGGATTCAGTCAGTTTTATATCAGAGAAGCATTTGAACTCAGTCAGGAACGTCTGCTACAGGAGCAGAAAAGACTTCAGATGGCGGATGATATAAAGACAACGCTGGTATTGCTCTGTATATCGGAAAAAAAGATAGAATGGGGACATATTGGTGATTCCAGACTGTATCTGTTTAAAAATAAAAAATATGTAAGTCATACATTAGACCATAGTGTGCCGCAGATGCTGGTAAATATAGGAGAGATTACGGATAAGGAGATCAGAAATCATCCTGACCGCAGCCATCTGCTGAGAGTCATGGGAATAGAGTGGGACAGGCCCGGATATAATATATCGGAAGCCATCGATCCGGAATCCGGAATGGCGTTTTTACTGGCAAGCGATGGGTTCTGGGAACTGATAGAGGAAGAAGACATGGTAAAGTGCCTGAAGAAAGCCAGGGATATTCATGAATGGATGAATCAGATGGAAAAAATTGTTATAAAAAACGGACAGGGAAAGGACATGGATAATTATTCGGCGATCGGGGTCTGGATAAAATAAACAGCTATTAAATATCTATTAATTCGGAACAAAAACATTGCATGGAAATCTAATCAATGTTATACTGTTTTTAGTCAAATTATACAAAAAACTAGTAAATATATAGGGAGGCATACTGAAATGAGTAAAATAAATCCTGATTATTTATGTCCAGGATGCATGGCGGTTTTAGATGAACCCGACTTACCGTGTCCTTTGTGCGGTTTCGATAAGAATACATACTCGCCATCACCCCGCAGCCTGCGACCGTTTACAAAATTAAACGGTAAATATATGGTAGGAAAAGTAATCGGTGAAGGCGGCGTCGGTATCACTTATATTGGTTTTAATTTAGATACGGATTTGCCGGTGGCGATTAAAGAATATTTTCCAGCAGAACTGGCAACGAGAGATACATTACAGGGCAACACCATTAATATTTTTTCAGGTGAAGCAAAAGATTTATATAGAGAAGGATTGGAGAAATATTTAAGGGAAGCCAGAAATCTTACCATGTTCTCCGATTTGACAGGTATTGTTACCGTCAAGGACTTTTTTTATGAGAATGATACCGCATATATCATTATGGAATATATCAACGGTATTACACTAAAACAGCATCTTACCAAAGTCGGCGGTAAGATGAAACAGAATGAAGTCATTAAAATGATGAAGCCGGTACTGGAATCCATGAATCAGATTCATGAAGTGGGAATCATACACAGAGATATCAGTCCGGATAATATTATGATCACAAGAAATAACCAGATTAAGCTGACGGATTTTGGCGCGGCCCGGGTGTTTGATACGGAAGATAATAAAAGTATCACGGTGGTTCTGAAGCGTGGTTATGCTCCGGAGGAACAGTATCGTGCCAAAGGAAATCAGGGCCCTTGGACGGATGTTTATGCGTTATGTGCTACCATGTATAAAATGATCACCGGTATTACCCCGCAGGAAGCACTGGAACGAATGATCGAGGACAATGTGGAACCTTTGTCAAAATTTGATCCTTCCATCTGGCCGGAGACGGAATATGCGATCATGAAAGGTCTGGCATTACGGGCCCAGGATCGTTTCCAGACAGTAAATGAGCTTATTGATGCACTGTACTACAGCGTGCTGGAAACCGATGAAAACGGCAACCAGCATCTGGTCCTTACAAAAGAAACGGCATCAGAAAGCATACCGGCTCCGAAGCCTGTATCATCCGCAGTGCCGGTCCTGAAAAATGAAGATGAATTTGAGGTAAAACCGATTGTTGTAAGTATCGGAAAGACAGCAGAAACATATGACCAGCCTTCTGCTCAGCCAATGCCGCAGACGGTACAGCAGATTCCGCAGCCGGAATCAAAACAGGCTGCGAAGCCTGTACCATCCGCTGCACCGGCTTCGCAACGGACGGATTCAAAGCAGCCGGAACCAGTATCATCCATACCCGCAGATTCCGTGCAGCCGTCTGCAGAACCGAAGCAGACACAGACATCAAAAAATACGGCAGAGAATAAAAAAGGCGGATTCTTTAAGTCTACATTTAAGAAACTGGTAAAACTCCAGCTTGGTAAAGTAAGATTTGAAGATAGTATTACAGATTTAAATGTGGAACATATGGATATAGGTAATATAAACGTGTTAAAGGATTGTCTGCAGCTGCAGAAACTGGTGTTAAGTAATAATATGTTGGATGATCTGTCGCCGATTTCCGAATGTAAATCCCTGGAATATCTTGCATTGAGAAATACTCTTGTAGGAGATTTGTCAACGATATCCGGTCTTGAAAATCTAAAATATCTAGACCTTTGGGGAACAAGAGTGACAGATTTACATGATATTTATACCCTTAAGAATCTTACATATCTTTGTGTAAAGAATACGGAAATCAGGCAAAGCCAGATAGATGATTTTAAAAAGTATGTTCCGAATTGTGTGGTAGAAATATAAGCATACAGTAGGAAATGCAGTTCAACGGATATTTAATACCATAGGGTGTAAGATTTTACATCCTATGGTATTTTGGGTTTTTATAAAATACAGACGGCAGTCTGTCAGAAAATTACATCGTAAGGAGAAGTGAGATGAATTCAGAGTCAGGATTGGGAAAATATGGATATATGGTGTTAGCGGTTTTTGTGCTGGTATTGGGGATCGCAGCAGTAACGGTTTCCGGCAGTGAAACAATAGGATATATGAAGGGACCTGCGGATATCAGCAGTCTTAGCGTCAGTGAACTGGAGGATGCGGTATATGGAGAGATCGAATTATCCAAAGCTTTTTTATATGGCTGTTATGATATTTCGTACAACACGGAGAATGGAATAAAAACACCGGAAACGTACTCGTATATTTTATATATCGGCAACTATGTTTCCGGTGATGCAAAATTTATCGGAATAGAAGTAAATGAAGATAAGATAGAAGAAATGGACAGGATTGTTGACGAGAGCTGGGAAGCGATCAAAGCAGGAAAACCGTTGGAAGAATACAGCCAACTTAAGATCACAGGAAAAATAAAAAAAATGTCGGATGACGGATATACAGGTTTCGCCAATGAATTAACCAAAATGGGTATTGAGTCGGCAACGATCCAGAAGAATACATTGCGCCTGGTGTTGGATGAAAACGGAACGACAGACAACAATATGTTTATATTATTCGGTGCAGGGGTAATACTGATACTAATCGGGAGTATCTGGAGTATTTGCATGATATTGATCAGGCATAAGAAAAAAATATAATTAAATGTTTGAGTAGAAAGGATGGATTGGGTTACATGGATATGATAAATAAATTAGATAAAGACCTGAAAGAGGTAATAGAAGAGGTGAAAAAAGTAATTGCCGGAAAAGACGGCATTATTATAAAGGTGTTTGCAGCGATGCTATCCGGCGGGCATATATTGCTGGAAGACGTGCCCGGAGTCGGAAAGACTACTCTTGCGGTGGCTTTTTCCAGAGCCCTGTCCCTGGATTACCGGAGGGTGCAGTTTACGCCTGACGTATTGCCGTCCGATGTGGTGGGTTTCTCCATGTTTAATAAAAAAATAAATGATTTTGAATTTAAAGAGGGTGCGGCGATGTGTAATCTCCTGCTGGCAGATGAAATTAACAGAACATCTCCGAAAACACAGGCTGCGCTGCTGGAGGTAATGGAAGAAAAGAAAGTGACGGTAGATGGTGAAACCCATTTTCTGCCGGAACCATTTATCGTTATTGCCACACAGAACCCTGTGGGATACGTGGGAACCCAGAAACTGCCGGAGTCACAGCTGGACCGTTTTATGATTAAGTTATCCATGGGATACCCGGATGAGGAAAATGAGATCAATGTTTACAAAGGACGCAGTTATTCATCCCTGGAACTTGTAAACCGTGTATTGGAAAAAGATTCTATTTTAACAATGAGAAAACAGGTGGAACAGATACATATAGATGATAAAATTTATGATTATGTGGCAAAACTGGTGAGGGATACTAGAGAAAACCAGTATATTTCACTGGGAATCAGCCCCCGTGGCGGTCTGGCACTGATCAATATGGCAAAGGGACTTGCTTTTTTATGCGGCAGGGATTATGTAGTTCCGGAGGATGTATTGGAGGCGTTGCCGGATGTTGCCATTCACAGGATCGTTTTAAGTTCAAAAGCAAAGGCAAACGGGTATTCGGAAACGGATATTTTGGAAGGATTAAAGAAAAAAATTGCTATACCATAAGAGAAAGGACTTTTATGTGGGGAAAAAGATTTAGTTATATTTGCTTTCTGGCATTGATACTGTTTGGACTGCTGTTTTATCATCACTATGTGATGATGATCTGGGTAGTGATACTGGCCGTGCTGCCGGCAGTGTCTTTTATATTAACAAAACTGACGGTGGATAAGATCCGGGTCAGCATAATGACCGACAAATCTTCGGTAGGAAAAAATGTTCCCGTTCAGGTATATTTTATCATAAAAAACGGTTATATTGCACCGATTGAAAATCTGAAACTGAGCGTTCAAATTTTCAATGCCTTTTATAAAAACAATGAAGAATATGAACTGGTCATTCCATCGGTTCCCTTTTCGGAAAGAAAAGTTGATATGAAGGTTTCAGGAAAATACTGCGGAAGAATGATCGTACGGATAGAGAAAGTGATCATGGAAGATTTTTTAGGTTTGTTCCGGTTTGAGAGAGAATTAAATATAGCGAATGAAGTTATGATCATGCCGGAAAAAAATATAGAGCTTCCGCAGATCAATCTGTCTGACAGCGGGGTTGCAAATGACGATGAGGTTCAATATGTAAAAGGAGATGATGTTTCCCAGATTTCACTGATCAGAGATTATATTCCAGGTGACAGGCTGCAGAACATCCATTGGAAACTGAGTGCAAAAAATGAAGAACTTCAGGTGAAGGAGTTTAGCAAACCTTATTCTGATGAAGTTACTCTTTTATTAGAATTTTCAGTTCAGAAGGATAAACCGGAAATTACTGACAGTATTATCGAAGCTTATTATGCCTCCGGTAAATATCTGCTAAAACACGGACGGAGATTTCGGACTTCCTGGTTTAATACAAAAACAGGGGAACTCTTTGAAACCAAAATAGAAACCGATGAAGAACTGGATATTTCTCTCAATGAATTATATTATATGATACCGTATGAAAATCCTGCCCTCACTTACAGCAGTTATATGGCGGTCCATACAGAACCGACAACAACAGTGCTGTATATTTCGGATGCCGGCGTAAGCGGAATATCAGGTGAGAGATTAGATATTTCGGATGATAAGGTGGTGATTACATGTCTTTCCGTTCAATAGCCAGCCGGTTAAATATCAGAAAAACGATTGCAGATAAAAAATTGATGATCCGTCAGGAGAAAGAACGTGTCTCCGGTGTCAATATTGTTTCAGAGCCGCGGATGGATAATAATAAAAAGATATATTTTATTTTAAGCAATGCTGTCATAAATTATCTGGTCGTTATTGGTATGATCGGATGTTTTGTGATGCCTTTTGAAATTGAATGCAATATGTATATTCTACAGATTGCAGGGATTTTTATCAGCCTTTATGTAGCATTTTTGTATTACAATGTCTGGATAAAAGTATTTGGCTATTTGATAGGGATCTGTGGATTTATATATGGAATCATCAATTATCAATGGATGATTCGAGGCGGTTTTGGACATATTGCCAATATTATCATGGAATATCTGGAAAAGGATATGGATCTGCCTATTGAAAGAAGATTTTCAGTCTACGGATTCAATGAAAAATTGGCAGTTACAGTGTGCATGCTGTTTTTGGCTTTTGGATTGTTTTTATTATTTAATATGGTGATTTCGGAAACAAAAGGACTGGTATTGGTTTTGTTTTTTTCTTTTCCGATTACCCAGTTTGGAATGTATTTTGATGAAGGACTGGATATATTTTATTTCACCATGTATATCATTGGAATTACGGTATTGTATTTTTTGCGGAATACGACCCATTACCATATGGAGTATCGAAGGAGAAAGGGATATACAAAAAAAGAAATCCGGGGAAAAAACAGGATCGTATATGATTATGTGAACGACGGAAAGAGTACCTTCTGGATACTGGTCATGGTGGCAGTGATTATGACGGTGTCTGTATTTTCCGTTTCCAGATTTATGAAACAGGATGAGTTTAAAATGGATTCCGGATTTGGAGTATTAAAGGATAATACCAGAGAATTTACACGGCAGTTGGCACTGGTTGGGTTCTGGGGAATGTTTAACCGGACCGGACAGAGTCCCGGCGGTGTCAGTAATAATAAGCTGGGACAGGTAAACCGGATAAATTATGATTTTCAGACCGATCTGATCTTGAAAACAGTACGGGTTAGCGAAGAAAATGAAATCTATCTTAAAAGTTTTAACGGTACCATATATAATAATTCATACTGGGAAACGCTGTCTGCACATCAGGGAGAAGTGCCGGTCATAACAGATTACGGCATTACAGTGGAAGATACATTTGGCCTGTCAAAACGATTAATGGACTATTATGGAATAGGAAATTATTATAAACGAATTGAAATAACCAATGTATCTGCCAATAATGGTTATGTGTATCTTCCTTATTTTTCCAAAGATATATCGAATGTACTCAGTGCTGTTACAACGGATGATGAATTTTTAGGCAGTCTTCAGACCGGTTGGATATTTACAGAGTGGTATAACCCCTTGGTGGGTTATGAAACTGTTAAGGAATTGCAGAACAGAATAGCGGATCTTCGGAAAACAAAACTGGAGGATTGTAGAAAGGCGGAATCGGGTGAAGTTATCTCTGTCAGGACAAAGGCGGAAGCAGAACTGGAAGATTTTAGAAAAGAGGAAGCTTATGCAATGTATGTAAAAGATACGTATCTGCAGATACCGGATCAGAACCGGAAGGCTATTCAAAACTTTGTTGAAAAATACTCGATCGATCAAAACAGTGATACCCTGGTCGAAGACGTTGTTAAAACGTTTCAGTTTGAGTTTGAATATACTTTAAAACCCGGTAAAACTCCGGGTGATGCGGATTTTGTAAATTACTTTCTGGATGAGACGCAGAAAGGTTATTGTACCTATTTTGCTACTTCTGCTACCCTGATCTACCGTTATATGGGAATACCTGCAAGGTATGCAGGCGGCTATAAACTCAGTGGAGATGCATATATAGACGGTGTTGCCGATGAGAGAGAAAACGCCGGGGAGTGGGCGGATTATGATGTGAAAGACAAAAAGGTTATGAGATATGAACTGGCAGACACCAATGCGCATGCCTGGGTAGAAATATATATTGACGGACTTGGATGGATACCGGTAGAAGTTACGCCGCTTTCAGATTATGATCATACGCAGGAGCAGGAGAAAAATAATGGCGGAATCGGAAATTATCTGACGAATTCGGTCTTTACTGTACAAAATATGAACAGGGTTAAAAATACCACGCTTTCGGTTATCATGTTAATATTTTGTGGTGGAATTATCTTTATCTTATGTTATTTTATCACGGGTATTTATGTCAGACAGAAGCGTTTTAATGAAAGGGGTGCAGAGCAGAGATACCGCAACCTGAAGAAATCCATGACAGCGGCAGGTCTTTTCATAGAGCCGGCAATCCACGGTCCGGCTGTAGCAGGACAGAATGTTATCGACGTATTATGGGAAGGAGAAACAACTTATGATGAAAGTGCGGAAATCTTGGCAGAACATCATTATACAGATGAGGAAACGTCCCGGAAGATAATAAAGATCATTGAAAAGGCGAAGTTCAGCAGGAACCGGCCTTCGGATGAGGAAATTGATTATCTGATCCGAAATACCAATGAGATAAATAAAAAAATATATCAGAATCTTTCACCGGTTAAAAAATTTATGTTTAAGTATATCAGGATGCTATAGAGTTTTTTTGAAATAAATCTTGTATGATCTGACAGAATTGCTATAATAGAAAGTTGTAAGAAATTTTGAATGGATGAATTGGAGGAAACGATAAAATGAAAATAGGAATATTGGGATACGGAAATCTGGGCCGGGGGATTGAATGTGCGATCCGCCAGAATGAAGATATGGAACTTGCGGCAGTCTTTACCAGAAGAAATCCGGAAACCGTAAAGATTTTAACAGAAGGAGT
Organism: uncultured Lachnospiraceae bacterium; assembly: GCA_910578175.1. Classification (GTDB taxonomy): domain Bacteria; phylum Bacillota; class Clostridia; order Lachnospirales; family Lachnospiraceae; genus Bovifimicola. The sequence goes on from CAJTPF010000001.1 coordinate 203,110, forward strand.
TCCGGTATATCCGGCAGAAGAACTCGAACGTATGCAGGGAAAACTGGACGTACTGATTCTTTGTGGTGGCAGTGCAACGGATTTACCGGAACAGACACCGTCATATGCAAAATATTTTAATGTGATTGACAGTTTCGATACGCATGCAAGGATACCGGAACATTTCGATAATGTGGATGCTGTGGCAAAAGAGAACGGACATGTGGCTCTGATATCCTGCGGCTGGGACCCGGGAATGTTTTCTTTAAACCGTTTATACGCAAATGCGGTCCTGCCTGAGGGAAAAGATTATACGTTCTGGGGAAAAGGCGTCAGTCAGGGACATTCGGATGCGATTCGCCGGGTGGAAGGCGTAAAAGACGGAAAGCAATATACGATTCCGGTAGAACGTGCGCTGGAAGCGGTCCGGAACGGGGACAATCCAGAACTGACCACACGGCAGAAACACCTTCGGGAATGCTTTGTAGTAGCGGAAGAAGGAGCAGACCTTTCAAAGATAGAAGCAGCTATCAAAACAATGCCGAATTATTTTGCGGATTACGATACGACAGTTCATTTTATCAGTGAGGAAGAATTAAAGAAGGAGCATAGCGGCATACCGCATGGCGGATTTGTTTTCCGTACCGGCGTGACAGGATGGGAGAAAGAGCATGCTCATATAATAGAATACAGTCTGAAACTGGATTCTAATCCGGAATTTACTTCTTCCGTGATCGTTGCTTATGCGAGAGCAGTATACCGTTTATCTTTGGAAGGGGTAAGCGGCTGCAAAACGGTGTTTGATATTGCTCCTGCTTATCTGAGTCCGAAATCCGGTGCAGAATTGAGAAAACATTTATTATAAAGCATAAGAATATATAATACGTTTTTCGAAAGCAGAGAGCTGATACATCGTCCATAACAAACACATTGGACGATGTATTTTTTGTGATCAATCATTAAATAAGAAAGGCAGTGATAGTGACGGCATTCACTGTATGAAGGTATATTTAAATGACATATGAAGAAGTCAGAATCCGTTTATATGAAATGGCAGATGAAAAGTTTCAGAAATTTTCTTCCGCATTGATTCCGGGATGCAAGAATATGATAGGCGTGCGGATCCCAAAACTCCGGCTGCTGGCAAAGGAAATAGTAAAAGAGGACTGGAGACGGTATCTGGCAGAAGCAGGGGAAGATACATTTGAAGAATTAATGTTGCAGGGTATCGTGATCGGGCTATCAAAATGCGGAATTGAAGAAAAAATCAGTATGGCAGAAAACTTTATACCTAAAATACAAGACTGGTCAGTGAATGACATATTTTGTTCCTGTTTTAAATGTGCAAACAAGAACAGGGAACAGGTCTTTGAATTTCTTATACCTTATGTGACGTCGGAGCGGGAATTTGAACAGAGGGTCGTGGCCGTTATGCTGATGGATTATTTCCTGACGGAGGAATACATCCACCAGGTATTTCAGGTGCTCAACGAATTAAAACATGAGGGATATTATACTAAAATGGGCATTGCATGGGCCGTAGCAACCGCATATGCAAAATTTCCCGTGGAAACATACGCATATCTGACGGAATGGAATACATTGGATGATTTTACGTTTAATAAGGCCATACGGAAAATGACCGAGTCTTACAGGGTTCCGGAGGGGGATAAAGAAATGCTTCGGAGATTAAAAAGGAAGTAGTCTTTTATCTTGCACGCAGATAGAAAATGAGATATAATTGCAAAGAAATTACAGATGGAAAGAGGAAAGACATGTCTAAGATTAGAACAAGATTTGCACCAAGCCCTACAGGCAGGATGCATGTTGGAAATTTAAGAACGGCACTTTATGAGTACCTGATCGCAAAACATGAGGACGGTGATTTTATTTTAAGAATAGAAGATACGGACCAGGAGCGTTTTGTGGAAGGTGCGTTGGAAATCATATACCGGACCATGGAAAAAGCCGGTCTGGGCCATGATGAGGGTCCTGATAAAGACGGAGGATTTGGACCGTATGTACAGAGCCAGCGTCAGGCCTCCGGCATTTATTTGGAATATGCAAAGAAGCTGGTTGAAAAAGGGGAGGCATATTACTGTTTCTGTGATGAGCAGCGGTTGAAGACACTGGAACAGACCATTGGTGATAAGACCATCGTAGTATATGACAAGCACTGTCTTCAGTTATCCGAAGAGGAAATAGAAGAAAAACTGGCGAAAGGTGTTCCGTATGTGATCCGCCAGAATAATCCAAAAGAAGGAACTACTACATTTACCGATGATATTTATGGTGAGATTACGGTTGAAAATTCGGAATTGGACGATATGATACTGATCAAATCAGATGGATTTCCGACCTATAATTTTGCCAATGTCATTGATGATCATTTAATGGAGATCACTCATGTAGTCAGAGGGAATGAATATATTTCTTCCTCACCAAAATATCAGAGGTTATATGATGCATTTGGCTGGGAGTCGCCGAAATATATACATCTTCCGCTGATCACCGATGAAAATCATAAAAAACTTAGTAAGAGAAGCGGACATTCTTCTTTTGAAGATCTGCTGGAGCAGGGATTTGTGGCGGAGGCCATTGTAAATTATATTGCTCTGCTTGGCTGGAGTCCGGAAGATAATCAGGAGATATTTACGCTGGAAGAACTGATACGGAAATTTGACTATCGTCATATTAATAAATCGCCTTCTGTTTTTGATATTGTGAAACTGAAATGGATGAACGGTGAATATATTAAAGCCATGGAAAATGAACGTTTTTATGAGATGGCAATGCCGTATCTGAAAAGGGTTGTTACGAAGGATATAGATTGTAAAAAAATCCTCGATCTGGTAAAAACCAGAATCGAAATTTTTCCCGATATTGCAGAACTGGTGGATTTTTTTGAAGAGCTGCCGGATTATGACATCGGAATGTATACCCATAAGAAGATGAAGACAAACACGGAAAATTCGCTGGAAGTATTAAAGGAACTTCTACCGTTGCTGGAAGCGCATGAGGATTATTCGGCGGATTCCCTTCATGACCTGATCATGGAATATATTACGAATAAGGGAATTAAGAACGGCCAGGGATTATGGCCGGTTCGGACGGCAGTATCCGGGAAACAGATGACACCAGGAGGAGCATTTGAAATCATGGAGATTTTGGGAAAAGCAGAATCAATAGAAAGAATTAAAGCAGGTATCGGGAAACTTGAACAGGCAGTTTAGTGAATCACAATGGAATGCGATCCGTCATTACACAGGTCCGTGTCTGGTACTGGCAGGGCCAGGTTCCGGAAAAACCCTGGTGATCACAAACCGGACCAGATATCTGATCGAGCATTACGGGATAAATCCCTCCAATATTCTGGTCATAACTTTTACAAAGGCGGCAGCAAAGGAAATGCAGGAACGGTTTGAAGGACTGATGGAAGGTCAGCGGCCGCCAGTTTCCTTTGGAACGTTTCATGCCGTTTTTTTTAAGATCTTAAAATATGCCTATAATTACAGTGCAGAAAATATTCTTCGGGAAGATGAAAAATACCGGATGATACGGGAACTTACCGAACAGGAGGAACTGGATATTGAAGATATCAATGAGTTTGTGTCTTCCATTATAGGAGAGATCAGTGCAGTAAAAGGAGATATGATAGATATCAGTCATTATTATTCCTGTAATTGCAGCGATGAAGCATTTCGGAGAATCTACCGGAAATATGATGACAGGCTGAGGAAATCCAACAAAGTGGATTTTGATGATATGCTGGTAATGTGTTATGAACTGCTGCGGGCAAGGAAGGATATTCTTGCGGCATGGCAGAATAAATACCGCTATATTCTGATCGATGAATTTCAGGATATCAATCGTGTTCAGTTTGAAATTATGAAACTTCTGGCTCTGCCGGAAAATAATCTTTTTGTCGTAGGAGATGACGATCAGTCTATATACCGGTTCCGGGGGGCCAGACCGGAAATCATGCTGAATTTTGAAAAAGAATATCCGGGAACCATACAGGTGGTCTTAAATGAAAATTACCGTTCATCCGGGAATATCGTGACCGCCTCCCTGCGTCTGGTTCAGAATAATAAAAACCGGTTCAGAAAGGTGATAAAACCGGTGGCTGGAAAAGGATTTCCGGTAATTTACCGGAAGTTTCCGACCCAGACAGAAGAAAATCAGCAAATAGTAGAAGAAATTAAATCGTACATAGAAAGCGGCGGACAGTATTCGGATATCGCCATTCTGTTTCGGACCAATATCGGACCGAGGTTTCTGGTGGACAAACTGATGGAATATAATCTTCCGTTTCATATGAAAGATGCCATGCCGAATCTTTATGAGCATTTTATTGCTAAGAATCTTTTTGCTTATATTAATATCGCCTGTGGCAGCAGGAAGAGAAGCGATTATCTGCAGATCATAAACCGTCCGAAACGATATATCTCCAGAGAGGCTCTTTCGGCGGAAGAACTGTCCATATCCATGCTGAAAGAATTTTATTCCGATAAAGACTGGATGATAGAACGCCTGGAAAGGCTGGAATATGATTTGACCTTGATTTCCAGAATGACGCCGTACGCAGCCATTACTTATATCCGGCAGGGGATCGGATATGACGGTTATCTCGGTGAATATGCCGAATACCGCAGGATGAAACCAGAAGAACTGACAGAGGTCATAAATGAAATCGCAGAGGCAGCAAAGCCGTATCGGACTTTTTCCGACTGGTATACCCATATACAGGAATATTCGGAAGAACTGATCAGACAGGCAAGGATCAGTCAGCGGCAGCCAAATGCCGTTGAACTGGCTACCATGCACAGCTCCAAGGGTCTGGAATATGATACGGTATTTATTATCGATGCGGTGGAAGGAGTTACGCCGCATGCGAAAGCCGTACTTGAGGAAGATTTGGAAGAAGAAAGACGAATGTTTTACGTTGCGGTAACCCGTGCAAAACGCCGGCTCTACATATATTCCACGGAAGAGCGCTTCAATAAACCGGTTTCTGTGTCCAGATTTGCTGCAGAGATGCAGATTGATCTTGAAGGAATTACGGTGGGAGGAGCGGTAGTGCATAAAAAATATGGGGAAGGAATCATCCGTCGGATGGAAGAGGGAAAAATAGTTATATATTTTGGAAAGCTGAGAAAAGAATTGGTATTTGATATGAAATATGCGTTTTCTAATAATATAATTCAGAATATAGAGGTGTAGTTGCAGTCATTGCAGGAGTGACCATTTCTATTTTACAATAAACGTTTGGATTTTTCACGAAAACATTTCAGATATTTCTCGTTCAGACGAAGAAATTCCCGGCATTCTTCCGCTGACAGTTCCTGAAAAACACTGTTTTCAACGTTTACCACCGGCTGGATTTTTTCATTTACAAACTGTTTTCCGTTTTCTGTTAAAAAAATCTGCATTTCCCGTCCTTTTCCGGCTTTCAGGTATAGTAATCCCTGATTTTCCAGCTTATGGATCGAAGAACTGACAGTCTGTTTACTGATAAAAGACATATTGCAGATATCTTTCTGCAGACAGCCGTCGCCCAGTTCCTGTATATTGTATAAAATAAGAAAGGCACTGTCAGAAATACCGATATTTAATGCAATTTTGTGATAAATCTCTTCCATGCCTCTGTAGATCCGGTTAAATTCTTTTAATTCGCGTCCTTCGTGGGAAGTCATATAAAAAATCTCCTTATGTTAGATTCACATTTGTAATAGTATAGAGGGGGATTAAAAAAATGTCAAGTGATTGATTGCTATTTAGCAGCAAAATTACAATCTACTTACTATTATGCTGTATAAATACCAATCCCTGTTTTATAAATTTGTAAAAAATACTTGACATTGGAATCATCTGGTAATATACTTTGAGAGTCAAAATAAATATTTTGTTTTTCAAAGTGTTTTTTACGTATGGGAATTCACGAGTACAGCTCCTATGCGTATTATATTATCAAAATACTTTGAATATCAAAATAATTTCATAGGAATAGGAAAGGTGCCATTATAATGCATGGAAAAATAATGGGAACCGGCAGATGCGTGCCGGATAAAGTCGTGGATAATGACTATTTATCAACGGTCATGGATACCAGTGATGAATGGATCAGCAGCAGGACCGGTATACGGGAACGAAGAATCGCCACAACGGAATCTACGGTAACCATGGCGGCCGGGGCGGCAGAAAATGCTCTTCTGTCGGCAGGACTGGGAATCAGGGATGTGGATATGATACTGGTAGCAACTGCTTCGCCGGATAATTTTGTTCCGGGTACTGCATGCGAGGTTCAGGCCATATTGAATAAGGAAGCGGAAGAAGTTAAAACCGATCCGGAAAATCCTTCGGGTACATATGAAGCGTGTCATGCGGTATGCATGGACATCAATGCAGCGTGTTCGGGTTTTATTTATGCCCTGTCGGTTGCAAATGCATTTATCCAGTGCGGGCAGTATCGGAATATATTGGTCATTGGGGTAGAAACGCTGTCAAAGATCGTAGACTGGAGCGACAGAAGTACCTGTGTTCTGTTTGGAGACGGTGCAGGTGCGGTAGTGATCGGCGCTTCCGAAGATGGAATCTTCAGACATCTGCTGCATACGGACGGAAGTATGGGACATGTGCTTTCCTGCCATTGCAGGGATAATAATAATCCGGTAGTCAGAAATGAAGTTCAGACAGGATATGTGCAGATGGACGGACAGGAAGTCTTTAAATTTGCAGTCAAACGGGTTCCGGAGTGCATCAGCGAGTTGCTGGAACAGAATCATATAGAGAAAAAAGATATTAATTATTATCTTCTCCATCAGGCAAATGTTAAGATCATTAAGTCTGTTGCGAAACGGCTGGGAGAAGAAATGGAGAAGTTTCCGGTAAATCTGGATAAATACGGAAATACGTCAGCCGCCAGTATACCGATTCTGCTGGATGAATGTAATCGGTCAGGAATGTTTAAGAAAGGGGATAAGCTGGTATTATCCGGGTTTGGCGGAGGCCTTACCTGGGGAGCGGTCCTTTTGGAATGGTAAAGCAACATCCGATAGAAAACCGTTTTTCACTATTGGATGTTTCGCCGTCAAAGACGGTATAATCAAAAAAGAAAAAAGAGAAAAAGGAGATTAAGATCATGTTAGAAAAAATTAAGGAAATTATTGCAGGACAGTTAAACATTGAGGCAGGTACAATTACAGAAGAGTCAACATTTGCAGATCTGGGAGCAGATTCCCTCGACTTATTTGAACTGGTAATGGCTTTGGAAGATGAATATGGTGTTGAAATCCCGTCTGAAGATCTGGAAAAACTGTTATCAGTGGAAGATGTAATGAACTATTTGAAAGAAAAGGGAGTGGAATAAGCTCATGATAAAGGATTTAAATACAAGAATCACGGAATTGCTTGGAATCCGTTATCCGATCATTCAGGGCGGCATGGCATGGGTTGCAGAAGCAAATCTTGCAGGCGCCGTTTCAAAAGCCGGAGGTCTGGGTGTGATTGGCGGAGCCAATGCGCCGGGAGAAGTCATCAGGGAACAGATACGCAAGGCAAGAGAGATCACCTCGAATCCCATTGGAGTCAATGTTATGCTGATGAGTCCCCATGTAGAGGATGTGGCAAAAGTTGTTATAGAAGAAAAAGTGGAAGTAGTTACTACCGGCGCAGGAAATCCCGAAAAATTCATGAAGGCATGGAAAGAAGCCGGAATCAGGATAATTCCGGTGGTAGCTTCCGTAGCTCTGGCAAAACGTATGGAGCGTAGCGGAGCCGATGCAGTGATCGCAGAGGGTACGGAATCCGGCGGACATATCGGAGAAGCAACTACCATGACTTTGGTGCCGCAGGTTGTGGATGCGGTGAGCATACCGGTGATCGCAGCCGGAGGGATCGGCGACGGCAGAGGAATCGCGGCGGCATTTATGCTTGGTGCGGAAGCGGTGCAGATGGGTACCAGATTTCTAGTGGCAGAGGAATGTATCTGTCATGCCAACTATAAGGAACGGGTGATAAAAGCAAAAGATATTGATTCCGCCGTAACAGGCAGAAGTCACGGACATCCGGTGAGGCAGCTGCGAAATCAGATGACTAGGGAATACATAGAAAAGGAAACCAGCGGGGCATCTTTTGAGGAACTGGAATATCTGACTTTAGGTTCCCTGAGAAATGCAGTCATGGATGGAGATGTAAAAATGGGAACCGTGATGGCAGGACAGATCGCAGGTATGGTATCGAAAGAACAGACCTGTGAAGAAATCATACAGGAACTGGTCTTACAGGCAAAAGAATTATTAAAGATTAATTAAATGGAAAGGTAACGGCGGATGATTAAGGATAAGAAAATTGCATTTATATTTCCGGGACAGGGTTCCCAGTATGTAGGCATGGGAAAAGATTTTTATGATACCATAGATATCAGCAGACAGACCATAGATACCGCCTGCAGATTATTGGATTTTGATTTAAAACATGTGTTGTTTGAGGAAAATACGGATATCAATATAACGGAATATACCCAGGCAGCCATGCTTGCTGTTTCAGTAGCCATGTTAAAGGCTCTGGAAGAAAAGGGGATCCGTTCCGATGTAAATGCCGGTTTAAGTCTGGGCGAATACGGGGCGCTGGTGGCTTCCGGCGTTATGGATTTTGAAACGGCTGTCTTACTGGTGAGAAAACGGGGAATCTATATGCAGGAAGAAGTTCCGCCGTCAGCCGGCGCCATGGCCGCCGTAATGGCAAT
>CAJTPF010000001.1:211848-255537 GCA_910578175.1 uncultured Lachnospiraceae bacterium
ATTTGTGCAGAAGTAACGGCAGAGGAAAGAGCTGCCGCCGGAAGAAGCGATGCCGTGGTACAGATTGCCAATTACAACTGTCCGGGGCAGATTGTTATATCCGGGGATGCCCTGTCGGTTGGGAAAGCCTCCGAACGGTTAAAGGAAGCCGGCGCTAAACGGGTAGTGCCGCTGAATGTCAGCGGTCCGTTCCATTCGGAAATGTTGGTCGGAGCCGGCGAGAAGCTGGGTAAGGAATTAAAAGGAGTAGTGATTCATCCGATAGAAACGCCTTATTTTTCCAATGTAACCGGAATGGTGGTAAACGAATCCGGCGAAGTAAAAGACTTACTGAAACAACAGGTATATTCTTCAGTAAAATGGCAGCAATGCGTGGAAAATATGATTCGGATGGGAGTAAATACTTTTATCGAGATCGGGCCGGGAAAAACTTTATCTTCGTTTGTAAAGAAGACCGACCGGACCGTTACAGTGACAAATATTGAAAAAGCAGAAGATTTGGAAAAGGTGATGGAGGTATTGTCATGTTAACAGGAAAAACAGCAATTGTTACCGGAGCATCCAGGGGAATCGGACGTCAGATCGCAAAAACCCTGGCAGAACAGGGAGCGTCAGTGATCGTGAATTACTGTGGAAGCGAGCAGGCTGCAAATGAGACCGTAGAGCAGATAACCGTATCCGGAGGAACGGCAAAAGCGTACCGGGCGGATGTTTCTGATTATACGCAGGCAGAGGATATGATGAACGATGTGGTAAAGGAGTATGGACGCATCGATATTTTGATCAACAATGCAGGGATCACCAGAGATAACCTGATCTTAAAAATGAATGATGATGATTTTATGAAAGTAATAAATACTAATCTTACCGGTACATTTAACTGTGTGAAACATGCTTCAAAAATAATGCTAAAACAAAAGTATGGAAGAATCGTTAATATGGCTTCGATCGTAGGCATTTACGGAAATGCCGGTCAGGCGAATTATGCGGCATCCAAAGCAGGCGTGATCGGTCTGACAAAATCTGTTGCGAAAGAACTGGGTTCCAGAAATATTACGGTCAATGCCATTGCGCCGGGATATATTGGTACGGATATGACTGAAAGTCTTCCGGATGCAGCAAAAGAAAAGATTACGTCTGCCATTGCCATGAAGCGGATGGGAACAGTGGAAGATGTGGCGAATCTGGCGGCATTTCTGGCTTCCGATCATGCTTCCTACATAACGGGACAGGTAATTGGCGTAGATGGAGGAATGTCAATATGATGAATAACGGAACAAGGGTCGTGGTGACCGGAATGGGAGCCATTACCCCGATTGGATTAAATGTAGAAGATTTTTTTAACGCAGTAAAGAAAAATGAAGTGGGAATCGACTTCATAACAAAATTTGATGCTTCTGATTACAAAGCAAAACTGGCGGCGGAAGTAAAGGGATTTGATGCCAGAGAACACATGGATTTTAAATCTGCAAAAAGAATGGAATTATTCTGTCAATATGCGGTAGCTGCGGCAGGAGAAGCCATAAAAGATGCGGGACTCGATCTGGAAAAAGAAGATGCGTACCGGGTGGGAACCAGTGTGGGTTCCGGGATCGGCAGCCTTCAGGCAATGGAACGGGAACACTCGAAGTTATTGGATCGGGGACCGGGAAGGATCAATCCACTGCTAGTGCCGCTGATGATTACCAATATGGCGGCAGGAAACGTGTCCATTTATTATAATTTAAAAGGAAAGAGTATCAATGTGGTGACCGCCTGTGCTACGGGAACCAACTCCATAGGAGAGGCGTACCGGGCCATTCAGTGCGGGGAAGCGGATGTTATGATCGCAGGAGGAACCGAAAGTTCGGTGACTCCTATTGGAATCGGTGGATTTGCAGCATTGACGGCATTGTCAAATTCTGAAGATCCGAAGCGTGCTTCCATACCGTTTGATAAGGACAGAGACGGATTTGTTATGGGAGAGGGAGCAGGTATCGTCGTACTGGAATCTCTGGAACATGCCAAAGCAAGAGGCGCAGAGATTTATGCGGAAATCGTGGGATACGGCTGTACCAGCGATGCATATCACATTACTTCTCCGGCGGAAGACGGAAGCGGTGCTGCCAGAGCCATGACAAATGCATTGGAAGAAGCCGGAATCCGGCCGGAAGACGTGGATTATATCAATGCCCACGGAACCAGTACCCATCACAACGATTTGTTTGAGACCAGGGCCATAAAACTGGCGTTTGGAGAAGCGGCAAAGAATGTGAAGATCAGTTCTACCAAGTCAATGATCGGACATCTGCTGGGAGCAGCCGGAGCAGTAGAATTTATTACCTGTGTGAAATCCATGCAGGAATCTTATATTCATCCAAATGTAGGCTTACAGCAAAGCGAAGAAGAATTAGACCTTGACTATGTGAAAGGAAGCGGAATTCAGATGCCTGTCAATGTATGTATGAGTAATTCACTGGGATTTGGCGGACATAATGCCACATTGCTGGTTAAGAAATACGAATAATCTGGAAGGAAAGGTGTTTCATATGGAATTTGAACATATCATTGAACTGATAAATGCGGTATCCAAATCAAATTTAAGTACGTTTACATTGGAAGAGGGAAACATGAAGATCACCCTGGGAACCAAGCAGCCGGAAATCATAACGAAAAGTTTTGAGGTGCAGAATACTCAGGTAGGAGAATATAAAGTAATACAGCCGGGCCTTCCGGCAGAAGAGGCTCTTCCGGCAGAAAAAACAGAAGGACATGAGATCACGTCTCCGCTGGTAGGAACTTTTTATACCTCTGCTTCACCGGATGCAGAGCCTTTTGTGACGGTGGGAACTCATGTAACAAAAGGACAGGTGCTTGGAATCATTGAAGCGATGAAGTTAATGAACGAAATTGAATCGGACTGTAACGGCGTGGTTGAAAAGATATTGATCGGCAATGAAGAAATGGTAGAATATGGCCAGACCTTGTTTGTCATTAAGGAGGAAGCGTAATGGCAGTATTGGGAATTCGGGAAATTATGGAAATCATTCCGCACAGACAGCCGTTCCTGCTGCTGGACCGGGTAGAAGAACTGGATCCGGGTGTTCGTGCGGTTGCTTATAAAAACGTTACATATAACGAACCGTTCTTTGCGGGACATTTTCCGCAGGAACCGGTAATGCCGGGAGTTCTGATGGTAGAGGCTCTGGCACAGGCAGGTGCAGTGGCAATCCTCAGTCTGGAGGAAAACAAAGGAAAGACGGCATATTTCGGCGGGATCAACAGCGCCAGATTTCGTAAGAAAGTAGTACCGGGCGACGTATTAAAGCTGGAATGTGAGATCATCAAGCGAAAAGGACCGATTGGCGTGGGAAATGCCAAAGCTTCCGTAAATGGTGAAGTCGTAGTAAATGCGGAATTAACGTTTATGATAGGATAATAAGAAAGGTTTGATAAATATGTGTAAAACTTTATTTCATAAAATCCTAATTGCAAACCGGGGCGAAATCGCAGTGAGAATCATTCGGGCATGCAGGGAGATGGGAATCAAGACCGTTGCAGTATATTCGGAGGCAGACCGGGATGCCCTTCATACCTTACTGGCAGATGAAAGCATCTGTATCGGAAAAGCACAGGCATCCGACAGTTATCTGAATATGGAGCGTCTGGTCAGCGCCACTATTGCCACAAAAGCGGATGCCATTCATCCGGGATTCGGTTTTTTATCAGAAAACGCTAAGTTTGTGGAAATGTGTGAAAAATGTAATATTGCATTTATCGGACCCTCCAGTGAACTGATCCATAAAATGGGAAATAAATCCGAGGCCAGAAGAACCATGATGGAAGCCGGTGTTTCCGTGGTTCCCGGTACGAAAGAGCCGGTATTTGAAGCCGGAAAAGGAAAAGAAATCGCAGATGCCATGGGATATCCCGTAATCGTAAAAGCGTCTTCCGGCGGTGGCGGAAAGGGAATGCGTATCGTTCATTCTTCGGAGGAATTTATTCAGAATTTTAATACGGCCCAGCGGGAATCCGTCAATGCCTTTGGGGATGATACCATGTATATTGAAAAATATATTGTCAGTCCGAGACATATTGAATTTCAGATTCTGGCAGATAAGCATGGAAATATAGTACATTTGGGAGAACGGGACTGTTCGGTCCAGCGAAGACATCAGAAACTGTTGGAGGAATCCCCGTCTGCTGCCATTCAGCCGGAACTCCGCCGGAGAATGGGAGAACAGGCAGTGCTGGCCGCCAGGGCAGTTCGCTATCAGAACGCAGGAACCATTGAATTTCTGCTGGATAAAAACGGAGATTTTTATTTTATGGAGATGAATACCAGGATTCAGGTAGAACATCCGGTTACGGAAATGGTCACGGGTATTGACCTGATCAAAGAACAGATCCGTATTGCGGAGGGAAGGGAATTGTCCTTTGCCCAGGAGGATGTCAGAATCTCCGGTCATGCCATGGAATGCAGGATCAATGCAGAAGATCCGGATAAAAATTTCATGCCCTGTCCGGGCAGAATTGCGGAATTACATATTCCCGGCGGAAACGGTGTCCGGATCGATACCGCGTTGTATCAGGATTATGAAATTCCGCCGTACTATGATTCCATGCTGATGAAAGTCATTGTACACGGACGGGACCGTATGGAAGCCATAAACAAGATGCGGAGTGTGTTAGGTGAGATTATAATCGACGGTGTAACCACCAATCTGGATTTTCAGTATGAAATCATAAATAATCCTGATTTTAATGAAGGAAATATCAGCACTCATTTCATACAGGATGCGTTTGACATGAGCGAATAGAAAATGGATGAGCAGGAAGGATAGGTAATCATGCTATTAGGTGATATGTTTAAAAAGACCACTTATATCCCCATACGAATGCAGCAGAATATGAACCAGTCTCAGGTGGAAGATACCGGAAGCCAGGAGGAGGACGGACAGGGGGAAACACCCAATGTTCCGGAGGGTCTGTGGAAAAAATGCAAAAGCTGCGGTGAAATGGTCTATGCCGAGGATGTGAAAAATAATTATTATATCTGCCCGAAATGCAATCATTATTTTCGGATTCATGCCAGGACCAGGATCCGAATGCTGGCAGATGATAACAAATTTGAAGAATGGGATAATGATATATATATCTCCAATCCGCTGGGATTCGACGGATATGAGGATAAGGTTGAACGCTTAAAAGAAGCTACCAAACTAGACGAGGCGGTGATCACCGGACTGACAGAGATTCATGGCTGCAAAACCGTGATCGGCGTCTGCGATACCCGTTTTCTGATGGGCAGCATGGGAGAAATCGTGGGCGAAAAGATTACACGGGCATTTGAACGGGCGACGGAAGAAAAACTGCCAGTGGTGATCTTTACCTGTTCCGGCGGAGCCAGGATGCAGGAAGGAATCATATCCCTTATGCAGATGGCAAAGACTTCCCAGGCAATTAAGAAGCACAGCGAAGCAGGACTTTTGTATATTACCGTTCTGACAGATCCTACCACCGGAGGCGTCAGCGCCAGTTTTGCCATGCTTGGAGATATTATCCTTGCAGAACCAGGGGCGCTGGTGGGATTTGCCGGTCCCAGAGTCATTAAACAGACCATCGGCCAGGATCTGCCGGAAGGATTTCAGCGTGCGGAATTTCTGGTAGAGCATGGATTTGCGGACCGCATTGTCACCCGGGAAAACTTGAAGAAAACCTTATCGGATTTCATCCGTATGAATCAGAAACCGGATTATGGGGTTCTGGCTTCTCTTCGGGAAAAATGTGTAAAGTATAAGATTGAAAATAACATCATAGATGCTAAGATAAATGAAGCGGACAGTACGCTGACTCCATGGGACCGGGTTCAGATTGCCAGAAGTGCCAGAAGACCCACGGCAATGGATTATATTGAAGAAATCTTTGATAACTTTTATGAGATGCACGGTGACCGGCAGTACCGGGACGACGGGGCCATCGTAGGAGGTATCGCATACTTTGGCGATATGCCCGTAACTGTCATCGGACAGCAGAAGGGTAAAAATACGGCTGAGAATATCAGACGAAACTTCGGAATGCCTTATCCTGAAGGATACCGGAAGGCGCTGCGTCTGATGAAACAGGCAGAAAAATTTCAAAGACCGGTAATCTGTTTCGTAGATACTCCGGGAGCCTTCTGCGGAATCGAGGCGGAAGAACGGGGACAGGGGGAAGCCATAGCAAGAAATCTGCTGGAAATGTCTGCCCTTCAGATTCCGGTCCTGTCCATCGTGATCGGAGAAGGCGGCAGCGGTGGAGCCTTAGGCATGGCAGTTGCCAATGAAGTCTGGATGATGGAAAACTCCACCTATTCCATACTGTCACCGGAGGGATTTGCATCCATTTTGTGGAAGGACAGCAAGCGTTCCCAGGAAGCTTCGGAGGTAATGAAGATAACAGCCTCGGATTTAAAACAGCTGTCCGTTATCGAACGAGTGATACCCGAACCGGAACCGGCGGATATGGGAAATCTGAATAAAATCTGTTTCTTCATGAAACGTAAAATAATTAAATTCCTACGAAAATACGAGGCAATGGAGCCGGAAGAAATACGGGAAGAGCGGTATCAGAGATTTCGCGGGTTTTAATAAGACCAAAGTTTCACAATCATTTTTGATAGAAAGGATTTCTTATGGAGTCAAAACCTTTAATTATAAGAGATTTAGTTGCAAAATTTCCCCTGATTCAGGGCGGAATGGGCGTCGGTGTCAGTCTGTCCGGTCTGGCAGGCGCCGTAGCAGCAGAAGGCGGTATCGGCGTTTTGTCCACGGCACAGATTGGTTATGATGAACCGGACTGGGACGATCATCCGATCGAAGCGAATCTGAGGGCTATCGGACGCCACATTAAAGCCGCCAGGGAAAAAGCGTCAGGAGGGATAATCGGCGCCAATATCATGGTTGCTACCCGGTTTTATGAGAAATATGTAAAAGCCGCCGTTGCCCATGGGATCGATCTGATCATTTCCGGCGCAGGACTTCCGGTAGAACTTCCGGCATATGTGGAAGGAAGCGATACAAAGATCGCACCGATAGTATCTTCCGCCAAGTCCGCCATGGTAATCCTTAAAATGTGGGACAGAAAGTATAAGCGCTGTCCGGATCTGGTAGTGATCGAAGGGCCTTTGGCAGGCGGTCATCTGGGATTTGATGCGGAGACTGCGGAGCAGGTTCAGAGTCTGGACAGCCGGGATCAATATAAGGACAGTGAATTATTATACGGTTATGAGGATGAAATTAAAAAGATTATAGAAGCCGTACAGCCCTATTCCGAAAAATACGGATATCGGATACCGGTGGTTGTGGCAGGCGGTATCCATACGGCGGAAGATGTAAAACATATATTGGATCTGGGCGCCGATGGTGTTCAGGTGGCAAGCCGGTTTGTAACAACGGAGGAATGCGATGCTTCCATGGAGTATAAAATGGCATATGTCAATGCAGAACAAAAAGATATCGCCATAGTAAAGAGTCCCGTGGGGATGCCGGGAAGAGCCATTCGAAATTCATTTATTAAAAAATGCACCTCCGGCACTGAGGAATACAAACCGAAGAAATGTCATCAGTGTATTGAAAAATGTCATCCGTCGGAGATTCCGTATTGTATCACCGATGCACTGCTGAATGCAGTCAGGGGAAAAGTGGAAGACGGACTGCTGTTTTGCGGAGCAAAAGCATATTGTGCGAAACGCATTGAAACGGTAAAAGAGGTGATGGAAGATTTATTTCCATAGTGGCTGTAAATCAGGGATATTGCTATTCTTCAATACCGATACGGGAACAGATTCCTTTTTCATAGGGATGTTTTACACAGTGAATTTCTGAAACATAATCTGCAAGTTCCAGCAATGCAGGACCGGGATTGCGACCAGTTAATACCAGTTCCAGCTGATCCGGTTTCTTTTTTGCAAACCGGATCAGCAATTCTTCCGAAACCAGATTTAAATCTGCGGCAACATTGATTTCATCCAGAATCAGCATATCATAATTATCGTTGGAAGCAGTCTGCATGGCATCCGTCAGCATCCGGGTGTAGTATGCAGCGGCTTCTTCTTTTTCATTTTCTGACATATTCCAAATGAATCCGAAATCTTTGGGTGTTTCGATCACACGGATACCCGGAATCGTTTTTAAAATATTTAATTCACTGGAAGCATCGTTTTTCAGGAATCTTGCGATCAGGACACGGTAACCCGCACCGGCCGCACGAATGGCAAGACCTGTGGCGGCGGTGGATTTTCCCTTACCGTCGCCGCAGTAGATATGGATCAGGCCAAGAGTCTGACCGTTGGAATTTTCAGTGGTCATAGGATTTGATTTCATTTTTCATACCTTTTTCATTTTTCATAATTTATGGAAACAGTTATCATTTCTGTCCGTACAGGAATGATAACTGTTTCATTAAGATATACCGATCATACGTTATTTTCCGTGTTGTTGCAACGCTGTTTTCCGGGCAAAAATAACCGTTCCTGTTGATAATACACATAACATCAGAAGAATGGCGGTCATACTGTCGTTTTCTCCGGTTTTAGCGGAACTGTTGGAAGCAGTGGATGTTTCCGGCGTTTTTGTATCCGGTATGGCGGCGGAAGTATCTGTATTTTCTTCCGTAACGGCTGTATCCGTGGTTTTGTCCAAATGATTTGCAGTTGTGGTTTCTTCATGACCGGTCGTTTCTTCCGGCTGTTCTGGCGACAGGATACGTGTAACTTCATTGGTTACATCAAAAGGCAGACCCTTATTATCCAGCATCATCTGATAGGCGATCATGCCTTTGAGCGCATCAACAGTGGCATACATATTATCTTCCCCATAATAGGTATATGCTCCCGGTGTAAGTGCACTTTTAAAGTTCAGTAAAGCATGATAAGAATTTTTATTATTTTCATTTTTTAATACGGAGTATAAATAGAGAGCGGCACCTGTGGAATTTGCATTGGAAGCAGTGGAATATTCTCCGTTATCAAACCTGGAACCGCCGTCTTCCATGATCAGAGAATTATTAAATGTTACGGCATCGGCAATGGCGTCCGCTATTTCTATGCTGTTGGAAAAGTAATTCAGAGCCGGAAGGACAGCTGCATTATTATCGCCGGATATGCCCCAGTAATCTATTCCGCAGCCGGCCTCCGTCCGTTTGTAATTCAGCATGATGGCATCCCGGAGAAGCTTTTTAACGGAATCAGAGTGTTCCATATAGTCTTCATAAGCAAATACGGCAGGTACGATAAAGTCATAATAATATGGATTTTCAACCGCAGTATTTAATTCTTCTGCAGATGTATAGGAAGCCAGCAGACGGTCAAAAGCTTCTGCTATAT
This sequence comes from uncultured Lachnospiraceae bacterium, assembly GCA_910578175.1. Classification (GTDB taxonomy): domain Bacteria; phylum Bacillota; class Clostridia; order Lachnospirales; family Lachnospiraceae; genus Bovifimicola. The sequence continues at coordinate 221,192 of CAJTPF010000001.1, forward strand.
TGTTTCCGTTTACGTTAAGCGCATTATCGCCATGTAATGCGAGAACGATTAAATAAGCGGCATACATGGTTATATTTTCGGATCCTTCGATCATAAGCCTGCCATCTGTAATATTGGATTCCATCAGATTACAGTAACGATGTAAAAGGTCTCCGGAATCAATACCGGAACGCAGGATCAGAATGACCTCCTTATAATTGTATGGACTGATATCTGCGGTATTCAGTGCATTTAATAGATATTCGGCAGTTGCGCAGGCCTCCCGGTTTACGTCTGTAAGCTCCTGGGATTCCTCTGCATAAATGCACGGGAAATCTGTGATCATGATCGACAATGTCAATATAACAGTCAAAAAGATCGCGGTTGGTTTGTTCATTTGTTTCGTCATGTTTCATCCTCCTTAAATTTCGGGCTGCGCCCAGATTCACAGAGGTGAGAGATCCTCACCGATTGCTGTTCCATGCTGACAGATATCCTGACTTATAGCTTATCCTAATACCCGGCCTTCCCGGTAAAACTCCAGTGGCAGATTCGGGGTTCGTATCTAAATACAGTAGAGTGAGCTGTTACGGATTCTGACCGTATTCCCATATCAGCACGACTTTCGCTGATTATTATCAGCACGACTTTCGCTGATTATTATCAGCACGCCTTTTTGCCGTATGTTTCCGGCAATCATTTGTGTGTCTATTTTTGTTTTTACACAGCATGTAATATGATAAATCTTTCGGGGGTTAAAGTCAATGTTTTATTCAGGAATAATACAATGAAATTAACGAAAGGTTGTGTTATACTGTAGTCCATAGATATCATTCGTGAAAAAGAAAGGTTAACTTAAAAATAAAAGATAGGAGAAACAGGAATATGATCAAAACCATACTTGGAGATATCACAAAAATTAATCTGGCCGATGCCATTGTCAATGCCGCCAATTCCAGTTTACTGGGAGGAGGAGGAGTGGACGGCGCCATTCACAGGGCCGCGGGACCTGAATTACTGGAAGAGTGCAGAAAACTTCACGGCTGTAAGACCGGACAGGCAAAGATAACAAAAGCGTACCGGCTGCCCTGTAAATATGTTATTCATACGGTAGGACCGGTCTGGAATGGCGGAACGCTGAATGAAGGGGAGAAGCTGGCAGACTGTTACCGCAACTCCCTGCTGACCGCAGTACAAAATAATATCAGAACGATTGCTTTTCCTTCCATTTCTACGGGAATATACCGATTTCCGGTGGAACAGGCAGCAGGGATTGCCGTCCGCACCGTAACGAAGTTTTTAAAGGAACATCCGGGGAAGATAGATGAGGTGATCTGGGTATTGTTTGACAGAAATACGGAGAAGATATACCGGAAGGCTGTGGAAGATTTACCGGAACACGGGAAGGCTCCCGAATTAAAGTTTGGCCTTGCGCAGGAGGAAGACAGGACAGAGATCATGAATCTCTACCGCAGTATGATCGGGGTGAAAGGGTGTACCTGGTCCCGGGAATATCCCAATATGGAATTGTTAGACAGAGACATAAAAAATAAGAATGAATTCTGGGTGAAAAACGAGGCGGACAATATCATTGCCGCTATAGTCATTGATGAAGATGAGGAAGTCGGAAACCTTTCGTTTTGGAATCCGGATTATAAAAAAGCTGGGGAACTGGCCAGGCTGGCGGTCCGGCAGGATCATCAGAATCAGGGAATCGCAGTTTGGCTGATCCGGCAAACCGCAGGGATCATGCGGGAACGGGGATACGATGCCATACATTTTCTGGTGAGCAGAAATAATCCTGCGGCTCTGGCCAGTTATCGGAAACTGAATCTTCATCTGGCAGGAGAAACCGATTTATTTGGAGGAAACTGGTTATGTTATGAAGGGCTGATTGGGGAAAAAATACTTAATGAATGGGAATAAAGCATTTTTTTTTGCAAAAATCTGTTGACTTATTATTAAAATACTATAAAATATTTAATGTATAAAAATACAAAAGCATATGGAAGGAGAACATTTGTGGTTACGAGTAACGGTGGCGGAAGTCGCATCAGAGACACCAGGAATAACAGCGAAAGCAGAGGCAGTGTAAGAAATTCTCAGAACGGAGAAAAACGTGAGAACAGAAAGTACGACAAAAATTCAAAGGATGAGAAAAGGAATTATTCCAAAGAAGGCAGGGGCTTTTCCGGAAGGGGCGGTAATTCCGACGACAGAGGGTATCGAAGCGATAGTGGTGAGAACAGAGGATATCGGTCGAACAATTTTGAAAACAGAGGGAATCGGACAGAAAGAGATTCGCGTGATGGTAATTCCAGAAGAGAATTCAGTCAGGATGGCAGACAAGGCAACAGAGGCTCATTTAACAGAAATGGAGACTCCAGACCGGGATTCAGAGGAACCGGCGGCCGGGATAACGGCAGACCGTATAAAAAGAATTTCGGTGGAAATTATTCCCCATATGATAAGGATAAAGATGAAGATGTAAAGTCAAACCAGCGTTCCCGTCAGTCTCAGAACAAGGAGACAAAACCAAAGGAACAGCAGCCGGATAAGTCTCAGATTATCAACCGGATTGAAAAGGAAAAAAAGGCAATGCAGAAAAAACAGGCAGACCGTAAGAATAATAAGCCTGCCAGACAGATGGCAAAGCCGAAGAGAACCAATAATATTGATTGGACCAGTATTTATGAAAACGGTGAATATGATGATGATGAAATCGATATGTATTATTAGCAGTGAACAATCTTATTCATTGTGCTGATGATAAAGAATAAGAGAACTTTGCAATGCAGAGTTCTCTTATTCGCAATTATCTTTGAATTGGGAAAGGAACAGGACATGCTAAGTGATCAGGTGAGAGAGAAAGTAAATAAATATGGACAGCAGCAGATTATGAGATTCTATGATGAACTGTCAGATAATGAAAAAGCAGTATTTGAAGAAGAATTGGAGAATCTGGATTTTTCCCTGCTGGATGTATTGGATCAAAGAAACGGTGCTGGTCAGGAAGATGACAATGCATCCGTGTATGAGCCGCTGGAGGCATTAAAGACAGATGAAATTATGGAACGGTATGCGGAGTTTGAATCTGAAGGCATTGATGCCATAAAAAAATGTAAAGTGGGAGCCGTGCTGCTTGCCGGGGGACAGGGAACCCGTCTGGGATTTGATAAGCCAAAGGGAATGTTTAATATTGGCGAGACGAAAGAGTTGTATATTTTTGAATGTCTGATAAATAATCTGATGGATGTGGTGAACCGGTCAGGAGCTTACATTCCGCTGTTTATAATGACCAGTGATAAAAATGATAAAGATACCAGGGAATTTTTTGCGGAACATGATTATTTTGGATATGACAGGGATTTTGTATACTTTTTTATACAGGATATGGCACCGAGTGTAGATTACAACGGGAAACTGCTGCTGGAAGAGAAGTATAAACTTTCCCTGTCGCCGAACGGTAACGGCGGCTGGTTTTCTTCCATGGTACGTGCCGGCCTGCTGGATAAGATCACATCCATGGGTGTGGAATGGCTGAACGTATTTGCGGTGGATAACGTATTGCAGAAAATGGCGGATCCGGTATTTGTGGGAGCCACTATCCGCTCCGGAAAACCGTCCGGTTCCAAGGTGGTAAGAAAGGCATTTCCGGAAGAAAGAGTGGGCGTGATGTGCAGGGAAAACGGAAAACCGTCCATTGTAGAATATTATGAACTGACGGAGGAAATGAAAAACCGGAAGGATGACTGCGGAGAGCCGGCATATAATTACGGAGTCATACTGAATTATCTTCTGAAAGTGGAAAGCCTGGTGGACATATTAAACGAGCAGCTTCCGGTTCACATTGTGGAGAAAAAAATACCGTATCTGGATGAAAATGGAAATAAAATCGCTCCGGCAGAACCGAACGGATACAAATTTGAAGAATTAATACTGGATATGATTCATTTGCTGGACGACTGTCTGGTATTTGAAGTTTTCCGGAACAGGGAATTTGCGCCGGTGAAGAACAAGGAGGGTGTGGATTCCATTGAGACCGCGAGAACATTGCTGAAAGAAAACGGTGTGGAATTATAAAATGTAAAGGAAAAACAATATGAAAAAAATAATAGATTTGATCACAGAACAATTTATATATGCATTTTCCGAATGCGGATATGATACGGCATATGCAAAAGTGACCGTTTCCAACCGCCCGGATCTATGCGAATACCAGTGCAATGGCGCCATGGCGGCAGCAAAACAGTATAAAAAGGCGCCGATTATGATCGCAAACGATATTGTGGGAATACTGGAAGACAATTCCGTATTTCAGATGATAACGGCAGTCAGTCCTGGATTTATCAATTTTAATCTCAATCCCGTATTTTTAATGAATTATGTATCGGAAATGGGAAAAGAAGAATCTTTAGGCTGCGAACAGACGAACACGCCAAAAAAAATCATTATTGATTACGGCGGTGCAAACGTGGCAAAACCTCTCCATGTAGGTCATCTCCGTTCTGCCGTTATCGGTGAGGCAATCAAAAGAATGAACCGGTTTGCAGGCAATGATGTAACAGGTGATGTACATCTGGGGGACTGGGGACTGCAGATGGGTCTGATCATTACGGAACTGAAGCTGAGAAAACCGGAACTGGTTTATTTTGATGAAAACCATGAGGGAGGATATCCTGCCGGGGCGCCGTTTACCATAGCGGAACTGGAAGAAATCTATCCGTGTGCCAATGCAAAATCCAAAGAAGATGAAGCTTTTAAAGAGGAAGCTAGGCTGGCAACACTGGAACTGCAGAATGGAAACCGGGGATATCTGGCGCTGTGGCAGCATATTTTGAACGTTTCCATTGCCGATCTGAAGAAAAATTATGATGATCTCAATGTTTCCTTTGAATTGTGGAAAAAGGAGAGCGATGCCCAGCCGTATATACCGGAAATGGTTCAGAATATGAAGGATCAGGGATTTACCAGAATCAGCGAGGGAGCTTTGGTGGTGGATGTAAAGGAAGATACGGATACAAAGGAAATACCGCCGTGTATGATCCTGAAATCCAACGGAGCCACATTATACAACACAACCGATCTGGCTACCATAGTGGAGCGGATGAAGCTCTTTCAGCCGGATCATATCGTTTATGTAGTGGACAAGCGTCAGGAACTTTACTTTGAGCAGGTGTTCCGCTGCGCAAGGAAGACCGGGCTGGTACAGCCGGATACGGAACTGACCTTTCTGGGATTCGGCACAATGAACGGAAAAGACGGAAAGCCGTTTAAGACCAGGGATGGCGGCGTTATGCGCCTGGAAAATCTAATCCGGGAAATCAATGAAGCCGTATATGATAAGATTATGGAAAATCGCTCCGTTTCGGAAGAAGAAGCAAAGGAAACCGCTAAGATCGTAGGATTATCGGCATTAAAGTATGGAGATCTGTCGAATCAGGCAGCCAAAGATTATATTTTTGATGTGGAACGGTTTACTTCTTTTGAAGGAAATACAGGACCTTATATTTTGTATACCATTGTACGTATTAAATCCATTCTTGGAAAATATTATGAAAACGGTCATGAGAGGATCGGGCAGTCAGAAATCTGTATGGCAGAGTCTGAATTTGAAAAATCATTGATGCTGACACTGGCAAGATTTAATGATATGATTGAAAATGCAGTGGAAGAATTTGCGCCGCATAAGATATGCGCTTATGTATATGAACTTGCCAATGAATTTAATAAGTTCTACCATGAGACAAAGATTCTTACGGAGGAAAATCAGGATAAGAAAAAGGGATATATTGCGCTGATCACCCTGACCAAAGCGGTGTTAGAGCAGAGTATCGATATTCTGGGATTTGAAGCGCCGGACAGAATGTAGGGAATCTCATAAAACGTATACAGAAGAAGCCCCGGGAGAAAAGACTATATGGGTCTTTTTTCCGGGGCTTTTCATATACTGAAGATGATCTGATAAAGAACTATTCCGCTGAAGTGGTTTCCTCAGAATTTTTGGAAGTAGTTTCTTCCTGACTGTCAGTGGTGGAATTTTCAGAACTTGAAGGTTCAGTGGTATTTTCTTCGCTTTCTGCGGTATATGCCTCGAATGCGCTGGTTATTTCTTCCGCAGATAAAGCATATGTGGCGATCGTTGCCTTTTCGTCCTCTTTTATCCACTTATCATACACAGAAAATATTATAAAACCAAAAAATAAAGCAGTGATTATAAAACCGGCTAATTTCATAAGAACAGCATTGCGTTTTTGTTTTGCGATTATTTTTTTACGGTTGGCTTTTTCCTTCTTATATTCATCAACTTTTTTCTGACTCATTATTTTTCATATTCCTTTCTTCTTTGTATGGCTGCAACTGCACTTTTAACATTATATAACATATTTCAAAAATAATAAACAAAAAAATTCAAGATTTCCAAAATTTTTATCCGTTTTATAAACATTTGTATAGTGCAGAACCACTGTTTTTTTTGTGGAAAATAGATAAAAATCAAACAAATTAAGTTGACATTATAGAAAACATGTACTATTATTATAACTATCTATAAAAAAAGAATGGGGATGCACAACATGGTAAAATGCTTCGTACAAATATTAAACGTTGGTTTTGGTATTATTAATAACACCCAGCCGGTGGAAGACAAAAATCCGGAAGTGATCATGGAAATGGTCATGGGACTGGATGATCCGGCAAGGGATATCCGGATCATCGGTTTTAGAACTTATGATATGGATACGGATACCGGAGTTATGAGTAATCAGAGCGGAATCTATTATTTGGAAGGTGAAGAATTTACATATCCGAAGGTTGACCAGGAGATTGCTTCTTTTATGAAGAATACTGGTGTCGAGTATGAAAAAGGTCAGCAGCTGATCAAGGTTAAGAAACCGAATGTAATGGTTTATCCGTTCAATGCCAATGATACGATCCTGGATACGGCTGCGGTTCTTATTAAGATGAAGATCCGGAAAGAAGAAGAACGTCGTGTAAGACTGGAAGAAGAAATCGTAACCTATAAAAATAATCTCGTTCTGGATTTAAAGAAGGTTGCGGAATATGTTGAAAATAACCAGTTTAATACGATTCCTCTTGTGGATGCAGGAGATAACGTGAAAGTTCTGAATGTCTTAGGTGATAAAGGAAATTTCAATAAACATATTGAACATATGAGAAATATTCGTGTGGAAATAATGGCTATTGATAAATTTCTTCGGGAAAATGCGATGTAGATACAGTGGATGTAAAAAAGGAGTTGTTGCCGGCAACTCCTTTTTTACATTATAAAAACAGCTGTGTAATAAATACGGCCAGCATGGAGCATAACGCTACCACTACGAGACTTTTTTCTCTATATGCCAGCAACAGTGCAGTCAGTGTTCCGATCATGGCAGTGACCGTACCGGATGTAGACGTAAAAATATCCGGAAAAGTCAGGGAAGCCAGTACGGCATAGGGAACATAATATAAAAAAGATTTAATATATTCGGAAGTGATTTCTTTTCGAAATACTGCCATGGGAAGTACACGGGGAAGATATGTTACCAGTGCCATCAGTATAACGGCGGTCAGGGCTTTTTCCATTTATTCGTCCTCCTTTTTATTGACAGGATAGAAATATGCAGCAGCCATGGAAGCGGAAACGGTTGCTATGATCGTGCAGAATCCGTCGGATATAAATTCGAATACAGGTATATACCGGATCAGGCATGTGATTGTAATGGATATCAGAATAACATACAGGACGGGAGTCTGTTTCTTTGCGGGAGGAATGATGATGGCAATGAACATGGCATACAGGGCGATGCCCATGGCTCCCTTTGCTGTTTCCGGAAGGATTCCCGAGGTACAGGCGCCTAAGAAGGTTCCGGCCGACCAGCCAAGGTACGGCAGTGTGATCAATCCGTACATATAAGAGCCGGAAATATTTTTTGGCTCTGTCGATGCAATGGCAAAGGTTTCATCCGTGATTCCGAAGCTGAATAAAAGTCTGTGAAATAAAGGGGTACCGGATTCCATTTTCTGCGACAGGGAAAGCGACATAAGCATATATCTCATGTTGATCACAAAGGTTGTAAGCGTGATTTCAATATATGTGCCTCCGGATATGATTAAGTTGGTTCCGGCAAATTGTCCGGAACTGGTAAGGTTTGTCATGGAAATTAAAACTGCCAGCCAGACCGGAAGTCCTGCGCTGACTGCCATAAAACCAAATGTAAAGGAAACCGGAAGATATCCAAGGCCGATGGGCAGCCCTTTAATAAGTCCGTTTTTAAATTGTTGTTTTTTTGTACCGTTCATTGTTCCTATCCTTCGTTAAGACTTTTTTGCATAGCGATTATAGCATTTACTTTTTAGAAACACAAGTAACTTTCACTTGCAAAAAACAAAGCATTCAAGTATTATACTATATAGAATGGTACTATTAGTACAGAAATGAGAAAACAGGTCAAGTGGAAAATCGATGGAACAGAAATCAATCTTTAGAGGAATATAATCGAATAAAATATGTGGCGGGAATCCTTTATCCGCCGGTTTTGTATGCTTTTCTGCTAATGGCGGTGCAGTTTGCAGGCACCATTTATTATGGATATGCGTATGCCTCTTCCATTGGTGAGAAAATTACTTTTGATCAATCCCGTGATTTTATAGAAAATGTGGAACGGCTGGTACTGGAGCATAATCATTTACTGACAATGATATCCGCGGTGATGGGTCTGGCAGTTTTTCTGTATATATATGAAGGGGATGCAAAACGCAGCGGAAGATCTGGGTTTATCAGGCAGGTAAAAGATATTAAAACATACAGGCTTGGATATCTGATCATCCTCGGATGCGTGGGAAATATCGGACTCAGCCGCCTGTTATCCCTGTTGCCGCTGGATAATATCATCGGCAGTTACAGGGATACCCAGGAATCCTTACTGGCCGGCAGGCTTATGATACAGATTTTATCGGTATCCGTTCTTGTTCCGGTTACGGAGGAACTGGTTTACCGGGGACTGGTATGCGAGCGGATCCGGCGGCTGTTGGGAGAAAAGCTTGCGGTCTTTATATCTGCCGGTGTGTTTGCAGTTTTTCATTTCAATCTGCTTCAGGGGATTTATGCATTGATTGCCGGAGTTGTATTGGGGTATGTTTATCTGAAATACGATTCTGTTGTTTATTGCATGATTTTGCATGGAATTGCCAATCTGACCGCTGTTCTGGTGAATTATTTCAGCATTTCCGGTTATATTAATAACCATATCATACTTTATCTGGTGGTTATGCTGGCAGAGCTGGCAGTATCTGTGGCTGTGGCGGAAAAGATTTATAAAAGCAGGGACTGATATGGGATTCGCATAGCTGAAATTAAATAAAAAAACATTTGATAAATTTCATACAGTGTGTTACATTAGTTTTCGAAGAAATGAGGTAAAAGATGTACGATTGTATAATTGTGGGTGCTGGAGTTGCCGGAGCGGTAACTGCCAGAAAACTGGCGGAGCATGATAAAAAAATACTAATACTGGAACAGAGAGACCATATAGGCGGAAATTGTTATGACTATATGGATCCAAACGGAATTTTAATTCATAAATATGGTCCTCATATATTTCATACCAACAGTGACGAAGTATATGAGTTTTTGTCCAGGTTTACGGATTGGTCGGATTATCATCATCAGGTGCTGGCGTATGTAGATGGAAAATATATACCGGTACCTTTTAATCTGAATACGCTGGATCTGATATATGAATCAAAAAAGGCTTCTGTACTGCGGAAGAAGTTAATCGATAAATACGGATATGGCAGCAGGGTTGCCATTTTGGAACTGATGCAGGAAGATGACGAAGAAATCCGGGAAATAGCGGATTATGTGTATCAGAATATATTTTTAAAATATACAATGAAACAGTGGGGACAGACGCCGGAGCAGGTAGACGGTTCCGTAACTGCCAGGGTTCCTGTTTTAATCTCAGAGGATAACGGATATTTTCAGGACAGATATCAGGGGATGCCCGGGGATGGTTATACAAAAATGTTTGAGACTATGCTTTCGCATGACGGAATCGATATTCGTTTATCCGTGAATGCAGGGGAACTGTTGCGGTTTGGCGAAGAGGGGATTTTCTTTTTGGACAGGCCGTATTCCGGCGAAATAGTCTACACCGGACCGATAGATGAATTGTTTGACCGGGTGTATGGAAGTCTGCCGTACCGGACGCTTAGGTTTGAATATGAAGAATGGAAACAGGAATCCTATCAGCCGGCAGCGGTAGTGAATTATACCGTAAGTGAAGATTTTACAAGAATTACGGAATTTAAGAAACTTACCGGTCAGAAGTCGGAACATACCACCATTGTAAAAGAGTATTCCGACGATTATACGGGAAAGCTGGATGAGATTCCATATTATGCCATACTGAATGAGAAAAATATTGATTTATATAAAAAATATCTGAAACTGACTGAAAAATATGAGAAGTTACATATGTTGGGCAGACTGGCGGAATATAAGTATTATAATATTGATGCAATTACACTGAAAGCATTGAAACTGGCTGAACGATTGATTTAGTTTATTAGAAAAGAGGATTAGTACATTGAAGATTTTAACCATTGTTGTTCCGTGCTATAATTCTGAAGCATATATGAAAAAATGCATAGATAGTGTACTGACTGGCGGAGAAGATGTGGAAATAATTATTGTGGATGACGGCTCTAAGGATAAAACGGCAATGATTGCGGATGAATATGCCCGGAATCATAGTACGGTCATAAAGGTAGTTCATCAGGAAAACGGCGGACACGGAGAAGCAGTCAATACCGGACTCAGGAATGCTTCCGGTATCTTTTTTAAGGTAGTGGACAGTGATGACTGGGTGGATGAAGCCGCCTACAAAAAGGTGTTAAAAGCATTGAAGAGTGCTATAAAGATGGAGTCGGAACTGGACCTGCTTCTGACCAACTTTGTCTATGACAAAGTCGGGGTGCGCAGGAAGAAGACCATGCGGTATAAGCATGCGCTGAAAGAACATACGCTGCTTACCTGGAGTGACGGCGTGCGATTTAATAAATTTCAGTATATTCTGATGCATTCTGTCATATACCGGACACAGATGCTGAGGGACTGTAATCTGGAACTCCCAAAGCATACATTTTATGTTGATAATATTTTTATATTCAAACCGTTGCCATATGTAAGAAAACTTTATTATCTGGACGTGGATTTTTACCATTACTTTATCGGTAGAAATGACCAGTCCGTAAATGAAAAAGTCATGATATCAAGGCTTGACCAGCAGATCCGCGTGAACAAATGCATGATAGATTTTTTTAGTGAAGCGGAAATAGAGGACAGGCGTCTGTATAAATACATGTTTCAATATCTGGATATGATGATGTGCGTGTCATCCATTATGGCAATCCTGTCCAAAGACAGGGGAAAACTGGAGCAGAAAGCAGAACTATGGCAATATCTGAAAGAGAAAGACCTGGAGCTGTATCATGCATTGAGAACCACGGTATTCGGAATCTGGATGAATCTTCCGGGACATAGCGGAAGAATGCTGTCAAAGAGCGGGTATAAGGTGATGCAGAAAGTATTCGGCTTTAATTAGATATGGTTACGGTTCAGACAGAATGGGGGAGATGAATTGTGGATTTGGCGGACTGACGCAGTTAGATCCGGGGAAGTTGGATAGTGCGTAGGGGCGACAAACAAATAAAAAAGACTTCCTCAATCCTTAAAAGGCTATGACAGTAACGGTTATAGTCTTTTTTGTTTTGGTCATATTAAATTTTTCCTTTGCTTATTGAGCCTGTCCACTGCAAGTTTTCAAACTGTCGTAGTCCTACGGCAGTTTTTATGTTATAATATGACACATATGATAACTTTTTCAGGAAGCGAGGGGTACAGGATATGAAGATTTTTCACATTTCGGATCTGCACATTGGCAAGCAGCTGCATTACTATAGCCTGAGTGAGGAGCAGAGATATATTTTATCCCGGATAGCTGATAAAGCGGAAGAATACCGGCCGGATGTTATTCTGATTGCCGGAGATATTTATGATAAGTCGGTGCCGTCCGGGGAAGCTTATGAGATTTTTGATGAATTTTTAAATCATCTGGCGGATATCCGGCCTTCGATCCCGGTACTGATCATAGCGGGGAACCATGACAATGCGAAACGGCTGAAGTATGCGGGGGCGTTTCTGGAAAGACAGAATATTTATATATCGGTTTTGCCGCCGCAGGAGAAAAATGAATTTTTAAAAAGGATCGTGTTAACGGATGAATATGGTGAGATAAATTTTTATTTACTACCTTTTACCAAACCTGGATATGTAAGACAGCTGTTTGGGGATAGTGAGATACAGGATTATAACGGCGCTGTTAAAGCTTTGATCGGGCGGGAACGGATCGACTGGTCCAAGCGGAATGTACTGCTGGCACATCAGTTTTTTGTATCCGGCGGACAGGAGCCGGATAAATGCGGTTCGGAACTGAACTATATATCCGTAGGCGGGATTGACAGTGTGGATGTTGAATGCGTACGGAAGTTTGATTATGTGGCGCTGGGACATCTTCATGGGGAACAGGCCATTGGCGGACCCCATATCCGATACAGCGGAACGCCGATGAAGTATTCCGTCAGTGAGGAAAAGCATGTTAAAGGCATTACAATGGTAACGCTGGGAGCAAAAGGCAGCGAAATAGAATATGAACGGATACCGCTTGTCATGGCCAGGGATGTAAGAAGGATCGAAGGAACGTTAGAGGAAGTCATTGCACAGGCAGCGGAGGATAACAGAGATGATTATGTCAGTATCACGCTGACGGACGAGGAGAGCCTGTACCGGCCCAAAGACCAGTTAGAGGAGCATTATACCCGCATATTGGAAGTGCGGCTGGAAAATCGTAATATCCGTTCCAGATTAAGCAGGATGGAAGAACCCGGGGAACATCTGGAACCGTTAGCGGCATTTGCGGAATTTTATCAGGTCATGCATGACCAGCCCATCAGCGAAAAGGAAATTAAGGTTATGACCGAAATCATCAGTGAATTGAAAAATGCACGGGAATAGGGGGCAGAAATGAAACCAATATACATTAAAATGAAAGCGTTCGGTTCTTATCAGGAGGAAACCGTAGATTTTTCGGATGTAAACAGCGGATTGTTTCTGATAACGGGAGATACCGGCGCTGGAAAAACAACGATTTTTGATGCGATCACTTATGCATTATACGGAAAAACCAGCGGCGGAAAACGGAACGGAGAGATGATGTGCAGTCAGTATGCCTCTGCCGGAACGATGACGGAGGTGGAATTTCGATTTTTGTATAATAACAGTGAATATACGGTATGCCGGAGGCCGGAACAGCCCAAATGGAAAAAAACGGAACAGGGCGGAACCGGATATTATAAACAATTAAAGACAATGGCACCGGCCTTTGTGGAACTGACTATGCCGGATGGTATAGTGTGGCAGGGAAAGAAACGGGAGACAGATAGCAAAATAGAAGAGATCATCGGATTAAATGTGGAACAGTTTACCCAGATTGCCATGCTGGCCCAGGGGGAATTTATGAAACTGTTGCATGCGACATCAGAAGAGCGGAAGGAAATTTTCGCCAGGATCTTTGATACCAGATTTTATGCCCGGATAGAGAAAAAAATCAGTGAGCGTTCCAAAGAAATGAATCAGCGGCTGACTGAAAATAAACAGGACATCCTCAGGGAACTGGAGAGGATCCGGTGTGTCGAAAACAGCAGTTATCAGCAGATATGGGATTCTTATGAAGAAAAATTCAGTGAAAGTGATAAAGAGGGTCTGTTAAAACTGGTTTCGGATATCTGTCTGGAAGGCGAAAGGATAAAAAGAGAAACAGAGGAAGAGAAAGAGAAAACGGGAAGAAAACTGGAGGCTGTAAAAAAAGAACTACAATTTGCCGAAATGACCAATGGGATTTTTATCCAATTGGAGGAGACAGAAAAACAGCAGCAGGAATTGGAAACAGAATTGCCCCGGATAAAAGAATCGGAAGAAAAGGTGAAAAAAGGCCAACGGGCAGCTGAGGTTCGGAAAGATTATCAGAATCTGCAGGAAAAAAAAGAGACTTTGGAAAACCGTAAATTCCGGATTACCGAATTAGAGCAGTGGATGAAAAAAAATCTTCCAGAGTTAGAGATATTAAAAGACCGGGCACGGGAAGCGGCAGAGCAATATGCGAATCAATCGCCGGAACTGCATGGAGCAATTGCGGACCTGCGTAGAAATTTAGAAAGATATGATGAACTGGAGAACCGGAAGGTAAAATATGCGAAAATAGAAACGGAATTTCAGAAGACACAGAATAAAGTAAAGGAATTGGAACAAAACAGGGAGACACGTAAAAAAGAACAGGAAGAAATATCTGCTGCCACGGAGGAAATAAAAAAAAGAACGGAAAACATGGAAGTTCTGGAAGAACGGACAGATAAAGAGAGAAACAGGCAGGTAAGATTGGAAGATATCCGCAGTTATCTGCCAGAATTGGAAAGACAGGAAAGAGAATTAAAAAAATCATGGGATATATATGAAGCTGCATTAAGAGAAGAGAAAACAAAGCAGGCAGAGTATGATGATATATATCATAGATTTATAGAGAGCCAGGCAATTATTCTGCGCTCCGGTTTAAAAGAAGGAGACCCCTGTCCTGTATGCGGAAGTATTCATCATGTGATACCGGAAGACGGGAGAATGGAGAAAATAGATTCTGTGGATGAAAAGATGCTGCGGAAAGCAAAAACAGATCTGGACAGGGCAGCAGAGGACAAGCTTCGTGCAGATAAATACAGGCAGAAGAATGAGATGGATGTGAGAAATACCGGATGTTTGCTGGAAAATGAATATAGTAAGCTGTATGGAACAGAGCTGATTCTTTCCGAAAATACCGCAGAGGAGATTGAATCGGATTATCAGGAAGTAAAAAAGGTTATAGAAGAACTGGAAGAGCGCAGAAAAACAGCGGAGCAAAATATTAAGATACTGGAAGAGAATGAAAAACGATTAAAGGAAATCACTGCAGAATCAGAACGTCTGGCAGAGCGTTTGGAAGAGAAACGGGGAGAGATGAAACAGTCTGAGCTGCAAATGGCGGAATGTGCAGCCGGTTTAAACCAGATCAAGGAGACACTACGCTATCAGGATAAGAAACAAGCGGAAAAGATACTGAAGGAAAAGGAAGCAGAGATTGACGGATTAAAAGAAACAAAAGAAAAGACGGAAAAAGAATTTCAGAAATTTGAACAGACGGTAAATGAAAAGAAAGGGATGCTGACTTCGGAACGGGAAAATCTGCTCCGGGATGAGAAAGGATTCCGTTTGGCAAACGATATTTATGAAAAAAATCTCGAAACACAGGGTTTTGAAAGCACGGAAGCTTTTACAAATGCAGTTTTGTCAGGGGAAGAAATTCAGAAGCTGAAAGATACCATTCAGAAATTTAGAGACAAAGAATTACTGGTTCATAATAATCTGGAACGGTTGAAACGGGAGGCAGAGGGAAAAGAGAAAATCGATACTTCCGAAAATCAGATCAGACAGCAGGATTTAATGAACAGGCTGGAAGGTTTAGACCGGGAAGAAAAAGAACTTTTTAATATGGATAAGATTAATCAGACGGCATACCGGAATAGCCGGAAACTTTATACACAGAGGGAAATATGGAAAGAGCAGGCGGCGGTCATTGATATGTTAAATAGAACCGCCAACGGAGGAATATCTAAAAAGCGTATAAATTTTCAGACCTATATCCAGAGACGTTATTTCCGGCAGATCATCGAATATGCCAACCGGAGGCTCTATCCCATGTCCGGCGGCCAGTTTATTCTGCAGTGCAGGGAATTTGGGGATTTGGGGACCCGGGGAAGCGTAGGACTGGATCTGGATGTCTACAGTATAGTCAATGACCGGGTCCGGGATGTTAAGACGCTGTCCGGCGGAGAATCTTTTATGGCCGCCCTGTCCATGGCCCTGGGGATGGCGGATATTATTCAGAACAACCTGGGAAGTATCCATATTGATACCATGTTTATTGACGAAGGTTTTGGAACCTTAAGTGAAGAAACACGGAATCAGGCAATCCGGATTTTAAACGAGCTGTCCGGAGGAAAACGGCTGATAGGAATCATTTCCCATGTCAGCGAGCTGAAAGCACAGGTAGAAACCAGGCTGACAGTATCCAAAACAGCCCGGGGCAGTAAAACCCGGTGGGAGACGATGTAATGGTTCAGTCTGATCTTGATAAGAATTTCCAGTCGGGAACATAAACAATAAAGTAAAGCGCTATTGCCATAATAACGGCGCCGATTACATCTATACAGGAATGTTGTTTTAAAAAAACGGTAGACAGTGTGATCGATACGGTAAGAACGACGGAACATACCTGGATGGGGATACGGCATCGTTTGCCTTTCAGCCACTGGGATTTCAGGATTCCGATCATAATACCGATGGAATTAAAAACATGTATGCTTGGAAATACGTTTGTATTGGTATCAGTCTGATACAGGGAGTAAACGGCGCTTGTAAAAACGCTGTCTGCATTTGAAAGGTCTGCTCTCAGATCCTGTCCGTTGGGATATATGGTGCAGATGATTAAAAAAATCGTCATTCCGGTGAATAAAAACATACATTCCCTGTAATAGTCTTTTTTGGAAGAAAAAAACAGGAATATCATTCCGGCTGCAACATATAAAAACCACATATAGTAAGGAATGATAAAGTATTCACAGAATGGGATCACATCATCAATCCAGATATGTATAGGAGTATAATCGGTTACTATGGTATTTTCCAGCCATAAAAACCAGGGCATATAGATAAATGCATATAATGCAGTCCATATGTGGCTGTATTTTTTAAAAAACTGTTTCATCGTATTTTATGTCCTGCCTTTCATAATTATCAGAATATGAATTTATTTGTCTTATTCAAACGTGGAAATTATAACATAATAATTATAATGTATCAATATGATTATCAGTTATGGTATTTGTCCTGCTATGGAGGACATGGCCGTATGATATTTTTATTGTATAAAAAATTATTTAAAAAAGTGATTGACAAACTATCCCAAAAAAGGTATACTATCCTAGCGAGTTCGATAAGAAATGCAGACGGGATCTTAGCTCAGCTGGGAGAGCATCTGCCTTACAAGCAGAGGGTCACAGGTTCGAGCCCTGTAGGTCCCATTGAATTTCATTATCTGACATATATGGCGGAATAGCTCAGTTGGCTAGAGCACACGGTTCATACCCGTGGTGTCATGGGTTCAAATCCCTTTTCCGCTACTTCATAAGACTGGAACTGTGTTCCAGTTTTTTTGTTATAATTTAGCCTGCACGGAATCAATGTCAGGCACGGGAGAACCGGAAAGGAAAGGTGAATCGATGAGAGTAGGAATGGGATATGATGTTCATAAACTGGTGGAAGACCGGAAACTTATTCTGGGAGGCGTTGAAATCCCTTATGAAAAAGGACTGCTGGGACATTCGGATGCGGACGTACTGCTTCATGCCATAATGGATGCCCTGTTGGGAGCGGCGGCGCTGGGAGATATAGGTAAACATTTTCCGGACAGTGATGATATCTATAAAGGGATTTCCAGTATGAAGCTGTTGGAAAAAGTCGGAGAGCTGTTGGATGAAAATCTGTTCGTCATAAATAATATTGATGCCACACTGATCGCCCAGCAGCCTAAAATAGCGCCTTACAGGGAACAGATGGTTACGAATATTGCAGAAGCCCTTAAAATCGAACGTTCGCTTGTAAATGTAAAAGCTACAACAGAAGAGGGTCTGGGATTTACCGGTGAAATGAAAGGAATGTCGGCGCAGGCCGTCTGTTCGGTCAGCCGGATCACGGAATTTTCTTATGAGCCGGCTTCGGAAGGCTGCCAGGGCTGTAGCGGCTGCCGGAACCGGAACGAATAAAAATATTGGGACAGGAAAGTTTTAATATACGAATGAAAGTTATTGGATGGAAAGGAATCATATGAAGGTGCAAATGATTGGATTTATATCGGTTATGCTGTCAATGATACTGCTGATCATATTTTACATGACCCGTAAGCTGGACCGAATCTTAAGATGCTATGGAATGACCGTTAAGAAGATGTATCTGTACATCATTACCGGAATCGTAGGTTTTATCATCGTCATCACCAGGTCTGCTTTTGCGGCCATGGTCCTGTATATGTTTATGATGTTTATCCTTGTGGATATACTGAAGCTTATATTATTAAAAACCGATAAAAAGCGGATCATTATAACTCCTCTGGTCAAAATTTATTGTCATGGTATACTGATAGCAGGGATCGGACTGCTGATTGCCCTGTATTCTGCATATAATGCAAAAAATATCCATGTGACGGAATATCAGATTATGATTGATAAACATTTGGATAATGATATCAATATCGTTCTTTTATCGGATATTCATGCAGGAACGGCAGTCAGAGAGCATCAGTTTGATAAAATGCTGGAAAAGGTTAATAAACTGAAACCGGATATCATCTGTCTTACGGGAGATATTTTTGACGAAAGCAGTGATCAGCAGATGATCCGCTATGCCTGCGATACTTTTTCAAAAATGCACTCTGTATATGGAGTGTATTACATAACCGGAAATCATGATAAAGGAATCATGGACGATTTTGAAGAATTGCTTCTTGCTGCAGGGGTAAAAATAATAGATGATTCCGCTGTTTTTATTGATAACAGGTTTTATCTTGTGGGACGTACCGATTTGGGAATGGAAGGTGAGAAAGAACGCACTTCCATGGAACGATTGTTAGAGCAGGTGGATGTCTCTTATCCGGTTATTTTATTGGATCACAGGCCAACGGCGCTGGAGGAAGCCAGAGATACCGGCGTGGATCTGCAGCTTTCCGGCCATACGCATGCCGGCCAGATATTTCCTGGAAATATTATTGTAGATATTTTTAATGATGTCGGTTACGGATTTAAAAACTATCACGGATTGAATGTAGTAGTCAGTTCCGGATACGGTACCTGGGGATTTCCGATCCGGGTGGGAAGCCGCAGTGAAATCGTGAATGTAATATTGCAAGGAAAGCGGTAATATGCTAATCTATTAGAATGCAGGATTCCGGGGGAACCGGAACGGAATGGAGGATATTTCATGAAGATTTATAATACGATGACACGCAGAAAAGAAGATTTTATACCGCTGGAAGACGGTAAGGTCAGAATGTATGTGTGCGGTCCTACCGTATATAATCTGATTCATATTGGAAATGCCAGACCGATGATCATATTTGATACGGTCAGAAGATATATGGAATACATTGGATATGATGTAAATTATGTTACAAATTTTACGGATGTGGATGATAAGATCATTAAAGCGGCAAACGAGGAAGGTGTTTCACCGGAGGAAATCGCCGGCCGCTATATTGCGGAATGTAAGAAGGACATGGAAGCCCTGAATGTAAAAGAGGCTACGAAACACCCGCTGGCAACGGAAGAAATTGACGGCATGATCGAAATGATCGATACCCTGATCCAAAAGGGATATGCATATGATTCCAATGGTACCGTATATTTCCGTACGAGAAAATTTGATGAATATGGAAAATTATCCAGAAAAAATATTGATGATCTGGAAGCGGGTCACCGGGAAATCAAGGTAGCAGGTGAAGAGAACAAGGAAGATCCGCTGGATTTTGTTCTGTGGAAGCCGAAAAAGGAGGGAGAGCCTTACTGGACATCTCCATGGAGTGACGGACGTCCGGGCTGGCATATCGAATGTTCGGTCATGTCTAAGAAGTATCTTGGAGAGCAGATTGACATTCATGCAGGAGGAGAGGATTTGATCTTTCCGCATCATGAGAATGAAATAGCGCAGAGTGAAGCGGCCAATGGCAGGGAGTTTGCAAAATACTGGATGCACAATGGTTTTTTAAATATAGATAATAAAAAAATGTCTAAGTCCGTAGGAAACTTCTTCACGGTACGGGATATCAGCGAAAAGTATGATCTGCAGGTCCTGCGGTTTTTCATGCTGAGCGCCCATTACAGAAGTCCGATAAATTTTAGCGCTGAACTGATGGAAGCGGCTAAGAACGGACTGGACCGAATTCTTACGGCAGTAGAGAATCTGGATCATCTGTCAGAAAATGCCGTTACCGTAGAACTGACAGCGGAAGAATCGGAGAACATCTGCAAAATAAACGCTTTGGTGGAAAAATTTAAAGCAGCAATGGAGGATGATTTTAATACGGCGGATGCGGTATCGGTTATTTTTGAACTGGTCAGACTGGCGAATACCACAGCAGGGGAATCTTCTTCAAAAGAATATACCGGAGAATTAAAAAAGCAGATCGTTACTTTGGCGGATGTTCTTGGGATCATTGCCGAAAAGGAAAAAGAGATATTAGACAGCGAAATTGAGATATTGATCGCAGAACGCCGGAATGCCCGGAAAGAAAAGAACTTTGCCAGAGCGGATGAAATCAGGGCGGAACTTTTGGAACGGGGAATAATATTGGAAGATACAAGAGAAGGTGTCAAATGGAAAAGAGTTTAGACCTTTATTCGGTCATAAAGGAAAAATACCGGATTCATGATATCGATCTGAAAACATATTCACCTTTGGCTCTGGCATATATCGGAGATGCCATATATGAGATCATCATCCGGACAAAGCTGGTGACTGAGGCAAATACCCAGGTCAGAAAACTGCACAAGCGGGCAAGTGATCTGGTAAAAGCCCATACCCAGGCAGAGATGATCACAAGTCTGTTAGAGGAACTGACGGAAACCGAACTGCAGATTTATAAGCGTGGACGAAATGCAAAAACTGCTACCATGGCAAAAAATGCAACAATGAAGGATTATCGGAGCGCTACCGGCTTTGAGGCGGTAATGGGATATTTATATCTGAATCAGCAGAGTGACAGAATGATGGAACTGATTGAAATGGGAATACGGAATGTGAAGGAGACTGTATGAGATACAAGGAATTAACGATTGAGGGGAGAAATGCCGTGATTGAGGCATTTCGCTCAGGCAAGACCATAGATAAAGTGTATTTACAGGATGGATGCCATGATGGTCCGTTAAGCACCATATCCAGAGAGGCAAGAAAAAAGGATACCATTGTTCAGTATGTTCCGAAAGAACGGCTGGACCAGATGTCCGGGACGGGAAAGCATCAGGGCGTGATAGCCATGGCTGCTGCTTATGAGTATGCCGGAGTTGGGGATATTCTGCAGGCGGCAAAGGACAAAGGCGAGGAGCCTTTTATCATTATTCTGGATAATATTGAAGATCCTCACAATCTGGGGGCCATTATCCGCACTGCCAATCTTTCCGGTGCCCATGGAATCATCATTCCGAAGCGCAGGGCGGCGGGACTGACGGCTGCGGTTGCCAGAACCTCTGCAGGAGCCATCTACCATACGCCGGTGGCAAAAGTGACTAATATCTCCGCAACGATCGAAGAACTGAAAAAAGAAGGATTATGGTTTGTCTGTGCGGATATGGATGGTGAGATCATGTATCAGCTGGATCTGAAAGGCCCTATCGGTCTGGTCATCGGAAATGAAGGTGAGGGGGTCAGCCGTCTGGTAAAGGAGAAGTGTGATTTTACGGCGGCAATCCCGATGAAAGGGGATATTGATTCCCTGAATGCTTCTGTGGCAGCAGGGGTGCTTGCTTATGAGATTGTCAGACAGCGTATGCTGTAGAAGGAGCGATATGGAAACAAACCTGAGGTACCAGGAACTGCCGGATGAAAAACTGATTGACTTGCTGAATCAGGGGAATAACCGGGTAATGGATATATTATTGGATAAATATAAAAACATGGTTCGGCGGAAAGCCAGAGCCATGTTTTTGGTTGGCGGGGATACGGATGATTTGATTCAGGAGGGAATGATCGGTTTATACAAAGCCATTCGGGATTACGATAAAAACAGGGAGGCTTCCTTTCAGACATTTGCCGGCCTGTGCGTTGAGAGACAGATCTACACGGCGGTCAATAATTCCAAGCGTAAAAAGCACGGACCTTTGAACAGCTATGTTTCCATATTTGGAACGGAGTCGGATTCCGGGATTTATGAAGAGTATTATGTGGATAATCACTTGGATGAAAACCGCAATCCGGAAGAATTACTGATCGACAGGGAAAATGTCAGATATATTGAGCGGGCGCTGGAAAAAAGCCTCAGTAAATTTGAATGGGAAGTGATTAAAATGTATATCGACGGAGACGGATACCGGGAAATAGCCAGAAGGATGGATAAAAAGCCCAAAACCATTGATAATGCCCTGCAGAGGATTAAAAACAAGGTTAACGGAATTCTTGACGAAATGCGTTGTTTATAGCCGGGTCAAAAGTTAATTTTCAGAGGCATACAGCCGATATAAATAAAAAGGTACTTGGAAAGATTTGCTATTTTGGAGGCATGCATATGAAAGTGACGGAAAACAGGGTAAATCCGTATATGAACAGAAATACGGGAGGTAACAGATCCAACAGATCAAAAAACAAAAAAGACGGTTTTGTCAGAGTACATATCGGTTTTAACCCGTCAGGAGAAAAGGCACGTATCGCCAATGCCAAGACGCAATCCCAGGTAACAGCCATAGAGCGTTCCCTGAGGGCTACATTACAAATGGCTGAACGCTATAACAGTGATGATAATACCATACGGGCGATCAAGAAAACCATTGCGAAGGCGCTTAAAAAATATAAGGCATTGGGAAAAGAAGAACGGATGGAAAATGCCAGAAAAGTGGCGGAAAGTGCGAAAAACAGGGAAGCAGAGTATAGAATCGCACGGGAACTGGCACAGAAGCGGAATGCGAGGGAGAGAAGAGAGCGCGCCGAGGCCGCAGACTCAGGCGGCGTATCCGGATCCCATAACAAACGGGAGAATGGATATGAAAGAAGCAGGGAAAGCAACAGGGAAAACAGTATTGACGTCTTGTGTGATGGATTTACCGGCACTTCCCAGACGGATCTTCCAGTTCCTGCGGATGTGGCGGGAGCAGAAGTGGATATTACTTTGTAAAAAAAAACAAGAGTTTGAGATTTCTACTTGACAAAACGGAAAATACAAAGTATATTAATAGACGTGTGTGAAACACGCTGATATGGCTCAGTCGGTAGAGCGTCGCCTTGGTAAGGCGGAGGTCACGGGTTCGATTCCCGTTATCAGCTTAAAAAAATAAATAAATCTTTCCTCTGGACGAAAGCAGACCAGAGGAAAGATTTATTTATTTTACAACCGCTTTAAAACCGGATTCTACATAATTTTGCATATCTTCTTTTGTTTTCATCGATCTGGCGTTTTCGATCACGGTTTTCTGTTCGATATCGGACAAACTTGAGAATTTATTTAAAATTTCAAGATGTTTCGCCAGTTCCATGGAAAAACCGATGGGAAGTTCTTCTTCTATCATTTATACCTCCAAACTATAGTTCTGTCTGTTTATTGTTTGACCTTAATCACAGTATGTGCAGAAGCAGCAGCAATATTCAGGAATCCTGAGGTTTTATAACGATTGAAAGAATAAATGCTGCAACAGAAATTCCCAGCAACGTAAATCCTGTGATTATAAAAGGTTTCAGGCAGCCGGAGAGAATTTCTCGGATGATGTCGCCTGCAAAAGCATAGGAACCGTTTATTTCATTAATGATATTATCAATGATACTTCCGAATATGGCCGAACAATATCCGGTGATCAGCGTGGGAACGGCAGCGAACAGGGCGGTAACGCCCAGATGATTCAATGGTTTATTTCTGTAAATTCCGCCATAGAACATAAATTGTACGGCAAAGAAAAATATCACACATAAGCTGAGAAACACTATCAGTAAAGTGATGTTGCTGCTGATCAGTTTCATCATTTTGTTGTAGGAACGGTAAGCCGGGTGATCATGGACTTTATCGGATACTTCGGTTAATATTTCTTCAGCTTTATCAATGATCTTATCCGTCAGTTCATCCAGGCGGGGATAGAGTTTTGCTTCTATGGCTGTATTCAGCGTGTTTCGCAGCTCGTTGGTATCGATACCGGATAAATCGATTTCTTTATCCGGGTCAGCCTGGGGATATCTGTCGGTTATGGCGGCTTTTATTTCGGAATCGATGTCAATATCATAGTTTTGTGAGAATGCCTGAACGATGGGATTTCCGGTTATGGTGGTTTCACTGATCTTACCATTTGAAGATTCCAGATTCTGGATAAACTCATCTACAAGAATACCGGAAGTATTATTGCAGAATTCTACCGTATCACCCTTGATGGAAGACAGGTCGATTTCATTTTCCGAGAGCAGTGCGGTTCCGGCGGTATTGATTATTGTGGATATGTAGTCATCTTCCATCAATTCCTGAAATGTTTCCGAAGTGAAACCATATTGATTCAGAATGGCGTCGGAATTGTTTATTATTGCTTCCGTGACGGAGGAGGATACGGCAGGGTTACCGGCGATATTTATTGCGCCGTTATTATCAAATATTCCGATTCTCAGAGATATGACGAAAGCATTGGATAATAAGAAGATAAACAGGAAACAGGAACATATAAATCCCGGAAGTGAATGTTTCATATTTTTCATGATTGAATTCCTTTCTTAAATATTACGGATAGTATTTTATATGTAGATTATAAACGATATCCTAAAAAATGTAAAATGCAGAAACCTGGGCATGGACGGGTTGATTCTGGCAAAAAATTAATGTATACTATTGTATGGTTATTTTAAAAGGATATGACGGAAAGTCTTTGGAGAGAGACTATAAAAACTACTACTATTGTTTAGTTCAGAGGTTTACGGATATGGGTATTAAAAAAGATAATATAAAATTGATTGAAACGGGACGCTGTGAAAAGTGCGGCGGAGTACTGAAAGATCCCGGACTTGGCATATACGTATGTTCCCGCTGTGGCCATGAAACAATGTCGGAATTCGGTAAAATCAAGAAATTTATTGAAGAAAACGGAGCATCAACGGCAATGCAGATCTCTCAGGGAACCGGAATTTCAGTAAACCGGATAGAAAAATATCTGAGAGAAGGAAGAATAGAGGTTCCGGAGGGCTCTGATTTTTATATCCCGTGTTTAAAGTGCGGGGCCGACATCAGATATGGAAAGTATTGTCCGGCCTGCGCGGCACAATTGACCAAACAGCTTCAAAGTATTTTAAGGCCTTCGGAAATCGGTGAAGTGCCAAAGAAGACGGAAGGGAAAATGCGATACATAGCCCAGAAGGGAAAAAATTAGTTCTATTTTCCGAACCAAAGTGAGATGAATACTGTGAGAAAGGATAATGCAGGCGGCAGTCTGGTAAGCCTGCGGTATACATGGGTATAAGAATGATAAAAAATGATGGTATGGATACCATGAAGAATCATCGGTTCTATCTGGTAGCGATGACACTGATAGCCGTTATAATGACGATTGCAAATGTGGTGATCTTTTCGTTATTTATATTTGACAGGGGAAGATATCAGGAAGTATCCGGAGACAGTTCCGGTGTTTTATCTGATTCGGAACAGAAAAAGGATGAAGATGACGATCATGTGAAAGATTCTGACGAAAGGACCGCCGATGAATTGAAACGTGAGATAAAAAAATCTATGGAAGCTGGTAAAGGTACGATCAGTCTTCTTCGTGATCTGTTTCCGGAGAATGTGGTAGTATATCAGTCGAACAAATATTTATTTCTTCCGATTTATGACGAACTGGCAAAGAATGATATTCAACAGGAAAATATAAAGGTTTTACCGGACGGCGAGATTCAATATCAGGAAAACGGAAAAACGGTATCCGAAAAAGGTATTGATGTTTCCAGATATCAGGGAGAAATAGACTGGGAAAAGGTTGCGGCAGACGGTGTTAAATTTGCTTTTCTCCGGGTAGGATTCCGGGGATATGGCACGGGAGCCATTGTGCTGGATGAAAACTTTGAAGCCAATATAAAAGGAGCTACTGATGCAGGTATTAAAGTTGGAGTCTATTTCTTTTCCCAGGCGGTCAACACAAAAGAAGCTGTAGAGGAAGCGGAGTTTGTACTGGAGCATATCAAAGGATATGAGCTGGATTATCCTGTCGTGTTTGATACGGAAGATATCGTGAATGAAGACAGCAGAACAGAAGGTCTGACACCGGAGGAATTAACGGATATTACCGTAGCATTCTGCGAAGCCGTTGAAAAGGCCGGCCATACACCTATGATATATGCAAATCTAAGATGGTTTACCATGTCTCTGGATATGACAAAACTGGAAAAATATGATAAGTGGTATGCATATTATGATTCGCAAATGTATTTTCCGTATAAAATCAGGATCTGGCAGTATTCGGAATCCGGTCAGGTGGATGGCATTAATGGAAATGTTGATTTGAATATCAGTATTCATGGAGGTAAAGATGAGAGCGAGTAGGATAATCAGAAGAGACAGAAGCCAGGCAATGGTCATAAGAGGAAATAAAATTTTACTGGTAAAACATCACATGTCCGGAAGAAAATTTTTTTGTCTGCCGGGAGGAGGAATCGAGGAAGGTGAAACGCCGGAGGAGGCTGCTGTACGGGAACTGAAGGAGGAAAGCGGGGTAGAAGGCAGAATTATCCGCAAACTGTCCATACAATTTAAACCGGATAACCGGGGAGAGGTTCATACGTTCCTGATCCGGATTCCTGAGGATGCAGTTCCGTCCAAAGGATCGGACCCGGAATTATCACAGGAAGAGCAGACGATCATATCTGTAGAATGGCTTTCTTTAGAAGAGATAGGCGCTGTGGATCAGGCATATCTATGGGCGGCCGGGCTGAACCGGGTTGATTACTTTCATAAATATTTATTAAATATGGAAAATAAATTATATAAATAATTGATGAAAATGATTATTTTTTAAAAAGTCCTAGACTATTTTGACGATTTGTGAGAAAATAAACGCATAGTGCGATTTAATAAATAAAGTTTGTATAAAAGAAATTGCACAATTGAGAATCATATACTTGAAAGGAGTCTTACGATGATTTATTCACAAGAAATTCAGAACATGTGCCCGGTTGCTCAGGGTGTTAATCATGGATGTGCGCCTATTCCTGAAGAGGCGAAATGGGTAAAAGCAAAAGAAATTAAAGATATTTCAGGTTTTACACACGGTGTTGGCTGGTGTGCTCCACAGCAGGGTGCCTGCAAATTAACTTTAAATGTTAAGGAAGGCGTGATTCAGGAGGCATTGGTGGAAACCATCGGATGTTCCGGCATGACACATTCCGCAGCAATGGCTGCCGAGATTTTACCGGGAAGAACGATTCTGGAAGCTTTAAATACTGACCTTGTCTGTGATGCCATCAACACAGCTATGAGAGAGTTATTCTTACAGATTGTTTACGGACGTTCCCAGTCGGCATTCTCAGAAGAAGGACTTGCGATCGGCGCCGGTCTGGAAGATTTGGGTAAAGGACTTCGTTCACAGGTTGGTACCATGTACGGTACGCTTGCAAAAGGGCCACGTTATCTGGAAATGGCAGAAGGATATGTTACCGCTATCGCTCTTGATGAAGATGACCTGATCATCGGATATAAATTTGTCAGCCTCGGAAAGATGACGGATTTTATTAAAAAAGGCGATGATCCGAACACTGCTTATGAAAAAGCATGCGGACAGTATGGAAGAGTTGATGATGCGGTTAAGTTAATTGATCCTAGAACAGATAAAGAAATTGCGAAATAATAGAGGAGGTAACGATAATGGCTTTATTTGAATCATATGAAAGAAGAATTGATAAAATCAATAGCGTATTAAACAGCTACGGTATCTCTTCGATCGAAGAAGCTGAAAAGATTACAAAGGATGCAGGATTAGACGTATATAACCAGATTAAAGGGATCCAGCCGATCTGTTTTGAAAATGCATGCTGGGCATACATAGTTGGTGCGGCCATCGCTATTAAGAAAGGTTGCAGAAGAGCGGCAGATGCAGCGGCAGCCATCGGTGAAGGACTTCAGTCATTCTGTATTCCGGGTTCTGTTGCAGATACCCGTAAAGTTGGTCTGGGACACGGTAATTTAGGAAAGATGTTACTGGAAGAAGAAACCGAGTGTTTCTGTTTTCTTGCAGGACATGAATCATTTGCAGCAGCAGAAGGTGCTATTGGTATTGCGGAGAAGGCAAATAAGGTTCGTAAAAAGCCGCTTCGTGTTATCTTAAACGGTCTTGGAAAGGATGCTGCCCAGATCATTTCAAGAATCAACGGATTTACATTTGTTGAAACAGAGTATGATCCGTATACCAATACGGTAAAAGAAGTATTCAGAAAATCTTACTCCACAGGTTTAAGAGCAAAGGTTAACTGTTACGGTGCAAACGATGTCTGCGAAGGCGTTGCGATCATGCATAAGGAAGGCGTTGACGTATCCATTACCGGTAATTCAACCAATCCTACAAGATTCCAGCATCCGGTTGCAGGTACTTACAAAAAGGAATGTATCGAACAGGGTAAGAAGTATTTCTCTGTGGCATCCGGCGGTGGTACAGGCAGAACCCTTCATCCGGATAACATGGCAGCAGGTCCAGCTTCTTACGGTATGACGGATACTTTGGGACGTATGCATTCCGATGCACAGTTTGCTGGTTCTTCTTCCGTTCCGGCCCATGTGGAAATGATGGGACTGATCGGTGCAGGAAATAACCCGATGGTAGGTATGACGGTTGCGGTTGCAGTTGCTGTACAGGAAGCAGCTGATGCTGGCAAGTTCTAATATAATTGTATAAAACCTTGATTTTTCAGAGTCAGTTTGGCCGCAATTTGGTCAGATTGGCTCTTTTTGTATAAAGATAGTAAATGAAACGTTTTTTAAAGACTTGAATAATGAGTTTTTATGAGGTATACTAATATCAAATATTTATATAAAATATTATTTAATTACAATAAAGAAAAGCAATTAATGGAAATTAAGATTATATCACTTTCTAAAATACTAATGAAAATAATTGATTTTTTATTAAATAGAAAGTGGGTGAAGAGAGGTGTTAGAGGTGAAATTAGATTGGATAGAGTTTGAAAATTTAAGAACAGAATTAAAAATTAAAAAGGTACTTTTTAATAAAGATATTACCTTGTTGGTTGGGTTATCAGGTGTTGGGAAAACACAAATTTTGAGTGCAATTGAATATTCTTTGAAATTAGCTGTCAATAAGAATTTGCGTTTGGAGCCATATGCTGCTAGTTTAGGTTTTCATGTTGATGATAAAGAATATGTTTGGTCTTATAGGATTGAACAGGATTTAAATGAAGATTTTATAGAGTCTAAGGAAATGAAATATGTTTTTACATATGAAGAATTATTTGAGGTAGGAACAAGCATTATGAAAAGAGAATTAGATAATGTACAGGTAATCGGATATGACAAAGTTCCCACACCTAAAAAAGATGAAAGTTTATTGGTACAATATTCTGAGGAGAAATTTATTAAACCTATAATTACTGAATTATTGAAATTATATCCGATTGAAATGGATATGGACGTACGAGGTGCAATAGATAGAGAAAGCTTTAATATGTTTAAGGCAAAAATAAAGGAAAACATTAAAAAAAATGACAAGCTTGGTTTTGAAAAGTTTAGTCACCTTCCTGTTTTATTAAAAATATACATTACAAAAAAGTATTATCCAGAAAAGTTCGTTCAGATATTTTCAGCTGTAAAAGAATTATTTTTAGAGATAAATGATATTGATATAGTAGAAGATACAGCAAGAGATTTTTTAATGGTTGCAATTGATGTATACGGAAAAAAGTTAATGCAGCATGAAATATCAAATGGAATGTTGAAAACGATTTATTATATTGTTGAGTTAATTACAATGTCAGAAAATTCTTTGGTTTTGATAGATGAGTTTGAAAATGGTTTGGGTGTAAATTGTATTGATGTTTTAGCTGAGTTACTTCTTAGTGAAAGAAATGACTTACAATTTATAATAACTAGTCATCATCCAAAGATAATCAATCAAATTTCAAACAAAAAATGGAAAATTATAGAAAGAGATATTGCAACAGTCAACAATATTAGTGCAGAGGAGTATGGAATAACTCATAGTCAACATGATGCTTATTTTAATCTTATTAACAGATGGGAATATGAAGGGAAGATATAAATGAATTATTATTTTTTACTTGAAGATGAGAAATCTTTTATAAAAGTGTTGCCAAAATGGTTTGCATATATGGGATTTTCAAATGTTAGAGTGCCTGATATTTCATTTGTTACAAATGATTGTTATGTGTTACAAAGTGGACAGGGGGTTACACAGTTAATTACTTGTGTGTTATTTCAAACGATAGATACTTTAATTCAACATTCTGGAAAGATTGATGAATTAATAGTAATACTAGATTCAGAAGAATATGACACACAGTATAGAAAAAATCAAGTTATAACTTTGATAGATAATTATATATCAAATAAGGATTTGAATATAGATTTTTCATACAAAGTATTTGTGTGCAACCACTGTTTTGAAACATGGCTTTTAGGAATTGGTACTTTGTATCCGTATATTAGACCAAATGACGATTTTCAACAGTTTTATGATATGTATAATATTCAGTTAAATGATCCGGAGGAACTGAGGCCGCCAGAAGATGTACATGAAACTATTGCTAATTATCATTTTCACTATCTTCACGAGATGTGTAGACATAACAAAATTCGATACAATAAAAAGAAACCTATGAATTTAGCTACAAAAGAATATTTTCAAGAAATTGTTGATAGGGTAAATTCAACAAATGATTTAAATTCATTTTTGGATTTTTATAGCTATTTTGTAAATTTAGCAAGTCCTAACTCACATTAATATTTAAAATTTGATAGTAAAACTGATTTCATGTGACTTTTTGAGTTGTAATTTAGCTTAAAAAGTCCTTTTTTGTCAAAATAATAAATTGATTTAAGCCGTTTCACGATTTAAATAAATGCAATAAAAAAGGAACCTTTGCAGGTTCCCCAAGAAGAAAGTTTATGAAAAAAAGAAAATTGAATTGCTTACATGTATATGATACTTTTTAATTGTGCAGAATCTATGTCCATGAAGTTAAAAAAACGTGATTATTTTGTAATAAAAATCCAAAAAACATAAATAATATCGTTACATCTAAATAAACTTTTCATAAATTGTAAAATATAGTATGGAAAAAATTATTTTTTTATTGTATTATGGTGCATATTAAGTATAGAAGAAAGGAATGTACAAGGAAGAGCATATTATTTGCGTACATGGGAATAAATAAATGAAACTGGTATCATGGAATGTGAACGGTATACGCGCCTGCGTTCAGAAAGGTTTCGAAGAGACGTTTAAAACTCTGGATGCAGATATTTTCTGTATTCAGGAGAGCAAGATGCAGGCCGGACAGTTGGATCTGGGTCTGGACGGATATTATCAGTATTGGAACTATGCGGAAAAAAAAGGATATTCGGGTACTGCCATTTTCACAAAGCAGGAACCGATTCAGGTATTCTACGGAATGAATATGGAAGAACATGATCAAGAGGGCAGGATGATCACTCTTGAGTTTGATCCATTTTATATGGTAACGGTATATACGCCTAATTCACAAAATGAGCTGGCAAGACTGGATTACAGAATGCAATGGGAAGATGCATTTAGAAATTATTTATTATTACTGAATGAGAAGAAGCCGGTAATCGTATGCGGGGATATGAATGTGGCTCACAGGGAAATCGATTTGAAGAATCCTAAAACCAACCGGAAAAATGCCGGTTTTACGGATGAAGAACGAGGAAAATTTACAGAATTGCTGAAATCGGGATTTGTGGATACGTACCGGTATCTGTATCCGGATACCGAAGAAGTATATTCCTGGTGGTCTTACCGGTTTAGCGCCAGGGCAAAAAATGCAGGGTGGCGTATTGATTATTTTCTGGTGTCAGACAATGTAAAAGACAGGATTCAGGAAGCGAAGATTCATACGGAAATTATGGGTTCGGACCATTGCCCTGTGGAACTGGAAATAAACATATAGAAATGTAATGCGGATGAGGTAATAGGAATGCAGATAATAGAGGAATTCAGAAAACCGCTGATTGAAGACGTGGAGTTGCTCCGAACCTGTTTTATGGCGCAAAGACATATGGCATGTGATTACAGCAGCGGCAATATTATTTTGTGGTCAAAGATTTATAATACGGAGATCGCATATGTCAAAGATATGTTGATCGTGAAATTTAACCGGGGAACAGATACTTTTTTTTCGTATCCGTCAGGAACAGGCAGTCCTTTGGAGGCGGTCCGATGGCTGGAAACATATTGTCAGGCCAGGGGGATAGATTTGAAATTCGGTATCATGGAACCAGAGATGTATGCGGAATTAAATGAAATGTTTCCGGGAAGATTTTCAATAGAATATTCAAGAGACAGCGCAGATTATATTTATCCAGTGGAAAAACTGGCGGCTCTGTCGGGAAAGGCATATCACGGGAAGAAAAACCATGTCAATAAATTCATAAAAACATATGAAGACTGGTCTTATGAAAAGATGGACGGCGAAAATACGGAAGAGTGTATCCGTATGGTGCAGCAATGGTGTCTCGAAAACGGTTGCTGCGACGACAGGGACAAGGCAGCGGAAATATGCGTCTGTATTGACGGCATCCGCTGGCGGAAAGAGCTGGGACTGACCGGAGGTCTGATCAGAACCGGAGACGGAATCGTAGCGCTGACATTGGGAGAACCGTTAAATCAGGACACGTTTGTCATTCATTTTGAAAAAGCCTTTTCTGGAATACAGGGAGCATATCCCATGATAAACCAGCAGTTTATTTTACATGAGCTTATGGATTATAAATATGTAAACCGGGAAGAGGATATGGGACTGGAAGGCCTGAGAAAGGCAAAGGAGTCTTATAAGCCGGTAATGATGGCCGAAAAGGGATTTGCGGTTTCCGGTTAAGACTATGCCTGTATTCCGGCATGGAGTTACGTTTGAGAGGTTTGGTGCACAGGATGAATATAGAGGAATTGAAAAGTCTGTGGAAGGAAACATTTGGAGACAGTGATGAATATCTGGATGAATTTTTTTCCAGAATATATAAAGAAAATAATACATTGGTGCGTTGTATAGACGGAAAAACGGCGGCAGCATTGTATATGATACCATATGATTTATTTATCAACGGAAAGCATCATGTGATACAATATCTTTATGCTCTGGCAACTAAAACAGAGTATCGCAGAAAAGGAATCATGACGGAGCTGATCCGTCAGGCCCACAGGATCGGAAAAAAAAGGGGGTATCTGTTCTCTGCATTAATCCCGGCCTGTCAGGATCTGTACGCTTATTATCAGAAACTCGGATATAATATTGCATATTATCAGAATAAACTCATACTGGACAGAACTGAAATTGAAAGATTATGCCGGAAACAGGTAACAGAGAGCAGGAGATTTGGGATTAAGGCACTGAATAAAGAATCTTTTCAGAAAATGTATGAAAAAAGCATATTTTCCGGAATAAATGGTATTCGTCAATCCGGACTGCTGAATCATTTTTATTTGGAAGTGTTGCAGCAGGATGGTGGAACCGCAGTTTCGGTTATGATCGATAACAAAAAAACAGATTTATATGCATTGATCGGTTTTGAAAGTCAGCCTTCCGGAAACATCAGAATGATATTATATGAAACGAATGCAAGAGATGATGAAGAAATTCTGATGCTGCTTTTAACACTTGCCGAGAATTTTGAATTTCAGGAGCTGGAAGGACTGGGAATGAAATCGGAACCAGTCAGTATGTTTGACAGATATATTCAAAGGTTGCCATATGCGTTGATTCATTCTTTTTATGACATGGAGATCCAATGGAATCATATGGATATCAACCGGCTTTTGATATAGAAGAACTGAGCAAAATATTAGAACAAAAAAAAATAAAAAAATAGTTGACAAAAGGTGTTTTGGGTGATATCATATTCAAGTCGCTTGTGAGACAGACAGCAAAAAACGATAAAAATCCCAAAAAGGATTAGAAAAAAAGTCGAAAAAAGTAGTTGACAGAACCATGGAATCATGGTAAACTATGAAAGTTGCTGCCGGGAACAGGGCGGCAGAAAAGAAAGCATGAACATTGAAAACCAAACAGTATCAACCATCCCTGAAAAATTCTAAATTTTTCAAGATGTAAGACATCAAATGCGGACACTGTCAGAAGACAGTATCCTAAAAAAACAGTAAAACACATGAAGATGTGTCGGATGAGGAATGGCTAACGTCGTTCTGGATCCGGGAAAAACTTTTAACGAGAGTTTGATCCTGGCTCAGGA
>CAJTPF010000002.1:0-126013 GCA_910578175.1 uncultured Lachnospiraceae bacterium
TCAGTTCATGACAGATATTATTTATATCACTATTAAAGCTATAATAATCCAACGGTCTTGTAATCGTCAGTTTGTGGAACAAAGAACTGCCCACGGACGAAAAACGGATGGTCTGCTTATACACCCTTCCGGAAGTTCCCGCCTTACCGCTTAACAAAACGGAATGGTTTTCCGCACAGGCGAATGCCTGGGCCGTTCCGTTCTGTGTAAAATCTCCTTTGATCTCCAGAACGCCATTGGTTAATTTTCCCAGATGAGAATTAAGGGAGGCAGTGGAAAAATCACCGCCCACCGTGATATGATCCATTTCATTGTCCATCACCAGTATGCCGTAACTCCCAACGGTAAAATTCTTTTTACAGTAAACCGAACCGCCGCCTGTAACTAATGTTCCATTTGAAACCGACACGGAACCGGCCGCCAGTGTAAAACCGTTTAGATTCATGGAATTGCTTACGGTAAAGGTTCCTCCTGCAGTGACGTCCGAAGTCATCGTTTTTGAAACATTCATCGTTATATTACCGCTGAAATAATTCTCCTTAAATTCTGTCCTGACACCTGCATATATGGTTCCTGTCACATTGCGACTGTTATCTTCCACGTTCCCGGTAACATACATGGAATTGCTGATCCGGATTCCCTGAACCGAAGAATTGTCAAAAATAACATCAGACAGACTGGAATCTGCAGGTGAACCAAAGAAAATTACCTGCTGCCGGTTTCCGGAAAATTTCAATATAAAATCTCCGGCGGTATGAAAATTATCTTTTATACCGGCATTGTTTTGCGTAAAATTTCCACTAATCTCTAAGGTGCCTGCCGTCAGAAAATCCGTATGGCTGTAAATGGAAGATGTGGCAAAATCCCCGTTTACTTTTATATAATCTTTTTCTGAGGTCATTTTTAATATGCCACGACCGAAGTCATATTTCACGGTTCCATCACTCTGGGTTCTGACAGACTGCATATAATAACTGCCTTCTATCAGCAGCGTTCCTCCGTTTATTTCTACGGTACCGCTGCTCTGAATGAAATCTCCGGTTACCGTCAGAGTATGACCGTTTAAATCCAGGATACCACCGACCAGAACCAGATCTTCCCCTATGACCATATCGCTGTTCAATGTCCATCCGGTCATCTGACTGCCGTTATATGTGATATTACAGTCATTGGTGATAACCTCTGCCGCATTCAGTCCGTTCTCACAGTATATACCTTCCTCACTGTAATTCCTGAACTCCACGATGTTAAAATGTGATTTTGGCGATGCAAAGGAAATAGTCTGCTTTTTATCCCCGCTGAAAATAACTTTATGGTTTCCGGAAGCAATAAAATTATCTTCCCAATAAGTTATGATCTGTCGGAAATCTCCTTTCAGTTCCAGTGTTCCCGCCGACATATGGCTGCCGTATTTGTTGCCAAATGTAAAGTTTCCGTATACCACTGCATAATCATTCTCATTGTCCATCTTCAGACTGCCATAATCTCCGCCTATATCCAGACTTCCCCGGCAGATAAAACTGCCTCTGTTCATTTTAATATATTTATTCCATATAGTGGTATTACCTTCCACTTCCAGCCTGTTTCCTTTTAAATCCAATCCTTCAGCAACAAACAGATCTCCGGACACTCGCATATCTTTACTCAATACAGTAATATATGTGCGCAGATTGCCCTTATAATATCCGTTGGTCAAAAACGCGGTTCGCTCCAAATCCACATATCCTGTAACTCTGCTTGTTACATTTGTAAGTTCTCCGGTTACGGACGCACGGTCCGTAATCGTGATTCCTTCCGCACTGTCATTGGCAAATTCCAGGTTAGCAAACCAGGAAAAATAAAATCTCTTTTTAAACGTTATACTTTGAGCGCTATCTCCGTTAAAAATAACTTTGTGTTTTTCCGAAGCACAGAAATTCCGGTCATTACCTTCCTCCAGTTGAAGAAAATTTCCTTTGATATACAGGATCCCGTTGCTCAGCTTTTCTCTATGATCGTTTGTGGAAGCCATAACAAAATCTCCGGTGACGGTAACCGTATCCTCCGGGTTTGTCATAAGCAAATATCCGCTGCTAACGGAACAGATTTCTGCTCCGTTGCCGTCCGTTATCACGTTCTGGATGCGGTAATCGCCTTCAACTGTCAGGCTGCCTCCATTTAAATTAACCGTACCACCTTTCTGGATCAGATTTCCCCGGACCGTCAGACTGTATCCGTTAAGATTTATTTCATCAGCGCCTAAATATAAATCTCCTTGGAACACCGTATCTTTTTCAAGGGTCCAACCGAATATACTTTCGTCCGGCAATGTAACTTTACAGTTATTCCTTATCAGCTGTATGCAGTTAAAATATCCGCCGATCGCAACGCCTTCACTGCTCCGGTTCCGGATCTCCACAATGTTAAATGCGGATTCCGGCGACGCAAAAGAGATTATCTGCTTTTTATCTCCACTGAATATAACTTTATGAGTTCCGGAAGTAATAAAATTATTTTTCTGGTAAGTTACGCTCTGCCGAAAGTCTCCTTTCAGTTCCAGTGTTCCTGCCGACATATAACCACTGTTACTATTTCTGCTGTTGTATATAAAATCTCCGTATACCACGGCCTCATCATTTTCATTGCTCATATAGAGAGAGCTGTTATCACCGCTTATGCTCAGATTTCCCCGGCAGACAAAACTTCCTCCGCTCATTCGAAGATATGTGTTCCATATGGTGGTATTTCCTTCCACCTCCAGCCGGTTTCCCCTTAAATCCACTTTGCTGCTTATAGCCGCATTTCCGGATATATGTAAATCTTTTCTCAGCGTATAATCAGCATTAAAACGCAGATTTCCCCGATATTGATCACCGGCGATCACAGCACTGCTGTCCAGATTCACATATCCCGTGATCACACTGTCCTCATTGGTAAGTTCCCCGGTTACGGTTACATAATCATCAGTGATCGTAATTCCCTCCATACTGCCGTTAGCAAATACCAGATTTGCAAAACCGGGATTTCCGCGCCTTCCAACAGCGATACTCTGTCCGCCGCTTCCGTTAAAGACTACCTTATGCCCTTTCCCTGCGCGGAAATTTTCGGCGGAATCGTACTCGATCCGGCTGAAATCGCCTCCAATATACATGGTACCACTGTTCAGCATTCCGTTATGCTCATTTAAGGACGCCATTACAAAATCTCCGGTGACCCTAACAACATCTGCCGGATCAGTCATTACCAGATATCCGGTGCTGGCGGCATAAGTTACGATTCCGTCACTGTCGGCAGTCATGGACTGAATCCGGTAATCGCCGTTTACCGTCAGATTTCCCCCATTCGGGTTAACCGTACCGCCTCCCTGTATCAGATTTCCGTTTATAGTCAGGCTGTATCCGTTTAAATCCAGCTCATCCGCACCCAGATACAGATCGCCGTCCATCACCGTATCCTCTTCCAGCGTCCAGCCCAGTACGCCGCCGTCGGACAGGTTGATGCGGCATCCGTTCTTGATCAGTTGGGAGCAATTAAAATTTTTATCAATCACAACTCCGTCACTGCTGAAATTCCTGATTTCAACAATATTGAATTTTGATTTCGGGGACGCAAAAGAAATAGTCTGTTTTTGCTCCCCGGTAAACAGAACTTTATTGGTTCCGGAGGCTATGAAATTAGCCTCCCGGTATGTTACATCCTGCCGGAAATCTCCTTTTAGTTCCAGCGTCCCTGCCGTCATATAACTGTAGTTGCTGTTTCTGCTATTATATATAAAATTTCCGTTTACCGTAGCCATATCATTTTCATTACTCATATGGAGATAAGCATGATCACCGCCTATGGTCAGATTTCCGCCGCAAACAAAACTTCCGCCGCTCATTCTGATATAAGAATTATTAATCGTACAGTTTCCCCCGGCCTCCAGACGGCGCCCTTTTAGATCTACCTGGCTGGAAACGTACAGATTTCCTGTAATCCTGATATCCTGATTTAAAACAAATGGTCTGACAAAACGCAGATTTCCCCGGTAACTGCCGTTCGTAACCACTGCCCCGTCATTTAGATCCACATATCCCGTTACATTGCTTCTTTCATTGGAAAGTTCACCGTTCACCGTGATCCTGTCCGAAATTACTATTCCCTTTTCATGGGTATTTTCAAAAGCAAGCTTTGCAAAGCGGGATGTATTATAGCTGGAATTCTGAAAAGATATCCTCTGCTCTTCTCCGCCGTTAAACACCACCTTATGGTTTCCCGTTGCCGCAAAGTTCTGATCGGAGCCTTCCACTTTCCGGATAAAATCCCCTCCGATATACATGGTACCTTCCGTCAATCTTCCCTCATGGCTTTGAATGGATGCCATTACAAAGTCACCATTTACAATGACCGTATCCGCCGGATCGGTCATCACCAGAGATCCGGCACTGTAATCATAAACCTTCTCATTATTTTCGTCAAAGCGGTAGGACTGTACTCCGTAATTCCCTTCAACCTTCAGGGTTCCTCCGTTCAAAACAAGCCTTCCCGAATATTGGTCAAAATCGCCGTGAACGGTGAGCGTATGACCGTTCAGATTTAATTCACCCCCGGTCAGACAAAGTCCGCCTTCTGTTTCCTCATCCTTTTCCAACGTCCATCCGTATCGGCCCGAAACCGGATATATGATTTCGGACGGATTTCCCGTAATCTCGTCCGCATTTACCGGAAGAGAAGCATAAACCCCTTCGCTGCCCGTATTTTTAATCTCAAGGATATGAAACCGGGAATCCGGAACGGTCTGCACGATAGTCTGCCTGCCGGCGCCGCTGAGCAATACCCTGTGATCCCCGGATGGCTTAAAACAATTATATTTGTTGTTACAAAAATCTTTAAAATCACCCTTTACTTCTATAGTTCCTTCAGTTATGTAAGAATCATGGCCGGCATTCCAGATAAAATCGCCTTCAACAAATATATAATCATTAATATTCGTCATGTAGAGATAATTCTGTCCGGAAAAAACAGCCGTTCCCAGACAGTTTACGTATCCTTTATTGATAACGAAATCTCCGCCTGATATGGTTAAATTTCCGTGAATGTTTAACTGATATCCGTTCAGATTAAATCTTCCGCCTTTTACGGTCAGATTCTTTACATCCATGTCTGCCTCTAATGTGTAATCGGCGAATACCGTTAAATCTTTATATATGGTTTCCTCATTGATGACACCCTGCTCTTCCGTTGCGTTTCCGGTATCCCTCATTTCAGGCGCGGCATTGGTTTCTGCAGCATAGAACGTATCCCCGGAATAGTTTATCGTCTGAAATACCATGATCAGCACCAGCAGCAGGCTGACCGTCCTTTTTCCTACGTTTTTTATAAAACTCTTATGTATCTTATTCATATGTTTACCTCTTCGTTTTAATCAATATTACCGGTCACCCGGATGTCCGTTATGTTTCCGTTTTTATCGTAACTGTATTCAACATAATTTTCAGAATCATATACTGCCTTTATTACCCTCCCAAGCTTATCGTACTCATAGCTTACCGTTCTTTCCGTATATTCTTCCGTTTCATCTTCCTTCGGAGCTTCGGTGGTCTCTCCGTTGATATATTGCTCCAGAGTATCCCTGTCCTTATCATCCACCACGCCGTCTCCGTTTGTATCCGCAAACTTTTTCTGCTCTTCGGTCAATGTTATTTCTCCAGCCAGAAAACGGTCAAGCAGATCCAGATCTTTCTGGTCAACGACTCCGTCGCCGTTTAAATCCCCGGTCAGCGGATTCCCTTCTGGCAGATCCGGATTCTTATGATACCAGATTCCGTCTTTATACCACATGGTTCCCGTAACTTCAAATCCCTCCTGTTCTGCCTCAGGAATCTGACGTACGCCATCGCTAAACAACACTTTTGCCTCTGAATATTTTGTTATGATATACTTATACCATCCGTCTCCCATTGCATCCATTTTCATTCCCGGCCAGACCGGACCCGTATCGGTATCGGATATATAATAATAAATGTATGGCTCCCCCCACCCGCCGGGTTTATAAAAATTCACTACAATGTCCGACGGACGGTTCTCATAGGCGATTCCGTTTCTGTACCATACTTCTTGTGTTACCGTAAATCCCTCCGCATCCTTTTCCGGAATCTGATTCCTTTGTGAATCATTAAAAATAACTTTTGGAAAACGGATTCCTGTTATTTCATATTCAAACCAGCCGTCTCCTTCAGGATTCATGGGCGTTCCCGGCCATTCCGGCGTTATGTCCCCCTCTCCGTAATAATAAATATACGCATTATCCCAGCAGTTATAATTATAAAAATGAACCTTTACGGAAGTATCTCCGCCGGTTTCCAGCGGGTTCTCATCATACCAGATTCCTTTGTAATACCATTTTTCACCACTGACCGGAAATCCCGGTTCGTTCTGTCCCGGTATCTGCTGGTTTCCGGCATCATTAAAAATAACGTTGGGATTTTCACAGCCGGTGATCTCATAAACATACCAGTTTCCGCTTTCCCGCTGCATGGACGTTCCCGGCCAGTTTCCGCTATTCACTCCCTGCTGATAATAATATATATTTACATTCTTCCAATTTTCATTATAAAAATGGACTTTTGTATTACCCGGCTTATGATCATACCAGTTACCGTTGCAATACCATACGTTTCCTTCCACCGGATAGCCCTCCCGGCCGCTGCCCGGGTTCTGGTGATTCCCACGGTCGCTGAATATAACCTTTACCTGATTCCTGTCATATATGGTATAAGAATACCAGTCATCTCCCTCCGGGTTCATCGGCACGCCCGGCCAGGATTCAGCTTCATGATCATCTGAATAATAATAAATAAAAGGGGCATCCCAATCATCTGAATTATAATAATGAACCGTCATTGACGATTCGTCATTAACATCTGATGGGGATGCCCAATTGCGTTTTACGGTCGAAAAACCGATGGCAAAAAGTACGCAAGCCAAAAATATACTAAAAATGATTTTGCTAATACTGCTGTTCTTCTTCAATTATTCTTCCTCCGTTTTTCTTTTGTTTTCCATTGCATTTTAACATAACATATTTTAATTAATCAACTACTTTTTCCATAATTTTACAATATTAAGTCCGGGTAGTGGTACAAAAGCTATTTTCTGCGGACATGACCATTATTACAATAAAAAAAGACGGGGCGTTTGAAATCACCCCGTACCGTCTTTCGGATTTAAAATGATCTGTTTTATTGTATGGCATTTACAGCTTTCCGCAACGCCGGTCCCACAATGGATGCAACGGCAATCTTAACCGCATCTCCGATCAAAAACGGAACAACACACAATGCAAGTGACTGTTTTAATCCCATTCCCTGCTGGTACATAAACCAAAGGGTTCCAAAAGCATATGCCACAAACAGACCTGCTGCCATTCCTGCCACATACATATATAGTTTTCCTGCAAACTTCTTATTCACAATGCTGCATATTAATGCGGTGAAAACAAATCCCAGCAGATAACCTCCGGTAGGTCCCGCAATTTTATCGATTCCGGAACCGAAGCCGGAGAATACAGGCAGACCGATGGCGCCAAGCAATACATATACAATATAACTCAATGTACAATATTTCCAGGTCAGCACAAACGCGGCCAGATATATAACAAAATTGGTCAGAGAAACCGGTACTGGTGTAAATGGCAGCGGCAGGGACAGCGGCCCCAAAACACAGGTAACCGCAGCCATCATGGCCGTTATGACCAGATTTTTCGTCGTTATCCCCTTATATTTCATGGATGCGGCAGAAGTTGTCTGTGGTCCTGCCGGTTGATTGATAGCTTTCATAATACGCAATACCTTTCTATGTATATTTTTTCTCATGTATCCCCAGGCCTGTCCGTGATACTGTTATACTTCGTATTATAATAGAAAGGGAACCTAATGTCAACTACTCGTTTTTAAATAGTTGACATTAGGTTCCGTCATGAACAGATCAATAGCAGCTGGAAATATCAGTCATCAATATCCTGCTCTAAAGCAGCCATATCCTCCAGATAATTTTTAAGCTTTTTTGACATATAAATATTTCCCATCAGATCGGTAATTCCGCTGAACAGCATGGCCAGTCCGATGAGGCGGATCATTGTAGCCGCTATTTTAAACGGACTGAAAATACATAATAATCCCAAAGCGATATTAACCAATGCAATGATAAAGAAATATGTCCAGTTGCCGTTTTTCATACGCTTTACATCCAGACTGGACTGCAGCTTGCCGAACCCGCTGATCAGCACCAGTATTCCCAGCAGAATCGGAATAATGGATATGATGGCTTTCGCCTTAAATATCAGCACCAGACCGATAATCAAACATACCAGACCGGTAACCAGATCATTTTTATACATATTTTGTTCCAGTCCTCTGGCCAGATAAGTTAAAACTTTAATCAGACCGATAGCCATAACCACAATGGCGATCAGATAGCATATGGTCTTCGCCGTCGTTTCGGGAAATAGCAGCAATATGGTGCCTGCGATCACATACATCACCGAAGACAATAACAGTTCCAGGCGGAATCCTTTCCCTTTGTTTTTGTTATCCTTCTCTTTCATTTTGCTATTTTCCTTTCTTTACATAAATTTTTTCAGCGTTTAAAAAACGCTTTGTTTGAAAAACGCTTGTTATCACTTCTCTTATTTTATGACTTTGATCCAGCCTTCCGGCGCTTCGATACGTCCCATCTGAATTCCTGTCAATGTTTCATACAGCTTCTTCGTAACCGGTCCCATCTCATTCATACCGCTAGGGAAACAGATTTCCCTGCCATGGTCGTTGATCTTTCCTACCGGAGAAATTACTGCTGCAGTACCGCAGAGACCGCATTCTGTAAAGTCTTTTACTTCTTCAAAAAATACTTCCCGTTCCTCAACTTCAAGTCCCAGATAATCCTTTGCAACCGTCATAAGTGAGCGGCGGGTGATCGACGGAAGAATACTTTCAGATTTCGGCGTGACCACTTTACCATCCTTTGTAACAAACAGGAAATTGGCTCCTCCGGTTTCTTCGACTCTGGTTCTGGTAGCGGCATCCAGATACATATTTTCATCAAATCCCTGATCGTGGGCATCTACAATAGCATGCAGGCTCATTGCATAGTTTAGTCCGGCTTTTATATGACCGGTACCGTGAGGAGCCGCACGGTCAAAATCAGATACACGAATGGTCAGCGGTTTTACGCCGCCTTTAAAATACGGACCCACCGGCGTACAGAATATTCTGAACTGGTACTCCTCTGCCGGTTTAACACCGATTACGGAAGAACTTCCGAACATATAAGGTCTGATATATAATGTAGCGCCGGAACCGTATGGCGGAACATATGCTTCGTTTGCTTCTACGGTCTTTACAACGGCATCTACAAACCGATCCTTCGGAAATACCGGCATTTCCAGTCTCTGAGCCGTAGCTTCCATACGTTCCGCATTTAAATCCGGACGGAAACATACGATCCTTCCATCTTCCGTGGTATAGGCCTTCAATCCTTCAAAGCATGTCTGTGCATACTGCAGCACTCCCGCACATTCATTGATCACAACATTGGAATCCGAAGTCAGAGTACCTTCATCCCATGCTCCGTTCTTATAATTTGAAACATAACGCATATCAGTCTGTGCATAACCAAATCCTAAATTTTCCCAATCAATGTTTTTCTTTTCCATAACAAATTACTTCCTTTCGTTCATCTGCGAATATATATAACATCGTTGAATCTTTTTCT
Organism: uncultured Lachnospiraceae bacterium; assembly: GCA_910578175.1. Lineage (GTDB taxonomy): Bacteria > Bacillota > Clostridia > Lachnospirales > Lachnospiraceae > Bovifimicola. Next base: position 9,730 of record CAJTPF010000002.1, read on the forward strand.
GATTAGTTTACCCCCGCATTTAAATACTGTCAAGAAAATTTTGGACCTCTTTTACTGTTTTCCTGATCGCCAGCGGTTTACACGCTTCCAATTCACTAATATCCCCATATCCGTATTCTACCAGAACACAACGGATACCCACTTCAGCGGCACCCAGTGAATCAAATTTCCGGTCTCCCACCATGATCATATCCTTCTTCGGTACATCCGGATACCACCTCAGCGCATAACGCAGAATATCCGCTTTTTCTACCCGGCTTCCGTCCATGGTACTGCCGGACACATGATCAAAATATTTCATAATATCAAAATGCTCCAGCAATTGTTTTGCAAATTCCGTCGGCTTGGAAGTGGCAAGCACCACTATATCCCCTTTATCCTTTAAATGTTTCAGCAATTCCGGTATTCCTTCATATAAATAACATTCAAAGATTCCTTTCTCTCTGTAGTATTCCCGGTAATACTTTACCGCCTCCATAGATTTTTCGGCATCAAATCCATAAAACTCCTGAAACGAAACATGAAGGGGCGGACCGATAAACGGACAGAGGGAATCCAGATCCTCCACATGTATTCCATATTTTGCAAGGGCATAGGCCACTGATTTTGTAATGCCCTCTTTCGGGTCGGTAATGGTTCCGTCTAAATCAAAAAATACAATCTTCATTTCTTCCTTCTCTCCAGACCTGACAGATCAGGCTCATTTGTTCGTATCTGTCGTACAAATGAGCCTGATTCCTTCCTCTAAAAATTAATACTGCATTGCCTTTTCTTCACCCTTCATCACACGAAGAGCTCCCTGTGCCAGCGCCAGCAATTCATCCTCTCCCGGATATACCGTAAACGGTGCGATCCATTCCGCCGCTTCTTTCAGTCCTGATACAATGTGTTCATTGTATGCTATACCGCCGGTCACGATGACAGCATCCACTTTGCCTTTTAAGACACAGGCCATGGAACCGATATCCTTGCTTACCTGCAGCATAAATGCATCTCTGATCTCTCTGGCATGATCGTCCGTTTCCGCCATTTTCATAACGTCTCTCATATCATTGGTATTCAGATATGCATTGAGACCTCCGTTTCCCACAAATTTCTTATACACTTCTTTCTCCGTATAGTTTCCTGAGAAACACATTTTGATCAATCCGCCGGTAGGTACTCCTCCTGCGCGTTCCGGTGAAAATGCTCCGTCTCCGTCCAGCGCGTTAAATACGTCGATAACCTTGCCTTTTAAATGGGCTCCAACAGAAACGCCGCCTCCCATATGAACGACTATCAGATTTAAATCCTCATATGCTTTTCCGTTTTCTCTGGCGTATCTCTTGGCAACCGCCTTCTGATTCAGCGCATGGAAAATACTGATACGCGGGATTTCCGGTACACCGGAATATCTTGCTTCCGGCATTAACTCATCCACTACAACCGGGTCTACGATATAAGACTTTACGCCGATTTCTCCAGCTATCTCCCGTGCCAGAATTCCGCCCAGATTAGAGGCATGTTCTCCCTGAACTCCGGCCTTTAAATCTGCCAGCAGATCATCGCTCACTTCATAAGTGCCTCCCGGAATCGGCTTCAGCAGGCCGCCGCGGCCAACCACCACGTCCAGGGTATGGATATCAAAATCCTTTTCCTTCATCAGATCCAGAATAATACTCTTACGAAAATCCTTCTGGTCAACAATACAAGCAAATTTTGAAATTTCTTCTGTAGAATGTCTCAGGGTTTCTTCAAATAATAAGGTCTCATCTTCAAAAACACCAATTTTCGTAGAAGTAGAACCCGGATTGATTATTAAACTTTTCACTGACATAATATTATCCTTTCTCCGTTATTTATTGCGTAATGCTTCTGCAACCACTGATCCCAGTGCAATAGAATTTACTTTTGTCTCAAAATCATCGGAACGCGATGTAAGAATCACCGGCGCTTTTGTTCCGGTAATAATATTGCCGTTTTTAACCTTTGCAGTATGTACAAGGGTTTTATATACCAGATTTCCGGCATGGATATCCGGGAATAAAAGAATATCCGCATCGCCTACGATCTTTCTGTTTTCTGCACCTTTATGGGCGGCCGCTTCCGGACAGATGGCAAGATCCATGGAAAGCGGTCCGTCAACGATACAGCCAGGAATCTTTCCTTCTTCGCACATCTTAGTCAGTTCCGCAGCATCCACTGTGGCCTGCATTTTCGGATTGACAACCTCAACAGCGGCCAGCGGCGCTACCTTTGGCATATCTATACCGCAGGCATTACAGATTTCAACGGTATTTTCAATAATGCTGACTTTATCCTCCAGTGTCGGATATGTCATAAAAGCCACGTCTGTTAAAAATAACAGCTTATCAACTCCTTCTATTTCAAATACGCAGACATGAGATAACGGACGGTTATTCCGCAGACCTGCCTCTTTATCCAGTACGCTCTTTAAGAATGATTTTGTATCAATCAATCCTTTCATATACATATCGGCTTTTCCATCATGTACCAGTTTCACTGCTTTCAGGGCAGCTTCATAATCATCGGTCTCATTGATGATCTCGTATTCTGATAAATCCATATCCAGTTCCGTCGCTATTTCCCTGATCTTTCCTTCGTCACCTACCAGAATGGCGTTGGCTATCTTCCGTTCTTTGGCTGCTTTTACTGCCTCTAATACAGGTGCATCCTGTGCAACTGCTACTGCTACTGTTTTTGTACTACAACTGTTTACTTTTGAAATCAAATCATCAAATTTCCTGCTCATATTACACCTCTGAATGTATTAAATTTTGTTTATCTGTTAAAAAAATAACCAATCATTGTTATAGTAGCACTAAATTATTAAAAAATCAACAGAATAAAACACACGCTATATAACAATCCAATGCGTTATATAACGTGTGTTTATGCCCGGTCTTATTTATATATTTTTCAACACTCCTTTTGCGATCCCTTTCGCATATTCATCCAGATAATCCTCAAACAGTTTACTGTCATGAACGCTGCTCATAAAACCTGTTTCCAGGATCAGACTGGTCATGGAAACTTTATTGACACCATAATTCTCATTCACGTTATCCATGGTGCCCCATTTTATCCCCCGTTTTTTCACCCCCGGTACCTCCTGTTCCACACAGTCCAGTATATATTCCGAAAGCTTTTTGGCATCGGCCGGACGGGAATTATTGATCCAGGCTTCAATACCGTTTACATCTTCGGTTCCTTCATATATATTCCTGTGAAGGGATAACAGGATATCTGCATTAGCGTTTTCCGCAATCTCCCTCCGCTCTGCCAGAGTCACTTTTATATCGGTATCCCTCGTCATGACCACCGTTACGCCTGCGGATTCCAGATATCCTTTTACCAGCAGCGCCAGCTTTAATGTCTCATCTTTTTCATACTGTCCCGCTAATCCTTCTGCCCCCACATCATCTCCGCCGTGTCCCGCATCCAGACATACCACATAATTTCTGCATTTATCTGTTTTATCTGAAAACAGTCCTGAAAACTCAGACGCCTGTTTCGGCGTAATTACTGAAACCGGCTCTCCGGACTCTTTCTGATTTCCTATCTCTACATTTTCCTCACTGGCGCGGCTGCCGCCCATACCGTTTTTACCGGTTCTTTCATTTCCCAGATATACCAGCATTATGACCAGTATACCCATAACCATGATGTTAGCAGCAAATGCTATCCTTTTTAATATCCTCTTTCGTCTTCTTTTGATCTGATTATATCTTTTTTGATTCATCCTTTGCCATCTCCTTTTAATCCCGCATTTTACGCTTGAAACTGAATAGCCGCTGAGAGTCCCTGCCGGCTGTCTGATTAGTATTGTAAGGTATGATATACAAAGAAGTATTCATGGAAATGTAAAAAAGATGCAAACATTGTATTCTAAACTTTTTTTACGAAATATTTACAATTTACTTCTATACAAACCAATTAAATAAATATAAAATAGAAATACTAATTCAGAGGAAAGGATTTTGGGGCAGTTCCGGAAATTCCCGTTCTGCCCGGTATAGTTATGATCAAGATTTTAGTTGTAGAAGATGATATAAATATTGCAAAGATGATTCAGGCCACCGTAGAAATAGGAGGATATTCCTCGAAAGTATGTCATGACGGAATTCAGGCCCTGGACCTGATCAATTCCGATAAATTTGATTTAATCCTTTTGGATGTCATGCTTCCTGGCATGGATGGTTTTGATATCATCACCAGGAAAAATAATGATACTCCGGTTATTTTTATTACTGCCAAAAATGAAGTATCTGACAAAGTAAACGGATTAAAACGCGGAGCGGAAGACTATATTGTAAAACCCTTTGAAGCAATGGAACTGCTAGCCAGGATCGAAGTGGTCCTGCGCAGATATAATAAGGAAGACCATATCCTGTCATATGATGATATCCTGATCGATACCGAGGAACACAGCTGCAAACGGAACGGCGAATATGTCAGCCTTACGCCGAAAGAATTTGAACTTCTGATATTTTTCATAAAACACCCGGACGTCGCCATTACCCGCGCAAGACTTTTATCCGCTATCTGGGGATATGAATTTGAAGGCGAATCCCGGACGGTGGATATTCACATTCAACAGCTTCGAAAAAAGCTGGGATTGAAAGACAAGCTGGTGACCCTGCCCAAATTAGGATATCGTTTAAATAAAAAGTTCTAACCATAATATTGCTATTCCGGACAATACATTCAGCAGAAATGAGGAAATCCCATGAAACTCTGGCAGAAAACCTTTATATGGACCCTGATCATAGTAATGGTTGCCGTTAGTTCCACCAGTATCATAATATTGAAAAATAACTATGATATTTCCATTGACCGTCAGATCAACAATACGTTATCCGAACATGAATATCTGATATCGAATATCAAAAACCGTATCATTACCGAACGCAGAAAACAAAATGCAGTACTGCTTCTGCCCTCCCAGATCCTTGATGTGTTTCGGGATATCATGGCGGCCACTGACTCCAAAGAAAAAACCACCATTGCGCTATATGACGAAGAAGGTCAGGTACAGTATCACAATATGATGATCAGGATAAGCGATGAATTTTATAACGCAATAAACGCCTCCAAAAAAACCCATAAACAGATCATCCGCTCTGATAACCGTCACTGGCTGCTGATCGGCTCTTCAATATCTCTGGAACAACAGGATTATATCTTTATCAGTTCCACGGATATATCGGAAATTTACACCATATACGAAGAGCAGTTAGAATTTACAAAATGGTTTACCATATCTATATCGCTGGAAAGCGCCCTGTTTCTTCTGGTGCTGATAAAGCTGCTCATGGTTCCCCTGACCAGACTGAACCGGGCCACCAAGCGGATTGCCGGCGGCGATTACTCTGAACGGATCCAGATCAAAGGCCGGGATGAATTATCCGAACTGGCGGAAAACATGAATATTATGGCGGATTCCGTTGAAGAAAATATCATGCTTTTGTCGGAAACAGCCGAAAACCGGCGACAGTTCATCAATAATCTAACCCATGAAATGAAAACTCCTCTTACCTCCATATTGGGATTTGCGGATATTATACGGATCAAAAGAAATATAACGTCAAAAGAACTGTCCGAATACAGCGGGATCATTGTTGAAGAAGCAAAAAGGCTGAAAAATCTATCCGGGAAACTAATGGAACTGATCACTGTGGGAGAGACGAATTTAGAATTTGTTTCTATCTCTTCCCGGGAATTAGTGAATCAGATCCAACTGGTTTTAAAGCCTATATTGGATAAGAATGATATAACACTGATGACCCAATGTGATGAGAATATACTTACCGTGGATTGCGAACTTTTTAAATCAATGATCTTAAATCTCATCGACAATGCCATCAAGGCTTCGAAAAGCGGCAAAACCATCTACCTGACCGGAACATCCGGCCTGCCTTTTTCCCAATCATTTACGATTACCGTCCGGGACGAAGGCATCGGTATTGCGGCAGAAGAGTTAAATAAAATAACGGAACCTTTTTATATGGTAGATAAAGCCAGAAGCCGGAAAGCAGGCGGAGCCGGCCTTGGTCTTGCCCTGTGTAAACGGATTGCTGAAATACACAACGCTGACTTTCAGATCAGCAGTACTCTTGGCACAGGTACCACCATCACCATTACTTTAACAACTGGAGACGATATTCATGAAAAATAGAACCTCAAAAATATCCCTGCTCATAACGCTCTTGTCTACCATACTGATCATTACCATCGGATATAAAGCATTGGCATTTGCAGGTGATTTCTTTTTAAAAAATGATGCGGAGATCAGTTATTTAACCACGGATAACCTGACTACTTATGTTTTTTATTCCCAGTCCGAGGATGAATTAAATCTTTTCCCCTGGAACTACTATTATGATGTGGTCACTTTCCATAGCTATATAGGAAAAGATGTTCCCGCTTCATATTTTATAGACACATGGGATCTGTATCACTCCCTTACCTATTATTTTTACCGGATGGTACCGGAAGAAACTGCATTGCTTCTTTATAAAGAAGATATCAGCCTTTATGAGCGAATGGATTTTTCTGCTTTAGAAAACGATTTATTTGTAAAAATCGTTAATAACGAACCGGTCTTTTTCTATTCAAAAAATCTGAATCTTCCGGACAGGACCTATAGTCTCCGGTTTACTTTCAGCCAGTCGGGACTTCTGTCTTTTGAAATCAAATCAGTATCCGGAACCCTGCCTTCCGATGAACAGATGAGTAAAGCCAAGGAATTTTTAACAGACTATATTAATTCGGACGAAAACAATTCCATAACAACAATATATTCCGACATTTTCAGCCAGAAAGGGATCTATGATTCCTATTCTCTTAACAACAACAATTATAACAAAGATCTGTTTGATCTTGAAGTTAACAAATATGAAACTATTACCCAAAATTCTTCTTATCAGTTGATCGAAAATGACAATGAATTTCTGATCGTTTTGCTTGAAAATAATGCGGTAATCCATTATGACCCTGTTACATCCATGATTACCGGATTTAATTTTCCAGAATCTTATATGCATTGATAAAATAATTTTTACAATATTTTAACATTCGAAATATTTACAATAATACCGATTTCAAGTATACTATAACATTATTGGAAAAAACAGCAAAACCAGAATGGAGGATAATATGTCCAGAAATCAATTAACCCCGAAACAGCAGCGAATTTTAAAAAAGCGCAAAAAGAAAAGGACCAAAATGGTTTTTCTGATCATAGAACTGCTTATCGTATTGATCGCAGTAATAGGACTGGCACTGTATCTGATGCCGAATTCAAAATCATATGTTACCAAGGTATTCATGAAATGTCCTGCCGGTCAAAAAATATTACGGAATATTTATAAGGATGATTATGAAGATAATGTAATGGACAAGACCGTTGATGTGGAAAAGATCGATAAAGTGGATCTTGGAGACGGATATACCAATATCGCTTTCTTTGGTATCGACCCGAGAGACGGAGAGTTTGATAGTCAGACCCATACCGACTCCATAATCATTATCAGCATTAATAATAAAACCTATGATATAAACATGATTTCTTTATATCGTGATACATTACTGAGAGTTGTAGATGCCGATGGTGATGTATCCTATGAAAAAGCCAATTCCGCATTCTTTAAAAACGGAGTGGAAGGCGCATTAAGCATGATCAACAATAACCTGGATCTGGATATCACCGAATACGCCCTGGTTAATTTTAAAGGTCTCGCCACCGTGATTGACGCTCTGGGCGGTATCGATGCAACTATCTCGGAAGAAGAACGGGAACTGATCAACGGTTATCTCATAGAAACAAGAGAAGTGACCGGAATGGATTCACCAGATGTAACCGAAAGCGGTTTCGTACATTTAAACGGTCTTCAGTCCACTGCGTACTGCCGTATCCGTTACACAGAATTTGTCTGCGAAGACGGAACCATTCTTCGGGACGATTATGGCCGTACCGCCAGACAGCGTTACGTATTAAATAAGATCTTAATCCATGCAAAAAATGCCGGATTGTCCGAAATCCTCAAGTGTGCGGACGAAGTAATAAAGAAAAATAATATCAACGGTGAAAAAATACTGGCTACTAATATGACCTGGGACAGAATTGAAGATCTGCTGACCGTTGCACTGGACTGCAATCTGAAAGGTACCGTAGGCTTCCCGTTTGATAACCATACTCCGGAGCGTGGAGAACCATACTACGGCTATGTGGTTCCATGCGGATTATCACAGAATGTTGTACGATTACATGAATATATGTTTGGAACCGTGAATTATCAGCCAACCCCGATGATACAGAAGATCAATGATTTCCTGATCGACGAAACAGGGGTTGAAGAACCGGAAACAACCGCTCCCCAGACCCAGACAGAAAACGGATCAAAGACCGATTCCGATACTAATAATTAAATATGAAGTGTTAAATATGTCAAAACAAAAACTATTAAAATATTTTAAACGAACAATCAAAATATTACTATTTATCATATTAGGATGCTCCCTTTATATCATAATGGGAGCATTACTTCCTTATGCTTACCATAAAAACGTCAGTCAGGATTTTATAAACCGGTTTGACATTCATAATTTTTATGATTTTGAAGGAATCTCCGTGGATCGGGCAGGATTGCTGGAAGACCCGGACGAAGCTTTTGTGGAACGGCTGCGGATCCTGTCCCGTGCAAAAGAACGGATCGTCATATCTTCTTTTGCTTTTAAAAACGATTCCTGCTGCATGAAACTGTTCTCCGTCATCTTAAACGCTGCCGATAACGGCGTGCAGGTTCAGATTCTGGCAGACGGAAGCACCGGATTTCTGGATATGCAGGATTCCATGCTTTATAAAACCCTGTCCGCTCATAAGAATATTCAGATTAAAATATATAATCCCATTAATCTGATCACTCCCTGGACGTTAAATGCCCGTATGCATGATAAATATATTCTGGTGGACGATACTTATCTTATTCTTGGCGGCAGAAATACGTCCAACTATTTTCTCGGAAGGACGAATCTGAATAATTTAAGTTATGACCGTGATGTTCTGGTTTATAATACGGATGCCCACGGTCCCCGTGGAACGGACAGCGTTATCCACCAGGTCTATGATTATTTTGATTCGGTCTGGAACTACAAATATTCCAAAACATTTGATCCGGAGATATCCTCCAAAAACAGAGGCCGGTATGAGCAAATGCTGGAAACCCTGAAGCAGACCTATGACGAATTACTGAAAGAATCACCCGATATCTTTGACGAAGATTCCTATGATCATGTGGAACACACGGTAGGCACCAATAAAATCACCCTGATATCCAATCCCATTGAGGCAGAAAACAAAGAACCGCTTCTTTGGTATCAGCTCAGCGAATTGATGAAATCCGCTGAATACCGGGTATATATTCATACCCCTTACGCAGTTCCCAGCCACGCCATGTATGAAACACTGAAACAGTTATCCGTTAATCTGGAAGAATATGATATTCTGTTGAATTCCGTAGCGGTAGGCGATAATTTCATGGCCTCTTCCGACTACTACTCTGCAAAATATGATTTGCTGGATACCGGAATTACCATCCATGAATATCAGGGCGATTACTCCATGCATGGAAAAACCGTGCTGATCGACGATAACATCAGTATCATAGGCTCCTATAACCTGGATATGAGAAGCACATATATGGATACCGAAACCATGCTGGTCATTCATAGCGAACGTTTTAACGAAATCGTAACAAAGGCCGTTAATGAGCTGGAACAGGACTCTCTGGTCCTGGCCGAAGACGGAACCTATATTCCAAACGAAAATACGGAAGCAGCTCCGATAAGCAAAAATAAAAAACGGCTGTTTAAGATTACCACAAAGGTATTCCGTCTGATCCGGAATATGTTATAACATAATAAAACAGTGCCGCAGACTTACGATATTAAAAGTCTGCGGCACTGTGCTTCCATGTTTCTGTCATCACCGCCCGTTGTACCGGTTATGGGATCATCACAGACATAACCGGTTAATGATTACGATCATTACCACTGCCAGCAGCGCTGCCCCTAAAATAAAACCTAAAACTTTTTTCAACTTATTAAAACTCCTCCTGCTTTCTTCCCAAATCTGTCAAACGTCTACATCGCCAGACTGCTTATATCTCCAATTATATCCAAAATGATCTGTTTATATTCTTTCATATCATTTGTGGTTTTATCCATCGTATACATAAAATGTGGTGCAGAATCCGTGACAAATTTCAGCCTGCCCTGATACCGGTCGATGATGGCCTGTATGCCCGCCACATCGATCTTTGCTTCCCGGTACATGACAAATTTCAGCTGTGTGCCGATATTGCTGATTTCCGTTATCCATGCTTTGTGGGCCAGCGCCTTGATAAGAGCGATCGTCAACAGATTTTCCACGTTCTTCGGCAGCTCGCCGAACCGGTCCATAAGCTCATCCTGCATATCTCTGTACTCCTCTTCCGATTCAATACTGGCAATCTGTTTATATACATTTAATTTCTGGAATTCATTCCTGATATACTGTGGCGGAATAAAGGCGTCGATACTGATGTCAATCTTTGTTTCAAAACTGTCCATGACTTCCAAGCCTTTTTCCTCTGCCACCGCCTCATTTAACAGCTTACAGTACAGCTCATATCCTACCGCTTCCATATGTCCGTGCTGTCTGGCACCCAAGATATTGCCTGCCCCCCGGATTTCCAGATCCTTCATGGCGATCTTGATACCGCTGCCCAGTTCGGTAAACTCCCGGATCGCCTGAAGTCTTTTTTCCGCTACTTCTTTCAGCAGCTTATCTCTTTTATACATCAGAAAAGCATAAGAGGTCCGGTTGGAACGTCCAACCCTTCCCCGGAGCTGATAGAGCTGGGACAGTCCGAAATTATCCGCATCATGGATAATGATGGTGTTGACATTGGAAATATCCAGTCCTGTTTCAATGATCGTGGTGGAAACCAGAACGTCGATCTCCCCTTCTATAAAATCATACATGATCTGCTCCAGTTTCCGCTCGCTCATCTGTCCATGGGCAAACACCACATTGGCATCCGGTACCAGCTTCGCTATGCCTGCCGCAATCTCATCAATGTTATTGACCCGGTTATAAACATAGTACACCTGGCCTCCCCGGATCAGTTCCCGGTTAATGGCTTCCCGCACCATTTCATCATCATATTCCATCACGTATGTCTGAATCGGCAGGCGGTCTACCGGCGGCTCTTCCAGAACACTCATATCCCGGATTCCCACCAGACTCATATGAAGGGTACGGGGTATCGGCGTTGCAGACAACGTAAGAACATCTACATTCTGTTTCAGCGTCTTGATCTTCTCTTTATGTGTCACTCCAAACCGCTGCTCTTCATCCACTACCAGCAGTCCCAGATCCTTAAACTTCACATCTTTGGACAAAACTTTATGGGTTCCTATTACAATGTCCACTTCTCCGGTCTTCAGTCCCTCAATGGTCATCTTTGCCCCTGCCGCCGTACGAAATCTGGAAAGCAGGTCGATACGTATCGGATAGTCTTTCATTCTCTGGGTAAACGTATTGTAATGCTGCTGGGCCAGAATCGTGGTAGGAACCAGTACGACCACCTGTTTCCCATCCTGCACCGCTTTAAAAGCACCGCGGATGGCAATCTCCGTCTTGCCGTATCCCACATCGCCGCAGATCAAACGGTCCATGATCTTATCACTTTCCATATCCTTTTTCATGGCTTCAATGGCAGTAAGCTGATCCATGGTCTCCTCATAAGGAAAAATCTCTTCAAATTCTTTCTGCCATACATTATCCTGATTAAACCGGAAACCTTTCTGACTCTGCCTGGCCGAATAAAGGGCCACCAGGTCCCTGGCAATGTCCTTTACCGCTGTCCTGACTTTGGATTTTGTGCGGCTCCACTCCTGGGTTCCCAATTTGTTTATCTTTGGTATTTTAACGGCATCGGAACCTGCATATTTCTGAATCAGATCCAGTCCGGTAGCCAGAATATAGAGATTACTGTTATCCGCATACTCGATTTTAATATAGTCTTTCGCAACTTTATCGACTTCTATTTTTTCGATTCCCCGGTATATTCCAAGTCCGTGGTTTTCATGTACTACATAGTCGCCGATATTTAATTCCGAAAAACTCTGGATCTTTTTTCCGGTATACTGCTTCTTTGCACGTCTCTTTTTTGCTTTCTCTCTTCCAAAAATATCGGTCTGGGTTATCACTACAAATTTCAGAAGCGGATATTCAAATCCCTTATGAAGGTTGCCGTAAGAAACCATGATTTCCCTGGACTTTAAAATCCGGTCCGGATTTTCCGAATAGAAAGCTTCAATATCATAATCCCTGAGATTTTCCGCCAGCCGTTCCGCCCTGGTTCTGGAAGTGGTCAGTATCAATATTCTGTATCCCTTTTTCTTATATTGTTTCAGGTCTTTCACCAGCAGATCAAACTGACTGTTATATGAAATGATATTTTTTGCTTCTATATGATAAGCCTCAGAAATTCCGATGCCTTTCACCTTCTGTTCCAATGCGGTAAATACTACCATCTGTCTGCGTGACATCAGGGCAAGTATCTGGGAATAGGTTTTCATCACATCTACCTGTCCGGCCAGCAGGTATCCTTTCTCCAGACGGTTTATCATGCTTTCCCGGAATTCTTTTTCGACCGCGCTGCTTCTTTCCTCCAGTCTTGCCGGTTCGTCCAGCAGAAAAATGGTATCTTCCCGTTCCAGATATTCGATCAGTGAGGAGGACTCTTCATAAAAATAATTGATAAAACTGTCCACTGATACATTGGTGTTACCCATCTTCAACTGTTCCGTAAAATCATTGATCACGGTTTTAATTCTGTGTGCCTCTTCAGTCTTCATCTCTTTCCTGAATTTCTGCTCAGTTTCGGTCATTTCCTGATGAATCTTTTTCAGTCCCGCAGCGATCTGCTCCTGACTCAGTATATATTCCGTCGCCGGATAAACGGAAATCTCTTCCAGCATGGTAACGGAACGCTGGCTTTCCGCATCAAAATATTTAATAGAATCAATTTCTTCGTCCCATAAGTCTATCCGGATCGGACTTTCTTCACTTAACGGAAATATATCAATGATACCGCCGCGGATGGCAAACTGTCCCGATCGTTCCACCTGACCTACTCTTTCATAACACATACTGATCAGTTCTTTCTGCAGCTTATTCAGATTTACCATATCTCCGCAATGAAACGTAAGTACATTTTCCTTAATCTGACGAATGGGTATCAGTTTATCCATCAGTCCGTCTACAGTGGTCACTATGACCGCCTTCTGTCCTTCCACCAGTCTGCGGATGGTATTCAGACGTTCCCGGATCGTCAGGGTTCCATGAATATCCGCATTGTAAAAGATAAAGTCTTTTGCAGGATAATATGAAACATCCTTTGTGTACAGCAAGAAATCCTCATAAATTTCCCTGGCCCGTTTTTCACTATGGGTCACCACCACACTGCAGGAATATTCTTTTGCAATGGCGCTCATGAAATTTACCTGCTGGGAATCCAGACATCCGGTAATCTGAAAGGCTTTCTGCTTTTTATCATCTTTTTTCAACTGTTCCATCAGAAGATTATATTCATTACAATCCTGCAATGGTTCTTCAAAAGTCTTCACATTATTCCTCCATTCCGGGAAATCAAATTATACGTTTATTTCCAATCTAAGAATTATACCGGTTCATGGCCGCGGCTATATCCTGCCCTAACATCAGATTTAAAGCAGAACTGGCATTTTTTAAGGAACTCTCTACATCCACGCGCTTCTCCGCAGGAAATCTTCCCAACACATAATCTGCCAGATCCATATGTTCCGGCTTTCCTCCGATTCCTATACGAATCCTTTTAAATTTCTCCGTTCCTAAATGAGCAATTATACTTTTTATTCCGTTATGTCCCCCGGCGCTTCCTTTGGCCCGGATTCTCAGCCGCCCCTCAGACAGACTGATATCGTCATAGATTATGATAACCTCATTTTCTACATCCGCCTTATAAAAATCCACAGCGGCCCGCAATGCTTCCCCGCTGTTATTCATAAATGTCTGGGGTTTCATCAGCAATACTTTTTCCCCGGCAATGATCCCCTTTCCGCATAAAGCTCTGTGCTTTAATACATCTACCGATATTCCGTTCTCTTCCGCTATTTTATCTATTGCATCAAATCCCACATTATGTCTGGTTCCATGATATTTTGATGTAGGATTCCCCAATCCGGCTATTATATACATTTTAATATCCATGTCCTTTCTTCACTAACTGCTCCGTGTCATTCCTTCCATTTTCAGGGAAGTTACATTATAGCACAAAAAACAGGTTAACTCAATTGTCAACCTGTTTTTTGATAAATCCTGATCTTTAAAATCCTGATTTATTCCTGTTCCGTTTCCTCTTTAAGTGCTGCCTCATATCTTTCAATGATCAGTTTCTGAAGCATTTCTCTTGTCTCTGAATTGATCGGATGCGCAATATCCCGGTATTCCCCGTCTGAGGCCTTCCTGCTCGGCATGGCTATAAACGGTCCGTTATCACCGTCAATTACTTTAATGTCGTGTATTACAAATACTCCGTCAATCGTAATCGATACCACAGCCTTCATTTTACTTTCTTTTGTAACTTTTCTGACACGTATATCTGTAATTTGCATTTTCAGGTCCCCTTCCCTATACAATTTTAATTCACGTCCGTCTACAGACTATAGCGCTCACCTTTTTCCACGACTATCTTTATCTCGCCGTTATTGCCGATATAAGTGGTATTGGCACGAATCGTATCGCGGCTTTCAACGATACAATTTTCAATATATGTGTTATCTCCAATATATACGTTATTTAAAATGATAGAATTTTTAATGGTACAGTTATTACCTATATAGGCTTTTTTAAACAATACGGAATTCTCCACCACGCCATTAATGATACAGCCGCTGCTGATCAGACTGTTCTTAACCACTGCTCCCGGATTATATTTCGCCGGCGGCAGATCGTCCACTTTCGAATAGATATCCGGATACTGTTTAAAAAAGTAATCCCTGACGCTGAGCTTCAGGAAGTCCATGTTTGTTTTATAGTAGGACTCTACGGTGGCAATATTGCTCCAGTAGGTATTGATCTTATATCCATAAATTCGTTTTACATTCTTGTACCGCACCAGGATATCGGTAACAAAATCATACCGGTCTTCTGCAGCACATTTTTCTATTAATTCTATCAGCAGGCGTCTGCGTATGACATATACACCTGTGGATACCGTATTGGATGTGCATACCAGCGGCTTCTCTTCAAATTCCGTAATACGGCTTTCCTCGTTCATCTTCACACATCCAAAGCGCGATACGTCGGTGCCTTCCGGAAAATCCTTGCATACTACGGTTATATCCGCCTTTTTCGCAATGTGATATTCCAATACTTTATTATAATCCAGCTTATACACTCCGTCGCCGGATGCGATCACCACATACGGTTCGTGGCTGTTCTTCAGAAAACTGATATTCTGATAGATGGCATCAGCGGTACCCTGATACCAGAATCCGTTTTCAGCGGTGATCGAAGGCGTAAATACAAACAGGCCTCCCTGTTTTCTTCCGAAATCCCACCATTTTGAAGAACTCAGATGTTCATTTAATGACAATGCATTATATTGTGTAAGCACGGCTACCTTCTGAATATGGGAATTTGACATATTACTCAGTGCAAAATCAATACTTCTGTAGCTGCCTGCAATGGGCATGGCTGAAATGGCGCGCTTGTACGAAAGCTCTCTCATCTTGTTATTGTTTCCGCCAGCCAGTATAATTCCTATTGCTCTCATTTGACGTCACCTGCCTTAATTATAAATTCGCCGCTTCCCAGAACTCCGTTCGGATAATCCTCGGCAACCGTTATACCGGATATGGCGGTATTTTTTCCGACCTTCACATGGTTCGGTACTACTGAGTTTTCACCTATCGTCACCAGACCGCTGTTATAAATCTTTGGTTCCAGCTTGCTCAGCTCTTCATTGCCGATGCCCAGTTCCACATCAAATCCGATATTGGCATTTTCAGCTATTATGGCTTTATTTACTTTCGTTCCTTTACCGATACTGGTATTCTGCATGATGATGGAATCCCGTACCACAGCTCCCTCTTCGATCGTAACGCCGGCACCGATCACGGAATTATAAACTTCTCCATATATACTTGTACCTTCACTGACAATGCTTCTTTCCACTTTTGCATATTCTGAAATATACTGCGGCGGCAATGTATCACTCTTGGTATATATTCTCCAGAATTCTTCATAGAGATTAAACACCGGGATGATATTGATCAATTCCATATTCGCTTCCCAATAGGAGGACAATGTTCCTACATCTTTCCAGTATCCGTTATATTCGTAGGCAAACATACGGTCTCCTTTTTCAAAACAGTATGGAATGATATGTTTTCCAAAATCGCAGTTGCTTTGTTCCGACTTTGTTATCAATGCTTCCTTCAAAATTTTCCAGCTGAAGATATAAATGCCCATGGAAGCCAGATTGCCTCTTGGCTGCTCCGGCTTTTCTTCAAATTCCGTTATCTTGTTATCATCATCCGTCAAAACTATGCCGAACCGGCTTGCTTCTTCATATGGTACAGGCATGGCCGCAATCGTAACGTCTGCCTGATTTGCTTTATGATAATCCAGCATAACCTCATAATCCATCTTATAAATATGGTCTCCCGACAAAATAAGCACATAATCCGGATTGTAAGAATCTATATAATCTAAATTCTGATAGATCGCATTTGCGGTTCCGGTATACCATTCGCTGTTTCCACTTTTCTCATATGGTGGTAAAACCGTAACGCCGCCGATATTTCTATCCAAATCCCATGGTATGCCGATACCGATATGTGCATTTAACCGTAACGGCTGATACTGTGTAAGCACTCCTACCGTATCGATACCCGAATTAATACAGTTGCTCAACGGGAAATCAATGATTCTATACTTTCCACCAAAAGCTACCGCCGGTTTTGCTACTTTTGATGTAAGCACTCCCAATCTGCTACCCTGTCCACCTGCCAGTAACATGGCAATCATTTCTTTCTTAATCACGTCAATCACCTCGCTGTTGTTTTATGCAAATATTATAACATATAAACCAATTTTATTGAACTGATTTTGCACTTTTTATCAAAGTTTTTTCCGACATTCATTATTCTGCAACAATCTTCTTGTCGAAATGTACAAATTGACTAAAATAAATTGTATATTTTTACCAAATTATTTTACACAAAAGAATATTGACGGAAAAACCATCATCCTTTATACTAATATCAATAATCATTACTATTTTATAATTTCATATAGATTTAAGGAGCATTGCTTATGAAAACAACAAGAACCCTGAATCACAGCAGACAGCGGGAAGCGATCCTTGCTTTTTTAAAACCGCGGAAAGATCATCCTACTGCTGATATGATCTACAACGGCGTAAAAAAAGAATTTCCTAATATAAGCCTCGGAACCGTTTACCGCAATCTCACGCTTCTGTCCGAACTCGGTATCATCCAGAAGATTTCCTGTGATGATGAATCCGAGCATTTTGACGGTGATCCTGCCCCTCATAATCATTTCATATGCCGCAGATGCGGCAGCATTATCGATCTGGAAATGGATAACATTGATTTTGTCAATACTCTTGCCGCCCAGAACTTCCCGGGTAAAGTTGAAGGCCACTCTATCTATTTCTATGGAACTTGTCATGAATGTATGACAAATGAAAAATAATTTTAAAAAAATATTGACAGACGGATTAAGTCATGTTATAGTAAAACAGTAATCATTATTGATTTTAATTTTTAAAATAAAATTCATATAAGAGAAGGAGAAAAAATTATGGCGAAATACGTATGTCCAGTTTGTGGTTATGTTCATGAAGGAGATCAGCCGCCGGAGAAATGTCCGCAGTGCGGAGTACCGGGTGAAAAGTTTACAGTACAGGATGAAAACATGACATGGGCTGCCGAGCATGTTTTAGGCGTAGCCAGCGATGTCAGCGAAGAGATCAAGGAAGGTTTAAGAGCAAACTTTACGGGAGAATGTACAGAAGTCGGTATGTATCTTGCCATGGCCAGAGTTGCTTTCAGGGAAGGATATCCTGAAGTTGGTCTTTACTATGAAAAAGCCGCTTATGAAGAAGCAGAACATGCAGCTAAATTTGCTGAATTATTGGGCGAAGTGGTAACTCCTAGCACAAAGAAAAATCTTGAATTACGTGTTGAGGCTGAAAACGGCGCAACTGCCGGAAAGACCGAACTTGCCAAGATGGCAAAAGCACAGAATCTGGATGCGATCCATGATACCGTTCATGAAATGGCCCGTGACGAGGCTCGACATGGTAAAGCTTTTGCAGGCTTGCTTAAGAGATACTTTGGTT
The DNA here is from genome assembly GCA_910578175.1 of uncultured Lachnospiraceae bacterium. Classification (GTDB taxonomy): domain Bacteria; phylum Bacillota; class Clostridia; order Lachnospirales; family Lachnospiraceae; genus Bovifimicola. Next base: position 28,191 of record CAJTPF010000002.1, read on the forward strand.
AATCCGAAAACAGCTTAAAATCATATTATACAATAAAGGTGTATGAGCGATGACTCATACACCTTTATTTTTGTCCAATCATTCTCTGATATTTATTTCTCAACCAGTCACTTTTTCAAAATCCGAAGCCGGATGCTTGCATAATGGACAGATATAATCCTCCGGAAGCTCCTCCCCTTCATAAACATAGCCGCAGACCGTACAGCGCCATACCGTTTTTCCTGCAGAGGCGGTCTGTTCCGGCCTGAGCTTTACGGCAGACTGATAATATGCATAGGTCGCTGAGGGAATCTCCGATAATATTTCCATTTCTTTTACGGAAGCTATAAACATGGTATGGCTTCCCAGATCCACGGTCTGTTCTACCTCTGCCCCAATGAAGCCGTTTGTTCCCGCCGTAATATAGTACAGACCATTCCCGCTGCGCTTACAGTTTTCAAATCCGGAAAATTTATCAACCGTACGGCCGGACTGAAATCCAAAATGTTTATAAATATCAAAACCGGCTTCCTCGCTGAGTATGGAAATATTAAATTTCCCGCTGTCCCGTACCAGATCATGGGTAAAATTCGCCTTATTCACCGTAATGCTGATCCTGTTTGGCTCAGAAGTCACCTGGGCGGCGGTATTAACGATACATCCGCTGTCCTTTCCCTCATGAGCGGAGGTAAGGACAAAAAGTCCATAAGTCAGATTATACATTGTTTTTTTGTTCATGGCATTTCCCTCCTTTAAAATCACGATAAAGCTTCTATCAATATATATATATTACCAAAAATTAAAAACTTTAACCATACAGAACCCGTTATTTTAATACATCTTCCAAAATACGGGGTACTGTCAGCCTGTTATCTCTTAACACCTCTTCCACATTGTAACGGTCTAAAAATTCTTTCTTCAATCCGTAATTATAAACTTTCAGGCCGGAAGGTCCATAATACCGCGCAATCTTCTCACCGAAACCGCCGTCCAGGATTCCGTCTTCCAACGTAATGATACTGTCATGGTCTTCTTTTAATTTCTCCAGCAATTCCTCGTCGAGTCCGGTAATATATCTGGGATTTATGAGTGTAGGCATGATCCCGCTCTTTTCTTTTATGGCTTTTGCAACATCCTCTCCCAACTGATAGAAATCTCCCAGCGCCAGTATTGCGATATTTCTGCCCTGTTCCTTTACCTGGTATCTGTTTAAATGACCATAATCCGTTTCAACCTTCTCTTTCACTGATACTACTCCGTTGCAGGGAATACGGATGGCAACCGGATGTTCATTCTGTTCAATACTCCAGTCCAGCATTGCCAGATACTCTTCTTTGTTCGTTGGTGCCAGATATACCATATTGGGAATGTTGGCGATCAGCGGAATATCAAAAATACCCAGATGGGTAACATCATTCATCCCATAGACCGATGCTGTATTTACCAGAATCGTCGCAGCATTTCCGTTTACGCAGAGGTCCTGGGAAAGCTGGTCATAGGTTCTCTGTATAAAACTGGAATGTGTGGCAAACACCGGTTTTCCGCCTCCTGCCGCTATTCCGGATGCAAATGCGACCGCATGCTCTTCCGCAATACCCACGTCAACAAACTGTTTGCCCGCTTCTTTTCTTTTCTCCTCCGTAAATCCGATATTTGTGGGAACTGCCGCCACTATAGTTATGACTGTCGGATCCTTTTTCATTTTTTCCGTCAGAAATTCCTGGGTGATAGTGCCGTAGTCTTCTCCTTCAAAAACTGCCAGGCTTTCTCCGGTTTCGGCATCAAACGGCATACACCAGTGCCAGTCTTCTTTCTTCTGCTCCGCAAAAGAACAGCCCTTTCCCTTCTGCGTATGAATATGTACCACTATCGGCCGGGTGGTATCCTTAACTTTCCGAAAAACCTGAATCAGTTTTTCGATATCATTGCCCTCTGCCAGATAGACATAATCCAGTCCCATTGCCCGGAACAGGTTACATTCACAGGTTCCGCCGCTTTCTCTGAGTTGCTTTAAGTTTTTATATAAACCGCCGTGATTCTCGGCAATAGACATATCATTATCATTTACCACTATGATAAAATTGCTCTCCAGTTCCGATGCAAAATCAATTCCCTCCAATGCCTCTCCGCCGCTTAAAGAGCCGTCTCCGATGACCGCAATGATATTCTCACTGCCTCCCTTTAAATCCCTGGCTTTTGCAAGGCCGCAGGCAAGGCTTACGGAGGTAGACGTATGTCCTACATTAAAAAAATCATGCTCGCTTTCTTCCGGATTCGTATAACCGGAGACATCTTCAAAATGTTCCTCATACAGATAAGCATTTTTTCTTCCGGTAAGCATTTTATGACAATAACTCTGATGGGAAACATCAAAAACAAATTTATCATTTGGTGAATCAAAAACATAATGAAGGGCTATGATCGTTTCCACCATGCCAAAATTCGGACCCAAATGTCCTCCGTGCCTGCTGAGCCTGAATAACAGCGCCTTCCGCATTTCCCCTGCAAGCCCTTTTAATTCATCATTGTTTAAGCCTCTAATGTCTGCCGGCTGATTTACTTTTTCCAAATACATTTCCGTTCTCCCTTTCTGTTCTTATATTGTCAGACAGACAGAAAAATCCCTGCCACCGAAACTTACACACCATGACAGCAGGTTTCACGGTTTCCGTCTCTGAATACCTCAGAGTATATCATTAAAGTTAAGTTTAATGTCAATAGTTTTTTATGAAAATTTCCGGATTTATATTTTAAACTTATCGACTTCATTTTTCAGTTCCATTGAGATATCCATATTTTCATGGGCCTTATTTCCCACTCCTTCCATTCTTCCGGATAAATCAATAGACATTTCCGCCACATTTACCACTCCTTTGGCGCTCTCCTCAACAGCAATATTTACAGTCTCTACGGATTCTTTGATACTGTCGATATTCTGCTGAAGCTGCTGGGAATTCCGGGCAAATTTATCCATATCCGTATATATATGTTCCGCATCCTTCTGATATTTTTTACTGGTATCCAAAAGATCCTGATAGCCGGCCATAGCCGTATTTTCTATAAACTGCACCATACGTTCCGATTCCTGTGCCAGTCCTTCTACAGCGCTGATCACTTCCCTGCTCACCTGCTGGATCCGGGTTGCCGCAGATTCGGAATCTGCGGCCAGTTTTCCAATCTCATCCGCCACAACCGCAAATCCTTTGCCTGTTTCTCCCGCCCTGGCCGCTTCTATGCTTGCATTTAAAGCCAGAAGATTTGTCTGCTGCGTAATATCCAGAATCTTTTCCGTCAGAATATGAATCCGCTCTACCTCTTTTGATTTTTCGATTTTGTCATTTAAAGAAGCAGATATCCGGCCAGCTTCCGCATACGCCTGTTTTTGCTCTGTCCGGGCTGCAGAATGAATATTTTCGGCCCTTTTCCGGACATCGGTCATCATCCTTCTTCCGTCTTCGGCGGCAACCGCTATGTTCTCAATTCCGTCATAAATATCAAATATTGCCGACTGCACCTGATTAAGTGAAGCAGATGTTTCCTCCATAGCCGCACTCATCTGCTGCATGGTTGCTGATACATCAGATATATTTTCTTCTGCACCCATGATATTTTCCATTACGACTCCGGATGATTCGCTCAATCTTTCGGAATCGCCGGATATATTCCCCATAATGTTTCTTATATATTCAAGCAGCGTATTTATATTTTCGGCAATCTCCTCTACTTCATCCCCGGTCCTTACGTTCAGACGCTGCGTCAGATCCCCTTTGTCATTCACGATCTCGCTTATTTTATCATTTACTTTCCACAAGCCTCTCATTATGCTTCTTATGATCAGACCCAGTAATATCAACATTACCGCCAGCCCTGCAGCTGTAATGGCCAGAAGATGATTTCTCATGCTATGTAACTGTTTTGTCACATCCGAAGCATTATAGTCGCAGCCAAGAACCATAACCACTTCTCCGTCACTGTTTTTCAGCGGATAATATGCGGTGATCAACTCTCCGTATTCCGAATGGTCAATATATTCCTGTACAAATATATCTCCCTCAAATACCTTCTCCATATTACTGTACGTTTCCGTAAATTCATCGCCTATCATTAACTGCCCGTCACTCTCATCCGTATCTATCCCATAATAAACTTTATTTCCATCCGTGGTCAGCGTATACAGATACGCCATATTATATTCCTCTTTTGCTTTTCTCATAAATTCCAGCGCCGCCATATATCTCTCTGATGATTCATCACCGGGTTCCAGACCTTCCATCGAATCCACATCCAGACTTTTAGCAACGGCATGTACAACAGTTTTTGCCTGGTCTACCCCCATTCCTACCATATTATTTTTCATCGTATTGTAAAAATCCATTCCAAGTATCAGAGTAAAGAGTAATAATAATACACCTGATGTCAACAGTATCTTTCGGTTAATGCTGATTTTTCTGACTTTTTTTCGCATACAGGCTCCTTTCACCGCCATAAAATTTTTATACTATCAGTTTACGCCTTTTTTCTTTCATTTACAATAGAAAATAAAAAAAAATAACGGTATCTCCGCATACACTGCAGTAATACCGTTAAAGCTTCATATTTACTTTATTTATTTCTGTTGATCTGTCCTGCCGAAAACCGCATATAATACTATAACATACTGTCTGAAGATACCACTATGCTTACTTCACACTCCGATACCTTCTGCTGGTTAATTTCCAGACTATAGTTTATCTTCACGTCAATACGGCGCTGGTCTTCAGAAGTCACCATCTGAATGTCGCTGGTATCCACCCCCAGATACAGACTGCCCACCCCTGTATTGTATAAAGAATAATTTTTTTTGTCTTTTTCAAAAATCAGATGGGAACTGCCAGAACCGCGTTTTATCAGCTCCACCATATTATCGCTGATCTTCATAACGCTCCTGGATCGTTCTCCGTTGGATTCCGAAACTTCTTCATAACATATGAAATGTTTATTATTTCTATAATAGTATTCGCCCGGAATCAGTATTTCCGTATCATCCGATTCATTATTGGCGGTATGAATACCTTTGATCGTTACAAATACATCTTTATCCATCTGCATCCATTCTTTCTATAAATATTAATATTCCTCAATATTGATCTGTCCGATATCCTCAATATGAAACGGCAGGATAGAGTTGGCAAAATGCTTAAACTTATCGGCCGTATCACTGACATAAAAGTCATACATATTCCCTTCATACCTGTGTTCATTTCCGGCCGCCAGATTTTTTTCCTGTAGCAGTGCCCGAAGGCTGACGGCTGTTTCATAAGCCGGATTTACCAAAGTAACACTTTCACCCATGACTTCTCCGATGGTATTCCGCAGCAGGGGATAGTGCGTGCAGCCCAGTACCAGGGTGTCAATATCTTCCTGTCTGAAATAATCCAGATACCGCTTTGCCACTTCCCTGGTAACAGGGTCTTTGATCCAGCCCTCTTCCACCAATGGTACAAACAGCGGGCAGGGCTTTCCCACAACCGTAACGGAACCGTCCTTTTCGCAGATGATATCTTTATATATATTGCTGCGTATGGTGGCCTCCGTTCCGATTATGCCTATCCGCTTGTTTTTTGTTTTCTCCACGGCAGTCTTGGCTCCGGGCTTTATCACTCCAAGGATGGGAATATCCGTTTCCGGCTGTATTTCTTCCAAAGCCATGGCGCTTGCGGTGTTGCACGCTACAACTATGGCTTTTACGCCTTTGGTCTTTAAAAATCTGATGATCTGTTTTGAGTATTTTATTATGGTATTTTTCGACTTACTGCCATAGGGAACTCTTGCCGTATCTCCAAAATATACTATCTTTTCGTTAGGCAGCTGCCTCATGATCTCCCGGGCCACCGTCAGTCCTCCCACACCGGAGTCAAATACTCCCACAGGCGCAAGAGTTCTATTTATATCATTCATTGAAATCGTCCTCACAAAGCTCGATGAAATTCTATATCATAATAACATAAATGATGGGATGTTGCAAAGGTATCTTATGCGTTTAAACGCCCTTATCATACCATTGACCCGAACCCGGAGGATCCTCAACCAAACGGAGCGCTTTATCTTGCCAAAATTTTCTTATTTCTTTGTTTCGTGAATATTTTGTCAGAAACAATGTTGTTTTGTTCGGATGTCTCTTTCCAGTTGTATGCTGATTCCCGTCCGGATGCCCCGGCCCCGGTATTTCATCGATCACCCCTCCCATGCTGACAGGTAACTGATGTCTGTGATGCGGCGCCATCTTTAGTCCAGCTCCGGTACCTTTTCTAAATCTTTCTTTTTGTTCCGTTGTAAAAGGGCCTTTTGTAAATATGGGTTTTTGATCCATTGGCAAATCCACGGGACTCATAATATGGTGAGGAGGCAAAAGGACAGGATCACCTTTCCAGTTAAAAAGCCCGGGCGGAGCACCGCCAGGACCAGATACAGGTGCATGATATAACGGGGATGTTATCTGCATTGCGAAAGGACTGACTGAACCGGTTAATGCGGGTGCCGCCATAGTCTGTGTAGACGCCGCAGGGGTTGACACAGGTGTTTGCTGATGCTGAATCATAATGTATCCTCCATACTTTCTATCTAAAAACAATGTGATAAACTATATTATATATTTTATATTTTTTAATGTACATACAGGTATCACTATCTTTAGAAAACATTTATTTTTGAATGTGTAAGAAAATAATTTTATTATGCGAATCCCAATTAAGGGGTGTTAATTTCCCAATCATTTGCTATAATTAAAAGTGATCATACAACATTGAAAAAAGGATGGCTAAAACATTGAGTAATATAGAAGAAATAATGAACAATCCCTGTCATATACACTTTGTGGGAATCGGCGGAATCAGCATGAGCGGTCTGGCAGAAATCCTTCTGGATAAAGGTTATTCCGTCAGCGGTTCCGATTCCAGATCCTCTCCGGTCACGGAGCGTCTGGAATCTTTAGGCGCAAATATTACATATGGTCATTATGCCGAAAACATTACCGATGACATCTCATATCTGGTCTATACAGCCGCAGTCAAAGCAGATAATCCGGAATTGATCACAGCAAAGGAGAAAGGCATAACCGTTATGTCCCGTGCCGTGCTTCTGGGTCAGATCATGTCAAAATATCCGACAGCCGTATCGGTATCCGGGACCCATGGAAAAACCACCACCACTTCCATGCTTGCAGAAATCCTGCTGGAAGCCAGATATGATCCAACTATACTGGTTGGCGGTATTCTGAAATCCATTCATGGCAATGTCCGTGTGGGAAAATCCGGTTATCTGGTAACGGAAGCCTGTGAATATACCAACAGTTTTCATTCCTTTATATCTACAATAGACATTATCCTGAATATCCGGGAAGACCATATGGACTTTTTCAAAGATATCCATGATATCCGGAACAGTTTCAAAGTTTTTGCCGATAAACTGGATGAAAGCGGCGTTCTGGTAATCAACAGCGAAATAAATGACTTAAGTTATTTTACCAATGATTTAAAATGCCGGTATGTAACATTCGGACAGGATAAAAATAAAAGCGAATTTTATCCTGAAAATATAACATACAATCAGTTTGCCTGTGCTTCTTTTGACATTATGAAACAGACTGTCTGCTTTGATAACGGCGTCTGCCGGTTCACAAATCCCGTGAAAACAGCCCATGTGGATTTAAAAGTGCCCGGAGAACATAATGTTCTAAACGCTCTGGCCGCTTTTGCCGCTGCAGATATTATGAATGTTCCACCGGAGGCCGCCGCAAGAGGACTGAATGCTTACAGCGGCACAGACCGCCGTTTCCAATATAAAGGAGAACGAAACGGAGTGACCATAATCGATGATTACGCCCATCATCCGGATGAAATAAGAGCCACTCTGACAGCAGCAGCAAATTATCCTCACAGAAAACTCTGGTGCGTATTCCAGCCTCATACCTATACCCGTACCAAAGCTTTTCTGACACAGTTTGCTTCCGCTCTTTCTCTGGCAGATGAAGTCGTACTGGCGGAAATTTATCCCGCCAGGGAAACCGATACCTTAGGCATCAGTTCCCGGACACTCTGCGAAGAGATTGAAAAACTTGGAAAATCCGTGCATTATCTGCCGTCTTTTGAAGAAATTGAAAAATTTTTGCTGAAAAATTGTATCAACGGCGATTTGTTGATAACTATGGGCGCCGGAGATGTTGTGTTAATTGGCGAAAATCTGTTAAAATAAAAGTTATCCACATTATCCACATTTTGTCGGTGCATATCTTTTTCGACAAGTGTGGATTTCTTGTTTACATAATTTATATGGATCTTTTGTCAGTTTTTGTCTGTTTTAAGCAGTTTTTAGCGGTTACATATAATTTCAAATTATTTTATCCACCATATCCACAATGTCCACAATCTTCAAAAATGCCCGTATTTCAAGGTTTAGCGAAAATTTTAATGTTCTCATTTTTTAAATAATATGCTATAATGTGTTTCCAGGCAAATGATAGAATCATGAATGAATATAGAAAGGTATGAAAGAAAATGGGTAAGATCATATTAGACGGACCTGACGTCTACTCCGTCACTCCGATATCGAATCGCTTTATCGACGAATATATGCTGAATGCGAATGGAGAATTTGTCAAAATATATCTGTATCTGCTACGTGCGCTGGCGGCTCCCGACTTTGATGTTTCCGTCTGCCACATTGCAGATATTTTCAATCATACCGAAAAGGACGTCATTCGTGCCCTGAAGTACTGGGAACAGACAGGACTCCTCCGTTTAAATATGGACGCTTCCAACCAGCTTACCAACATACATATCAATGAAATCATATCCAAATGTACTGATACCAATGTCTGTCAGGAAAATAGCGTACGGAAGCAGATTTCCGGACAGACGTCATCCGGACCCGTCACGACATCCATAACCGCCACCCCGGCAGTCAGCGATACCGCTGAGGCTTCCGGCAGGAAACAGTCGCCACCGGGATCGTCAGCGGTTCCGCCGAAACACGGCTATTCTGCCAACGAACTTGATTCTTTTAAAGAAAAAAGCGATGTCATTGAATTTCTATATCTTGCCCAAAAATATATAGGCAAACCATTGAGCGGTTCCGATACCAATACTCTGCTTTATCTCTATGACGGTCTCGGATTTGAAGCGGAGTTAATAGAATATCTGATCGAATATTGTGTTTCCAACGGTCACAAAAGCCTTCGCTATATGGAAAAAACAGCCCTGTCCTGGGCAGAAGAAGGCATTGACACGGTAGATAAAGCAAAAGCGAACACTACCCTGTATAATAAAAGCTGTTATCCTGTTCTGAAAGCTTTTGGTTTAAACGGACGTAATCCGGGAGAAAGCGAAAAAGCTCTGATCATCAAATGGACAAATTCCTACGGTTTTACCATGGATATCATACTGGATGCCTGTAACCGGACCATGAAACAGATTCACCAGCCAAGTTTTGAATATGCAGATTCGATCCTGACCAAATGGAAGGAACGGGGGATCAGGACCATCGGAGATATTCAGTCATTGGATGAAGAACACCAGAAAAACAAAGCTCTTCACCCGGGCAGACCATACCCTGCAACCGGACAGCCGGCTTCTGCCGCTTCCGGAAAAGAGCCCGCCAATAATCCTTCCAAACCGGCCTCCAAAAACAGTTTTAATAATTTTTCACAGCGAAACTACAATTATGAGACTTTGGAAAAGGAACTTTTAGGAAATATCTAGCATTTATGCAGGAAGGGATTTCTTATGTCACTAACAAATATGCAGTACGATGAAATCATACGCTCATACAACCGCAGACAATTGCAGAGCAAACGGGAACAAAACCGGAGGATTGCCGACGTATATCAGAGGATTCCCCGGATTAAAGAAATTAACGAAGAGATCGCCGGATTATCTTTGGAAACCACGAAACAGCTTTTGCTGAATCCTTCCCATGCATTGATACCAGACTATAAATCCGCAATGACAAAGCTTCACGACGAAAAAGAAGCTTTATTGCTGGAATATGGTTTTCCCGGAGACTACATGAATATCCGCTGTTTCTGTCCGGACTGTCAGGATACCGGTTACCGGGAAAATAAAAAATGTCACTGTTTTAAACTGGCGGAGATAGATATCCTCTATAATCAGTCAAATATTAAAAATATTCTGGAATATGAGAATTTCAGCAATTTTTCTTATGAATTATTCCGTGATGATTATACGGATTTCGTAACCGGCATGACGCCAGCCGTCAACATACATAAAGTGGCAGAAATATGCCACCGTTTTATTGATGATTTTACCAAAACGGAAAAAAAATATTCCAATCTGCTTTTCTTTGGAGAAACCGGTGTAGGAAAAACATTTTTAACCAATTGTATTGCCAAAGAGCTGATCGAACAATACCAGTCGGTCATATATCTGTCTGCCATCAGATTATTTAATATTTTATCCGATGCAGAATTTGAACATAATAATATAGATGCCAAAAATCAGGTATCGCAGATTCTGAACTGTGATCTTCTGATCATAGATGATTTAGGAACGGAATTATCCAACTCCTTCACCAATTCCGCTTTATTTAACTGTCTGAATGAGCGGTTGATCACAAAACATTCTACCATTATTTCCACAAATCTGATATTCACGGAATTAATGGACCGATATTCCGAGAGGATCACTTCCCGGCTGGCAAAAGAATTTACTTTTTTAAAAGTCTATGGCGACGATCTGCGCCATAACAAAAAAGTAAAAAACCGCCACTTAAATTAAATTTCACTTGACTATAGCAACTCACAATGTTATATAAATATGTGGATTTTACCACAGGAAAACACAACGGAGGTTTAACCATGTTATCAGATGAACACATTTTAACAACCATCCCGGTAGGACCGCTGGGAATCGTCGCACTTGACAGCTGCAAAGAAATGGGGCAGAAAGTGGATGCCTATATTTCCGCCTGGAGACGGGAAAGTGAAAATGAGCATAAACATACTATCGCTTTTACCGGATATCAGAAAGATTCTTATCTTGTAGATGTTGCTACACCGCGTTTCGGCTCTGGCGAGGCAAAGTGTACAATTAACCAATCTGTCCGCGGAGACGACCTGTATCTTATGGTAGACGTAACCAATTACAGTCTGGAATACACCGTATGCGGCTACAAAAATCATATGTCGCCGGATGACCACTTTCAGGATCTAAAGCGTGTCATCGCTGCCGTAGCCGGTAAAGGACGGCGTCTGACTGTCATCATGCCTTTCTTATATGAAAGCAGACAGCATAAGCGTACCGGAAGGGAATCCATGGACTGCGCACTGGCACTGCAGGAACTGACAGCCATGGGCGTTGAGAATATCATTACTTTCGACGCACACGATCCAAGGGTACAGAATGCAATTCCTTTAAAAGGATTTGAAACCGTACAGCCGGCATACCAGTTTGTAAAAGGTCTGTTGCGCAGTGAAAAGAATCTGGAATTAGATGCCGACCATTTAATGATGATAAGCCCGGACGAAGGCGGTATGGGACGTGCCGTATATCTTGCCAACATTCTCGGAGTGGACATGGGTATGTTCTACAAACGCCGTGATTACAGCAAGATCGTAAACGGCCGGAATCCTATCGTTGCCCATGAATTTCTCGGTACTTCCGTAGAAGGAAAAGATGTGTTTATCATTGACGATATGATTTCCTCCGGCGAAAGTATGATAGACGTGGCCACAGAATTAAAAAGAAGAAAGGCACGCCGCGTATTTGTTGCCGCTACTTTCGGCCTGTTTACAAACGGTCTCGAAAAATTTGACAAAGCATACAAGGAAGGTATCATAGACCGGGTTCTTACCACAAACTTAACATATCAGACTCCGGAGCTCCTGACAAAAGAGTATTATGTAAGCTGTGATATGAGTAAATATATTGCACTGATCATTGATACCCTGAACCACGATGCTTCTATCAGTAATCTGTTAAATCCTGTGGGACGAATACAGAGATGTATAGAAAAATACCGGAACGGAGAAGACATTTAAAAATAAAACCATAAATAATACACTTAACAGGACAGCCGAATGATGTGAACTCACCATCCGGCTGTCTTGTTAAATATTATAGCTCATCTTACCATCATTCCCCCCAATACTCCGTATACAATTCCCCGGTTCCCGCCCCTGACGGTTTCGGCGGCCGCTTCGGCGCAGTGGTATGATATTCCGGCATTGTCGTATGACTCTCACCGGTGGTTTCCGACCGATCATTTTCAGAAGAAGTCGTTATTTCTTCCGAATTTCCCGTAGCTCCGGTTTCCGGTTCCTCGTTAAAGACTGTCGTTTCCTCCGGTGCATCGGTATATAATTCATCCGGTGCTGTTGTATTTTCCGACGGATTGGTGGTAACCGGTTCTGTTGCAGGCTCTCCGTTGCTCATGGTTCCGTCCTGCCGCATATATGGAAGAAATTCCTTTATTTCCAGTCCGTCATGGATTCCGGTCATATATTTCTGCCAGACCAGACCGGAACATTTCGTTCCGTATCCGTCAGAGATTTCCTCAGGCAGGTCATAGCCGGACCATACAGCCGTTGTATAATATCTGCTATATCCTACAAACCATACATCCTTATTATCATTTGTCGTACCAGTCTTGGCTGCGCATACGGCATTGCCCACCTGATATTTTACACCCGTACCCCGTTTCAGAACGCCGGTCAGTATATCCGTCATGGTCCTTGCTGCATTAACATCATAAATCTGCTTTACGGCCACGGTTGCGGTACCGGATTCCATATAATTGATATTATCTATAATAACGTTATAATCTGCATCGGTTATCTTCAAAATACAGGTAGGACTGCGGAATTGTCCGTCATTTTCTATGGCGGCATATGCCGATGCCATTTCCACCGGGGATACCCCATAGGTCATTCCACCGATGGACATAGCCGGCACATAATCATTTTTCACTATTTTCTTAAATTCCATATTTAATAAATACGGAATAGCCGTTTCAGCAGATAATTTTCCAAATAAGTCCCAGGCAACCGTATTTTTTGATTTTTCCACTGCGGAACGCAGACTCATCTCTCCTTCATAAATATTGGGTTCGTTCACCGGTCCGCCTTCCATCCGCTCATCCGCTACGGTGGTATCCGGAAAATATCCCCGTTCCAGAACCGGGGTATATGTCAGTATAGGTTTAATGGTACTTCCCGGCTGACGATAGCTCTGATATGCCCTGTTTAATGTGTATCCGTGATAATCCTGGGTCCGGCCCCCGACGATCGCTACCACTTTCCCGGTATTGTTGTCAATACAGGTTGCGGCTCCCTGAAATTCAAAAACACCTTCTTTATATGTTCCCGTATAATAAGCAAGCTGTTCATCAATACACTTCTGTAAAAATTCCTGTTTTCCCAGATCAATGGATGTGTAAATACGGTACCCTCCTGTATATAAACGGGCCGATAACTCATCATACAGCTGATAGTAAGCATCTTCATAGGCCCGCTTATCTTCCGGAGTATCGAAACTGTAGCGGAATTCAAATCCGCTGTGTTTCATCAGTGCAATGGTGGCACAATATCTGGCATAGGTTTCCACATAATTGATTCTTTCATTTTCCGTTGGTACCAGAACGATAGTGGCATATAAAGCTTCCTCATACATTTCCTTGTCAATATCGCCCTGCTGCAGCATCTGCTTTAATATGCGGTTTTTCCGCTCTGTTGTTTTATCTGCATTGATATAAGGGTCATACAGGCTTGGATTGTTGGGTATGGCACAGATGTACGCCATCTCCGCAACGGAAAGTTCGGAAACGGATTTTGCAAAATATCCCCGGGAAGCCGCCTCTATACCGTAATAGCCGTTTGCAAAATATATATTGTTTATGTAAAATTCCAAAATATCATTTTTAGAATAAGTCTTTTCCAATTCAAAAGCCAGAAACATTTCCTTTAATTTTCTTTCCATGGTAACTTCGTGGGTTAAGAAAATATTTCTTGCAAGCTGCTGGGTAATGGTGCTTCCCCCCTGGGTAATGGCGCCTTCATTCTTTACAAGTTCCAGCATCGCCCGAAAAATGGCTTTTACATCCACTCCCGAATGTTCATAAAAATTCCTGTCTTCCGTGGTTATCATCGCCCGTTTCACAAAATACGGTATTTCAGAATATTCCAGATAATAGGAGTCTCTGTCGCCAATCAATTCTGTAATGACATTTCCGGCAGAATCATAAAGTATACTGGTCTGATTGGCCTTAAATATCTCCCGGCCTCCGTCTTTTACCAGCTGTTTTGCCTCTTTCTGATATTCCGCTGCCATGATACCGAATCTGGTGATCATTATCAGTATAAATAACAGCACCAATATAAGCAAACCAAGCAGGACTCTTTTCAGAATCCTGCTTTTCCTGCTTCTGCTTTTTTTAGTTTTTTTCTTTTTTGATTTATTATTTCGTAAACCCATGGATATTCCTTTTATAATTCACAATTGTTCACTGTTCTCGGGAATGGAATAACATCCCTGATATTAGACATACCAGTGAGATACATCACGCAGCGTTCAAATCCCAGACCAAATCCCGCATGTCTGGCGGAACCGTACTTCCGGAGATCCAGATAAAAATCGTAATCCTCTTTCTTTAATCCCAGCTCTTCCATTCTCTGAACCAGTTTTTCATAGTTGTCTTCTCTCTGACTGCCGCCGATGATCTCGCCGATCCCCGGTACCAGGCAATCCATAGCCGCCACCGTTTTTCCGTCCTCATTCAGTTTCATATAAAACGCCTTGATCTCCTTCGGATAATCCGTGACAAACACCGGACGTTTATATATTTCTTCGGTCAGATATCTTTCATGCTCGGTCTGCAGGTCGCATCCCCAGGATACCTTATATTCGAACTCATCGTTATGTTTTTCCAGCAGTTCAATGGCTTCCGTATAGGTCACATGTCCGAAGTCAGAATGTAATACGCCGTTCAGTCTGTCTATCAATCCTTTATCCACAAAGTTATTGAAGAACTGCATTTCTTCCGGCGCCTGCTCCATAACATATTGTATAATATATTTCAGCATACCTTCCGCCAGCATCATATCGTCTTTTAAATCCGCAAACGCAATCTCCGGCTCGATCATCCAGAATTCAGCCGCATGTCTGGTAGTATTGGAATTCTCTGCCCGGAACGTTGGTCCGAAGGTATAGATATTCCGAAAAGCCATGGCATAGGTCTCGCCGTTTAACTGACCTGATACCGTAAGGTTTGTCTCTTTATTAAAGAAATCCTTACTGTAATCAACGGCCCCATCCTCTGTTCTTGGTAAATCATCCATATCCAGAGTCGTTACCCGGAACATTTCTCCGGCGCCTTCACAGTCGCTTCCGGTGATCAGCGGCGTATGCACATACACAAAATCCCGTTCCTGAAAATATTTGTGGATTGCATAAGCAATCAGGGAACGTACCCGGAAGACCGCCTGAAAAGTATTGGTTCTCGGTCTTAAATGAGATATGGTTCTCAGATATTCAAAGCTGTGCCGCTTCTTCTGCAGCGGATAATCCGGTGAAGAAATACCTTCTACTGTTACTTCTTCCGCCTGAATCTCAAACGGTTGCTTTGCATCAGGCGTCGCTACCAAAGTTCCTTTTACGATCACGGCAGTGCCAACATTTAATTTTGAAATTTCTGCAAAGTTGCTGATATTATCATTATAAACCACCTGCAGCGGTTCAAAAAACGTTCCGTCATTTATTACCAGAAATCCAAAGGTTTTGGAATCCCGGATACTTCGAAGCCATCCGCCGACTTCTACCGTAGAGCCTGTGTATTTGTCCGGCTCACGATATAAATCTTTGATAATTGTTAAATCCATAATTACTTTTCCTCACTTTCATGCCAAAAAACGGCCATATCTATCAGCATTATAATACAAGTTAATAAAATACTCAAGTAATAATGGAACTTTTCAATCTGTCATACTACTCCAGATTTTCCGGATTCAGACACTCCAGTTCAGGCAGCACAAATTTCCCGTCCTTTCTGATCAGAACATCGTCAAAATAAATCTCTCCTCCGCCGTACTCCGGCGTCTGTATCAGCACCAGATCCCAGTGAACGGAAGATTTATTTCCATTGGGTGCATCGTCATAGCAGCAACCCGGCGTAAAGTGAATGGAACCCATGATCTTTTCATCAAATAGTATATCTTTCATGGGATTTAAGATATATGGATTTACACCGATGGCAAACTCCCCTACATACCGGGCGCCTTCATCGGTCTGAAACACCTGATCGATCCTTTCGCTATCATTGGCCGCCGCTTCTACAATCTTTCCGTCTTTAAATACAAGTTTTACATTTTCATAGGTAAATCCCTGATATACCGACGGTGTATTATAACAAATGGTACCATTCACCGAATCCTTCACCGGTGCGGTATATACCTCTCCATCCGGTATGTTCATTTCTCCGGCACATTTAATTGCAGGAATATTTTTGATAGAGAATGTAAGATCTGTTCCTTTCGCAGTCAGCCGGACCTTATCGGTCCGGTTCATTAATTCCACAAGAGAATCCATGGCTTTCGACATTTTTGAATAATCCAGATTACATACATTGAAATAATATTCTTCAAATGCCTCCTGACTCATATTGCTCAACTGTGCCATCGACGCATTGGGATACCGCAATACCACCCATTTCGTCTTTGCCACCCGGATCTTGCTGTGAACCGGGGTAGAATACAACGTTTCATACAGATGCATCTTTTCTCCCGGCACGTCCGACAGTTCGGAAATATTATCTCCGCCCCGGATTCCGATATAACAATCCATCCGGTTCATTTCCAGACAGTCCACTTCCGCCATTAACCGTAACTGCTCCTCACTGCAGTGCAGTAATTGTTCCCGCAGCAGACGGTTGTCGGTAAAATGTACAAAAGGCAGCCCCTTTGCCACATACACTTCCTTTACCAACTGCCTTGCCAGTTCCGCCGTATCCTTTCCGTTATAATGAATATAAACCTTCTCGCCTTCCTGTACCCTGACAGAATAATTTACCAGATTATATGCCAATGTTTTGATGCGATCATCCATTTTAAAAACCTGCCTTTCCGTTCTATTTATATCAGCTTATTGTCATGCCTTATCATTATACCATTTTTCTCTTATTTTATATTGAAAAAATCCATAAACATATCGGATAGTTCTTCCGGCGATTCATTGCAGCCACTCTGTATCCAATAATAATAAATATTATAAAGTCCCCCGGATATAAAATAATAATTATACCGTTCCTTTTTATTCCGCGCTTTATTATAAAATATCCGGTCAAATTCATCTTTTATATAATGAATCATATTAGCCTTATATAGCAGAGAACCGATTTCTTTCGTATCATGCAGATGCCGGAACAATATTATGATATATTCTTTAAATTTCTTCGGATCATAGTTTATTTGGCTGTTTTTTATAAATTCATCGGTTATATTGTCTAAATAATATTTTATAACTTCTTCTTTCCCTGAAAAATTCCGGTAATACGTAATATGGGATAGTCCCGCCTTATCTGTAATATCTTTATTGGTAATCTTTGAGTAATCCTTTTTTTTCATCAAAAGAAATAATGCTTCCGCTATATATTTTTTGGATTGTTCGCTTCTGGATTCCATTGTTATGATTCCGCCGCCTTTCTAACAGTTATGGGTTTATACATTGATTTTCTCTTCATTCCATTATATAATCCATACTGTTAGTAATATAACACTTTCAATTGCACAAGTCAACGGATTCCAATAAGGAGGAATTTATTATGTTACAATTAAAAGACATATCGAAAAAATATATGGCCGGCGAAATAGAACAGCAGGTTTTAAAAGGTGTTTCCGTTCATTTTCGTAAAAGCGAGTTTACTTCCATCCTGGGCGCCAGCGGCAGCGGCAAGACCACACTCTTAAATATCATCGGCGGACTGGACCATTACGACCGGGGCGACCTGATCATTGACGGAATCTCTACCCGGGAATACCGCGGCGACAACTGGGATTCCTACCGGAATCACCGGGTGGGATTTATCTTTCAAAGCTATAATCTCATTTCCCACCAAACCATTTTATCCAACGTCGAACTGGCATTAACATTGTCGGGAGTATCAAAAAAAGAACGGAGAAAAAAAGCCATAGAAGCTTTAACCCGGGTGGGACTGAAAGAACACCTGCATAAAAGGCCCGGTCAGTTATCCGGCGGACAAATGCAGCGGGCCGCCATTGCAAGGGCGCTGGTAAACGAACCGGAAATCATTTTGGCGGATGAACCTACCGGAGCCCTGGATTCCGAAACCAGCATACAGATCATGGAACTCTTAAAAGAAGTGGCAAAAGAACGACTGGTCATTATGGTCACCCATAATCCGGAACTTGCAAACATATATTCCACAAGAATCATCGAATTAAAAGACGGTCTGATATTAAATGATTCCGATCCATATGACAAAGAAACGGAACTACGCCAGGCAAAAAAGCCGTTGAAAACTTCCATGTCACTGCTGACTTCTCTGGGCTTATCATTTAATAATTTACTTACAAAAAAAGGAAGAACACTGTTAACCGCATTTGCAGGCTCCATCGGTATCATTGGTATCGCCCTGATCTTATCCCTATCCAACGGCGTATCCAATTATGTAGCCGATATGGAACGGAAATCCCTGGCCGATTATCCTCTTGTGCTGGAAGAAAATACTTATGATCTTACCAAACTGTTAGATATAGACAAAGGTGAAAAACCGGAAAGCAAAGATAATCAATTGTGCTCCCAGGATGATATTACTCCCGTCATGGATCTGCTTTCCAATAACATTATTAAGAAAAACGATTTAAGCGAATTCAAAAAATTTTTAGATTCTGATGAAGAACTCAGACAATATATCAGTGAAATCAAAACCGGATATCATCTGGACCTGCAGATTTATTCCGATAAAGGCAATTATGTAAGGGTCAATCCCAATAATTTTAATGCGTTCAGCGGAAACGGCATGGAGGAATCCCAGAAAGAACTGTCGGCTCTGTTTACCGGCGATACCGCTCCGGTTTTTACGGAACTTCTGGATAACGAAGAGGTTTTAAACAGTAAATACGAAATTCTTGCAGGCTCATTACCAAAGGATCATACGGAACTGGTTTTGATCGTCGGCAAAGATAATATCATACCAGATTCCGTTCTTTATGCCCTGGATATCAAAGACCGTCAGGAATTAAGCACTATTCTGGATAAAATAAAAAATAATGAAACAGTTACCGTTGAGAGTACCGCTTATTCTTACGGGGATATATTAAACCTTAACTATAAACTGGTGTTAAACACCGATTACTATAAATATGAAAACGGCAGTTATAAAGATCATTCAAATGACAAAGCTTATATGAAAGAAATCGTGGCCAAAGGTCTTGATATGAAAGTATCCGGTATCCTGCGGGTAAAAGACGATTCTTCCGTTTCCGGCGTGATCGGATATAAACACGCTTTGACGGAATATGTGATTAATCAGATCGCCAAAACTGATATTTACAAAGAACAGATGACACATCCGGAATTAAATGTTTTAACCGGTGAAAAATTTGACGGTATCTCCAATACCTATGAAAAGAACTGTAAAACACTGGGGATTGCCCGCCTTGACAAACCGGCATCCATCAGTATCTATCCGAAGGATTTCGATTCCAAAGAGAAAATCGTTTCCCTGATCGAGGATTATAATGATCGTCAAAAAGAGAATAACAGAAATGATCTGGTGGTTTCCTATACGGATTTAATCAAAACCGTTGTCAGCGGCATAACCTCTATCATTAATATGATTTCTTTTGTACTGATCGGATTTGTGGCCATCAGTCTTATCGTATCCAGTATAATGATCGCCATCATAACCTATATCAGCGTTCTGGAACGGACAAAAGAAATCGGTATTCTCCGGGCCATCGGTGCGAGCAAAAAAGACGTTTCCCGGGTATTTAAAGCCGAAACCATCATCGAAGGACTGATAGCCGGATTTCTTGGAATCGGTATTACATGTATTTTATGTTTTCCTGTCAATGCTATCGTTTCTTCACTGGCCGACATCCGCAGTATTGCTTCTCTGCCTGTGAAAAGCGCCGTAACTTTGATCATACTTTCCGTAATCCTAACGGTCATAGCCGGTCTGATTCCTTCAAAGATGGCCAGTAAAAAAGACCCTGTGGAAGCGTTAAGAAGCGAATGATACTTTATGCATTTCCGGTTTTACAAGATCAAAACCGGAAATGCCATACAAAAAAGAATGTAATTATTGACAAATAAAATTTTCGTGTTATAATAGTTTTCGTATTCAGTTTACCGGCGTGTGGCTCAGCTTGGTAGAGCGCTTCGTTCGGGACGAAGAGGTCGCAAGTTCGAATCTTGTCACGCCGATTTTTTATATCTGAAAATTTTAACGTGCATATTAAAAGGTTTATTTATCTTTAATATGCACGTTATTTTATTTACAAAACCAGATTTTTCCAATATAATCTTAAACGGTACGCTTTTGGAGCAAACCGGATCAGTCCATTAATTATCAGAATATACACCAGACAGAAAGGAAAAATCAAATTATGAATTATAAAGAATGTGGAAGTGAATTATTGGAAGGAGATTGTATCTGCGGAATATGCGGAGCAGAAGTGACTGTTTTCTTTCAGAATCCGGTATACGGTCATGGTTCTTTTACTGCATATACATTCCCGCCAGCACGATGGATATCGCCACTCCCGCTCCTGTACTGATCAGGGCGCCGGTCAGCGTCCATCGTGTTTTTGTTACCTTTGCCGTCAGAAAATACACCGACATGGTATAAAATACTGTTTCGGTACAGCTCATCATTATGGAAGACAACATTCCCTCATAAGAGTCCACTCCGAACTGTTTAAACACATCCAGAACCAGCCCGGTGGCTGCCGAAGATGAAAAAATACGGACGATCATTGCCGGCACCACCGCCGCCGGAAGCCCGAATCCCGCCGTAAACCGGGCTATATTACCGGTTATGAAACCCAAAAGTCCGGAAGAACTTAAGATTCCCACTCCCATCATCAGACCCACCAGCGTAGGCATAACGTCAACTACGGTTTTCAGTCCGTCCTTTGCTCCGTTTATAAAATCATTATAAACATTTTTCTTCTGCAGGACTCCGTATCCTACGATATAGAAAATTACCAGCGGAATCATAAACTCCGAAATATACATGATCATTTGCATTTTATCATATCCAAAAAGAGGTATCCTTGCTTAAATGTATGCAAAAATACCTCTTAATATTATAAGATTATGATATCAGATCACAACTGCTCCGTCCACGGATAATATTTCACCGGTGATATAACTGGCCATACCGCTGGCCAGGAACAGAAAGGCATCCGCCACTTCCTCCGGTTCGCCCACTCTGCCCAGCGGAATTCCTGCTGCCAGTCTGTCTACCATTTCTTTCGGCAGGGCCGCCACCATATCGGTGCGGGTAACTCCCGGCGCCACCGCATTGACACGGATATTATCCGCCCCCAGTTCTCTTGCCAGAGACTTTGTCAGTCCGTTTACTGCAAACTTGGATGCCGGATATCCGCAGCCTGCCGGCTGTCCGTAAAGGCTTACGACAGAACTGGTATTTATGATGGAACCGCTCTTCTGCTCCTTCATATAGCCCGCTACTGCCCTGGTGCAGTTAAATACGGCTTTTATGTTCAGATTCATGATCTTGTCAAACTCTTCTTCCGTATACTGATAAATACTGTCTCTGGCCGATATACCGGCATTATTTACCAGAATATCGATCTTTCCGTACTTTTCATAAATATCCGCCGCCAGCTTCTGAACCTCCGCAAGACTGGTAAGGTCCGGCCAGGCGCCCTCTGCCTGTGCCTCCGGACGCCGGTTTCTGATCTCCGCCAGCGCCTTATTTACCGTCTCTTCCCTTGAACCGCACAATACCACAAAAGCCCCGTTATCCAAAAACTTATTGACCACTGCCAGGCCAATTCCTCTGGTACCGCCGGTTACGATCGCTACTTTTCCTTTCAGCATATGTTGTACCTCCGTTTTCAAATTTTTACACGTTTTAATATATGTTTTATTATACCATGATTTACCATAAAGAACAAATAAACAATCTAAATATTGACATACTGTGATATAATAAATCTGTATTTTATATTTACAGGAGAAACCTATGATCACAAACAGAATCACACAACTGATATTTCGTTCCGTTTATCTTACCCTGGCCTTTTTCGGGCTGTTAGCCTCCTTTGGGCTGTTTAATGCAGAATTTAACCAAAACTGGTTTGTGTACTATACAAACCTCAGCAATCTTATCTGTATCCTGGTCATGATACCCATCCTAAAAGATAATGTTAAACAGCTCTCTCTTGGTAATATGTACGGATTAAATACCAAATATACCCGGATAAAATATTATGCTTCGATCTGGATCGTTGTTACGTTCTTAGTATATAATATTCTTTTGGGTGACCCTTCTACAATGGATTACTGGAGCAGTGTAAATAACCTTACCTTTCATCTGGCCTGTCCGCTGGTATTCTTTTTGGACTGGCTGCTGTTTGACGACCATTCCGGGCTGTGCTGGTGGGATAATCTGGTCATGGCATCTGCACCGATAATTTATGTGTTTTATATCATGGTCCGCGGCGCTCTCATCACACCGGACGCAGATACGGTGGTTTATCCATACTTTTTTCTGGATGTAAACGAACTGGGGATCGGCGGTGTGATCCAATGGGTGATCATACTGGTGGCGTTTTTTGTGGGACTGGGATTTGCGCTCTGGGGAATGAGCAGACAGATCGGAAAGAAAAATAAGAAATAAAAAGCTGCCGCCACATAAGCCGAAACGATTATGTGGCGGCAGAGCCTCTGTCTATTTCCTATTTTCATTTTTATATTGTACCTTTACCTCAATTCCTCCAACTCCTTCTCAATCTCCTCCCCCGATAAGATCACCTTTTTATACCGCTCCTCCTGAATCTCCAGCAGCCTCCCTGTAAAATCCTTCTCCAAATTCATCTGTTCCCGGATGATCTTTTGCAATCCATCCGAAAAACTCATCCCATATCGTTTTTTCAAAACCATTGCACGGACGATATTCAACAATATCCGGGGATTCTTCTCCAACACCACATCAATCACACGGCTGTTCATGGCCTCCAGATATTTTTCATCATGCCAGATATTCTCATTGAAATCATAGATAATGGCATCCAGATTAAGAAATACTGTTTTCGGAAGGTTCATTACATATTCCTCCGGTTTACATACAACATGCCCTTCCCGGTATGCCCAGGTTTCCTCCAGAGGCCAGATATCCACGATCAGAGCCGAACATACCAGTTTATACCCACCAAAGCTGTTTTTTTTCGGCCGGTGTGTTTCCAGTATCTCTTCCCATCTGCTCCTCTCTCTGATATCAATTATGATATCAATGTCCCGTAAGTCCTGAATGGCTCCCTTATCTCTGTATTCCCTCAATACGCCTCCGATCAGATAAAGATTTCCGGCCTGCTTAAGGCTTCGAAATAATTCCAGGGAAGGCGGATAATTTTCCAGATAATCAATAATGATGGTTTCCAAAGATTTCATAATTAACTCCAATCTGCCGAAACAAACTACACCCTGTAATTTTGCTCCTTAGCCGGAGAATTACTGCGGTAAACGGATTCCGTTCAGGTCCTGATACAGATTTACGGCATAAGAATCGGTCATCCCCGATATAAAATCCACCGCCAGATGCAGTTTATCATATAAGCTGAGTTTTGAAAGCGGCTTTTTGCGGTTTTTCTTATAATCATACATGGCGACATATTTAAAATTGGAAGAGATCAGACTGAATATCTTGCCGGGATAAACCCTTACATTTTCTAAATCTTTCCAGTCACTCTCGATCAGTGTCCTTACAAAAACATCCAGCAGCTTATTGACTACCCGGTCGCCCACCAGCTCCAAAGACAATACCTCATGGCAGCCGAAACAGTTTTTTCCGGTAACCTCCTTTTTCAGATAGGTTATAAAATCCTTCTCGCAGGCTAACAATTCCGGTTTGTCATAACTTCCACCCATGATCTCCTCATAATGTTCCATAAACTCATTAACTGACCGCCTGAACAAATGACCCTGGACCAGATTTCTGAAATTTCTAACCTTTGCAAGCCGGATATCCGCTTCGCTCATATGAGTATCTGCTTTCTTATCATCTATGGCTTTAAATAATTTTTTATGATCCTCGCTTTTAAATTTCTTTTTGATCTCTTTATATTCCTTCTCCCACTCGATATATCCCTTTTTAACACCGTCTTCTATATCATCGCAGACATAGATAATGTCGTCCGCCGCTTCCAACAGATAAGCCGCCGGATGACGGTATCCGTCAACAAGCCCGGTCGCCTCCTGAATTTCCCTGACCAAAGACTCCTCGGACCGAAAATATCCAAACTTCTTTTTACCGTTCTTCACTTCTTCCGCATTGGATTTCCATGGATATTTTATGATCGCCGCTAATGTAGCATATGTAAAATTTGCGCCAAAGGGATCGTTTAACGTCTGAAGTTTTGTTACGATTCTTAAATTTTGTACATTTCCGTCGAAATAAATAAAATCATTCTTTTCCTGTTCGGATAATATACCTCCCTTTTTTAGCAGACTATTATCTGAAAAACAATTTTCAAACCAATTTCGGATTACGGTCTCCCCATAATGTCCGAAGGGCGGATTCCCTAAATCATGGATCAATCCGGCGGTCTGCAGCAGCGCTGCCAGTTCCTCCGTCCGGTTATGATCAAATTCTCCGTTCTGTTCCAGCTGCCTTCCCACTGCTTTGCCCAAAGACCGGGCCAGAGCCGATACTTCCATGGAATGCGTCAGCCGGGTCCTTGTAAAATCATTTTCCTGCAGCGGAAAAACCTGCGCCTTATCCTGTAATCTCCTGACTGATGAAGAACCTACGATTCTGTCATAATCCGCCTCAAATTCATTTCTGGCGATCACCGTGTTGGGTCTTGAGTCCTTTTTTTCTGCTGAAGACAGTCTCTGCCTCTGAGTACACAATAACTGATCCCAAACTAACCTGTCCATTCAATCCCTCCTCTTATGAACACTATTTACACCTTATCCCAAATACCTGAAATGTATCTGTATAAAAATTATAACAAAATATGTATTTCCATGCAAGAAAATTTGTCCGTTACATAAATGTTTTTGTCAGAATTTATCCTTTTTTCTTACACATCATCTTGCAAAATATAATACCGACAATGGTACTGACAAGGGTTGCCGCCAGTCCCGGTCCCACCACCGCTGTCGGATTTACGCTTCCGTACTGGCTCCGGTAGGCAATGATATTCATGGGAATCAGCTGCAGCGACGAAATATTTATAACAAGAAAAGTACACATCTCATTACTTGCGATGTGTACCTTATCTCTTCCGTTTTTTTCTTCATTCAGTTCCGCCAGTGATTCCATTGCTTTCAGTCCCGGCGGCGTCGCCGCCCAGCCCAGCCCCAGTATATTGGCAACGATATTCGTCGTAATATACTCATTACTCTTATGTTCCTTGGGAATTTCGGGGAACAAAAACCGGACCAGAGGCCGGATCAGCCGGGTAAGCTGTGCCATAACCCCGGACTGCTTTGCGATCTCCATCAGTCCCGTCCAGAGACTTAATACTCCCAGCATTGTAATACATAATGTAATCGCTTCCTTTGCCGAATCCAGCGCGCCGTTTGATACTGCATCGATGTTGCCCGTAACGGCAGCATACAGAATCCCTGCCAAAACCATAAAAGCCCATATGTAATTAAGCATGGTTCCACCACCTGCATATATTGTTATCTAATATATGAATTCAGAACCTGAATTATTCACAGATAATAACGGCGGCATACCGGACTATTTCACCTTTACGGACTGGACCGTACTCCATGCTCCATAGATTCTCGCATCTGTAGAATCCTTTTTATAGGCTCTCACCTTTACATAATACTTTTTACCGCTGCCAAGCGACCCCACAGGATAGCTGAGTTTCGTGGTGCGGAGAGAACCGCTGTTACTGCTGAAATCTGGTTTTGTGGAATACTTTATTTCATAGCCTTCCGCCCCGGACACCGGATCATATGTAACCGTGGCCTTGTTTTTCACATTGCTTTTCAAAGAACTGATCTTCGGCTTACCTGGAGCCGTTACCTTTGACCATTTGGCATATAATGTCCTGCTGCCTGCATATGTCACTTTAGCTCCCGATGTGACCCGGTATGTATATTCCTTAGAGGTATACCAGCCTTTAAATACATAACCGGCACGCTTTGCAGATTTCAATGTGCCATATGTATTCCCAAACGTCACGGTCTTGGATGTACTGCCGGAACCGGTACCTGAAATCTTTCCTCCGTTGGCATTTAACGTAAGAGTATACTTGTTGGCTGTCCAGCGGGCATAGATCGTACGTCCCGAAGTCTGTTTATGAACAGTGGAAGCACTTACTTTCGTTCCTGCCTGGGTATACCATCCCTTAAATGCATAGCCCTTTCGGGTCGGTGTCGGTAATGTTCCATATGTTTTATAATAATAAACAGTCTTGGAGCTGCTGCTAACGGTTCCGCCTTTCGCATCCAATTTAAGAGTATACGGTATAGCTGACCACCGGGCATACAGCGTATGGTCTGAAGCAGAACGAAGCGCTGTTATGCTGGTAACTTTTGTTCCGCCTGTCGCTGCCGTATACCATCCGTTAAAAGTATAGCCGTTTCTATTTGCCGCTGGAAGCTCCCCATAAAGATTATTGGAAGAACCGCCGTACAATACCTGTTTTGCGGAAAGAGAAGACGTTCCGCCGTTACCGTTAAATTTGATAATAATGCGTTTGCCGTCTACCGGAGCTAAAACAGCAGTTCCGCCGTTTGGCGCGGAAGGAATGCTGAAAGAAACCGTACCTGCCGTGGAAACAATATAATTTTTATTATTATATATATCCCTGACTTCCGTTCCTGCTGCCCACGGAACTTTAACGGAAACTGTTTTACCGGAATTTTTAATATTCAGTCCGATTACAAGTCCGGTACCATTATAATTTCTGGAAAATACCATATAACCTTCATTGTCGCTGACAGCAAGGGATTTTCTGTTGCCTTTGGCAAAGATCCTGGAATATGACTTCCTGATATTTAGCATCTTTTTATAGTGGGTATATAGCGTATTGGATTCATTTACCATGTTCCAGTCAAAATCATACCGGTTATCATAAGCCGGATAATTATTGGCTCCGGACTGTCCGATTTCTTCACCATAATAGATGACCGGCTGTCCCTTTGCAGTTATCTGCATGGAAGCTGCGACTTTCATCAATGCTTCTGCCGTGGAAGCGGAATATGATTTCTTTAAGGAATAATAAAATCCGTCTTCGTCATGGCTGCTTAAAAAGCTTCCCAGCATAGCCGTATTATTAATGGCCGCATTTCTTTTCTCCATTGTAGATTCCACTACAGACATGGAACCGGAAACAAACTGTCTTACATAACCTTTAAAGCCAAAATCCAGCAGGGAATCCATGGTACCGGCAGACAGGTTCTGACATTGATTGGAATAACTGGCCCCCCAGTATTCACCGATCATCTTAAACGCCGGATTGGATTTCGTAACCGAATTCTTAAAAGCCTTCCATGTAGTATCATCCACATGTTTTACCGTATCTACCCGGAAATAATCAATATCATATTCCGTCATCCAGGCGGTCTGCCATGCCACCAGCTTTTCCCTGACAGCCGGATATTCCGTCAGAAAATCCGGAAGACCAGATAATGAAGCATATATTTCACTGCCCGGTATCGTCGTTGCGGTAGTCCTAAGCATTCCGGCAAAATGCGCAGAACTCTCCGTTCCATAACCAGAATGGTTTAAAACCACATCCACCATAATTTTGATTCCCCGCTTATGAGCCTCGCTGATCAATGTCCGGAATTCACGTTCCGTTCCCAGATTGGCGTTCAGTTTTTCAAAATCTCTGGCCCAGTATCCGTGATAAGCTGCGTATACCGGAATCTGGCTGTCGCCGGATGCAGACGTGGAAGGAATATTATCCACGATAGGAGTGATCCAGATGGTATTGATTCCCAGCTCCTGCAGATAATCCAGTTTTTTTGTTACTCCCGCAAAATCTCCCCCATGATACAATCCGGCATTCCCCGGATTATAAATGGAAGCTCCCGCCGCCTTATTATTAGCTGTATTTCCGTCAAAAAAACGGTCGGTTAGCATAAAATAAATAACTGCCTCATCCCAGTCAAAATCGGTTACGGAACCGGAATTCCGCTCCTTAACGGTTAAGGATACCGAGAGTCTGTGTATGGTACCGCTTTTTAACGTGACCGTCACGGGTATATTCTTTATTCCTGCTCCCACGGTATCCGGTACAGCGATCGTTCCCTCCATTAATTCCTTATCTATGACAAATCCGGAACTTCCTCCTATGGAAGACAAATCTGCATAAATACTTTTAATATCGGAGGAAGTCGTAGTGTTACTCACGATTTTTATTACCGTATTTTCATTATAAGAAATACTGCTGTGGGATAATTCCGCTTTCACATACGGTGCGGTATAATCCAGATAAGAACATTTCTTTCCGTTATATGTAGCGGTATTCTTATTATACGCGTCCGTTACGGAAGAACCGTTTACAATATACCTGTAATAATGCCTTCCCTCTTTTAATCCGGAAGCCGTATAATAAAACCTGCGGTTTATGGAATCGTAGGACATAGCATGAGATTCTCCGTCGATTTCTACGGATACTTTGCCTGTCAGATCCGATAGTGTATTATTATAGTACCTCGTATCATCCCTGTAATAAAACTTTACCGTACCGTTGGTGACTGTGGGTTCATAGCCGGTATTTAAAGGTGCATCCTGTGTCTCGGCCTTCCCCTGTGTCACGTTTATCTTCAGCAGATTCTGTTCCGACGGAAAATCGATATAACGGTCTCCGCCGTCTTTATCCGCCCATTCGTTGGTACTTGTGCTTTTTCTCAGAATCAGTCCGATCTTTTTGCAGGAAGCCGATACAGTCACATCCGCCACCAGTTTCCCATCCGTAACGGTTCCTGCATATGCCTTTCCGGGGCTTCCATCCTCCCATACCCAGAAATTCCAGTTATAACTGCCGGTCTTATAATCCCCGCCCGGTCTCGTATAACTGATGACTAAATGTCTGTTATCGGAAGAAATAGCGGCAGCCTGTACATAAAACGTATTTGCCAGGATACCCGCCGCCATGGCGGCAATTACCATAACCGACATAATGGCCTGTCTCAGTTTTTTCTCCATAAGCTTCTGTCTCCTCACTTTCTTCTGTAGTTAACCGCACCATTTAACCAGATTATACTTTTAATGTAAGTATACCATTTCATATATCCTTTTTACAACAACGTTTTTTTAATAGTCATAATTTACGATCGGTGAAGCCACATGAAGCGTGGTAAGATTGTTTTCCTCATCATAACTGTACACAATATTTACATTTATCTTATTATTACCGATCACCATATATTCCCCCAGTGATTTCGTATAAGCATAGATGCAGTAACCGCTGTCAGAAACGGTTTCTCCGCCCGCATTGCTCTTTTCTCCCGGTAAGTATTCAAAAACTACTTCCGCATCCAGTCCGTCCAAAATCTCTTTTGCAATTGTTTTCTGCCCCTCTGTTGAAATTTTTCCGTAAGTATCGCCTTTGATGCTCAACGATAATATCCGGTCGTTTCCGTAAGTTTCCATAACATCATTCTGCTCCAGGTCTTTTGTCATGTCATTCAGGATCTCACCCAGCCGGTTCTTATAATAGAGACCGCTTTTTATGGAATCACGAATTGACATATCTACACTGATATATTGCCTGAGACTGATAACATTTTCTTTTTCCGGAATTTCATAAGTGATAAGTTTAAACGTCACCAGGGAAAAGGCACCTTCTTTTCTCAATACTGCTTCACTTCCGTTATCCGTCCTGTTTTCTGTATATTCATATATGTTGTTGATTCCCATTTTATCCGCCAGTTTGTCTAATATGGTCCTCTTATCTTCCTCTCCAAGATACATGGTTCCGTAAAAATAAAACGCCTCAATATCGCACTTGCATGAATTGATTCCTTCATTTTCAAATACTCTGGCAACCGCTTCTTCCACATTATCATCAGATATTGCTGCGTTCTCCCCGCCGCCACTGCCACGGAACACATCATAAGCGCCCTGAACCAGTAAAACCGCAAAAATAACCGATAATATATAAATTAATTTCTTCATGATAAAAACTCCCTTCTATCTGTCAATGCCTGCCTTTGTGGTATAAGCATTGACAAATAAACGGGAGTTTAAACTTAAATTAAAATATTTATGGCCAGGGCCGGCGGATGAAATTAATGCCGTCCTGCTTTTTTCCTGAACATCAGAACAAACGCTGCCAGTCCAAGAACCGCTGCTGCGCCTGCAATGGTAGATACCATCAACGCTGTATTGTTCGTATAACGAATCCAAAGATTTGTGGTCACAAAGAAATCCTTTATCTCGGTTATTCCTTCATTACCGGCCTTGTCCGCATATCGAATCACGATCGTCTGGGCAGAATCGGAATTGGCTATATCAAAAGAAATATTCTCATCACTGTCTGCTATCTGCCGAAGAGTCTCTTCCGTCAGGTTTAACAATTCCTCTCCGTTTAACAGGACTGAAACTTTTGAAAGCATGATATTATCGCTTACCGTAAATTCTACATGTTTACTATCCGTTGCGTATGTCGTTCCTGATTTCAGGTTCATGACATTACAAATCGGGCTGGTCTTATCTACTGCAAAAGAAAGCTCTGATGCTTTTGTTTCCAGGTCGCTGACGGATATATTACCGGAACCGTCTTTGGATGATATGGACAGGCTGTATATACCATCCTCCGTAAAACAGGATTTTTTTATGGTATATACATATTCAGACCACTGTTCGGAACCCGTGTTTTTCTGTATCGTAAAATCAACGCCTTCCTTTAACTCCATGGAACTACTGCCCCGGGAGAGCGTTAATACTACGGAATCCATTAATAATTCATTTACATTTACTTCCTTGATTACAATATCATGATCAACGGATTTTACATACGATCTATTCAGCTTCATCACCTGATCGGAAAGTACATAGGTGGAACCATTTCTGTTTACGGAAAATATGATCGTTTCACCTACATTTCTGGCAGATTTATCTGTTGCCGTATAACTTAACTGATAAATACCGTCCTGATCCAGATTATCGATCGAAACCTTTTCTCCATTTTCAATGGAGGCCCTATCTAAGTCAATTGATGTGGAGTTGCCAAAGTTATCAATCCTGGTCAACGACACATTCAGCGTATCAAAATATATATCCGTACCTGAAATTTCAAATCCAATCTGCCCCGATCTATAGGCTTTCCGGTTTTCTATTCCGCTTAACAGCACCTGGGGTTCTGATTTATCCACAAAGAAAGAATCATTGACTGTATTATCTGCCACATTACCGGCCATATCCGTATAAGATACCATGATTGAATATTCCGCTTCTTCTGCAAATACCAGCGTCATGGAATGGGTATCCCCGTTACTGTTCCAGGCGGCATTCGGTATCTCATTTACGCCGTTTTTCATAACAGTCAGATTCATCCTGTCCCTGCTAAAATTATGCTCGTCAACAGTAATGGTTGCCATTCTGCTATCTTTAAAATAACCGCTGTTTCCGTCATTGCTGTCAAAAGAAAGATTTAAAACAGGTTTTGTCCTGTCTACCGTAAATACCTGTGGAGCAACGGAATTTCCAAAATTAATCTGAGCGGGATTGCCTGTCATATCCTGAAAAGATATATCAAATACATAATCCCCATCAGCGCTATAAGTTATGGTTGTAGTATAAACCGTATCATCCTGATTTCCGCTTCCGGGTGTTAACGTCCATCCTGTAATCTCCGGAATGACATTATCAGTATTCGTAATATTAATCCTCACCTGATCCGGGTCAAAATTTCGCTCTTCTACTTCTATGGTAGCTGTCCTTACCTGATTGAACATCTGTCCATTTCCGGCATCCGGCGTATTGTTGTCGTAAGTTATGGAAACAACCGGAGCAGTTATATCATTGCTGAATACGATCTGATTGCTGGAAGTGTTCCCTGCATTATCCGTCAGCGTTACGGTTAATGTAATATTATTACTGTTATCGGATATAAATATCTTTTTTGAAAGCTGTCGGATAATATGTTTATTGATTTCTTCACTATTGCTGCTATCCGGTATACTGATCTGATCCAGATTTCCTGACAATTCTGTTCCATCAACAGCAATATAACCATTTTCATTTTTTGACGCTTCCGTATCTGCTGATGTTACATTCCATTCGATACGTTTAATTCCTGAAAAGTTATCAGTCACATCTATGGATACCGGTATTTGGTTTTCCCGATATAACTCATTTCCGGCGGCGTCCCTTAGAGACGTTTCTGCTTTTATAAAAGATATACCGGAATAACTATTATGTATTTCTTCCGTTTCTACAAAAGTTCCGCCTACTTCCCTCACCGGTGACACATTTCCTACACGGTCTATGGCATAAACAGAAAGCTTTCCTTTAAATCCGGCCGGTATCCTGAAATCTGCCTTTCCTGTTATACCTGATACAGGGCAGGTCTCCTCTTTATCACCTATTATTAAAACCACAGCCTTAAGTTCTCTGTTATCGACCGCCTGTACGGAAAGAGTGGCTGTTTCTTTAATATAGTAGTTATTTCCGTCATATTCTGCTTTATCTTTCACATCAAACTGTGCATCTGCAATCTCCGGAGCGATGGTATCAATGCAGACATTGAATGTTTTATCCAGAAGATTTCCTGCTTTATCCGTTATCATTATTGTAAGGGCATTTACTCCCTGATGCAATATTTCTTCTTGGGATAACAGCAGATCATTAATGTTTAACGTATAAATATTGTTTTCTGGCGTTAAGATACCGCTATGGGAACCTACACTGTATGAAACATTTTTTATTCCCGATAATCTGTCTTTTACATCGCTTATTCGGATTTGAGCATCATGATCTAAATTGATATCTACGTTATTATGTTTAAATTCAAATATTGCGTGTGGAAGTTCTGTATCTTTTTTCACCTTAAAAGGACAGATTCTTTCATTATCCGCCTTATCTTTAACGACTACCCTTATTTCATTATCTCCTTCTGACAGTTTATCCCAGTATTTTACAACCGAAAACGAATAATCCTTATCTCTGCTGTAAACATCTTCCCCTGCTTTTTTATCATTAATATAATAAGTAATACTTTTCACTCCCGAAGTACTGTCCGAAATATCCTTTATGATTACTTTCGCCGTTGTTCCGTTGGTAATATATCCTTTCTCGTCATATGTTAAAGTAATATCTGGCGCTACCGTGTCTTTTCTAACTAAATATTCTTTGTCACTTATATTTCCTGCTTCATCTGCTACTTCTATCCTGATCGTATTAATTCCTTCCGATAAATAACTTAATTTATCCTGAATATCTAGAATATAATCCTTTTTCCCATCATATATATAGTTACATATTTCTTCTCCAACCCCTTTGCCGTCTGCCTCTCCGTTCTTTACAAAGAAAGTAATCTTTTTTATTTCCGATTTATCCGTAATATTTTTTACCGTAATCTTTGCCGATGTTTTTTCCGTAATATATTTTTTATCGTTATTCTCTAATACAGACTGGAATTTCGGTCCTTTTGTATCTTTTATAACAACATGAATTTTACTTTTTCCTATATTTCCGACTTCATCCGCCACCTCTATCTGTACTGTATTTTCTTCCTCATCCAAGCACTCCATTATTTCCTTTATGCTGATCGTACAATTTTTTTCACCGTTATATGGAATTTTCTTATATATTTCTTCCCTTTTGCTGCCTCTGTTTATAAAACAGGTGATTTGTGTTACCGTTGATATATCAGAAATATTTTTTATACTGATTTTTTCTTTTGTATTTTTTGCGTTTATTTTCCCTTCACCGGAATAACTTGTCTTAAATACAGGCGCCTCCGTATCTTTGATAACTCCATTTAAAATTTCGATTCCTGTATTTTCAAATACATCTTCTACTTCAATTGTTATAGTATTCTTTCCCTCTATAAAATCGTCCATATGGTCTTTCAGAAGGAGTTTATGTTCCGTATTTTTTATATTTTTATAATCTATACGCTTTTCTTCCGGCTGATCCTTATTTATAATATAAGAAATTCTTTTAATGGACGAGGCATCTTTAATATCTTTTATAAACACAAACGCTTTTGTTTTTTCACCGAAAGGCTTGTCTTTGTTCAAATATTCTACAGTAAAATCCGGCGCTGTAGTATCCTTAACTATGGTATACACAGCCTCCCGATTTGTATCTTCTGTTATACTGCTTTCATTACCCGCCTTATCCTTTACAACTATCTTTACTGTATTGGAACCTTCCGATAATTTTCCTAAAATGTCTTTAATCATTATCGTATGATTTATCGTGTTTTCATCATTTTCCGAAAACAAATACACATGTTCCTTTTTCTTTTTGGGATTACCTTCATTTATTATGCATCTGATCTCTTTAATTTTTGACGTATCATCCCTGGCTTCAATTTTGATTGCATAATCCGTATTTTTTCCTACGGTTTTGCCATCATGAGCATAGTCAGATATAAAGGTTGGTGCTACAGTGTCATATTTTATGACAGTAACTGTATTCTCATTATCACAACTTTCATTTCCAGCTTTATCTGTTAAAACAAATCTCAGGATATTATCTCCTTCCGACAATCTATCCCCAAGTTCTGAAATATCTAAATTATGAGTTTCCGACCAG
Source organism: uncultured Lachnospiraceae bacterium (assembly GCA_910578175.1). Lineage (GTDB taxonomy): Bacteria > Bacillota > Clostridia > Lachnospirales > Lachnospiraceae > Bovifimicola. The sequence continues at coordinate 63,108 of CAJTPF010000002.1, forward strand.
GCTAATTCCTCGATCAAATTACCATTAATAAAATATTTAAAATTCTTGATTCCCGAACCATCATCAACAACATTGATCAGACTGATCTGTTTTCCCACAATCGAATTTTCATTGACATATACTTCTTTTATTGGATTTAAAATTTCAAAAACCGGCTCTTCTTTGTCAAATATTACTTTATATGTTTCGTTTGCATCTACACCTTTAAGTTTTAATTCTATATTAAAATCAAAATAAAGTTTATCTTTTGTTAGTTCAACAATCTTCTTAAAATCCGAAAATAAAAAATCAGCTTCTGTACTGGAACTCGCTTGAAGATCAATTAAACTCTTCGTTTCTTCTCCTGTCATCCAATAATAAATACCTTCGATCTTTTTTGAATAATGAAATATTTTAAAATTATTGTATTCATTAATATAAAATTCTTTTTCATTTGGTTTTATTAATTTACCCTCTTTATCAACAAAAAGTAAACCGGAATCAATATCCGTATATTCAAATTGTAAAACTTCTGTATTCCCCAGATTGTCAATGAGCCTTACTTCAACAATGTTATTTTTATTTATTTTAATTTTATAATCTTCGTCGGATATTTCTGCTTCCATATATGGATTCCCTATATTTTCGTTATAATCCCGAAATTCAACACTTTTAATACCAGAACCATTTTGTTCTTCATTTGAAATGATGAGCAGATCCTCTGCATGAACTGTATATTTTTTTCCGCTGTTATTATCGGGAATTAAGGTTTCTTTTCCTTTTTTAACAACATAATCGACGGATTTATCCTTTTTTATTTTCCCCGCACTATTATCCAATCCATCTAAAATCTCAATACTGATATACTTATCATCAAATGGAATTTCATAGTAACCGTCTTTGTCTGTTGCCGAGATTACTTCCGGATTTTTTCCATCTTCGCTAATATATCCATGAAATTTTACCGTTCCCTCTCCGGCATCTGTTGCTTTAACCTTCACAATATCCTTATTGGTATAATATATATTTTTATTAACTTCTTTGCCTGTTTTCATATATGAATCCGGTATTTCCTCTACCTCCGGCGCTGTCAGATCATAGCCTGTTTTAATTGGATTTTCACTGTGATTTCCTAATTTATCACATACCCATACATAATAAATTTCATTTTGCGAATCTAAATCAAACTGAAATTTACCCTGTTCATTTTCCAAAACAGCGCTTGCTTTTTCATAATCATTATTAATACTATATTTTAATTCTTCTACCCCTGAACCTTCTCCATCATTAACATTGATTGTTATCGTTTTATTTTTCTGCCAATACTCTTTTTGAAAATCTGATTCTATGTCTACCTGATTGATTGAACTTATGACCGGCGGTTTCGTATCGTTCATAATCTTAAAGAACATCTTCTCAACATCATCTTTTGTAATTATCCAGAAATAATACATGACATCCGGCTGTGGAATTGTTAATTTATATTCGTTGAAAGTTCTATTTTCTCCAGGTGAGGCAGGGACCACAGGGGAAATTAAATTCCCTGTGGCTATATCATTAGTCTGGCTATATTTAATCTCTTTGATACTTTCAGCATTTTCTATGATAATGTGAATATCCTTACTTTTAACAAAATAGATATCTCCAGATTGAAAAGCCTTATCACCATCTTTAGTTTCAACCGTTACGGTGATTTCCGGTTCTGTATTTTCCCCATCTGCTTGTATGGTTCTCTCATAACGTATGGTTGTAATAAACATTATAAATGATAAAAATACAGCTAACCAACGTTTACTTATAACTTTTGTATCCAATATATCTTCTCCCTTCAAAAATCACTTTACCGTTTTTTCTTTAAAATAAGTACCGCTCTTTATCAGTGTTCCATTGTAATTATTAACGGCTCTTAAGTAAAAATAATATTTTTTTCCGCTCTTTAAATATTTTTTTGTATAACTGTTTCCAGTAAATTTATTGTTTGTAAGCGCCTTCCAGGCTCCGTTTTTCTCCGTTTTATAAAATAATACATAGCCTGTCGCCCCTTCAACTTTATCCCATGTTACGGTAATCTGACCTTTTTTATCGGAAACCAGTCTGAACTTTGGACGGATCGGAGCAGTGGTAACATAAAGTTCATCCGAAAGATCACTATAATATTTTTTTCCGTTTATGGTAATAAATGAGCATATTTTATATTTATATTCCGTATTACTCTTTAAATAATTATTTGTCCACGAGTACCTTGACGAACCGTCTAATGTTTTTGCCAGAATATATTTTCCTTTATTCACATTATACTTGTATATCAGATATCCTTCTGATATACCCTTCTGTGAATCCCATTTTAACTGGATTTTAGTTGACTTCGACTGTGTACATTTAAAATTTGTCACTTTTTCCGGGACTGTTTGTGCTATAAGCGTATCCGAGTAAACTCCATAAAATTTATTACCGTTTATTGTTTTATATGCTCTTACACGATATTTATACTTTACGCCGGGTTCTAAAGCACTGTCTTTGAAAGATGACGCAGTAACATTTTTTAACAGACTCCATGATTCATTGTTAATGTTACTTTTTTCAACTTCATATCCGTCAACTCCTCCTCCACAGGCATTCCATTCTATGGTTGCCTGTGTTTCGGTGCATCCGCTCTGCCTGATTCCGGATACCTGTGCAGGCACTATTTTAAAAGTAACACCGCTTTTCTGACCTGTATATTTTCCTATACCTTTCACGGTTACGGAAGCCCTTCCGATTTTAACATTATTTTGATATGTAACCGTATAATCACTATTTTCCTCCAAACCCGTTATCTTAAGGGGCTGTATTGCCTTTCCTGTATATACGTACCCCTGATTACTAAACCGGATGGGAACAGATGAAATATCTTTTTTAGGCTCAACCTTAACTCCGAGATCCGTCTCTAAATAAGACTCCGGATTTACTATAAGCGTTGTATTTGGCGGAAATACTGTTCTAACATTATTTACCTTATCCGGAATTGCTATTTCATTTAATGCCGTACAACCCTGAAACGCTGATGCTCCTATTGTCTGCAATGATTCCGGCAGTCGGACGCTGGTCAGGGACGTACAGTCTCTAAATGCTTCACGGCCAATGGAAGTGATACCTTCCGGTATTATAATCTCCTCTAGCGAAGTACAGCCATTAAAAGTTAGCTCTCCTATTTCCGAGATACTGCCCTGGATCTCGATTGATTTTAAATTTTTACAGTCTATGAAAGCATGTTCCTTTAAAACTGACAGATTAGGCGGAAGCGTTATCTCCTCCAGTTTACTTTCCTTAAAGGCAGCATACTGTATGCTTGTTACACTGGACGGAAGTGTTAACTGTTTCAGACCCGATTTTTCAAATGCCTCACGGCCGATCATTTCCACACTATCCGGAATATGTACTTCTTTCAAATTCTCGGTTTCATAAAACACAGAATATCCGATACTCTTTACAGTCGACGGTATAAAAACCTCTTTCACCGTTTTATTGCAAAAAAAAGTAGACGAAAGCTGGAAAACTGTATATCCATCCACCTTATCCGGAATATGAACGATTTCATCGGAACCTTTATATTTCGTCAGGCAAATCCCCTCTCCGGTTAATGAATCCCATACATACTCATATTCATCTGATTTTGCATAAGTATTAACTTTAAACATTATTAAGATTGAAAAACATAAAAATGCTCCTATTGTTAAGTGCAAGCTTTTTTTGAAAATATTCATTTTACAATTCTCCTTTATTAATATATTTATATTTAAATTATGATATTGGTATGAACTATCACAACGCTCTCCAATACCATAAATTGATTTTTTAATTGCGGCTGTATAATCGGATCATGTCTGTATCCGGCTTTTTCTTCCGTAAGTTCTTCCGTTACTGCTACAGATTGTAATAGCGTTGTTTCTTCATATCTATTTTCCAGCAATACTGTTTCATTTTCATCTGGTTCTTTTTTATTCCTTTTTACCATATTATTTCCCGCAATCTTATCTGTTATGGAATGATTGGCTGTCATGACGGATATTCCGGATTCTGAATCTGATTGGGCATCATTCGCCGCCCGGATTCTGTTAATTGCGTGTTTTTCCGTTATACCGGATAGATCACACACTATTTTTCTAATATTAAACAAAAAGTAAAGCAATACAGAGCCGGCCAGAAAAAAAACTGACAGTATATATCCCGTTTTTGATATTAATTCGTACTGATCTGCTATTCCCATGGATTCTTCCTTTCCGTCAGCTCCTACGAGCCGGACATTGCCTGCATCTTAATCTCTATTTTCTGGTTACTTGCATTTATACTGGATATTAAACTTTCCAGATTACTGTCCGGATTCTCAATCGCCTGCATTTCTGTCTGCATTTGATCCAGTAACCTCTGAACATTTTCAGCTGGTACTCCGTCATTTATAAATTTTTCGGTTTTTGCCGCCAATGCGCTTGATAGTAACTGATACATTCTCAATTTTATATTGTCATTATTTATTTTCTTATTATCCGAGGCCAAAGCAAACAATTGAGTATAATTGCTGAAATACTCCAGATACTTTCCTTTAAAATCGCCCGTATTTTCCCAGTCTCCAATACTCGTATAATATTCACTGATTTCATAATATATTTTCGATTCATTCCAGTATAAAAAAGTATTTTCATCAGAATGATCAATCACATTTTTATACCACTTTTTTGCCGCCTTATATTTTGCATTTTCATTATCCCCTGATTTATCCTCATTACCATATGTATAATAAAAAAAATATGCCTTTGCTAATTCATATGAGACTTCCACATAATTACTTTTATTTGCTTTTAAATCTGAACTGTAATCATTTAATAATTCCTCTATTTCCTGGGATTCTTTTACCGAGAAGTTATACATATCATTTTCATCGCCGTATTGGGGATTATAGTAAGATTCTATCAGACTGATATATGCTTCTTTATCCCCCGGTTTAATTGATATGGCTTTTTTTAATGTCTCACGGATACTTTCCTCATTGGTCAGACTGTTGGCTTCTGCGATGACGTCTTCATATTGTTCATCGGTCTTGGCTTCCGCCGCTTTTCCAAATCCGGTCCCTACTCCCAGCGATACGATAGTCATTACTGCCGTTGTTATGAATGCCGCCAGTTTTTTCTTTTGACGGCTTCGGAAAATATCGTCTATTTCATCGTAATGTTCCAGTGCATAAGTTAATTCTGCACAACTCTGATATCTATCCTCAGGATTTCTCTGGGTACATCGTAAAATGATTTTTTCCAGACCGCTGGACAAAGAAGAATTGATTTCTCTGATAGGTTTGATCTCATACGGCGGTTCGCTTGGGTTCATTCCGGTGACCAAATGGTACAAAGTAGCTCCCAGACAATAAATATCTGTTCTTCCGTCGGTCTGCCCTTTTCCTCCGAACTGTTCAGGCGCTGCATATCCGATGGTTCCAAGACAGGTGGTATCCGCCAGATTTTTTTCTTTATATTCTCTGGCAGTTCCGAAATCGATCAATGTCAGTTTTCCATCCGGCTTCAGCATGATATTGGATGGTTTCATATCCCGGTATATGATTGCCGGTTTTCTGGTATGAAGATATCCCAAAACGTCGCTTAACTGCTTTGCCCATTCGATCACCAGTTCCTGCGGCTGGGCTCCAAATTCATCCAGCCGGTTCTTCAGCGAATTACCCTGAATATAATCCATTACGATCAAAAAATTATCTTTTCGGTCTATAACATCTATAATGCTTGGCAGATTGGGATGGCTCAACCGTTTAAGCATATCGATCTCAACTATCAATCCCTGTTTTACCACTTCAAAATCTTTTACACCGTCTTTGCGGACTTGCTTTATCGCCCACTGTTTATTTGCCCTTTCATTCATTGCCAAATAAACAACGCTCATGCCGCCCTGTCCGATCTTGTTCAGTATCTTATATTTACCGTCTACAATTGAGCCTATTTCCAACATAACTTTACTCCTAAATTTTAAAACGTCCGGATCAAACTTACCGTGATATTGTCTTGTTCCATACGTGTTTTGTTAAGTTCTATCAACAATTCGCTCTGCTGCTTCATAACTTCTTTTGATGTTAAAACTTCCGGTTTCAGATGCTCATACAACTCTTCCGTGCTGATAACATGGCGGAATCCGTCGGAACATAACATATAAACAGTATCCGTTTCGGTTTTTCCAAAATACATTTCCGGGTATACATCCCCCGTTGCGCCAACACACTGTAATAAAACACTTTTTCTTGGATCATTATCTGCCTGCTCCCGCGTGATCAATCCTTTTCTGTACTCATTTTCAACCACTGTCTGATCCTGGGTTAACAGATTTACATGATTTTTTATTTCGTATATTCTGGAATCTCCAACATTTACGATATAATAACGGTCCTCGGTAAACAATGCGGCTACTATCGTAGTTCCGAGACGGATTCTCTGTTGCTGACCATATATCAATATCTTTTTGTTAACATTTTTAATAATTCGTTCCCATTCTCGTCTGATTTTAAGATCATCTAATCCCTCCTGAATTAATTGCGATAAATTATTATCAAACCATTCAGAAAAGGCTCTGGTCAGAGTAGCGCTTGCCACTTCCCCCTGTTGCAGACCACCCATACCATCACATATAAGAGCCAATGCAATCTTTCCCACTGACGTATCCGCCACTTTAATAGCAAGACTGTCCTGATTAGTATTTTTTTTAATGCCTTTATCTGTACTTGCCGATACCAAAAAATCCATATTTTAATGCCTTCCTCTTATTAGATATATTTATAGTCAAACCGTCTTTTTATTCCACATTAAATACAAATTCCTCATCCGCAAGCCTTAATGTCGTTCCCGGTTCAATTTTTGTTTCCACATTCGGCTGTATCATGATACCATTTACATATGTATGATTCTTGGAATTCATATCAATTATAAAATACTCCATACCCTTTGTTATCACATTCGCATGACTTCTGCTGATAGCCGTATTATCTCCAATGAAATAATCCACAAAGCTATTTTCTTTTCCAATCCTGTAAATCTCTTTATCTATATACTTTTTTTCCTGATTCTTTATTCGGATTAAATATGCTCTTGTCCGGTATGATTCCATACTATCCAGGCCTAACACGGTTGTCTCTCCCATTCCGTCTATTCCAAGAACAGTAGTTTCTCCAAAGTTACCGTCTATCTGCGTATAATTTGCCTGTTTTCTCGGTTGCAGCTGCTGCTGAATAGGATTTAACTGACTTCCTGGTATAACCATGGGTTCTTCCGGTTGTAAAACCATAATATCTGATTCCTGGCCCGGAATAACCATGCCCGGAACCGACATTCCCTTTGCTTTCTTATCCGGTTTCTTTTCAGTTTTCGGCTCTTTATTTTTTTTGAGAAATCCAAACAAACTCTTCTTTTCTTTTTTTTCTTTATCCGCCTCCGGTTTTACCTGAGATACCGGAACTACCGGTGCTTGCGGAATATTTACTGCAGGAATGACCTGCCGTTCCTCTAAAGACTCCAGTCTGGAAGCATCAACAATCGTTTCGGATGGCAGGACCGGCTCTGCCTGTTTCTCCCTTTTTATCACGGGATTATTATCTGCAGGCGCATTTCTTCTCTCATCCCCGTTTAAAATCTCATCCAGCACTTTTTTAAATTCACTTGCCGAAAATGCTCCGCTGTTTAAATAACTGATTATCTTTGCCACATAATCACAATTTTCCGTTTGATCAAACTTTGATGTGAAAACAATGTTCTTAACAAACATCTCCAGATTACAATCTGTTTTGTTTTCTGCAATCGGAACACAAATTATATCTATATCACAATTGCGAATGTCTACATAAATATATTTGATATCTATGATCAAATCACATAATTCTATCATATAATCTTCCGCATTGCTAACTGCCGCCAGAATATTTGATAAGCACCGTGTCAGCTTCTCCTTGTTTACACCACGTTCAAAAAACTGCTCGATGGTAACCTTGGAAGTAATATTATATTTTAGATATTTTTTAGTATCCATCTGTGTATACGTCATAGATAATAAACCGGTTATCCTGTTATTTTCCATCATTCCCAAAATAACGGAATCAACGGTTTCTTTTTCTTTCACTTCATATACCAGATTAGTGTTTACTCCGTTATTTTCTACCGTAAACTCTCTCATGCGGCTCACCTTCCTAATGATTGTATTTATACAAACTTAATAATGTCCATCGACCATCGCTATAAACAAATGCATGTCCTTCGGAATTTAAATATTTTGCTTCATCAAATTGTAAATCTATTACTATTTTATTATCAGTATTAATATATCCCCATTTTCCGTTCTGTTTCACGGCCCCGATTCCATTACTAAAGCTTTTTGCCTCCTCATACTGACAATCTATAACTTTATTACCGTCTAAATCAATATATCCCCATTTTCCATTTTGTTTCACGGCTGCATAAGTTCCATCCTGAAAGAGATCTACATCTTCATATGTATCTGAGCCCATTTCAATACCGTCTTTATTCAACAGAATATACTTATCGCCTTTTTTTGCAAATATCCTATCACCTATGGATATCATTCCCCGTTGATTTCTAACGATATCGTCATAACCCATATCGCTTATTTTCTCACCTTTCGTATTTATAATATACCATTTATCCTTTTCTTTGATGCCCGCACGACCATAAAACATTGTCGTTGCTTCATCATACTCACCAAAGACTTTTTCCATTGTTTCATAGCTGTAATAAGCATATTTTTCATTATCATCGGCAACAAACAGCTGCTCATCACCAACCAGTCCTATCTCTGTTGATTTAAAATCCGCCGGAAGAAGATTACACTTTTTTCCTTTCCTGTCAATAAAATATAAGTTTTCAGATTCATCTTTTACAAAAGCTGTTCCGTTTAAAAAATCCGTTACTGACAAAAAACGTATATTAAATACGGCGTATCCGGTTTCATCAATATATTCCCAAAGATTATTTTTTAAAACAGCACAAAATCCATTGCCGAACTCTCTTACATCACTGTATTCAGACTTTAATTCAAACGTATATTCAATGCTGGATATTAATTCAGTTACCTCCTCCGGATTAAGCCTTTTCTTAACCATCGTATCGTATAACCTGAAACACTCGATATAATTATTGTCTTTATAATTTAAATCTATTAAGTATTTATATGCTTTTGCACTTTTAGGATATTTTTCTACAATCTGTTCCGCCCATCCGATTGCATCATACATATAATTAAGATTATCATTTTCTATAGACGGATCATATTTGCAAACTCCGGATTCAATATATAAGTCAACAGAAGGTTTCACTTCCAAAGCTTTATAATAATATTCCTCTGCATAATCATATATCTGTTTCTGGGCATACTCCCTTGCCTTACTTAAATATGACTGATACTGCTCCTCAGTCTTTTTGTTATTTTTATTTAGTGAAAATACAGATATAATCATCAAAAATGCCAGAGCTATTGGTACCAGTATCCTATAATTCTTCATAAAGTTTTCTCCTTATATATTACATTCCGCATAAAAAAATTGATAAATAAGTTCCTATTAATAAGGATGGTCCAAATGGAATCGCATCTTTTTTTGTTTTCTTTCCGGAAATTAAAGAATATATTGCTACAAAAAAAGAAATAATAAACGAAAAAATTACTGCCGGAATCAATCCGTCTATGGATAAAAACAACGCCATAACCGAAAATAATTTTATATCTCCCATTCCGATACCGCCTTTCATAATCTTAATACATATGAAAGATACCAAAAGGATCGCAAACGCAGCCGCTAACTCTGAAAAAATTATCCCAATCACCGCTTTTTTTTCAATAAATATTTCCGGTAATACCAAAACCGCTCTGTAAATTAGAGCAAGTTTTAATAAGTGGTTCGGTACTATACATGTCTTTCCGTCTATGTATGCAATCGGCCATAGTATACTTATTATACTCAAACGTTTTAGATTAAATAAAAACGAATTGTCTGTATATATGTACATCAACGCCAAAGATAATGCAATATTTAAAAATACCATTACAATACAGTAAACGATAACACCTGCAGTATATGTCTGTTTCTTCTCCTGTTTTATCTCTTTAATCCCTAAAGCACCTATTCCGGATAGTACTAAAACAATTACTATCATTATTATCTTCCAAATGTCCATACTTATCTCCTAGTGTTTATTTCTTTGAGAAACCCCCGGCCCCCAGACTTTTGTTGCTGCCGTTTGCATAAAGTCAAATCCAAAATCAATATTCAGCAGTCTTATAACTTTGACCTTATATCTGACTACTAATTTTACCTCATCTGTTGTCTTTCCATCTACCATTTTATAAAAAGTACTGCCTTTAAAATTTAAACCCTCTAAATATTTTGTAGAATTATCGGTTCCCGACGGTTCAATATGTAACCTTCCCAAAAAATGATTTGCACTTTCTCCCGAATAGCCTGCTAAATTTTTCTGAATAAAAGCACGAGCTAAAATCTGTATTAATAATGACTTACCTTCCTCTCCAAGGTCAGATAAGCCTGACTTTGCACATCCTATTATAAAATTTTTAGGATCCTTTAATATATATTGAAACTCATCTGATTGATATATCTCCTTTAAATCCCCACCGCAGCTTTTTATTTTTTGAACCATTCCATCAAAATTATAATTGGAATAATCTTCTTTTACCCCGGAAATGGTTCCCATCACTGTTGACACGCCACTTAAGGTTTTATCAATAGATTCTCTGGAATCCAATCCCTCTGCATACAATGCTTCCTGACTACCATTTAATCCGGTCAGACTATATAGATATGAATATTGTGAGATTTCTTTGGCTGTTGCATTTAATGCTATACCTATCTTGGCCTGAGTATAACAAATATCAAGAACCATAATCACTGTTAAAATAGCAAACATAAATGCTGTTAGTGAAATTGTAGCTTCTACCACAATTGCTCCGTTTTCTTTCTTCATATCCTGCTCCTGTGTGTAATAATTTTTATTTGTTCTGAATATTCAATAGCGGTGTCTCCTTGTCATCAGGGCTTGCCTCTTTATTATACTTTTCAATTGCTTCCATACTTTTTGTCCCTTCTTTTACTATAATGGTAATATTATTACTTTCATTAAAAGCAAAGATATTGACTGATTCTATATTGTCTCCTACTGTAATGGTTAATTCTTCCAGACTGTCAAATGCATACTGTGGGATTTCTTTAATTTTATCCGGTAATTCAATTTTATTGATTGCAGTTGATGCAAATGCTGTTGCGCCTATACTTTCTAATGTTTCCGGAAGTATTACAGTTTCCAGTTTTCTGCAGGCGAGAAATGCTCCATTACCAATTGAATTTATTCCTTCTTCAAAAACAACCAGTTTCAAATTATATGATGACATAAATGCATCTTCACAAACCCGGATTACAGATTTCGGAACTAAAAGCGCTGCTATATTTTCTGTCCCAAGATATTCAATAGCTACCACCTTTTTACCATCAATTTCTTCCGGTATTACAACCATACTGTCCGGACCCTCATAACCGGTAATCGCAATCTCTCCTTCCACTCCATGCATTGACTGGCGGGATGTCGTCGTCTTAAAATACGAGGCATCTGTTTCCGGATGACTTCTCAGTTTCTCTTCAGTTATATCACTTACATCATTATTAACTTCTTTGGTTGTATCTTCTTCCGATCTATTTTGCTCCGTTTTTGAAGACGTACTTTCACTGCTTTTGTGTACACCAGTTTCTTTGCTTTTTTCTGAACTGTCTCCACAGGCGATAAGTGAAACAGCAGTCATAATTACAGTAACAACTAATAAAATCTTTTTTTTCATTTTGCCTCCCAAGCATATACTGCCCTGATAAACCGGTTGAACGCCGGGCAGTACGTAATTTATTTATATTTTTTCAACCTTATACATTTTAATATCCGCGTCTGGATGTATAACTAAAATCACACCAACCGGACGGGCTTAAAGCATTTGGAGTATCATAAGCAGAAAACAATGGCAAATCCATTAAAAGAGGATTAACTCTCATATCTGATGATATCTCAAAAAATTCTATACTATTAGATAATTTATATTCATTGGATGATGTCAGTTTCATCATATTTGCCTGTATTACGTCTCCAATTCTTGCATAAATGTCTGACATTTCTTTTTCATCTCCGCCGGATAAGCCTAAAATCAGGAAAACCATCAGATAATCACTATATGATAACTGTAGCAAAGGCGCTTCCGCTCCTTTATCAAAAATCGAAGCATAAGTTGGCGGATTTTGACTATAATCTGCTATTGGAGCAATCGGATTATTAGCAATTATTTGTTTCTCATTTTTAATCAAAGGAACCGACAATCCCTCCTGCAATATTTGAATATCATAATAACTTTCTGCTGCAATAGTAATGATAATACAAAGAACCCTCACTAATTTTTCCGGTACAACTCCACGGGATAACACACTGATAAAATTTGCAAATATTTTTAACTCTTTGTCATCCCAAAATTTCATAAAGCATGGAACTGCATTTAATGACAAACGTATTGCATAAATATTCAATAAAACATTTCGTATGTTTTCTGAATTTTCTCCTCCTTTTAATATATATTCCACCTCGGCCAGGTATGCAAAATTATTTTCGGCGTTTAACATTTTATTGGTCAATGATTTATTATATGTATCCTGATAATCCTCACTGTACCAGGTTCCTCTTGCCTTATCGTTTGCGTTGCCTCTGACTGAATTTTTTATATTTTTTATATTATCATATCCAATTCCCGAACTTTTATATGGTTCCTTCTTTAATGCCAGCTGAACTAATCCTTCCTCTTCAAACGTGTTATAGGTAAACATATGCATGACATAATCGGTTGTAAACAATGTATCTCTCAAACTTGTGATTGAACCATTAAAATCATCCAATAATTTACCTGAAAAACGAAACAACGAAAAACAGATATCCAATATTCCGACCGCATCTCCTTTAAAGGCAGAAGGAAAATTTTCTGCTATATTTTGATATGTCTTTTTTATATCCGATGTCTTTGAATCGGCACTGATATCATCATTATCCGTTTTATCCGCTTCTTCCTTTTTACTGCTGTCCGAACCGCCAAAATCCTCTTTTGCATCCTCTTCACTCTGATATTCATCCCCATGATTTTTCGGTCTCTCAGCTACACCTTTTCTAAACTTTGTTTCCATCCAGGTATACAGTGGAATAGGATTCACTGTCATATCAGGATTATTATCGTTATCAATTTTTATTTCCAGGTTACTGCTTCCTTCCTTTTTAAAATCAAAACTATCTTCTGCGTTTTTATTCAAAAGTGAATTTTCAATTACTATATCTTTTTCCTTAATCAAAGAAGCATTTTTAAAAGCAGCATATCCGTCTATTTGAATAATCTTTGTTTTTTGATATTTCATGGTATTTATATAATTATAAATTTTCTTAACAACCTGACCATTTATATTGTCAATCCTTATCTTCAGTTTTTCTATTCCCTCTGTTGTAACATTATCAATAACATTTTTCATGGAATCCAATTCTGCTTTTTCTTTTTGACCAAGTTCCGTCTGAGATTTATCTGCTAAATTTTTATATTTTATATATGACTTATTATAATCATCAAGTAATTTCCTTAATTTTTTACCTCCTAATTTTTTGCTGACAGAATCTAAAATCATTTTAGCATTTCCTAAGTTATTGAACGCATAATAAATATAACTATATGTCCCTTTTATTTCATTATCTAATCCTTCACTTCCGATATTGTGTATATTTTCAGAAGAAATATTTTCCAATTTACTGACAACAGTTTTATAAACATCTGAACTATCAGGACTTAATTTCCCTTTTTCATAAAAATACTTACTATGTATGCCTTCTACCTGAGCAATGACTGCCGAATAACAATTTTTTATATTCATCTCCTGACCGGAATAATTAGAGTGAAAATACTCTGTAAATGAACCATACTTATTGTTATCATTATTTAACTTGCTTAAATCACCATCCGTACACAGATCAGAATATTCCTTATAAAGAAACATTGTGATTGAATAACTTTCATACATATCCATTACGCTTGATTTAAATTTTTCATATTTATCATTGCTTTTTAATCTTTCAGTTACATCTCTCCAATACTGTATATTATACGCTTGTCCGGAATCTGTTCCCACATCTTGAGGAGTCGTCTGATTCATGACTTCTTCTAATTCCTGTTTTGCTTTATAAAAATTAGTAATTCTTTCTGCCAAAGAATATAACGAACTATTTACTCTATTTATCTTGCTATCATTACTTTCAGTTGGAACAATATAATTCGAATAAATTTTTGTCTGATAGGTTTCAATCTTCATTTGAAAATGATTAAACATTCTTAATTTTTCTGTATTAAATAAGTCCTTAAACATTTTTATATGCCAGTTTTTATATTTTTCTTCACAATCATTTAATTCATCTATAACCTGCTTGCAATATTCGTCTGTAATACCTAAATTCTGATATTCACATATTTCATCATATATTTCCTGTAAATATTCAAGCAAATCTGCTTCCTTAACCAGAAAATCCTCTTTAGAATCAATTAATTTTTTATCTTCTTCTGCATTCTTTAAATCATTGGCAGAATCTTTGAGATTTTCAAGCAATTTTCCCAACTGACCACTTACGAGATTAATAGGCGCCCTATATTTCATAAATTCTACAATTTGTGTCTTAATAAAAGTTGGGTTGGCAAGATTTGCATCTTTTATGGCACCTACTTTTACACCGGAACCACGCTCCGTTATCTGCAGTAAATCCACAATGCTTCCGGCATCCGGATTTTTTGGTTTAAATGTATTTGAAACGCTTGTCCAGATGGTATCTAACTCCGTATCATCCATATATTGTGATTTCACTGAATTTCTAAAACAATTTTCTGCGGTTTCATAATAATCCGATATATTCTGACAAGAACCCATAAATCCATAATATTCTTTTAAGTCGGCATCATATTGTGTTAACAGAGTATTTAATGCTACATCCTGAGCCGAGGCAACCACGGCTTCCCCCAGCTGCACTCTTCCTAAATCTACAAATAAACTGGATATGAGTAACACCGGAACTAAAATAATAACTAAAAAAACAGATACCGCACCTTTATTTTTCTGATAAAAATTAATACTCATGTTTTTCTCCTTACCGAAACCAACTTTTTACTTTTTCCAATGCATTGCTCAATTTATTTTTAAATTCTGCCAATATTTTATCTATTCCCAATTGCTGTGCATAATCAATGGTCATATCAACATTTCTGATAAATTCACTGGTATCGGATACCGCAATCTCGCTTCTTGATGAGAACGTAATGCTGTACCAGTCACTCATACCGATAATTCTGACCGGTATTATAATTTTATACCTTGCCTCTACCGAAAAAGTAGAATATACCAACATATTATTAAACTCTACCTTCACATCCCCTATTTTCTGAGGTTTCATATTTGTAAATAAACCGGTAGACATACTGCTTATATATTTTGAAACAGTGCCGTTAATGTCGTTTGCCACAGAATCCCCATATCCGGATAAGAAATAACGGTAAGGCTTGACATCTGCCTCAATCAAGCCGGGAATACGGCCATTAGACTCATACTGCTGCAACAGCGGACTGCCGCAATATGCCGCACCTTTAATTGCTTCTTTCGTCACTAACTGGTCAATTTTACTTCTTTGCCAATATGCATTTCCCAGTACCATCATAATAAAAATAACCAGAAAAACCACCGGAAAAACGATAGTCGCTTCAAATATAAGCGCGCCGCTGTTATTACTTTCCTTCTGCACTGTATATATTTCCTCCATCATTGTTTAAATCAAATTATTCTTTTGCCAGTCAAAGTTATTTTTAAATGAATAACTTTGACTGACATATGTTTATATTATTTTTCTTTTGTATTAACAATACACACACACTAACCCTAATTTTAAGGCTTTACTTTTGTAGTAATTGCATCATTTGAACTTCCTTTAATTGTAGTAAATAAGTTTTTTAACAATTTTCCAATTTCATCCTTAAAATATACAGCTAATAACACCGCAATTCCAATAAGAACAACTATCGATACAACATTAACATCTCCTTCTTCGTTTCTTAAGAAGTCATCTAATCCTACCTTTGCTCTAAGATAGTACTTTAAAAATAAATCTGACATTCTTTTCACCTCCCTATCTTCCTATGTATTTATATAAATAACAGTTATGTGCCTATATTTGCAAATATAGGTATTACAACCATTATCAATATCCCGATAAACATAATATAAATTGGTATCATAAGCTTGCTTGCCGCTTTTTCTCCCTTTCTTCTTACATTCTGTTTTCTGGAATTCCAGACCTCTTTACTCTGCTGTTGCAGCATAGAAGCCAATTCACTGTTTCCTTTTACCAATCCCTGTACTATGGTCGATGTAAATTTTTTTATTTCCGGAATCAGACATCTGCTACCAAAATGATAAAAAGCTTCAACCTCTGATACTCCATTATCAATTTCCTCCACTGCAAGCTGCATCTCTGTATAAATTATTCTATTACTCGTAAATGCCACTTCTCTCCATGCGTCACTTAAAATCATTCCTGCATTGGTAAGCAGCGCCAGTTTAGAAATAATCTCCGAAAAGTCTCTGAGCATTTCCTCTGACCTTTTTTCAATTCTTTTATTAAGCGCTGATCCAAAATAAAAAAATGCTGCTACTGCAAAAACTAATAATATCACTGTAACCAGAACGTCATTTGCCAGACCATACAATGCAAATCCCAAAACTGCCAGCATGGAGGAAATTGTAATCTTTTGGGCATATACCGTTCTCAGATAATAATCCTCATACTTTTTACCATACAATATATCGATTGCCTGCCGCAATTCCCTGTCTGCCTTGGATTTAAACTGGTAATTTATCTTTTGAATTATAAAATATCCCATTCCATAAACTTCTTTAAACGGATATTCCTTTTCTTCCAATACATCAAACAGTTGATTGTACTGTAATCCCATGAAAAAACATATCAACCATCCAATTAACAAGATAAAACCGATAATCAGTATAATAATATCGAATGTAGAAAAATACATATAAACACCACCTTTAAATTACAATTTGATATTCAGTATGGAACGGCCGACAAAATATGCAATAACAAACAGGACCACTCCGATCGTGGTAGCAATGATTCCAACCGGCGTTACAAAATTATCAGCAAAATCTGGGCTCATGGTCTTCATCATTCCTATCAGAATTACCGGCATAAATATCATCATGTTCTGCTCCGACTTACTGGAAGTCACGGTTGTTTCTATATCTTCGCTGATTTCAATCTTATCACTGAGAATCTCATGGGTTTTTGCAATGGTCTCTTTGATATTTCCGCCCTTTTTATAACAAACCGAAAACACATCTGCAAAACTGGATATATCATCGATTCCGCTCCTGGCGCCAAAATCCGAAAGCATATCTTCCACTGCGATATTATTATTTATTCCCGCCAATATACATGCGATTTCATTCAAGATAAATGCATCTTCGGCGTACTGAATTTTTAAATCCCCATAGACGCTTTTAAAAGAATCCGTTACATTCTTACCTGCATTCAGTGATGTGGATAACGCTTCTAACATATCCCTGAATTGTAAATTCAGCGTTCTCTTTCTCTTGGTAATTATCTGTGATACCCTTACCGGCAGAAATAACTTTCCGGCAATGACCCCAACAATGGAGGAAATCATAACATTTAAAACGTGTGTCAGCATTGTTGGATTTCCAAATTCATCTTTTCCAATCCCGCCGTAAAACAGATAACCGACCGCCGCACCCACTATAAATGCCAGCAGAAAATAAAGTATTTTTTCTAATTTAGACATATAATATACTTTATAGTTTAACATCTGCATATTTGTTGCAGACATATAATATTGAGGTTCCGGTTCTTCTACTTTGGTATTCTTTTTAAATAATCCCATATTCTCTCTCCTATATTACTTCTTTTATACCTGCCAGCTGTAATTTCCAATCATTCACCAATTTATTTTTTGTTCTGTTCAAACCGCCGGATACCCGCTCCAGCGTGGTATTTTCATCTTCTTCAAAAACGTACAGCGGATTTAATTCTATCTCTCCGTTTTTATAATCCAGTATTTCCGTGATTTCCATGGTCTTTCTGGAATGATCCCTGAGCCTGGATAAATGGATAATGATATCGACCGCAGAGGCGATCTGTTGACGGATTGCTTCCAGCGGCAAGCCTGCCGCTCCCTGTAATACCATCGTTTCCAATCTGCTCAGCATATCTTTTGTAGAGTTGGCATGTCCGGTGGACAGTGAACCGTCATGTCCCGTATTCATCGCCTGCAGCATGTCCAAAGCCTCTCCGCCTCTGACTTCGCCGACGACGATCCGTTCCGGTCTCATACGGAGGGAAGATTTAATGAGATCACGTATCGTAATCTGTCCCACTCCGGTGGCATTGGCATTTCTGGTTTCAAGGCTGACAAGATTATCAATTCCCACAATCTGAAGCTCGGCCGAATCCTCTATTGTTATGACTCTTTCATCCTTCGGTATATAATTGGATAAGGCATTTAAAAATGTGGTTTTCCCGGAACCCGTACCACCGCAGATAAAAATATTGTATTTGGCCTTTACAAGCAGATCCAGTTTATGGGCAATTTCCGGGGTAATGGAACCATATGCAATCAACTTTTCAATCGTCATCGGCGTTTTGGAAAATTTACGAATCGTGATCGTTGGTCCGCACAGGGCGATTGGCGGAAGAACTACATTCACACGGGAACCGTCTGCCAGCCTCGTATCCACAATGGGATTTGCCTGATTGACCTCCCGGCCTGCCATTCCAACAATCCTCTGAATAATATCCTCCAAACGTCTCTGACTTTCAAACTCTTTGTCCATTCTCTGTACTTTCCCAGATTTTTCAATAAAAACATTCTGATGTCCGTTTATCATTACTTCCGTAATGGAATCATCATTCATGATCTCATCCAACAGACCCAGTCCCCGGATAGAACTATACACTTTTTTAACGATGGCAACCCTGTCCTCAATGGAGACATAACTGTTTCCTATTGTCCGGGAGGTAAGTTCTTCAATTTTTTCTTCCAGTTCCTCATCGGATAAATCACTGAGTGCCAGATTATCTGTTACATATGACTTTACTTTTAATGCCAATTCTTCAATTAACGCTGTTTCCACAATATTCCTCCACTAATACCATTACATAATCGAATTAAATATCTGTGATCCCTGCAACTCATTTAAAATTTGCTGTGTACTGGCATTTTCATATTTTTGAATCCCGCCCAATGTTTTGATATCCAGTCCATCCAGCATTTTACTTTTTTTATTACTGAACTTATTATATATAATGGATAATCTGTTCATCAATGCCAGATCTTTTTTATCATCTAATATTTCTAATGTTTCGTATGCTCTTACTATTTTTCTGTTTGTAACCTCAGAACCATCCGATACCAGAAGTACATGCCTTGCATTTTTAATAATCTCATATACGATATCTGATAGATCAAAGGGTTTATCTACAATAATATAATCATATTTACCTTCCGATATCAGGATTTTAAACAACGTACGAACATCCTCCAACAAAACTTCTGTCATATCCAGAGCCGTCTTTGTGGGAGAATAGAAATATACGCCGCTTGCATCCTTTTTTACTGCACTTTCCATCTTTAATGAAATATTACTTTTCTGACTTTTTAATGCATATACAACTTCACTAAAATCCATTTGCCCCACATCACTGAAACATAGCGAGCAGTCTCCCCATATATCCAAATCAATAAATAAAACTTTTTTTCCTGTTCTGACAAAATTTCTTGCACATACATATGCCATTGTTGTTTTTCCAACCCCTCCTGCCGGCGAAGTAACAAAGATTATATTAGTTTTTGTATCTCCTTCCTGCTGAATGCCGGAAATAATAGTTGCTTTTTCTGCATATATATTTAAAATCTCTTTATAAATCATTTCTACTTTCTGATATTTTCCAATCAGTCTGATACCATCTGCATTTTGTGAAAGCAGGTTATTATCCAGAATATACGCAAACCCGCAGCGTTTAGGCAATTTTTTTAGATCAATTTCAAACTCTTCATTTGCCAGTAAAACATCGATTTTGTTTTTTTCAAGAATATCTTTTATTAAGCTGGCATCGGTTGCAAAATATAATTGTATTTTTTCAATATATTTTTTATTAAATACTGCCGCAAACTTTTTTAAATATGCCTCATCCTTTTCCAATAACGCTACCTTTATTTTCATTTTTACTTCTCCTTGTAAACGTATAGTTTTTTATGGTATACTAGAAAATATATACTAAACAGCAAAATATATACTTAATCATGGTAAACAAAAAAGCTGTTGTATATAATATACAGCAGCCGAACTATCTTAGAATATAATATATGATACTATGTATGCAGAAATCTGCTCACCCTGTCCCTATTAACACCATTATATCCCTTAGACTCCAAGCTTTGCGTCCCAATATTTCTATTAGTTTGCTCAACATATTTATGTTTTACCATATTTTGACATTTTTTGTCAATACGTTTTTTTATATTTTAGTTATTTTT
Source organism: uncultured Lachnospiraceae bacterium (assembly GCA_910578175.1). Taxonomy (GTDB): domain Bacteria; phylum Bacillota; class Clostridia; order Lachnospirales; family Lachnospiraceae; genus Bovifimicola. The sequence goes on from CAJTPF010000002.1 coordinate 83,790, forward strand.
ATTAATCTTTGTAAAAAAATACTAAACTTTTATTCACAAAAACAAATAAAAAAGACCTGTTCAGTAATTTTTCATTACCAAACAGATCTTTTATCCTCTTACTTCAAAGCCTCGATCCGCGCCAGCGATCTGCGGAGCGCTGCTTCCGCCCTGTCGATATTGACGCCTTCGCCTTCTTCATTTAATCTTCTCTCTGCACGGATCCTGGCTTCTTCCGCACGATTCAGATCGATTTCTTCCGGCCACTCGGCCACTTCTGCCATGATCGTAACCTTGTTCTCCAGAATCTCTGCAAATCCTGCATGAACGATGGCTTTTTTCGGTTCCGGTTCTGATGGCTCATATATCTTTACCAGACCCGGGACCAGGATCACAGTAAGCGGAATGTGTTTCTTATACACACCGATATCCCCTTCCCTGGTCCTCATTTCCACAAAGGATACCTGGCCGTTATAAAATATGCGGTCCGGAGAAATGATCTCTAACTCAAATAACTTTTCATTATCCATAGACAATATCCTTTCTGCCAAAGGGCATAAACGTTATTTCCTATTTCTGAACCCTGGCAAGTACATCATCAATACTGCCGGCATTCAGGAAATAACTTTCCGGAATATCATCATGTTTGCCTTCCAGAATTTCTTTAAAACTCTGAATGGTGTCCGAAAGCGGAACATACTTACCTTCCAGACCGGTAAACTGTCCTGCAACGAAGAACGGCTGGGAAAGGAATTTCTGTACCTTTCTCGCCCTGGCAACTACCAGTTTGTCCTCTTCGGATAATTCATCCATACCAAGAATCGCAATAATATCCTGTAATTCCTTATATTTCTGCAGAATCTCCTGTACGCCTCTGGCTACCTTATAATGCTCTTCACCTACTACCTTCGGGTCCAGGATTCTGGATGTAGATTCCAGCGGGTCAACCGCAGGATAAATGCCAAGTTCCACGATGGAACGGGATAAAACCGTAGTTGCATCCAGGTGGGCAAAGGTAGTTGCCGGAGCCGGGTCCGTCAGGTCATCGGCCGGCACATATACGGCCTGAACCGAAGTAATGGAACCGTTCTTTGTAGATGTGATCCGCTCCTGAAGGGCGCCCATTTCGGTCTGAAGGGTCGGCTGGTATCCTACCGCAGAAGGCATACGTCCAAGAAGGGCGGAAACCTCGGAACCCGCCTGTGTAAAACGGAAAATGTTGTCAATGAACAACAGTACATCCTTTCCGCCTGCATCCCTGAAATTTTCCGCAATGGTAAGTCCGGTCAGACCTACTCTCATTCTGGCACCCGGCGGCTCATTCATCTGTCCGAATACCATGGTGGTTTTATTGATAACACCGGATTCTTTCATTTCGTAATAAAGGTCGTTTCCTTCTCTTGTTCTCTCACCAACACCGGTAAATACGGAATATCCGCCGTGCTCTGTAGCAATATTACGGATCAGTTCCTGGATCAATACTGTCTTTCCTACACCGGCACCGCCGAAGAGTCCGATCTTACCACCCTTCTGGTATGGGCAAAGCAGGTCAACAACCTTGATACCCGTCTCCAGAATTTCTGTCGTGGTAGACTGTTCTTCGAATGCAGGTGCTTTTCTGTGAATCGGAAGATACTCGGCACCTTCCGGAGGTGCGATATTATCAATGGGTTCTCCTAATACATTAAACATACGTCCAAGCGTATTTTCACCAACCGGTACTGAAATCGGAGCGCCGGTAGCTTCCGCTTCCATGCCTCTGACCAGACCGTCGGTAGGACCCATGGCAATACATCTTACAGTATCGTCGCCCAAATGCTGTGCTACCTCGACAACAAGCCTTCCGCCGTCTTCTCTGGTTATATTGATCGCATCATATATTTCCGGAAGATTCCCAGCTTCAAACTTGATATCCAGTACGGCACCGATAATCTGGGTAATCTTTCCGATGTTATTCTTACCTGTATTATTATCTGCCATCTTCTCTGCATATCTCCTTTACTAAATTCTTTCTTTCCGCCTGCATTTTATGCAGACATTTTAACTGATTGCCTCGGCGCCGGCTATGATCTCGGTCAGTTCCTGCGTGATAGAGCTCTGACGGGCCCTGTTATACATCAGTGACAGATTTGCGATCATTTCATCCGCATTGCTCGTGGCGGAATCCATGGCAGCCATCCTTGCGCCGTTTTCACTGGCTACAGCTTCTATCAGTGCGCCGTAGATCAAACTGCTGACATATTTTGGTACGATCATATCCAATGCCGTTTCCTCTGACGGTTCATAATTCATAAGCGTCATTTTTTCCTCTTTGGAAACCGATGTCTCATCAGCAGATATCGGAAGCAGTTTCAGCATGGTAGGAACATGGCTGACGGTGTTCTTAAACTTTGTATAAGCTATATAGAGTTCACCAAATCCGCCTTTTTCAAAATCTGACAAAATATGTTCCGCGATTTCCATTGCATCCCGATAAATCGGTTCATTGATCACGTCGGAATAATCCGCCATGATCTCATAGCCGTTTCTTCCCAGAGTCTCTCTGCCTTTGCGTCCGATATTATAAATTACCGTCTGTTCTTTCGAAAAATTACCATCCTTCGTCAGAAGCTTTGTAATATTATTATTATAGCCTCCGGCAAGCCCCCGGTTGGCAGTTATGACGATGACCGCTTTCTTCTTACTTTCACCGGCCTTTAAAAACTTATGATCCAGATTTCCGGAACGGGCAAGTATGGAAGTGACCGTCTCATACATATGCTCAAAATACGGTTTCGCTTTTTCAGCACGGACCCTTGCTTTCTGCAATTTAACAGTGGCAACCAGCTTCATGGCTTTTGTAATCTGTTCTGTACTCTGAATACTTATTTTACGTCTCTGAATATCTCTCATTGACGCCATGCCATCCACCACCTTCTGCTATTTATTTGCCTTACATTCTGTAATCGCTTTTATCAGCATATCTTCGGTTTCCGCTGTCAGATCCTTTGTTTCCCGGATACTCTGCACGATCTCAGGATATTTGTTTGCAATATATTCGAATAAGTTCTTTTCAAAATCAAGAATCTCACTGACCGGAATGTCCAGAAGATATTTCTTTGTAGCAGCATAGATAATGATAACCTGATATTCCACAGGCATGGTATTATACTGATCCTGTTTCAGTACTTCCTTAATTCTTTCACCCTGGGCCAGCTTCTCCTTTGTATCGTTATCCAGCTCGGAACCGAACTGTGAAAACGCTGCAAGTTCACGGTACTGGGCCAGTTCCACACGGATCGGTGCTGCCAGTTTCTTTATTGCCTTGATCTGTGCCGCGCCTCCCACACGTGATACGGAAAGACCTGCATTCACGGCAGGACGGAAACCTGCGTTAAACATTTCCGTTTCCAGATAGATCTGGCCGTCGGTAATGGAGATTACGTTGGTCGGTATATATGCCGATACGTCGCCTGCCTGGGTTTCGATGATCGGAAGGGCTGTTAAAGAACCGCCGCCCAGTTCATCCGACAATCTTGCCGCACGCTCCAGCAGTCTGGAATGAAGATAGAATACATCGCCCGGATATGCCTCACGGCCCGGCGGACGGCGAAGCAGCAAAGAAAGGGTACGGTATGCGGTCGCATGCTTACTCAGGTCATCATAGATAACCAGCACGTCTCCGCCGTTCTCCATCCACTCTTCACCGATGGCACAGCCTGAATACGGTGCGATATACTGTAACGGAGCCAGTTCGCTGGCAGTGGATACAACGATGGTCGTATACGCCATGGCACCATGCTCCTCCAATGTCTTAACGATCTGGGCAACAGTCGAAGCTTTCTGTCCTATGGCTACATAGATACAGTTCACACCCTGCCCTTTCTGATTGATGATCGTATCAATGGCAATTGCCGTCTTACCTGTCTGACGGTCGCCAATGATAAGCTCACGCTGTCCCCTTCCGATAGGAACCATGGCATCTATCGCCTTAATTCCCGTCTGAAGCGGGGTATCTACGGATTTTCTGGAAATAACACCTGAAGCCACCCGTTCGATCTTTCTATATTTATCTGTATTGATCGGTCCCTTGCCGTCAATCGGCTGTCCCAAAGCATTTACAACACGGCCCAGCATGGCGTCGCCTACCGGCACCTCTACCACACGGCCTGTTGATTTAACAGTATCACCTTCATTTATGTTCTTCTGGTCGCCTAAGAGAACGGCACCTACATTGTCCTCTTCCAGGTTCAGTACCATACCGTACACCTCGCCCGGGAATTCCAGAAGTTCACCTGCCATGGCATTTTCCAGTCCATGTACACGGGCGATTCCGTCAGCTACCTGGATTACCGTACCGATGTTGGATACATCGAGTTCAGCCGAATATTTCTTAATCTGCTCTTTGATCACAGAGCTGATTTCTTCCGGTTTTAAATTCATGGAGCTAACCCACCTTCTTTCAGCAAAATTTCTTATTACGCCAGCTGAATATCATACAAATCCTTTGCCAGTTCATTCAGCTTATGTTTTATACTATTATCGACAACTCTGTCTCCGATATGGATCACCAGTCCTCCGATCAGACTTTCATCCACGGAAAAAGCCATCTCAAATTTCTGATATTCCGTGGTCGCAAGCAGTTTTTTCTCTACTTCCGCCCTTTGAGTGTCATTTAATACCTTTGCACTGGAAACATGTGCAACACCGATTTTCTTATATTCTTTTACCTGTGAAACAAAGTAATCCAGTATTCCGACAATATCATTCTGCCGCTCCTTCCTGACCACAAGGGTAAGAAATCCGACAAATTCATTTGATGCTCTGTCTTTAAAAATATCTTCCATTACGGAAATTTTTTCTTCTTTGTCTATCTTCGGGTGATTCAGTAGTTTTATAAGCTCACGGTTTTCAAGAAACACCTGTCTGATAACCTCAGATTCTGCAAAGAACAGATCTAATTTATCTTCTTCCAGAGCAAGCTCAAACAATGCATCACCGTATGTCTTTGATACTAGCTTAGCCATGTGTTATCACCTATCTCCTTTAATGTTTCCTCAACAAGTGCATCCTGTGTCTTTTCGTCCACGGATACCGCTACTACCTTGCCCGCCATCAGGGTTGCAACTTTGACGATTTCTTTCTTTATATCATCGGCAGCTTTTTTCTTTTCCAGTTCTGCCTCTGATTTGGCATGAGCGATGATTCTTGCCGCTTCTTCCTTCGCCTCTCCTACGATTCTCTCTTCATTTTTAAGAGCCCGTTTCCGTGCGTCGCCAAGAATCTCTTCTGCCTCCTTCTGAATACCTTTCAGCTTATCCTCATACTCTTTCTTAAGAACTTCAGCATCATTTTTATCTGCAATGGCCTGATTCCTGTCGTTTGTAATTCTCTCCTGACGCTTTTCCAGCATATTCTTTACCGGATTAAACATAAAATAAGACAATGCCGTAAATAATACCAGCATATTCAGAGCTAACAATCCGGCATCAAATAATAACTGCGCATCAAGTCCAAATAGTCGTTCCAAGGTTTCGCCTCCTTTCTGAGAATTTAAGATTTTTTAAGTACAATCGTAAATTATTCTTTATCAGGCTTACCTGTTAGAACGGCTTAACAAACATTAAGATAATTGCAACAGCCAAACCGTAAAGACCTGTAGTCTCGGCAACCGCCTGACCTAAAAGCATGGTAGATGTAATATCGGATTTTGCACCCGGATTACGTCCAACGGCTGCTGCTGCCTGACCTGCTGCATATCCCTGACCGATACCAGGTCCCACACCGGCTATCATTGCGATACCTGCACCTACTGCTGACATAGCATAAATAAATTCCTGTCCTGTTACTTGATTCATAATTCAATCCCATGCCTTCTATTACTTTTATCCTGTAATATGCGCCAAAGAGTTCAAAGGAATAGATGCGCCGCATGGCTCCTTTTCAAAATATTTTCCTTTAAACCATAATAGTTTTAGTCGCCTGTTTTATCAGTAATATAAACCATCGTCAGCATACAGATAACATATGCCTGTATACATCCGGAAAAGATATCAAAATAGATATGCAGTATGGATGGCCATGCTACCGTAAACGGTTTTAGCAAACCATAGATAAGGCCCATAAGCACTGTTCCGGACATTACATTACCGAAAAGACGAAGTGAAAGCGATAACGGTACTGCAAACTCACCAATGATATTGATAGGAAATAAAAACCAGACCGGCTGAAACAATGCTGTGAAATGTTTGCTTTTATTCTTCTTAATACCATTATAATGAATTAAGCAAAATGTAATGATACCCAAAGGTAATGTTACACCGTAGTCGGCAGTTGGTGGTCTCAGACCAAACAAGCCGGATATATTGCTTAACAATACGAACATAAAAAGCGCTGCAATATAATTGACAAACTTCCTACCATTCGTTCCCATAATGCCGCTTACCATATTGGATATAGCTTCGACGATCAGTTCAGCAATATTCTGTAAAGTTCCGGGAGTATCACAGACTTCTGCTTTTTTTAACTTCCGGTTAACAATGATCGCAAAAAGAATTAAAGTAACTGTTACGATCAACAGACTTACATGTGTAGACGTTATATGAAGCGTCACACCGCCGATCTTAAATTCCTTTAATAAGCTTATCATAAAGCTTCCGGCGCTCTTTTCTTCTTCCGCAGCCAATGTACCCTGAGCAGCCGCTTCTGTTACGGTTTCCGCTGCTTTAGACAGGAAACCTGCTCCCGTTCCGAGTCCACCAATGGTACTCAGAATTCCGTATCCCACATTCTCACCTTCCTTTTCCTGTAGATTTTTTAGCTAAAACTTTATGAGTAAACGGCTGTAAATAAGCCGATACTTTCAACGCCATGATACCTGCCAGAGCTGCAAGTATATTGCAAAAACCCGTTACTCCTATTACGATAAATATTGTAAAAATGACTGCAAACCTTATGGCCGTGGTTTTCCGGACATGATTATAAGCCCCTCTTTCTCCCATGCACATGGCCTGTTCCAGAGAAACGGTCATATGGAGCACCATTGAGGCAGATATTAAAACACCAATAAAAAATCCCAGACTGACTTCAATTTTAGCACTATTATATATAAATGCAAGTATCAAAATCTGCCCCAATATATAATAACATAAATTTCCAATCAAAAGTTCCCGGCAGGTAGGATTTTTTAATATTCCATGTCGGTTTTTGTCGATATTGTCAGTCTCCGTTCCTGTCCCCGGATTCAGGCTGTTCCTCTCTGTTTTCGTTTCCAACGGACTCTCCTCCCGCATGATCGTTTCCGGCAAACTGCCTTCCTTCATTCCATTGTTTAACCGCTTCCTCTACCATCTTATGCTCCTGTTCCAGTTTCATCTGGTCTTCCGACTTCCGGTTGGCGCTCTTGGCCAGTGCATATGCATTCCGTCCTCCGGCCAGAATTCCCAGTATCAGCAGCGGTAATGTCAGATAAGTGTGATATTTCCTGTCAATAAATACACCGACAGCCACACATGCAAATATCGGTACGAGCATATGAAAGCCTATTTGTGAAATCAATACAAAATTGGAATATGCTTCTCTTTTCAGCTTATTTCTTTTCATCAATATTTATGCCGGCCACAAGTCTTCGTGAACCTGCTCCTCCGATTCGTTATATATTATTAAAGCGTGATATGAACCTGCCTTCCTGTTTTTCCATATGGTATGCATTTCACGCCGGCAGAACCCAGCATCCGTTTTGATGCCTGAACCGAAGGCGTGCCCTCATATTTATCGGAATCATAGACTAATTCCTTAATCCCGGACTGAATAATGGCTTTGGCACATTCATTACACGGAAATAAGGTTACATATATCCTGCAGCCTTCCAGACTGCCTCCCCGGTAATTCAGGATCGCATTTAACTCACTGTGGGTTGAGTATAAATACTTACTGTCCAGTCCTTCCCCTTCCCTGTCCCAGGGAAATTCATCATCGGAACAGCCGTTAGGAAAACCGTTATATCCCATGGATAAAATTTTATTCTCATGGCTGACGATACAGGCTCCCACCTGGGTATTCGGATCCTTGGAACGCATTGCCGATAAATAGGCAACACCCATAAAATATTCATCCCAGCTGATATAATCTTCTCTTTTTCCGGTGAGCTGAATACTCATTTCTATACCTCCGCATTTCACAGAACGGTCTGTGGATTTCTAATCTTCGATCATGCCGATCCTGTTTTTATGTCTCTCTTCGCCGGAAAACTCCGTATCCAGAAAAGTATCCGTTATCTTTACCGCAAGTCCCGGACCTACAACCCGTCCTCCCATTGCCAGTATATTTGCATCGTTATGAAGCCTTGTGGCTTCCGCCGTAAAACAATCCGTGCAGACTGCGGCACGGATTCCTTTGATCTTATTTGCCGCTATGGAGATACCGATGCCGGTTCCGCAGATCAGAATCCCCCTTTCAGCTTCTCCGGACACAACTGCCTCTGCCACGGCTTTGGCATATTCCGGATAATCCACAGCCTCCGTACTGTTGCAGCCAAAATCTTTATATTCCAGTTTTCTTTTCTCTAAGTGCCTGATGATCTCCGTCTTCAGTTCATAACCGCCATGGTCACAGCCAATCGCTATCATAGTGTTCCTCCCGGGATTTTTATTCTGCATTTCCGCCAGTTTTGGGTGAGTCCTGCTTTAATTTTTCTATTACGATCTTCACCAGTTTTTCTAGATATTCAAAATTCTCTCCATATTCTATCAGTTCACCGCCATATGCCGCTTCCACATCCACTGCGGATTCCGTATACTCTTTTATGGAGTACACATTTATGGCATTTTCAAATTCATCATAAATGTTTTTCTTAAGTACATCCGTCATAACGAGAACCAGTACATTCTCACCAAAATCCTCTCCGGTCAGCGGTGTCGAAGCTGCGTTTTCTATGGATATTCCCTTGCTTTTTGCAATCGCCACTGCTTTGGGATTCGGAGGTTCTTTAAATAAGACCACAAGTCCCCGGGATCCGGCAGTTATTGACCGGTCCGTATTAACACTTTCAAATATCGCCGCCGCCCATAAGCTTCTGCATGTACCCCCGGTACTAACAAACAGTACCTTTTCGTATCTGCCCATGTTTAACACCTTTCTAAATCCGCCTTATGAACTTATCGTCATGTAACAATCTCAATCTGGTATCCCGCCGCCTTGCAAAGGCGGTTCATAATGGCCTGTCCAAATTCGTCATCCGTAAATGTTTCACCAAAGATATAATCTACCTTCTTATTATCAAACTCCCTTAATACCCTGTATAAATTCCGGGCAACGGTAATATCGTTTTTCCGTGTTCCCAGAGAAACTACATCGCCTGACCGGTATTTATCCACAGTCTCGTCGCTGGCTATAACGCCGACTTTAAAACCCTGACGAAGCTTTTCCTCTGTCAGCCGGTTAATATGGCGTGCCACTTTATCGGCCTCACCGCTGAACATGGTAAAATCTGCTTCCGGAGCATAATGCTTATATTTCATCCCCGGCGCCCTGGGAATCACATGGGGACTTACCGGTTCCGAAACGGCTTTATCAACAGCCACCGGGCCTATGACCCGTTCCAGTTTCTCTTTTGTTATATATCCCGGCCGCAGGATCATGGGTGGTTCGCAAGTCACGTCTATTATCGTGGACTCGATTCCGATTCCCACGGTTCCACCGTCTATTATCATATCTATCCTGCCGTTCAGATCTTCATATACATGCATTGCATTGGTAGGACTGGGCCTCCCTGATGTATTGGCGCTGGGAGCCGCTATCGGCAGTCCCGATGCACGTATCAGTTCCAATGCGATTTTATGTTCCGGCATTCTTACGGCTACCGTATCCAGTCCGCCTGTGGTCCCGCCGGGAACGGTATCGCTTTTCCGGAAGATAATCGTCAGCGGACCGGGCCAGAATGCTTTCATAAGCGCCCTTGCCTTATCCGGCACTGTCTTTACTATAGATTCCAGCTGTGCTTCATCGGCAATATGAACGATCAGCGGATTGTCGGATGGTCTGCCTTTTGCTTCGTATATTTTCATTGACGCTTTCTCATGTAACGCATCCGCGCCCAGTCCGTATACAGTCTCGGTGGGAAATGCCACCAGTCCTCCTGCCCGCAGTATCCCTGCCGCCTCTTCTATGATCAGATCATCGGTCTGATTTTCATCTGTTTTTCTGACAATGGTTGCGATTCTAAGATTTTCTTCCATTTTGATACCCGTTAATTTATACATTTTACTAAATATTGAGATATTATACCACTTTTCTCCAAAATTGAAAACTAATTATTTGTTAAACATGAAAGTACCGCTGAACAGATTGCTGCTGCCAGCTGCTCCTGGTAATAATCGTCCGCCAGGCTGGTAGCCTCTTTCCAATTGGACAGAAATCCGCATTCTATGATTACCGAAGGACATTTTACATTGAGCAGTATATAATAATCATTATTTGATTTTGCTGCCCGCCGGTTACTGCTGTCTACTTTCTCTTTCAACGCTTTCTGTATTACCTCCGCCATCCTCTTTCCGTTTTCAGAACCCGAATAATAAAATACCTGGGCCCCGGTTGCATTTTGGGACGTATAGCTGTTCTGGTGAATACTTACGCACAGATCCGCTTCGGATTCATTGATAATCGTCACCCGCTTTTTCATATCGGCCCGTTTTTTATTCGAGTCGCTTTCCTGATACAATCCTACATCTTTGGTTCTTGTCATTATAACTTCGATCCCCTGCTCTTTCAGCAGTTTTTCAAGCTTTAGGGCAATTGACAGGTTGATATCCTTTTCCAGTTTATCATTAATGCCTATCTTCCCGGGGTCATTTCCTCCGTGTCCCGGGTCTATGGCAACAATGTATTTACCGTCTCTGCCTTTATCTATAAACCCCGTTCCGGAACCGGATCTATCTCCGCCGGGATTTTCCGGTCCGTTCCGGGTTTCTGCGCCGCTTTCATGACTGACTTTGTGTATACCGCCCGCAGCATTCATGTTCATCCCTATGGCTGCCGCCGTTATGAGCGTCAGCATAGCCGCAGCCATGATATATTCAACTCTTTTCTTAACATCAAACACTGTTCTACCAGCCTGTATCTTCCTTATTGCTATAAATATGCGGCAGAACTTGTCATAATTCCATGAACAGTTTTTGTATTTATCTGTTTCCCAACACTAATTTGTATATTTAATCATAGTATTCCAGATATCCGCATTTTCATATCCAAGTCTCCATGCAGACACACCGGCAAGATCATACGTTCTTATCAGCTTCATCTTTTCTTCAATGGATTTCGCATCCTCCAGCCAGATTCTGTACACCAGACCGTCTATACTGAATTCCCCGTAATTTTGTCCCACATTGTCAACCCATACCGCCTGAATGCCGTTAGAAGCCAGTTTATCTGCCGCCGTCTGCATATCCACCGCCTGGGAATCCACATAATTTCCTGCACCGTCTTCCTGCCAGATCCTGGTATAAAAAGGTATTGCATTGATCAGTTTGGAGGCCGGAACTTCTGTCAGCGTCTTTTCAATTCCTGCCGTCACCCACGGAAGTGAAGCAACGGATCCTGCCCCGGAGCCTTCTCCCCAATGCTCATCATATCCCATCATTATAACATAATCCGCAATGATTCCCTGCTCTTTTCTGTCATAATACAGATTCGATGCATCCGGAACTTTATCATCTATGGACAGCACAATTCCATTGATCCGGCATTTGACCGAAAGTTCCCGCAGGAACTGGACATAATCTTTGGCAATATCTGCCGTTATGTATTCAAAGTCTATATTTATCCCGTCCAGATTATATTCGATCGCCGCCGCCACAAGCTGGTTTACCAGTCTCTCCCGTTTTGTCGTATATGGAAAAATCTCCCTGTTATCCGAATCTGGCGACTGGTCGTCTATCATCGCCCAGACTTCCAATCCGATCAGATGTGCCCTGGTCACATATTCACTCTGTGCCAGAGAGGAAAAATTACCCTCATTGTCATTTAACCGGAACCAGGTCGGCGATATGACATTTAACCCTTTTGCAGAAGTTACCATATCCACCAGCTGATTATTTGCCGTTGTGTTGGTCACCATATGCCATGCCATACTGATGGTAAAATCTTTTTTTATATTTGTATATTCCGGTTCAATATATTCACTGGTATAGGTTTTTGTCGTAATGTTTTTTAAAGCGGAAGTTTTTATATATCCCGTATAACCGTCATTTGTAACAATTTTTGACCATTTTCCCTTTGTTTCCAATATCACTGCTTCCATATCTTCTTCATAAGAAACCAGTATATCTGATTTAATACTGTCACTTACCCTGACGTTATCCCCGGCTTTTAAAACAGCGGCATCTGTGGTTACGTTCCATTCGTTTATAATACAAAGGCGGTTTGGATCTTCATAAAATGCCGTTTCAATATTGGAATATAGTTTTACATAATCCAGCGCCACATATACTTTCTGTCCCTCAGTTTTCACGATGACATAGTTCATTGTGTTTTTTACTTTTGTGACATAGGAATCCATACTGCCCACTTCCGCTTTTATCACGTCAGTCGGTGTGGTAAAAATCAATATATTTTCATTATTATCCCAGTAAAACCGCGGGTTTAAAGAATTCTGCACAAATTCAACATCCAGATAGATCTGACCATTTTCGTCTATGAATGCGCGGTCTCTGACCAGCCGGTTCTGCAATATGACCGCTGCCTGGTTATCCCCCGCTTTTACGGCATTGTCAAAATGAAAACCCTCTTCGTCTTCCGTATAACCATCGTATAATAAAAATAATTTATCAATCTCCTCTTCGCCTGCCAATTTCTTTGACGGCGTGTTTTTTTCTATCATATTGCCCACTGCCAGTATGATCAGTGCAATCACGGCGATCACTGAGGCTACAAAAACCGGTACGATTCTTTTATTCAAGGCTAAATCCTCCTAAAAAAGTCTATTCGCTGATTATTATAGCACTTTTTGTCAGCGGAGTCACTATGTTTTATGAGGATTTGAGGGGATATTTGACAAACGGAAGCCGTTTTGATCCAATTCGTTTGTAACAATCTACAAATGCATCCTGCCCAATATTTCCTCAGCCTGCTTCACTTCATCTTCCGTCGGCACCCGTACCCCTTTCAGCGGATACTCCATCTCAAGTTTTTCCCATTTAAATTCTCCCAGCGTATGATATGGCAGAATCTCCACCCGGCTTACCGTCTCTAAATCCTGTACAAATTCCCGCAGTTCAGCCAGTTCTTTCTCTCCGTCTGTCAGTCCCGGTACAAGGACATGGCGAATCCACATTTCTTTATCATGTTTCGAAAGGTATTCTGCCATCTGTAAGATATTCCTGTTAGACCATCCGGTCAGGTTCCTGTGCTTTTCTTCGCTCATATTTTTGATATCCAGCATAAATAAGTCCGTTACTTCCATCAGACGGTTAAATTTATCCAAAAACAGCTGTTCGAAGGTAAAAGGGTTGCCGGAGGTATCCAGCGCCGTATGAATACCTTTTTCTTTTGCCAGCGCAAAAAGCTGTGTTACAAAATCCGGCTGCAACAGAGGTTCCCCGCCGCTGACCGTGATCCCGCCGTTGTCTTTCCAATAGCTCCGGTATCTGCAGGCTTTTTCGAACATCTGACGGGCCGTATATGCCTGTCCCCCTTCCGTATTCCAGGTTTCAGGATTATGGCAGTATTGACAGCGCATATGACAGCCCTGTAAAAATATAACAAAACGTACGCCCGGTCCGTCTACCAGTCCAAAAGTTTCCAGCGAATGTACCTTTCCCGTTATTTCTTTCTGCTCATTATATTCCATAATATGTCCTCCATTTAATAAAATCCATTTGAAAAACGGTATTTGTGTCAATATCAATAGTATATACAAAAATGTTGATTTCCGCCGGAGGCAGAAACCAACATTTTTAATCTTTCTACATATTTCCGTGGCAGGTTCTGGATATTACATCCATCTGCTGCTCTTTTGTCAGGTCGATAAATTTAACTGCATAGCCGGATACACGGATCGTAAAGTTCGCATATTCCTCTTTCTCCGGATGTTCCATGGCATCTATGAGTTTTTCTTTTCCGAATACGTTAACATTCAGGTGATGGGCACCCTGGTCAAAATATCCGTCCATAACCTGAACCAGATTGTTAATCCTTTCCTCTTCACTGTGTCCCAGTGCATCCGGATTAATGGTCTGGGTATTGGAGATTCCGTCCAGTGCCCAGTGATACGGAAGCTTTGCCACAGAGTTTAAGGATGCCAGAAGACCGTTCCGTTCCGCACCGTAACTCGGATTTGCTCCCGGCGACAAAGGTGCTCCGGCCTTACGTCCGTCCGGCATGGAACCGGTTGCCTTGCCATATACCACATTGGAAGTAATGGTCAGGATAGATGTGGTCGGCTCTGAATTCCGGTAGGTATGATGTTTCTTAATTTTCTCCAGGAAGGTCTTTAATAACCATACCGCAATCTCATCGGCCCTCTCGTCATCGTTGCCGTAACGAGGGAAGTCTCCTTCCGTTTCATAATCAACCACCAGTCCGTTCTCATCCCGGACCGTCTTTACTTTCGCATATTTAATGGCGCTCAGGGAATCCACCACATGTGAGAATCCTGCGATACCCGTAGCAAAAGTTCTGCGTACATCGGTATCGATCAACGCCATTTCTGCTGCTTCATAGTAATATTTATCATGCATATACTGGATCAGATTCAGGATATTCACATACAATCCTGCCAGCCAGTCCATCATCACATCATATTTTCCAAGCACTTCGTCATAATCCAGATATTCGGAAGTGATTGGTTTGTATTCCGGTCCCACCTGGACTTTATTTTTTTCATCCATTCCGCCGTTGATCGCATACAACAGGCATTTGGCAAGGTTGGCTCTTGCGCCGAAGAACTGCATTTCCTTACCGGTCTGTGTGGCAGAGACACAACAGCAGATAGAATAATCGTCGCCCCAGACAGGCTTCATAACATCATCGTTTTCATACTGGACCGAACTCGTCCGGATGGAAATATCGGCAGCATACTTTTTAAAGGTTTCCGGCAGTGCGGAAGAATATAATACTGTAAGGTTCGGTTCCGGGGAAGGTCCCATATTTTCCAGCGTATGAAGAAAACGGAAACAGGTTCTGGTGACCATGGAACGGCCGTCCACACCGATTCCGCCGACTTCCAGCGTAGCCCATACCGGATCGCCGGAAAACAACTGGTTATAAGACGGTATTCTTGCGAATTTTACCATTCTGAATTTCATTACCATATGGTCAATGATTTCCTGGGCTTCCGATTCAGTCAGTATTCCCCTGTCCATATCTCTCTGGATATAAATATCAAGGAAGGTGGAGATGCGTCCCACGCTCATGGCCGCGCCGTTCTGCGTCTTAACCGCTGCCAGGTAGCCGAAATACAACCACTGGGCCGCTTCCTTTGCATTGGCTGCCGGTCTGGAAATATCAAAACCATAAGTGAATGCCATAACCTTCATATCCGCCAGCGCCTTACGCTGCATGGCAAGTTCTTCTCTCAGCCGGATCACCTCATCCGTCATGGTACCGTCGCCGCAGTTTGCAAAATCTTTCGATTTTTCTTCGATCAGATAATCGATACCGTATAATGCCACTCTTCTGTAATCGCCCACAATACGGCCTCTGCCGTAGGTATCCGGAAGTCCGGTTATGATCTTATTGTGGCGGGCCTTTTTCATTTCCGGCGTATAGGCATCGAATACACCCTGGTTATGGGTTCTGCTATATTCCGTAAAGATCTTATGAAATTCAGGATTCGGAGTATATCCGTATGTCTGGCACGCTTCTTCCGCCATTTTAATTCCACCAAAAGGCATAAACGCCCTTTTCAGCGGCTTATCGGTCTGAAGGCCAACGATCTTCTCCAAATCCTTTGTTTCTTCACTGATATATCCCGGAGCATGAGAGGTAAGCGTTGATACGATATCCGTGTCCATATCCAGCACGCCGCCCTTTGCACGTTCTTCTTTCTGAAGCTTCTGCAAGATTCCCCACAGCTTATTTGTTGCTTCCGTAGGTTCTGCCAGAAAGCCTGAATCACCGTCATATGGTTTATAATTTTTCTGGATGAAATCTCTGGTATTGACTTCTTCTTTCCAAATCTGCCCCTGAAATCCATCCCATTCTTTAAAGTTTACCATTCTTTCTCCTTATCCCGCACTGGTTTATGCATACAAAGCCGTAAAGCTTACAGGTCCGCGTCCAGTGCCAGTCAGACCTGCAGAGCCATTAAGCAGACTCCTGTAATCGTTATCGGATCGTTATCTGTGTGAGGGTTAACTCGAGGGTTATTATATGAGACGAAAGCGGACTTTGTCAATATGAATCGTGTTTTTCTTTTTATACAAATGGCTTGAGAAATTATTCGTAACAGAACTACAAAAAGTTTTAACAGAATTCATTCTGTATGATTTATCAGATAATTTATATCAATTTTTCCATTGCTGTTTCTTTTAAATTCTTCTAGCTTTATATATTTTTGCGGCAAAAATACATCCTGATAGTAATAAGATAGTTTATCATTGATTTCCCCTGCATTTATGTCATTGCGGGCAGTATAATAACAGACGATTCTGTTATTGATGGTATTTACTTTAAGAAAACATTGTTCTATGGCGGATCTTTCTAATATACATTGCTCTATTGCATACAGATTGGCGCTCATTCCCGATAATTTTATCTGTCTGTCTTTTCTGCCTCTGAACAGTATCTCTCCTTTGCCATTTAACCGGCCGAAGTCTCCTGTATGATATAATTTCAAATTATCGTGAAACGGACTGTCTGTAAACTTTCCTGCGTTCATATTTATATCCACATATCCCAGTGAACTAAATTCTGATTCTATGCAAATCTCTCCATATTCTCCGGGAGAACCCGTTTCATCCACCAAGTATATATTTGTTTTCGGAATCGGTTTCCCTAAAGGAACTTCTTCATATAAGATATCACTTTTCGAAATCCTATGATATATTTTAGCCAGTGTAGTCTCCGTTGGCCCATATAAACTTACCAAGTTTACATGTTTCAAATCCAGGCTATACCACAACTTTAAATCCGATATCACGATAGCCTCACCTGCTAAAAATATATATTTTAGCGATTTGATTTTATTTTTTGTTTTACAGATATTCATGGCAATCACATGAAAAATACCAGGCACGCAGTGAATTACATTTATTTTATTCTTTTCAATCCACTGATGCAAAAATTTAATCCCCTGAAAGTTATTACAATTATCCATTAAGCAGATTGTACCCCCCGATAATAAAGGTACAAAAATATCTCTTAAATATGGATCAAAAGAAGGTGATGTAATTTGTGCAAATTTAAATTTTGCTTTTATATCAAACTCCTTGATTTCCCAGTCAATAAAATGTTTTAACCCTTTATTTCTTCCAATAACACCTTTTGGCCTTCCGGTTGTTCCCGATGTATAATAAATATATACAGGATCATCGCACTCATATCTGTAATCTAATGGACATCTCCCCCCTATACAATATTCTTTCTTCTTCCATGAATAGCAATATAAATTAATGCATTTATTTTGAAATTTCTTTTCAAATTCTATATCATCATATAATATATAATCTGCATAACTTTCCTGAACAATATGATCGATTTTCCCTTCGGGTAACGAAACATCTACAGGAATAAAAATTCCGCGCAGATAGAGCACTGTGATAATAGATATGATGTAATTTATTCTATCATTGAACATTAATATAAACCGGGTATGTTCTTCTACTTTGTGACAGATTAATTTCTCTGCCAATAACTTCGCTTTTCTCTCTATATCTCTATATTTTATATCATACTTATTATCTTTTACCGCAATATAATCCGCATAGATTTTAAAAGTATCTTTTAAACTTTCCTGTATGGGTTTCATTTCTGTACCGCCTCATTTCAAAATATTAAAACATATGCATCTCATTTATAAAATAATATAATTTTCCTGTATTATCATCAGGAAATAATTCTTCGTATCTTTCAAATGTAATATTGGAATGATATAATCTTTCTTCATCTAGCAGCCGGCCGAAAGTTTTGGCCAATGTCTGCATATCTACATCATCATACGCAAGAACAAGCTTTACAACAAAATGATCATATGTAATCTGATGGATCTGATATTGGATAATCGGTTTTCCCATCACCTTATTGGTATTCTCAACAGCTTTTACAAATACACTGCTATGAATTCTGCTTCCGTCTTCGCAAATAATAAAATCATTACACCTTCCATTGGTAAGTTTAAGAATTGGCGCTGAATTTCCGCATTTGCAACAATGACTTGTATATAATCTCCCTCTGTCGCCAATCTTGTATCTGATAAACGGCATCACATAATTTGTTAAAGATGTGACATATATATCTCCCTCAATACTTTCCTCAGATTTATTTCCGGTTTCATCCAGTATTTCAACATAAACATTGTGTTTCATACAATGCATATTTCCTTCCGGACATTCAAATGCTATTGAATTTACTTCATATGCACCATACTGATTTGCTGTAATACATTCAAAACATTCTTCTATTTCTTTCCTGACACTATCGTTCAGAAATTCTCCGGTTAATTCAATATATTTAATGCTTTCAATTTTATCCAGCTTATTTTTTTTCATATATTCACTTAATAGTAACGCAATACTGGGTTCAACAATTAAATAATGCGGCATAAACGCTGACATCATGTTATATATCTCATATAATCTTTCAGCATCTAAATTACTTTTGCTAAAACTCAGGTAATTTCCTTCCTGAATCTGTTTCGGCTCATCATAACCTTCTCTTCGGTTTGAATAAAAAGTACAACATTTATCTCCCGGACTTATGTTATAATATTTTTTTCTTAAATACCACAATCCCAATAATGAACGATTAAGGTTTTCCTGTGACCAATAAATATCCAGACATATTCCAGTCGAACCGGACGTCGCATACTTTGCTAATTTATGTTCAACAAAATCACCATACCATTTTTCAGGTATTAATCTTAAAGAGGAGTCTGACAGATCCTTTTTTTCCACCAATGGCAGCATACTAAATTCAATTTTATCAGTCATTGATTTATCAAAGTATTTACTGTACAGACTTTTATAAAACGGAGAATTATTATATGCATAATCAACTATATCCTTTAATTCTTTATTCATTATTTTTCATTCTCCTGTTAAAAACAAACTCTGCCAAAATATTAATATCATCAAATAATAAATTCAGGTCATCATCAACTTCAAACAAAATCCCAAATTTCTCTTCAATTTCTGATATAAAGTCAATTAACATCAATGAATCAAATTTATAATCCTTGATCAATGATCTAGAATTCTCAGTTATATCAAGATCTGTCTGTTTAAATTCGTAAATTATTTCAATTATCATTTGTTTAATATCAAAAACATTCATTTTTCTCTTATTCTCCTATATCATTATTCTTTAAAACCATGATTAATATCACTGAATTTAACCATTAATTTCCCATAATCTCCCCATTTTTTGCACACAAGTCCAACCGTAATCATATTTTTTCTTTCAAAATATCTTTTTAATATGCATTTTTTAATTTTTCCGTTCAACTTTCCCACCTCAAGAAAATTGCTGCTAATCACAATATATATCTTTTGTACGGGAATATATTCATAATAACAGGAGTAATTATCAATATTTATTTTATCCAAACAGATCTTATCACTAACATCAACCCCTGCAAAATAGGATTCTTCCCCATTGATTATATAAAAACCTGCCTGAAAGTTATGACAATCACTTTCATTGCTGATTTCAATTTGAGCGCTGATTTCAAATGCAAGCATTCCGTTAATTTCTAATACCTTTAACTTTGGAGCATTGTCATTTTCCCACCAGTTATATTCCCTGTTTTTTATAAAATCAAAAAAAACATCCTTTCCCTCCAAATGTATAACATTATCCAAATCATTGAGTATTTTTTCATTTTTCTTTTCAGATATCACTTGTATTTTCTCCGAAAATAAAGATATATAATGTCTAAAATCTTTGATCAATTCAAGTATTTCACTTTCTAATCCTCTGATCATATCCTTAAATTTCACATTGTCATATTGGTCTGATAAAATTCTTAATAAACAATAGTTTGAAAAATTATTATACTCCGTTATCAGTTTACAACTTTTTTCACTGAATTTATCCGTCGATTTAATATCAAAATTAAATTTATCCATTAAATTAATAATTTCGCTAAAAAATACTTTACGACCTTTATTCACATTTAAAATCTGTGATTCTGCATTTTTTATATCATCTTGCGATACGTCGGGCAGCTTCATCAAAACGATCAATCTATTAAATAAAGCAACAATTGAAAATTCCTTTTTTTCCATGACTTGTATGATATAATCTAATAATTTTTTTATATCCTCAGTTAAAGATTTATTTATATCAATTACTTCGATCGAAAAACAATTATAGTATTCCCCGTACATAACTTTAAATTTTTTGTTGGCATTTTTTAAAATTTTATCACTTAATGCAAAAGGTTCAAATTTAAACCTTTTATCCATAAATTGTGTATAATCCATTATAGAAATCACTTTTGAATTCGAATCATATCCATTCACTATAAACCAATGCGGATAACTGCTCACTTTATAATATTTCGAATAAAAAAGTTTATTATAATCTATTCCCATAATAATAAGATTGTTGTTATTAATTTTCTTATATATAAAATCTAAAAGGTTTCCTTTGACAAAAGGCTCTACAAAAAAACCCATATGTTTCAGTATATCAATCAAATCATACCTGATTTCTCTCAAGGTATTGGAAGTATACAATTCCAAAGTTTTTGCATACAATAAAAATATAGCAGAATATTGTTTATCCACACTTCCTAATGCTATTGATATTGGTCGTTGAAAACAGTCAACTTCATCTAATGCAAAATCTGTTACATCGTCATTCAATTCAATTAATTTTTTCATTTGGTTCCCCTATACAAATCTATCTCTGTTAACTACCGTATACTGCTTTGTCTTTCTGTATTCAATCACAGAAATTATGGTTATCATAAATAACATAAAAAAAATTGCAATGCCGGACGCCATTATAAAATCATTTTTTAAAACCAAAAAAGAGTCCGATACGGCCATGCGTATCACATCATTTAATTTCAGAATCATACCATAACAAAGCGGCACTGCTGTTATAACTGCTGATACTCCCATAATTAAAAGTTCACTGAAAATGATCAGATATATTTTTCCGGCCCCCAGTCCCATGGCTCTCTGAATACAAACATATCTCGTACGTTTTTTAAAATAAAAATAAATTATAATATATACAAAAGCAACGACCGCTATTACAACAATAAAACATATTACCAGTACAATCTCATTAAATAATACCTGCTGTGCTTCAACCTCTGCATATTCCATTGTTTTTTCATCTATATAAATCGCATCCGAATCATTGTTGTTATAGAATTCGGTAATCTCCCTAAAACTGTTGCCAAAAACCCTTTCATAAAAAATATTACAATATTCCGGATTTGCATTGGATAATAATATCTGTGGCGTATCCGTTCTGGAATTAATTCTGTAAAAATCACTGTCAAAAATTCCACATATTTCATAATTTTCAACTATGCAAAATTCTCCGTCTTCTGTATTAATATACAAGCTGATCTTTTTACCAATACAAGACTTAAAATCTGCATTGATACCATACTTTTCCAACATATAATCTGTTAGAATAACCTGATTTTCTCCTGTAAACTCTCCTCCTGCAAGAAAGGGGCGTGTTTTGTTATATTTGTTTCTATACTCTGACAATTCCTTTTCCGCAATCTGCAGATTCCCCTCTTCCATAACGCCGATCCTGTATTTTACAATTTTCTCTGTTCTGGTTGCGCTTACCGGATTATCCAGTCCAAAATCGTATGTAAAATCATTTTTTCCTTTATACGTCTGTTCATCAATCTTTAGGATTGCAGCATCAAAGGAGACTTCATCATTCGCCAATGGCGATGCTGCTATTTTTTTATCGTTGTCTTCACATAATTTATAAACATCAAATTTTTTTAAAACCTGGATACCCTCGACTTTACTGTCACCTTTGTATCTTTCCATATCGCTCTCCGTAAATCGTTGAAACATACTATAGCAATATGCTCCGGAAGAGTTATTATTGATTATATCAACTATATAGTTATTTACGGCAATACCATAGCCCGAACTGACCATCACTATTCCCATTATGATAATAAATCCCAGTATTATGGACACAACCATTTTTAAACTGCCACTTATATTTTTTGCTGCCAAGCGAATAATATCAATAATTTTCATTTTTCCCAACTCATCTAATCCTTATTATTTATAACCTGAATAATATCTTTTCTGTTTATTACTTTTTTTATTACCAGCAAAAACGGTAAGACCGCAATATTAGAGATTAAAATACACTTTAAAATAACAGATATAATACTGAAATTTTCAATACTATAATCCATTTTATATAAATGATAAACAACGCTTGTTAAATATTTTGTAAATTTTAATCCTATGATACATCCCAGTATATCAGCTACCATTATCTGCAGTTCCAGGATTATTGTATTTATAAAAATTATTTTACAATCTGTCGATCCCAGTACTTTTTGCAGAACTAAAAATTTTTCTCTCGTATTAATATTTATTATCGATATCGTAACGACAACAAATACTGAAATCACAGTAAATATAGCTGCCATTATTTTAAATACTAATTTTAAGGTACTGACCAAGCTCAGTATATCGTCAAAATCACATGAACAATAGGCTCCATAAGAAGCCAATGACTTTTTAAAATCAATATACTGCGACGCCTTCGGTATCGTACATTCTATGTTATATGAAATAGATATTCCTTTTTCATCCATTTTCCGGATTACCGCTGCTGAAGGCAAAACTGCATAAGTCTCTTCGGCATCATCTTTCCGTACGACTGCCGATATCTTAAATTCACTCACAAACGTACCATTTTTCAAATATAAAGACAGAACGTCTCCGACCTGAAAACTCTCCACCTCCTTTTGGGTACAATAAATAATTGCATTTTCAGAATAATTAAATTCTTTCCATGCAATCCCATCCGGAATTTGTCCTGCTGCGAAATCTTCTTCCGTTAACCATTGACAGAATTTTTCGCCTAAAACTATGTCTTTACCGGTCAATTCCAGCGAAGACATATAAAATTGATTACTTTCATCTGTGTGGAGTTTAACATTTTCGGCTCCAAACTCATCCAGCAGTTCCACCTTATCAATATCAAGCCTCTTTATATATGTGCTGATCCCTTCTTCTAAATTACTGTCATATTGATTGCTGATCATCGGCATGATATATGCCGTCAAATGGTAAAATACAACGACAACGCTTATAATTGCCGTTGCTATTGCGATACCCAGTAAGATCATTTTACATGAATGCTTAATTTCCCCAATTACCAAATCAAATATATTCATCACCAGTCACCATGCCATCTTTTAAGGAAATAATACGGTCAGCTCTTTTAGCATCTTCCATATTATGGGTAACAAGTACGATCGTCACTCCCTGCTTTGCAAATCCGCCAAGCAAATTCATAATTACTTCACCGTTTTCCGTATCCAGATTGCCGCATGGCTCATCAGCAAACAGAATTTCCGGGCTGTTTACAATCGCTCTCGCTATTGCAACTCTCTGTTTTTCTCCGCCTGAAAGTTTAGCAGCTTTCATTTTAATCTTATCAGATAGTCCGACCTTTTCGATTGCTTCTTTCACTGCTTTTTTTCTCTGTGCCTTCGGCATGCCTTTGATCATCAAAGGCATTTCCACATTTGTAAACACAGTATAACTTTCTTCCAGATAAAACGACTGAAATATAAAACCAATCTTATCGTTTCGAATCCTGCATTTTTCTTTTACGGACATCTCTTTTAAACTGGTACCATCAATAATTACTTCTCCTGTTGTAGGGGTGTCCAAAGCAGCCATTAAATGCAACATTGTAGATTTCCCGCTGCCTGATTTTCCTACCAGACTGACAAAACTGCCGCTGCCAACAGACAACGAGACTCCCTTTATGGCTTCAAATGCATTCTCTCCGCTGCCATAAATCTTATAGATTTCTTTTAATTCAATTGCCACACCACTCATATTAATCCTCTAATTTATATTTCACCTCATCACATATGATAGCTTTTTCGTCTGCCACATACTCTGCCGACACATAACATTCATATGCGCCATCAAATCCGCTGCCCTCTATTTCACACATAAAACCGAATCCTTTTTCTTCTTCGCTATAAAAATATTCGAATTCCGCCTCATGATCCATAAACTGTTTTTTCAAATCAATGCTGTCTTCAAACTGTTTCTTTATACCTGCCAATTCTTCCTCACTTAGATCACCAAGCTTATTAACAGAAATATAGTTGCCGGTAGCATTCAGTATACAGAACTCTTTAAATGCGGATAAATCAACATTTGTAAATTGAAGTCTGCATTTTCCAAATACGTCCTCTGAATTCTCCGGGCTTTCATTTGTATAATCAGATAAAACTATATAGCTGCTTCCATCTGCAGAAATATATTTGCCCTCCACAGGTTTCGGCACTTTTTCTTTTCCGCAGCCTGTCATGCATAAAACAATTATGTATAGTATAATGATATTAATTATTTTCTTTTTATTTTCCCTGCTCATTTTATGATGTCCTTATTCCTATCAAACCATTTTATTTAGTTTTTGTATACTTGACATTAACATCCATTCCTATATCGATTGGTACAAAAATCTCTTTATCCGTTTTTGGAAGCGGACCTACAACAGTAGCATAAGATGCAGTCTTAAAATTTTTACACAAATGTATCTCTATATTGTCATTTTTAACCTTAGCTGTTCCTGATGAATTTTTATATAAAAATCCTTGAAAGCAGACCTCTTTAAGGGTTGCTGCATTATCTGATGATATATATATTTTTCCGGTTTTTCCTTTCACACTGGCAGAACCGCCGGTCGTACCCAATACATACTTATTATCCGAATCATTATATTTATATGTATATGTATTCCCCTGAACTTTCTTTGTCTCCTTACAACCCGTTAAACTGCCGCCCGCAATAACAACTGATGAAGCCAATGCCACTGCTCTTACAATTTTTTTACTATTTCTCATTTTTCTCCTCCACTTAATTAATATTTGATATACAGATGTTATTATAATACATTGTTACTACAATTTTGTCAATAAAATAATTACCAATACTTTACACTTTTCTATATCTTATTCTTTTTCTAAAGAAAAAGGATATTGCAATCAACTATCCAATGTACTATAATACGAATGGCGACGCAAGTTCCCATACCGACAGGTATGCAAATTTCTTAATCAGGAGGAAAACAAAATGGCAGCAATATCAAAGGATATGATCATCAGTGATATCATTAATTTAGATGCAGATTTAATTTCTATTTTATTAGAGGCAGGCATGCATTGCGTGGGTTGTCCGTCAGCACAGGGTGAAACTTTAGAGGAAGCCGCAATGGTTCACGGAATCGATGCCGATGCACTGACCGATATTTTAAACAAATATCTTGCCCAGAAAGAAGCATAGCCCGGACTCTGATCTTTCATATAATATTGACTATAAAAAAACCGGCCGGCTACTCTTATCGTATCCGGTCGGATTATTATTTATGATCGTATGGCCGCCAGTTCCTGCAATGCATTGGAACGCAAAACGGCGCTGCCATGTTCACTGAAATATGCCTGACTGTATTCCCCGCTTCTGATCCTGTCTCCGTATTCGCATACGATATTACATACCCGGTTGAAATCCTCCGGCGTATGCTCCGATTTTTCTAAAACAAGGATAAATGTTTTATCTTTTTCCTCATATACTGAGTTGACACCATCATATATGCCGGATAATACCGAAGACAATGCTATTAATTTATCTATTGAAGTAAAACGGTATATCATAATGAGATTATTATCCGTTTTACCATTCTCCCCGGAAGATTCCCGGTCCGTAACAGCTTCCGGCAACTTTGATACGTCAATCGTACCATCTTCCGATAAAGCTTTTTTAAAGGCATCTAACAGTCCAAGTATTTCATTTGCCTTATTGGAAAGCTGTTTCTTAACTTTATTTTCCATTTCGGCCGCATACTCCAGATCGTCTTTAGACGGAGAAAATTTAGAAAAACGGGAGTCTAACTCATCAGGGTCGTCTATCTTTGTGATAAATAATACAATGGAATCATTCGGTAACGGAATTGCTTCCACCATCACCGGAGAATCTTCTATAGTAAAGCCATATTTTCGATTGGCCTGGTCCGTCATTTCCTTAAACAATATATTGGCCTGCTCAGAACCGTATGCCAATTCATTTACAGATAAATGTCTGGAATCCAGATCCGCCTTTGTCAATAGACATTTGATCTGATTGTCACTGATTTTTTCTATTTTCACGCAATCACCTCCAACATGCATTAACGCCGGTAATGACGTTTAGATTTCTTAAAGGTGCTATTAGTATACATTATAAATATACCCCATGTAAATATACTATTTGTTAAATTTTAATGAAATGTCATAAATTACTATTTACTTTTAATATGTTGTGTAATATAATGATAATACGATACACAACATATTAATTAATGATTATCAGAAAGGAGTAGATCCATGCCGGATTCAAGATATGAATATATTAAAAAAGTGGGAGGAGGTGCAACCTGTGAAACCTTTCTGATCAAACATAAAGATATGAATGAGTATCGTATACTCAAGAAACTTCCGGTCTCTCAGCAGAATAAAATATCCTTCAACGTTGAAGTGGAGATTCTTAAAAATATTAAGGGAAAGGGGATTCCCGTCCTTTACGACATAGCAGTAAGAGAAGATTCACTGCTCATCATAGAAGAATTTGCCGACGGAAAATCTCTGAAACATCTGCTTGAAGAAAACAATATAGACATTATTTCCGCCTTATGGTGCATTATAGATATCTGTCACATTTTATCCCTACTGCACCAAAACGGTTATATATATCTGGATATAAAACCGGAACATATTATTTTATGTCAGGATACTCCGTATCTTATTGATTACGGAAACTGCATGGTTTCAGGCAGCAATGATATTACTATGATTTCTGAAAAATTTGCAGCTCCGGAACAGTTTCACAGTGAACCTGTCGGTATCTATTCAGATATTTACAGTATCGGTGTGCTTTTAACAGAGATCTATGCTCGCTGTTCCGATTCCGGTATCATCCGCAGACAACTGTTCAAACTTATCGAGACATGTATGTCTCCTTTGCCGGAAGAACGTTTTTCCGATATCAGATCCCTGATCTCAGCGCTGGAATCATGCACGAAACAACAGGAACATTTCCTCTGTCCGGATTTATCAGATAACTATATTCCGGGTTATCGGTTTTCAGACAACATCATACATATATATGGTATGCGAAAACATATAGGATGTACCCATCTGTCACTGGCACTGGCCCATTATCTGTCCGAAATATATGGAACAACAGATTATATATGTGAAAACCAGCAGGATACCTTTTTATCCATGATGGAAAACGGGATTTTAAAACGCAGCAGCAGTGGCGACTTGTTCCATAATAATATCCGGGTAAAAAACTGTCAGTGGAACTATATCCGTCAACAGATTGCTTCCCGGATAGCTGTAAATGACTGCGGGTGTATACCGGAAAAACAGATAAACATCAAACCTGCTGATACTTTTGGAACAAATATTCTGATCATATCAGACGCCGCACCATGGAATAACAGACGTTCCCTTTACTGCCGGTTAAAAGAAATCTGTAATCTGTTTGGCGATAATTCAGTCATCGTGGCTAACTTCATAGACAAAGCAGAAACTAAAAAAATCGCTAACCATATCGGAAAAAAGATAATAAACATGCCTTTGTTTGACAATCCTGTGTGTCTCACCCGGGAAACCCGGTATTTTTTTAAACAGATCGTAAGAAAAATTGACTTTACGAAAGCAGAAATCATACGCAGAGATACATAAACAAAATATTTCAGGAGTATATTAAAGATTATATGAGGCAAAATAAAAGATCTCCCAAAGACAACTCGATTAAAAAAATAATGATTCTTGGTACAGAACCGGGAGTTGGAGTAACACATTTTTCGATTCTACTGGCGTCCTATTATGTATTTACTCTCGGAAAAAAAGTCTGTATTGTAGATTTATCCGATACAGATGATTATCTGTGCATGGACCGGATTTACCACGGAGATGATACTTTTGATACTTCGGACTATATATATCCGATAAAAAAGATAGACTTTCTGGTTTCTTCAGAAAAACCGGACCGGTCCGAACTGATCAAAACGGCTCTTGCACATAACCATGATATCATAATCTTTGATAATGGAACAAATTCAGATCATATTGAAAAAGACATGGTCATGTGCGACACAAAATATATTATTGGAAACTGTTCCTTATGGAAAGTTCTTGGTTTTGAAAAGCAGATCACCCGTTTACCCAATATCCATGCTTACAGATACCTTTTTGCATTTGGTCAAATTGAAAATACGGACATACTCCGCCAAAAATACGGAATTAAGATCCGGCAGATTCCATATACGGACTCACCCTTCAAAATCGAAAAAAAGCAGCTTTCAGAGCTTGAAAAAATTATATGGGAGGAATAATGGCAGTAATCAGACAACGGAAAAGA
Organism: uncultured Lachnospiraceae bacterium; assembly: GCA_910578175.1. Classification (GTDB taxonomy): domain Bacteria; phylum Bacillota; class Clostridia; order Lachnospirales; family Lachnospiraceae; genus Bovifimicola. The sequence goes on from CAJTPF010000002.1 coordinate 112,559, forward strand.
AATCTGGTGCTGGCAATGGCCATAGGTCTAATGCTGGGAGCAGTCCCTTTTTCCCTGTTTAGCATTCATACATATATCCGGGCTGATGAAATAAGAAAAGAACTTAATGCAGTAAAAAGTGAGACAAGCAGCAGAAAACTAAAATATATGTATTTGCTTAAGAATGATAAACAAAAAGGAGATGAAATCCTTCATACTGATTTAATAAAATGCGAAATATACTGCAGCATCGAAATGCCGGAACCGGCATCCGCAAATGATTTAGTTGGAAAAAAATTAAAACTTAACACAGAAAAAATGAGTATAGTTAATTCTAATATGGTCTATAAGGAAGACATCAGCGATGATGTCAGACTTCACGAGTACTCCTTTTTGGATTTACATGATGAGATAACGGAAGGAAGTTATATCGATATCCGTATCACATTCCCAAACGGAGAAGATTATATTGTGGCAGAACACAAAAAAGTGATAAATCGAAAAGATTTTTCGGTCAGTGTTTATGTTACCGAAGAAGAAATACTGCTGATGTCCGGTGCAAAAGTGGATTTAGATACTTTTGACGGTACAAAAGTCTATGCCATTTTATATGCCAAAGATTATCAGCTTCCGGCCAGCAAAAACTATCCGGCCAACTCATATGTTTGTGAGCTTGCTGACTGGGATCCAAACATTATTAAAAAGGTATTTACCGAAGAAGGAAGGTTGAAACGAAAGGACTTAGAAAAAAATATGGCAGATTTTTTATCAGACAAAACTTCCGTTTAATAGATTCGGTAGTTCAAAGGTTAAATTTAAATTAATATATCACAACAAATATGAGATTTTAAAATACCAATAAAGTTATTTGAGATATAACGGATAGATTTATATACTAATCTATCCGTTTTTTTAATAACAGATCATGCACTTTTTTTAGAACGTTAAAAACACTTGAATAGTTATGTAATATGTATTAAAATATGATTATGATTTGTTAGCAAATCAATTTCTAAATATAGAATTAAAAGGAGGATTAATCACTATGGCACATGTTATTAATGACGGATGTTTAATGTGTGGCGCTTGTGCTGATACATGTCCTGTCGGAGCTATTTCATCCGGAGATGATAAGTACACAATTGACGCTGATACATGTATTGATTGCGGAGCTTGTGAAGCAGGATGTCCTGCAGGTGTTATCGCAGCAGAATAATCACATTTACTTAAATTAAAAAGGCTGTAAAACCTTGAACAGGGTTTACAGCCTTTTTAATTTAGCTAATAATTTATTACTGCTCTTCGCACGTTCCCGACTGGAATTCTGGTAATTACGGATTGTCTCATCCAGTTTCTTAAATCGTTCTTCTTCCTGTTTTTCACGAATATGCATTAAATAATCCATTTCTTTTATTACGTTATCACTGACAATCTCACTAACTTCTTTGCCTAAATCTCCGTTATTTTCCTTCAGGGCATTGCTGACAACTTCTGAAAGGATCAGCTGAAACTGCTCCAGCTTACTGCCTTTTGCAATATATCCGGGATTCGGCTCTACGGAAGCTTCTACCGTGACTACGTCCGGGTTGGTTACTTCCTTATCATCACTTTCTTCATATCCCTGTTCCGGTCCCTTATCCCCGGCCAGAGATCCATCGGTATTTAAACAGTCTATAGATATTCCATCCTGTCCTATATCTTCAACGGACATTTCCCTGTCCATACGCGCCACCTTATTAAAGAGTTCTTCCTTCAGAACACTTAAATTGGCATCTCCATGATTCTGCATGTCCACCAGTTCCGGTATCAACATTTTTATAGCTTTCAGCTGATAGCCGCATTCTTTTAATTCTTTAATATTTTTTAGCAGAAGAATATGGAAATCTGTATAATATCTGTGTCCCATCTCATTTCTCGGAATCACAATATCCAGCTCGTCCTCCCAGTACCTCAGCACATGGGACTCTACATCCACCATTTTGGCAGCATCAGAAATTATGTACCGTTTCTCCCCCATATGTTCCTCCTTATTAAATATTTTTCGATATTGTAACATTTAATTTCGATAAACACAATGGGAAAAACGTTAATATTCATGTTTTTTTACTTCATAATTGGCGAATTTTGTATAATCCGGCATCCAAACCAGTTCAACGGTTCCGATCGGACCGTTTCTCTGCTTTGCTATGATCACCTCAGCAATCCCCTTTTTATCACTTTCTTTGTTGTAATAATCATCACGATATAAAAACATTACTACATCGGCATCCTGCTCTATGGCCCCGGATTCACGCAAATCCGACAGCATCGGCCTGTGGTCGGGACGCTGTTCCACCGCCCGGCTTAACTGGGATAATGCCACCACGGGTACATTCAGTTCTCTCGCCAAAGCTTTTAATGAGCGGGAAATTTCAGAAATTTCCTGCTGACGGCTTTCGGAATGGCGTCCCGCCGTCATGAGCTGCAGATAATCTATGATAACTATCCCAAGATTATGCTCCAGTTTATATTTTCTGCATTTGGAACGCAGTTCCGTAATGGAAATACCTGGTGTATCATCTATGATCAGATTGGAATTACCGATAATATTTGCACTCTCAATGAGCCGTTCCCAGTCACTGTCCTCCAGGTCACCGGACCGGATCTTCTGGGAATTTACCTTGGATTCCAATGCAAATAAACGGTTCACCAATTGTTCTTTTGACATTTCCAAACTGAATATGGCCACTGTAACGTTCTTTCGAAAAGCCATATATTCCGCAATATTCAGTTCAAAAGCCGTTTTACCCATTGAAGGTCTGGCGGCGATCAATATCAGATCTGATGGCTGAAATCCCGACATTTTAAAATCAAGGTCCGTAAAACCGCATGGAATACCGGTTACATTGCCGCTGGTCTTGGAGGCCGCTTCAATCTTCTCCATCGCATTGATGACAACCTGCCGGATGGGAACATAATCTCCGCCCTCTTTTGACTGGAGCAGTTCAAATATTCTCTTTTCCGTATCCGCCATTATGGTTTCCAGATCTTCTTTTCCAACATAGCAGGTATTGGCAATATCCTCATTCACTTTTATCAGTTTCCGTAAAGTGGATTTTTCTTTTACGATTTTAGCATAATATTTCACGTTGGCAGAGGTAGGCACCGCCTCCAGCAGTCCCCTGATAAAATCAAGGCTGCTTAACTCCTGCGGTACATCCATAGCGCCCAGCCGCTCCTGCAACGTAACCAGATCCACAGGCTTTCCGCTACTATACATATCATACATGGCCCGAAACAATATACCATACTGATTTCCATAAAAATCCTCTGCCGAAATAATCTCGCTTGCTGCAACAATGGCATCCGTATCCATAAGCATGGCGCCGATAACCGCCTGTTCCGCTTCTATATTATGGGGTAATGTACGTCTGATAAGCGCCTCTTCCATTGTCTACCTCTTTGTCCAATACTTTTATTCTTCTACTACTTTTACCGTCAGCTCCGCTGTTACTTCCGGATGCAATTTAAGCTGTACGATATGGCAGCCTAATGACTTAATTGCCTCCTGAAGCACCAGTTTCTTTTTATCAATCTCCATATTTAACTGTTCTTTTGCCGCTACTGCAATCTCCTTCGCCGAAATTGATCCAAAAGTTTTTCCGCCAGCGCCTGTTTTTAATTTAACGGTTACGGAAGCCTCTTTCAGTTCTTCCGCCTGTTTTTTTGCATTCTCCAGTTTCTCTTTTGCAATCTTTGCATTATTGGCTTCCTGCAGTTTTAAATCATTGAGATTTTTACTATTGGCCTCCAATCCGAGATTTTTCTTTAGTATAAAATTTCTGGCATATCCGTCATTCACTTTTACAATCTGACCCTTTTTACCAAGGGATTTTACGTCTTCCAATAAAATAACTTCCATAATCTTCTCACCATCCGGTCCGAAAACGACCAGCCTTTCTTATATGCTTCACAGTTCATCTTTTACACTTCTCCGGCTTCCGTCATGACGTCTATGGTATCTTTCACGATCTTTTTCGCCTCACCCACCGAAACATTTTCCAACTGGGCTCCTGCCGTATCCAGATGACCGCCGCCGCCCAGACGCTCCATTATAAGCTGAACACTTAATTCTCCCATAGAACGGGCGCTTACATATATCTTATTATTATGTTCGGTCAATACAAACGCCGCTTTAATTCCTCTGATGTTCAATAATTCGTCGGCCGCCTGGGCGCCTACCACAGTGGGACTATCCAGACCTTCCGACGGACACACCGCCATGGCATACACATCATTAAATACTTCCGCACTCCGGATAGCTTCCGCCTTTGCCCTGTAATCATCCATGGTATCCCGGAAAAGCTTCCGTACTCTGGTAACATCAGCGCCGCATTTTCTTAAAAACGCAGCAGCTTCAAAAGTTCTGACGCCAGTTTTCTTTGCAAAATTATTGGTGTCGATCATAATTCCGGCATACATGGCATCTGCTTCCACCGACCTGATCTTTATACCATCATAAAAATACTGCAAAATCTCTGCCACCATTTCGGAGGCAGACGAGGCATAAGGTTCTATATAGGAAAGTGATGCATTTTCAATCACCTCGCTGCTCTGCCGGTGGTGGTCCAATACTACGATGGCTTTGGATTTATTTAATATCTCCGGACATTCCACATAACTTGGCCGGTTGACATCCACTACCACCACTGCCGTGTTGACATCCACCAGTTCTATGGCCTGTTCGCTTTTTACAAATATATCGTCTTCATACTCATCGCTGTCAATAAATTTTTCCATCATCGGCCGGATGGATGTGGTAATTTCATTAATGACGATATGCACCTTTTTGTTTATCGCCTTGGAAGCCCTGTAGATACCGATAGCAGAACCAAAGGAATCAATATCTCCTATTTTATGTCCCATAATGATCACTTTGTCTTTTGTCTCCAGCAATTCTCTCAATGCATGAGCCTTTACTCTGGCCTTAACCCTTGTATTTTTTTCTACCTGTCTGGATTTACCGCCATAGAAATATATTTTTTCTCCGTCCTTAACAACCGCCTGGTCACCGCCGCGTCCCAGCGCCAGATCAATGGCAATCCGGGAATACTCGCAATTCTGCGGATATTCTTCGCCATTTACGCCGAGGCCGATACTGATGGTCACAGCCATCTCATTTCCAATGTTGACTGCTTTTACCTCGTCCAGTATAGAAAACTTATTGCTCTGCAATAAAGATACATATTTTTGTTTTATGACTACAAAATACTTATCTTTTTCCATTTTCTTAACGACACCATTGTATGTTGCAAAATATTTATTTATCTTTCTGTCGATCAGAGCGATTAAAAGCGAACGCCTGACATCTTCAACGCTTTGCAGGGCATCATCATAGTTATCCAGATAAATCAAACCGGCCACCATTTTCTGTTCCGAATTTTCTTTCAGCAGACGCTTTATTTCCGTTTCGTCAAACAGATACATGGCAATCAGATATTCGCCGCCGGCATCGTCATATTTCTCCGCCGCTTCTCCTTCGATCACGGAATGTGCGCCGGAAAAGTTCTCATCTACAGATATCCTGCTGAATTCGGCTTTATAAAAATGATTATTATAATGTATTTCTACTTTTTTCTCACTATCCTGACCGTTAAAATCCAGAACATCTTCCTGAATATTATCAAATACCGAAAAGATCGGTTTAAATCCTGTATCCGGCATGATTTCCGCCAGTGATTTATTGGTCCATAATATTCTTCCTGTCTTATCCAGCAAACCATAAGGCAGTTCCAAATCTTTTATCAGTCTTTTCTGAACCTGGGTATAATCCGTGGCAAATTCTACCATCTCCTGTAAATATCGTTTTTTGCTGTAACGATATATAAAGTATGTCAGTATAAAGTAGACGATCGTAACGGCACCCAGAATCCCACCAGGTATAACATCCTTTATGCAAAGCCATACCTCTGCCGGAAGCAGCAAAAGACATAAATAAACCGGCATACGGAGATAGATCGGCGTTCTGCCCTGTATCTGAAATTTATTTAAATTTGTGTTTTTATTTTTATTTTTCTTTTCTTCCATATTTTTCATATTGCACCTATGCATAAAAATCCATATCATGATTTTTCTATAGATAATTTAACTACGATAAATGCTATTATATCATCTTTCATAAAAAATAGCAAATAACGGACTTTCACGATAAAAAAGAGCGACATACTTAAATATGTCGCTCCAAAAATTAATCTAATGTATAAGGCATAAGTGCGATATGTCTTGCACGCTTGATGGCAACGGTAAGGGCTCTCTGATGTTTTGCACAATTGCCTGTAATTCTTCTAGGAAGAATCTTACCTCTTTCAGACACATATCTTTTTAACTTATTCACATCCTTGAAATCAATTGTATTATTCTTCTCGCCACAGAATACGCAGACTTTCTTTCTTCTGCGTCCGCCTCTTCTCTTCATTGGAGAATCGCTTCTGTCGCCTTTTTCAGATTTATTATATGGCATTGAAATGGCCTCCTTCTATACTTTAATTAAATGATCTTAGTTGAATGGTAAACCTTCATCCTCCACGCCATCCGGTATGTTCATAAATCCATCACCGGCTGCGCTGATCGGTTCCGGTCTCGCTGCCTGATAGCCGCCCCCTTCATGGCCGCCTGCTGCAGCTTTGCTTTCGGCAAATTCTGTATTTTCTACCACAACATCCGTTGTGTATACTTTTACTCCATCTTTATTTGTATAACTGCCTGTCTGGATTCTGCCCTCCACAACAAGTTTAGTCCCCTGATGAACATATCTTTCAATAAACTCACCTGTCTTACCAAACGCTACACAATTGATGAAATCTGCTGTTGCTTCTCCATCTCTTTTAAATCTGCGGTCTACGGCCAGTGTAAATCTTGCGACAGCCATAGCCTGTTCGCCTTGCGAATATCTTATATCCGGGTCTCTGGTCAGACGACCCACAAGAATAACTTTATTCATACAACCTCTTTTCCGAATATCCTTTGTATCGAATCGAATATCTCATAAATCAAGCACAAATGTGCAATTATTCAGCTTCTTCTTTCACACATAAAAATCTGATAACGTTTTCCATAATACGGATTGAGTTCTCAACCTGTGCAGGACACTGTGAATCAGCTTCAAATTTGATAAAGTAATAAAATGCTTCTCTCATTTTCTGAATTTCATAAGCAAGTCTTTTCTTACCCCATTCATCAACATTTGTAACTGTTCCGCCGAAACGAGCGATGTATTCCTTCACTTTTTCGATCGTAGCAGCTCTTTCTTCATCTTCGAGTTTTGCGCTGACAACTACTGCTAATTCATATTTGTTCATGCGTCTCTTTTACCTCCTTTTGGTCTCTGGTCCCTTATTCTATAAGGAACAAGGATAAATTAATATATCACGAATAAGTAGTCTATCATATTTTCCAGTATTATGCAAGTACTTTTATTCCAAATTTAGCTTTTTTGATATCGCATAATCTGTCACAAAGAAACAGATACTGATCATAATTATTTGTATCACAACGCAGACTGCAAACATCTGAAGCATCGTACCGTCCAATACTTCCACATATTGTTCAAAAGTGTCTACTTCATTCATTTGAATATGCATATGCCGCAGATTATGACCGATATTCGGAAGCACTGACGTTAATATGTTTGTCAATATTGCTCCGATTGTGACCAATAAATAATTTAACACAAAATAAAATACAACAGAGGCAAAAACTCTGTGTTTTGAAAAAATATGTCCCAATGCCAGGGCTGCAAAAATCTCCAGCATACACAAAAGAAACAGCAAAAGTAATAATACGCAGAAACATGCAATATACATGATCAGTCTTGGATATTCGTTTACAACTTCCAGAAAGGTATTAAATCCCTCCATCATATTACTGCCATGTTCCATAAGATATATAATAAATAAAGATAAAAATGATACTGCCACGGAAACCAGCAGCCATACCAGATCCGTCACAAGTTTTGCCGTCAAATGCTGCCATGATCTTACTGGAAGCGTATGAGTCAGATATCCTTCATCTTTCAGCATATTGTTGTAAAATCTGTAGATCATTATCACAAATGCCACGATAAATCCTGCAAATATACAGAACACGCAGGCAACTGCCGCTACGCCCACAATAATCTGCCAGATAAGATTATCAAACGGAAGATACATTGCAATTTTCGAAAAAACCGTTAATGCCAGCGTTGCACCAAATAGCAATACAAAACTTTTGCCTGTAGCCTTAAATTCATGTTTAATCAGTTTTCCTAACATCTGAATACCTCCCTAAACAGCGCGTCTACGGATTTTCCTTCGACAGCACGTATTTCATCAACATTCTTGTGAAGTTTTAGTTTCCCTTCGTGAATAAAAATCACTTCATCTAAAATCTGTTCCACATCCGATATCAGATGCGTTGAGATAACTACCGAAGCTTCGGGATTATAATTACTGATTATCGTATTCAGTATGTAATCTCTGGCTGCCGGATCTACACCGCCAATAGGTTCATCCAGCAGATATAATTCCGCCTGTCTGCTCATTACAAGAATCAGTTGTACTTTTTCCTTTGTACCTTTGGACATGGTTTTTAATCTGTCTTTGGGATTGATCTTTAAAGCCGCCAGCATATCATAAGCTTTCATCGCATCAAAGTCTTCATAAAAATCTGCCAGAAGATTAATATAATCATTGGGCGACATGGAATTATTCAGATAACTCCGCTCCGGTAAATAGGAAACCGCCTTTTTCGATTCTGCTCCCACCGGATGAGCATTAATGCGTATCTCGCCTTTTGTAGGCTGAATCAGTCCGTTGCACATTTTGATCAGTGTTGTCTTTCCGCTACCGTTTGGCCCAAGCAATCCAATGATCCTTCCTTTTTCCAAAGTCAGGTTTAATTCTGACAACACTGCTTTAGAGCCGTAATTTTTTGTCAGATGTTGCGTCTCTAAAATTATCTCACTCATATTTCACCCTTCCTTTCCTTTTCAGCTATTCTTTTCTTCCATTAACCGGATAATCTCTTCTTTCGTATAGCCCAGCTGTTTCATGGTTACCAGAAATCCTTCGATATGCTGCACCGCGATCCCCTCCTTTATCCTTTGTATCAGTTCCCTGTCTTCCGTTATCGTTCTCCCACTGGTCCTCTGAGAATATACCAGACCCATCCGCTCCAGCTCCGCCAGTGCTCTCTGCATCGTATTTGGATTTACCGCCGCTTCCGCTGCTAAATCCCTTACCGATAACATCCTGTCGCCCGCTTTATATTCACCTGATATGATCTTTAACTCAATCTGCTCAAGAAGCTGGGTATAGATCGGCCTGTCACTCTTAAATTCCCATGCCATCTTTTCACCTTCTTTGTTTACATTTCTTTACATTTGCATTATTGTTACGTTGTATTAATTACTTAATACAGTGTAGCAGTTTTTCTTTTCCTTGTCAATAATTTTTTAATAAGAAAAATCCGGCACACAACTTATTCTGCACCGGATTCTCTCTTATTTTTTTTATGCGAAATACTTTTTTCCACTGTAGTTCTGGGTATCATGATCTGATGCCCGCAGCCACTGCATTTTAATCTGAAATCAGCACCAATCCGCAATATTTCCCATGTATCGCTGCCACAGGGATGTTTTTTTTTCAGTCTGATCAGCTGTCCAATCTCAAAATCCATTCCCGAATACACCCGGCCTCTGCCGCCGCTGTTCCTCCACAAAACAGACGGATCCTTTCTTCAAATTTCTATTATTTATCATTTAGGTGTTTCATAAATAATACAACAAATGAAAGGATCCGTCCAGTTTTCTTTTTTTGTTTTTATTTACTAATTTCTTCCGTTCTGTAGATAAATTTAACACTTGCAGTCTTATTGTCACCGGATAACGAATATATCTGGTAATCTTTCGCCACATTCAGGGTTGCTTTAATCCTGTCATTCATGACTTTGACATCTCCGTTCAGGACATCCTCAATTCTGTCCACGCTTTCTGCCTTAAATGTTCCCATCCCTTCATTCAGGGTTTCAGAGCCTGATACCAGTTTATCAATTCCTTCCGAAATCCGAGGTGTTCCGTTTTCAATGCCTCCGGCGCCGGCTGCCGCCGTCTGTGTGCCTGCATACAATGTATCCAGCGAGTTGCTTAACAGTACGCCGCCTTCATATAACTGTTCCAATCCTGGCTGAAGCTGTGTGCTTACTGCATCGAACAATGTCCGTACGCCGCAGGATAAGGCTTTAGCTCCCTCTTCCAAAACAACGGTACCGTTTTTCGCCTCCTGTACCCCTGCTTTTAACTGCGCAGCACCATCGGATAACTTCGCTATAGCTCCTGCCAGTTCTGCTGTGCCTGCTTTTAAGGATTCCGTTCCGGATTTTAATGCCTGAAGATTTTCATTCAGATTTGCTTCACCCATCTGGTCGATCACGCTCCTTAAAGCTGAATTGGCTCCCGAAAGTGCTGCATAATTGGTTTTATAGGTTTCCACTGCTTCCACTGAGGCCGTTGTCCCTGTTGCCGGGTCAGTTCCTGTTTCTTTTATATACGCCAGTGCAGATTCTATCTGTTGCATCTTTGCAGTATTTTCGGCTATACCGGCTTCTATGCTCCGTATCGTGTCAGCCATACCATCCTGTAACTGTCCCATCCCGTTATCTACTGCAGCCGCACCTCCCTGCAGCGTCTTCGGATCTTCAGCCCCTTCTTTATCCGTTCCGCCCAAAGCCTGTAATACAGCGTTTAACCCGTTTTCCAGTCCGCTCTGAATTACATTTCCATTTTCATCTTTCACATCATCAAAACCTGCCAGAATCTTGGAAAGTCCGTTGTCCAGTTCTGCAGCTCCGGCCGCCAGGCGCTCTGCACCCGCCACGGCTCCCTGTTCCCCCGACAGTCCCCCAAGAATCTGATCGGTTCCGTTTAAAGCTGTATTTAACCCGCTTACAAACTCTTTAGATTTTTCCGCCAACTGTTTTGCACCTGCATCCAGCGAATATATTCCATCAGAAAGCTGATGTATTCCGGAGGCATACGTCACAAACCCCGACTGTAATACGGCCGTTCCGCTTTCCAACTGTCCTGCACCATCTTTTAACTGTGCTGTAGCGGATATCAGCTCATTAATTTTCTGTTCCAACTCTTCCATTATACCCGTACTGTCTATATCCAACACATGAAACAAATCCGCCGTTCCGAAAGTCAAAGTCATCAACAACGAAAAATCCTTTACATCTGCCGTAACTTCCACATAATCGGGAATCTCCGGCTTTGAATCTTTCAGAACGGAACTCTGATCTAAATCCTCACTTAAGCCTGCAAATCCGATTCCGACCACAATACTTCTGTCTCCGTCGTTAATAATTTTCCCATTGCTCACCTCAATATTAGTAAACTTATCGTTTGAGATCAGAAATCCCGATATCATGGTAAACGGAACGTAAAGTTCTGTCTTTTTTCCATTGAGAAGGACCTCCCGTTTTTCCTTTGCGGTATAATCAAATCTGATCTTCACTTTACCGCTCTGCCCTGCCAGTTCCTCCGGTAAAATTTCTTTATCATTCAGGTAATAAGAAACCTTAACATCTACTGGGAGCGGTTTATCACTGATTCCCTGATAATATATATCATTTCCATCCGCTTCCCAGGTGATCTCATGATCTTCTCCTTCCGTATATCCTGCATTTGATCTCACATTCTCTATATCTTTTAGATCCGATCTGTCATCCAGCGTATTGCTGCCTTCTTTATTCTTCAGCCAGTCACTTACGATGGTCTTTGTTACGTTTCCGTTCGCATCCGAAATAACATATACCGTTTCTTCCTTATCCACACCTTTCGTCGAATAACCGATACTGTTTTCTATAGTCCGGATAACGGCAGCCTCTGCCTCTCCCGATTCTGCATCTGCTTTTACCTCTGTTTCCGAACCGGTAAATGAGGCATACAAAATACCGGAAACCGCCAGAACTGTCGCCATTGATATAGCCGCTAATTTTTTAATATTATTTTTCATACCATTTCTCTCCTTTCAAATTTACGGGTTGTTTTGCTGCCTTTCGTCTTCGATTTAAATCCTGCGCTTGTTTTTAAAATCAATTTATCAAAAACCATGAACATTGCAGGAAGTATAAATGCCACAACCAGAAGACTGATAAATGCCCCCCGTGCCAGCAGTACGCATAAAGAACTTATCATATCTATGCTGGAATATAAGCCCACACCAAATGTTGCCGCAAAAAAACTTATGGCGCTTACAAATACAGACTGCAAAGAACTGTTTAACGCACCGGATATGGCCTCCTGCTTATCCGCTCCATTGTTTCTCGCTTTTTTGTATTTATTTGTCATTAATATTGCATAATCCACGGTTGCTCCAAGCTGAATGGTCCCGATCACGATAGAGGCGATAAACGGAAGAACCGTTCCGGTATAGGAAGGAATACCCATATTGATAAAAATTGCAAATTCAATGACTATAACAAGAATGACTGGCAGGGAAACAGATTTCAGTACTGCCGCAATAATTATGAATATAAGCACAATGGATACCGCACTTACCGTCTTAAAATCTTTATTTGTTATGGTTATCAAATCCTGGGTACACGGCGCTTCTCCGATCAGCATACTGCTTTTATCATATTTCTTGATAATATTCTTTATTTCATCGCATTGTTTATTTACTTCATCAGAAGCCGTCATATATTCTGACATAATAAGAATCAACTGATACTTTTCACTTTTTAAAACCGCCTTAAATCCTTCCGGTATCATTTCTTCCGGTATCATAGAACCTACAATGCTGTCCCAGCCTGCCGCCAGTCTGACTCCTTCCACCCTTTTTATTTCATTCAGCATCGCTTTGGATTCTCTGGCTGGCAGGCGGCTGTCCGCCAAAATCATGTGGGAAGCTCCCATTCCGTAATCTTCTTTCAGTTTACTGTTCGCCATAACGCTTCCCAAATCTTTCGGTAACGTTCCTGCCAAATCATAATAAACTTCATTATGGGTATATCCGTACAATGCGGGTCCCAGTATAATGAGAAACAGAGCAATAAAAATTCTGTATTTTTTTGTTACAAAGTTTCCTATTTTTCCCAGATCCGGAATGACAGGTCTATGCTTTGTTTTTTCTATCGCCTTGTCAAATACCAGTATCATGGATGGTAAAATGGTCACACAGCCGATGACACCGATGATAACACCTTTTGCCATCACTATACCCAGATCCAGCCCTAACGTAAACGTCATAAAACACATGGCTGCAAATCCGGCAACAGTGGTAATGGAGCTGCCCACAACCGATACTATGGTATTGGAAATGGCATGTGACATGGCCCTGTTATTATCCTCCGGATATTTCTCCCTGTATTCCTGATAGGAATGCCACAAAAATATGGAATAATCCATGGTAACCGCCAATTGTAATACTGCCGCCAACGCCTGGGTTATAAAGGATATTT
>CAJTPF010000002.1:126023-196336 GCA_910578175.1 uncultured Lachnospiraceae bacterium
CCTGCCACAAAATTGCTTCCCAAATTATAGATGATTGCCATACCTATACTCAACAGGAAAAATACGGGTATCAGGAAAGAATCCATGGTCAGCGCCAGTACGATCGTCGTTAAACCGGCCGCAATCACTACATACATAAGAGCTTCACTATTGCTTATCTCTTTCATGTCCGTAATAATGGCTGACATTCCGCCAGGCTGACATTGTTTCTTTGTCATGGAACGTATTTCTTCTATCGCCTCCAATGTCTCGTCTGCCGAACTGGAGGGATCAAATAATACCATTAGCAGTGTGCTGCCCTTTTCTTTATTATTGAATGCAGCAACAATATCTTCCGGAAGAACTTCCATCGGCACCGATACGTCTGACAGTGTATCATACCAGATAACATTTTTTACGTGTTCTACAGTTTCAATATTCTTTTTTAACCCGGCAACCTCTTTACTCCCCATTCCTTCCACGACACATAAAGAAAATGCCCCCGTACCGAACTCATCTAATAAAATCTCCTGTCCTTTCATGGTATCAATATTTTCCGGCAGATAGGAAAGAATATCATAATTTATTCTGGTATTCAGATACATGAAACCTGACGGAAACAGCAAAAGAAAACTAATGATCAAGATCGGAATTCTTAACCTTACAATCTTTTTTCCCATGTTCAGCATAAACTCACTCCTTTTTTTATTTTACCGCTCAATATTTATTTAAAAAACAATATTGACCAACGGTCATTTCTTATAGTATGATTTATATCATAAAAATGACCATTGGTCAATATTAATTTTCTAAATAATTGATAAATTTTTTTTTGATGGTTATTGACTAAAATCCAAAAGAAAACCTATAATAAAAGAAATTAAAAAGAATATTACTGTTTATTGCATATACTCCTGTAATAAATTGCATGAATACGGAGGAATAATATGAGTAAAATCGAGTCGAATAAAAAACAAAAAGAAGAGTCCCTTTTAGATGCAGCTTTTACACTTTTTACTTCAAAAGGCATAAACAAAACATCTATCTCAGATATCGTGGCCAAATCCGGTGTTGCCAAAGGAACTTTTTATTTGTATTTTAAGGATAAGTATGATATAAGAAATATGCTGATTGCCCATAAAGCCAGTCAGTTATTTCAAAATGCGGAAAATGATCTGCTTAAAACAGATATTACAGATTTAGTAGACGAAATTATTTTTATAGCAGATAATATAATAAATCAACTTTGTACAAACCAGTCGCTGTTAATGTTTATTTCTAAAAATTTAAGCTGGGGGATCTTTAAATCTTCCATTACCAATACTTCCGAAAATGATATAAATTTTAATAATATTTATCAGCGTATTTTAAATCATAAAGATTACACGTTTAAGGATCCGGAGGTCATGCTTTTTATGATCATCGAACTGACAAGCTCTACCTGTTACAGTTCCATTTTATATGATGAACCGGTATCCATAGATAAATTAAAACCATATCTTTATGAAACCATACGCAGTATCATTAAACAACATGTTTGTTCTGAACCGGAACACTGAGCATGACAGCAGAAAAAACTCCCGTTCAGGTGGCATTCTTTTTATCTTGCCACCCGAACGGGAGATAATCTCTTTTCATTGTCAAAATTACATTGATATGTACTATTGAATTTGTCGTTTATTATCTAAAAAACACTTTCATCTGCAGCCGTCAGATCCTTCGCAGCCTGAATCATCTTATCAAAACCTGCGATCAATTCTTCAGATAATCTCTCTGCTTCCCTGTATCCGTTTTCCGCTTCGGTAATATCCTGTTTCTTTACGGCTTCCGTAATCGATAAACCTTTTTTATGGAACAGCGAATGTTTTTCTCCTATTTCTTTCCAGATCACAGCGATAGTATTTGCTTTCGGTCTTAAAGAATAATAGAAATGACCAAACCCACAGCGATGCTCATCCGTCTGTAACGGAATGGCTTCTTCTTCATCTATCATTTCCCTTAATGCAGATAACCACTTTTTATGCGCCTCTATAGCATCTTCAAGAGCAACGATAAAATCTTCATTATCTATTTTGTAGAATTCATCTTCTGCCATCTTGCCCATATTTACAGCCACATTATTCAGCAATGACTCTACTTCATATACCGGATTTATCACATCCGTTAAGCTCCTGCTGACTTTACCCAAAGAATTGGAATGTTCGGATAAAATATCAATTTCATTATCCAGTCTGTGCATCTGAGACTCCACTTCATTGACGGATGTACTGATCTCCTCATTTTTCACTGCAATATTGGTTATGGCCTCATTAATGTTATTTATATTAGTTTTATTTGATGTATTAATTTCCATTACGGAATTCAGACTGTTATTTATGCTGTCCAGTGATTCCACCGTACTTTCCACACTTTTAGAACTTTTTCCGGAAGCTTCCGCAATATTCTCAACAAATTTTCCCATATTTCCGGTAAGAACTTTTGTCTGCTCTGCCAATTGTCTGATCTCTTCTGCTACAACCGCAAATCCCCGTCCGTTATCCCCGGCTCTGGCTGCCTCAATGGATGCATTTAATGCTAACAGATTCGTCTGCGCCGATATGGCATTGATCCCTTCGATAACTTCATTCATATGCTGAATAACTTCCAGCAATGTAGACATGTCCTGTTTCATCTGTCCGGATTGCTTTATCGCAATATTTGAGACATTTATTATATTGGTTAATTTTGTTTCATTTTCAGTAATTCCCATTAATATGGAATTACAATTTTCAGAAACATTTGTAATAGAATTTGTCAAATCTTCATGCGCATTTGCTACTTCTCCCGTAACTGTAGCCGTACTCTCGGATGTCTGATTGATCTGCTGTGCCAGATTTGATAATTCTTCGCTTATAAGCTTGATTTGGTCAGCCTTATTGACTAAAGCCAGGTCCAGGGAACTCATTTTCATATTTGAAGAAAGAACTTCCTTGACCAGATTTCCAAATTTTTCCCTGCCACCCTTTAATCTTATATATACATCCGCCAGTTCAGGTCCCATTTTTGAAACGTCAACCTTTTCCATACGTGCTACTGCACAAAGCATTTTTACATTTACTTTTTTACCCATATGTGCCTCCATTGCGAATCCCATGATATTTTTCACATAAAACGTTTCTCTTATTATACAATATTTATGCTTTTTTCACAATAGATACAGGTTATGTTTTCAGCATAAAGATATATATTGCTAGTTCACGATTACTCTGCATTTAACTTTTGTTCCGTCTTCCTTTACATAGATATAAGTTTTTCCCTTACCGGTGGCTTTTACTTTTCCGTTTCTATCTACAATGGCCACACTGGTATTGCCAGAAGAATACTCCGGCTTATTTCCGGAAGAAACCTTTGTCTGAAGCTGATATTGTTTTCCTTTCTTCAGTGTAATTTCATAAGTGTCAAGTCTGATCTCCGGTTTTTTTACGGTGACCGTACAGGTTTTACTAACCCCGTCCACTTTTGCCGTAACCACTGCAGTGCCGTTTCTGACAGCCGTTATGGTCCCGCTGCTGTCTGCCACGGCTACCGACTTTCTGTTTGAACTGTATACCGGTTTGATTCCTGAGGATACTTTGGCCGTCAGATTAAATTTCTGTCCCCGGTATAATGTAATACGGCTTTTACTCAGAGATACGGTCGGCCGTCTGACCAGAATCCGGCAGGTTTTGCTATAACCGTCCGCCCGGACCGTGACCACTGCCTCTCCGGGCTTGATTCCTGTTACATAACCGTTCTCATCCACCAAAGCAATACTTTTTTTATTGATCTTGTAGGTTACACCGGATCCATTGGATGTTACTGCACGGATTCGTTTTGTCTCACCATTTTCCATTGACAGATATCCGGTATCAAGAGAAATGACTGTTTTATTTACCTTTATTCTGCATACTGCTTCTGCCCCCCTGATCTTAACCGAAATATTGGCGGTTCCTCCTTTTTTGGCAGTAACAAGCCCATAGGTATTTATGGATGCTACCTTACTGTCGCTGCTTTTAAAAACAGGTTTCTTTCCATCTGATGTAAATGCCGTCAGATAAAACTTATCACCGATATTCATAACCCCAGAATATTTTGATAAGACTACAAACGATATGTTTGCTGCCTGACATTCTTTAATAAACAGATTGTCGCCTACCTGAAAAAAACACATTACGAACAATATCCAAGCTGTTATTTTTCTCAGTCCGGACTTAAGATCATATCTTTTTTCCTTACATCCCATATTTAATCCTCCCTTTTGTTCTTTACTGATACACCTCAACCATAACCTGTATTTTTATTATATCACCTTTTATTTCTATTTCAACATACAAATAATATGTTGCACAAATACAGTGTTTGATCAGATGGCGACACAACCCAGAAACACTATAATTTCGCCGCCCCTTTTTTAATCTTTTCGAATATTACAATTCAAACTAAAATGCCTATACAAAAATAAAATAAATAAGGGGAATTATCAAATGCAGGATTTAGAAATCAATTCAAGGATCAGACAGTTAATTACAGATAAAGGATACACGATCTACCAGCTATCCAAGGAGTCTTCCATACCTCTGTCCACTCTCTATGGAATAATCAATAACCTTTACCTTCCATCTATACATACTTTGATCATTATCTGTAAATTTTTAAATATTACGATGGGTGAATTTTTTTTAGAAGACTGTTCCGCAGCTCCACGGTTCTTAACTCCAACCGAGGAACAGCACCTTTTTCTCTATCGAAGCATCTCTTCCGGACTGCAGAACCATATTGATGATTATCTCCTGCTTTTAAGGGAATCAAATGTTTTAATACACAAATAAATATTTCTGGTTCCGTCATTTCAGTTAATTGTTATCTTTGTTCTAAAATCCATACTACACAAATCACTTTCAGAATAGTACACTACATCTATCATATTAAAACAAACCATGATAAACATAAAACAAATTTATCTGTAACGTTTCAATTACGTTTTGTGTTCATTCAGCCAATGGAAAGGAACATTTTATGGAAGATTTTACAACAAACGATGTCTTATTGAGAATTGAAGAATTACTGAAAATACGACAATGGACACATTACCGCCTGTCAAAAGAGAGCAAAATTCCATACTCCAGTATCAGCAATATGTTTAAAAGAAATACGGTTCCGTCAATTCCTACCTTGATGAAGATCTGTGACGGATTAAAGATCAGCATGAGTGATTTTTTCAGATATGAAGAAAAAAGATTCAGCGAGACCATTACGCTGGCTAAAAATATAGAAGGACTGGATGAATATAAAAAAAATCTTCTGATGACTTATATCAATTGTCTGAACCAACCGGATCAATGATGATTTTCCCAAACCAACTATATCATTGAAAAACAGAGCCTTAATCCTTACCTGCCAGGATCCTTTCTGCCAATTATGCTGCCGGACACAAAACAGGCTCCCTAAAAATAAAGAACGAAAAAGCCCCAAAAAAAAATGGGGCTTCAAAAAGGCGACAACCAGATTCGAACTGGTGATGACGGTGTTGCAGACCGGAGCCTTACCACTTGGCTATGTCGCCGTATATCACGCTGCCGCTTGCGACAACGTGTATATTATAGCAATAGTGTTTTCATTCGTCAAGGACTTTTTATAAAAATCCAACGAATTCTTTCTGCATTATTCTACAAAATATACTTTGTAAGAAGATTGTGGTCATATATAAAATTCAGTACAGGATTGGAAGCAATGGCGCTGAAAATATCTTTCCCGATATTGGTTCCGCTGACAGCTGTCAAAGCCGTACAGATTACCCATATGATCAAGATTCCCTCTATAAATCCCAGGACCGCGCCCAGGTTTTTGTTTATAAAATTAACGACGGGCAGTTTACTGAACAGGTCAACGACAGAAACCAGTACTCTCAATAAAATCTTAAATATCAGAAACAATACCAGTACCGTAACTGCATTTAAAAGAATATCGGTCAGGGATTCCGCCACATAATTGCTGAATGATACAACCTTCATTTCCGATCTTATACCCTCGGTATTATCCGTGATCAGCTTATCCTGAATAGAAGACGGAAGATTCAGCTTTTTAATGGCCTCCGCCTGAATTTCTATCGACGCATTATCCAGTCCCTCGCCGATATATTCCGATACATAGTCCGCCATCTGCTCTTTTACGGTATTATATAACGGCGTATGATTCTTAATAAAACTGCTGCATGGTCCCGCAAACAATACGGAAGCCAGCAAAGCCACGAGCGTAACCGCCAGGGATAAAACAATTTTAATAAACCCCTTTGCATAACCGATAACCGTCATGATCACAAGAAATGCGATTACCCCGGCCAATAATAATGTTCCCATCTTTTTTCTCCTTTGCACTATTTTAATTTAATCTGCATAATGGAATCTGCCGTTATCAGCACATAAGCAGATTCCGATATGGCAAACATTTTTTCAACCGCCACATCAAACTGTGTCTCAAATCTCGTCACTCCGTCACCGGATACCAGTCTGCAGGATTTTTCATTATACATCATTACTTTATCATCTGCAAAAAGAATTCCTTTATACTGATAATCCGTCTCCAGACTTAAGATTTTTTCTCCACCGGCACTATAGGTTTTTATAAGATACGGCTTATCTGAATTTTCATTCCGGAAAACAATGCCGATATTTCCTTTATTATAGAAAATACTTTCAATCTTACGCTCCAGTTCCTCTTCCCTGAGAATGGACGGTTTACGTTTAATCGAATATATTGTAAACAAGTCCGTTCCAAAGGCCGCAGCCACATTATTGCTGATAAATTCCACCTTGGGAACGATCGCCGTCTTATACTGATTAAAACCGCCTACGATCCTGTCAACCTCATTCTGCCCTACTGCAGAATAATTATAAAAAACCACATTAGACTGGGTCGTTCCATTGGCGATGCCCAGATATGAAGCCGCAAGTTTCGTTCCGTCATCAGAAATGGATATATCAACAGGATAACCGTCTCCCTGTATTACCGTACGCCCCAGGGCAATGGAATCTCCGTTTTTATCTTTTACTTCTATGTAGTTTGCCTCACCATCATCCAAAGCCGCAGCCACGATCCCTTTTCCGGATATCTCAACGCTCATGACCGGATAAGACATGGTAATATCCCACTGCTCTCCTGATTTATTAAAAATGGATATATTATTTGATTTCTGTTCTGCGATCACGATATAATCCCCACAGATATCCAACATCGGATTCTGAATGGAAATGGATTTATTCCAGACTTCTTTTCCTGATCTTATATAAGAAATCCCGTCAGCCGTACACCGGATTATGCCCGATGCAAATGCCGCATACTTTGCAGGGACTCCGGCATCGATTTCCATGGTACTTGTCATTTCATATGTTGAGTAATCTTTATTCCTATGTGTATAAACATACCAGCCTGCGGACAGTATGGCCGCTACCAAAAGGATTAAACCCCCATACTTTATGATCTTATGCTTAATAAGGCCTATATCCCTTTCTTCCTCCATTGTTTCCTCCATTCTGCCAGACCGATTTCAGAATCGTTTCTGTTTACCATCTATATGATTATACAATAAAATACCGGTTATGGCAAAATAATTGTTTCTCCCTCACGTATAAAATTCTCATTTGTTATACCGTTAGCCTGCATAATCGACTGAATCATTGAATAATTACCATAGTTTTTCATGCTGATACTATACAGGGAATCACCTTTTTTTACCACATAATAGACTTTCTCCTGCTGTATCCCGGAAACTGTTGCCGTTGGAACTTCTGTTTGTGGTTCCGTAGCCGGTACCGTGGTAATCTCCTGGGCCACTGTTGTCTCTTCCGCAACGGAGGATTCCGTCTGTTGTTCCGGTTCCGTTGAGGAAGTTTCCTCAGATTTTGTGGTTACTGTTTCTTCAGGCTCAGTCCCGGATTCCGATTCCTGGGGCGATGTTTCCTGTGCGGAGGTTTCTCGGTCTTTCCCGGATTCACTCACATCACCCGCTACATCAACAATATTTGCGCTCTGGTCATTATCACTGGGAATATCATCCTTTGGTTTCGAATCATCTTTCCCCACCAAGCCTACCACTGCGCTTTTTAGTTCCTTCAATTGGCCGGAGGCATTCATAACAGCTATGGTTCCCACCAGAATGGCTATAAGCATAAGCGAAGAGGCTGAATAAGCAAATGTGGGCAGCCGCCTTCCAATTCCTGAAAATCCCTTTTTAGATTCAGTATCCTCAGATATATTTTCAGGACGGATATCATCTTCTCCCGTCTCATCTTTTGGTCCAAGCTGTACCAACGGAATATCCTTATGCTCCCTGCCTCCATCTTTTTCCCCGGAATCCTTTGCATTAAATAAAAGATTATGTACCCGTGCATTGATGCCACGTTTATTTATCTGTTCATAATTATCCGGTATGATCCTGGTATCTATATGCATGGACATATAAGACTGCATGTCTGCATTTTTTTCATAATAAATATAAAAACCCTCACACTTCTTCATTCCGCCTTCATCATACAGAAAAAAGTTTTCATCCCCCTCCTCCCGGTCCAGAAGAAAGCACACTCTGTCATTACCTGCAAAATTATCAATATGGAGTTTCTGGATATTCGGCATGTCATTGGGCAGAAGACTGGGCATGGAGGCAAACCACCCCACGATCTCCACTTCTTCAAAATACATTTTTATTTCTTCATAAATGCCTGTCCACACATCCTCATCAAAAACAATTTCATTATCCAATATGGCATTTGCAGTAACCGCACCCGTTATAAAAACATATGTATTTCCGTTTCCCCGTTTGATATCACCAAGTAAGACACCATATTTTAACTTCTGGCTGCTAAAATGTTTAACATATGTCATCACAAAATCTTCCACGTAAATCTTATGGGAATAATGATCACATTCTCCGATCTGTCTGATATTTTTGGGTAATCTGATATTTATCTCATCGTTTAATGCTTCTTCTTCACCTTTATAAATTATTTCAATCAAAGATAGGCACCCCCTCTGGCTTAGAATTATTCATCTAATAATAAGCATAGCATACGGTGCCTATGAAAAATGTCGATATACCACCCGATATATAAAAAACTTTTTTACAATTTATTACAATTACAGACAACCCTGTAAAATCAACGATTTATAAGTTCCCTTGCCTGTCCGATATTTACTGCCTGACCGGTCTCGATCAATTCTATCATTCGCTGTAGTTTCTGTCTGTTTGAAAATTGTTTTGTCAGATACCTTTCATACTTATCTTCGATCGTCTGATTGAGTTCTATAAATTTCTGATTCAACCGGTCATAAACATCCGTTTTCTCTTCCAGTATCCGTTGCTTTTCACTGATCTCCGGCATATATTCCGAATTCAGTCTGTCAATGATGGTCTGTTTTGTAAATTCCTCAAATTCTTTCAGCTTTCCGCTCTTCTTCAGAGATGCCTCCTCAACAGCCGCTTCGATATTCTTAATCTCGTCATCATATTCCCCCAGATTATAGGATGATTCATCCGGGTCCTTTTTAATGTCGCTGCTGATCTTGCGGATCTTTTTCTCATTCTCTGTGATCTTATCCCTGATTTCCCTGACTTCATCAAGAATTCCTGCATCCCTGTCCTTTGAGATCAGATAGATCGTCATATATATCGCCAGCATGATCACATCGATGACGACCCACCAGATTAATTTCCACAGCCACCACGGATCTGCGATCAGTAATACAACAGCAGGAAATACAAAAAATGCCGCAAAAAATACTGCGAGGCGTATCACCCACTCCACTGCGGTCTGGGAACAATACATGATAAAAAATGCATTTGAATCACAAAAAGCAGGAAGCCCGTTTTCCTTTAATCCTCTCTTAACAGACCTTTTGTATTCCCTGTTCTCTTCCGACAGATCCTTTGTTTCGTATTCTATCCTGTCACGGATTCCTTTATTTTTTGCCTTTTCTCTCTGCTGCCGTACTTCCTTTAATTTTGCATTTTCCTCTGCCAGAACTTTATCTTCCGGTGCCACCGCCTCGATCATACCATTTTTTACGGCAGTGTTGATATCTGATTCCAGCTTTGATCTCAGTTGTTTGATCTCACCATCCACTTTCTTTCCTTCTGCAATCAGGGAATTCATATCCGCCTTATAACGGTCTCTTTCATCCAGTATGCTGAGGACTTCACGCAGTTTATCGGTGCCGCCTGCCAAAAATGCCACTTCATCTACCGGAAGTTCTGCGGTAACCCGGGACTGCTCCATGTTTTTTTCCAACTGCACCGGATTACTGCTCTGCTTTTCCGGTGATAATGCGTTTCCGGCGGGATATTCCGTCTGCTGCTCCTGCTCCGGCTGGTTTTCCATCAGATTTTCCGCTGTTGTATGATTCTCTGTATCATTCCGGTTTAAATTGTCCATATTATCCTCTCTTCCTGAAGCTTTTCTACTCCATTTATACTTATAAATAATCTATTCATCATCTGCTTAATTTATATCAGTCTACTTTTAATGCCATATCTCCGTTTTTTATCCAGCCTGCTTTTCGGAATCCCTGGGCAATGAGAAATGTCAGTATGCCCGGTAATAAGAAATGCATAACAATTATTTCAATCATTGTAACCGGAACCGAAGTCCCTGCCGCTATCATTGCTTCATATGCCGAAAATTGTCCTACCAGACCGGAAGAACCCATTCCTGATCCGGCCGGGGTACTGACCATTTTCAGCAACGCCGAAGATACCGGGCCCAAAACAGCACTGGTAAGTATGGGCGGCAGCCATATCCATGGTCTTCTCATAATATTGGGAATCTGCAGCATGGAAGTGCCTAACCCCTGGGCAATAAAGCCGCCTGTCCTGTTTTCCTTAAAGCTGGCCGCTGCAAACCCTATCATCTGACAGCAGCAGCCAATGGTAGCTGCACCGGCCGCCAGTCCCGTAATTTTCATGGATATGCCGATAGCAGCCGAACTAATCGGCAGCGTCAGTATCATTCCCATCAGAACGGATACTGCCATTCCTCCAATAACCGGATGTTTATCCACATTCACATTTACCAGATGTCCCAGCCATGATATAAACCGTGTTATGTACGGACCCGCAATGATTCCTGCCAGAGAACCGGATAATATGGAAGTAAACGGTGTCAGCAATATATCTATTTTTGTTTTTCCTGATACCAGATGTCCGATTTCAATTGCCACATAAGCCGCCACAAATGCTCCCAGAGGCTCTCCCGGACTGCCAAGATTGATAACTGATAAACTGGCTCCGCTTTCGCTGAGTTTTCCGAAACTGTCAATCAGTCCCGGAAATGCTCCCACCATGCCAGCAACTGCAGCCGATACGGTTACCAGCGGGGACTCCTTGAATTTTGACGCAACTCCCACACCAATTCCCGCGCCGGTTATGGTTTTTGCTATATTTGCAATCACATTCATATATAAAGCCGGTGTGTCGCTCATAAAGCCTGCAATCTGTGATAATATGGTTCCAAATATCAAAGTTGAAAACAGACCTAACGCCATACCTCCTAAACCGTCAATAAATAATCTGCTAAAGTACTTTTTTATCATAGTTTCCTCATTTCTAACGTATATCAGCTGCTCTCATATCGTTTTGGGATTTCCAAAATATGTTACACTAAATCTGTACAATATGCAAGTACTTTACCAATACTATCATTTATTACCAAATTGGCTTTATTATCAATAGGTGTGGTGGATTTATTGATCAGAGCCAGATTGCTGCCATTAAAATACTTCAGAAGTCCCGCTGCCGGATATACAGCCAGGGATGTTCCGCCGATTATAAGGGTGTCCGCCTTCATTATATGATTGACTGATTCATTTATAATATCCTCATTTAACCCTTCTTCATATAATACCACATCCGGTTTCACCACTCCTGCACACCCGCACAGGGGCACCGGTTCACTGTGCAGTATATAGTCCAAATCGTAGAATTTTCCGCACTTCATACAATAATTCCGCAGTATGCTTCCATGAAGTTCATATACGGCTTTGCTGCCTGCCGCCTGATGCAGTCCGTCAATGTTCTGGGTCACTACTGCTTTCAGCTTTCCCTCCGCTTCCAGTTTCGCCAGCGATCTGTGAGCGTTGTTCGGTTCCACACCCTGTATTAAAAGTTTATCCCGGTAAAACCGGTAAAACTCTTCCCGGTTTTTCATAAAAAATGTATGACTCAATATGGTTTCCGGCGGATACTTATAAGACTGATGATACAATCCGTCCACACTTCGAAAATCAGGAACCCCGCTTTCCGTGGAAACACCGGCTCCGCCGAAAAAAACAATGTATTTGCTATCAGACAGGATACGTTTCAGTTTCTTCCATGAATCCGGTATCCGGAGGTTTTCTTCTTCTGACATATAATCATCTTCTTTCTGTTATTAATGAATGCAGCCGCGGTTGCTGATGGGACTGCGATAGTTGATTTAATCATTATAAACTATTTTTGGGGCTTTATCCATAAAAAAACATAAATTGTTATAGGCGGTAATAGTTCTGACGAACTATCTCACCGCGTCCGTCTTGCCAAATTTCAATCCACCTGTAACAATTTTTTCCCATAAAGAAAAATTTGACAAATATAGTAGATTTATGTTACTATCATTTTACTGTTGGGAAGAAGAATAAATAATAATGGGAGGATATATGAAAAAATTTATCAAAAAAAACATGGCTCTATTCTTATGTGCAATTCTAATAATTTTCTCTTTTCAACCAACAAATGTATCTGCTGATACCTATATGGGTTATAAAGATTTTAAAAAAACTACAGGTGCATTATGGTGGAAGAATACTACATACTATCGACAAAAGATATATCGTGTCAATCGTGCAAATTCCTACTACATCGCTACTCTAAAGTATCTGAGTACAAGCTTAAGATGGGACGGTCCGAAAGCGAATTCCACATCACAATCAATAGCTGTATCCCAGGGCATCACCATATCCAAAACCACTTCCAAAACATTTACCGGCAATATCGGTTTAAAAATACCGGTTAAATCCGTGGATTTTACATTTGGTGGCTCATACAGTTCCACAAAATCCAAGACCACTACCAGATCTGATACCCAAACATATACAGCGACACTGACCAAAAAAGATAAAGCCGGTTATTATACATGGGAAGCAAGAATTAACTTTGATAAATACCGGTTAGATGTCTATAAGAAAAATAGTTCCGGAAAATATAATAGCTTTGTTGGAAGCGGATACTATTGCTCATTTAAGAGTCAAAATCCATATTATTATCTGGCATATACAAAAAACTGTGTAAACTGATTAAATTCAAGTTTTTTTCCCAACAGAATAATAGTAATTTAGGAGAACATAAAAATGAGTAATAAAAAGATATTTTTTTTATTATATATATGTCTTGCCATATTTGCAGGCTGCAGTAATACATCTGACACCAAATTGGAAATAGTCAGCAAAAATCTGTATAACGCAAATGTATTTAAATGGATTGATAAAGAAAATCAGACGTTCCAGATTCCACTAATTACAAATAAAAAATTTTCAGAATTTTCAATTCAGTCTATAGAAGGCAAAAACTTTGATGAAAAATATCTTACATATGAAATTGAAGAACAGGAGAAATATAACGGTTATTATATATATATGATTCTGTTTCAGGTAGATACAGCAATGTTTCAGACCGGCAAAGACGTATCATTTCAATCCTTTAATGTAACTCTGGATGATATTACCCTTGACTATGATTTTGGCGAAATACTGATACAAGACGTAATTGTAAATAACGAAAACGAATTGGTTACATACATCGGACAGGGCGTAATGTATCCGGATATTTCTTCACTGGATATGGATATTCATGCGGAAAAAGATGTGGTTTTGAAAGATGTAACTTTATCCAATCACTTATCAATTTTAAATAAAGAGCAGTTTTTAAAAAAATACAAATCCGGTCAGGATATTAATCTGGGGTTTATCATAGATACTTTATCAGCGGCGGATACATATGAATTTTATTGTTATGATGTATGTCTTAATTTTTCTGACGGTGTGACAGAGCATAAATATTATGGAATTTCGTCAATCAGTACCATTGTTTTAGATAAATCCAAAGAATACATCGACAGTTTAGGAGAGTAAACTTTTGAAAAAAATTATATTGGGATTAATTTCTGTTATCATCGGACTTCTTTTTGTGATCATGTATCTGCTGAATGAAAGTCTGGATACAAAAGAATATGATATTGTCAATACGATTGAAAAAGAAATACATTATACAGAATGTACATTGGCAGTCAGAGATGTTGAAGACGTTTATACACTCGATGCAGCTGTCTACGGAGAAGAAGAGAATTATATACAAACCATTGAGTATGAATTCTGGAGAAATTATGAAATATGCGTATCAAAAGGCAGCGATATCAAAACCGGAGATATCCTTTTAAAAATCGATGGTATAGAGAAAAAATCAGATACGGATGCCAGAATTATTGATATTACAGTTAGCAAATACGATATTATCACCATTAAATATCTGGACTATAAAGCATTGTGTATTCAGGGCAGGTACAGCAGTGACCTGGCAGATGATATATCCTATGATACCCCTGTTAAAATTCTATATAAGAGCGAATCATTTGATTCCCGAGTTATTGATCTGGGATATGAAGTTACAGATGGTTATATTAAAATCTGTCTGGATCTACCAAAGAATTTATTGCCCGGAACCGCCCTAAAAGCAATGCTCATCAAGAATGTATATCCAAATCAGTATACTATTGATAATGCCTTTGTTCTGGAAGATAATCTGGGAACCTACATTAACCGTATCACTGATGAAAATGAACTGGAAAAGATATATATAGATATTTTGTGTAAAACGGAAGAATATACGGCAATTGCTATTGATGAATCTTTTGCAAAGGATAGATTTGGTATTAAATATGATTGAGATGAAAAACATTTGTAAATCATTTGGTGACAGAACAATCCTGGATAACATATCACTCACTATCAGCCACGGAGATTTTTTTGCCATTACCGGAAAATCCGGCTCCGGCAAAAGTACCTTTGCCAATATTCTCGGGTTGTTAGACCATAACTTTTCCGGAGAGTATACTTTTAACGGAGACCGGATTTCTGATTTAAACAAAAATAAACTGGCAGATTTCAGAAATAAAAATATAGGTTTTATCTTTCAATTATATAATCTGATAAACGGTTACTCTGTGAAAGAAAATATTTTATTGCCCATAATGTATGGCAGAAAAAAAATAAACCGGAAACATTACAATAATATAATTGAAAAGCTGGATATTGCCCATTTAGAACAGGCTGATGTAATTAATCTCAGCGGCGGCGAAAAACAGAGAGTGGGTATCGGCAGGGCCTTAATCAATAATCCGGATATTCTGATTGCTGACGAGCCTACCGGTAATCTGGATGCTGAAAACAAACGAAAGGTTTTTCAGATATTAAAACAATTGAACTCGGAAGGAACTACCATTGTGATGGTAACCCATGATATTGAACTGGCAGAACAATGCGGAAAAATAATATATTTAGAAAATGGTGTATTTAAATGAAAATAGGGTTATGGTTTAGATGTAAATTACTGATTAAAAATCTGATAAAAAATAAGCTGACTTTTGTTCTGACGCTTATGGGTGTCTGTCTGGCAGAAATAATATTAACAAGCGGCTATATTATTGCAGATTCCTATTATTATTCACAATTTGACAGATACCGTTACTTTAAAGAAAACGGGATTATGGACATTAAATTAAATGAAAACAGTTTGAAATATAAAGAAGATATAAAAAAGGTTTTTAAAGGAGAATGCTATATTTCCTTCCGGAACTATTACAATACTTCTTTGGCATATCCGGTTACCGTAAATAATATTAATACAAATATCGTTCTAAACCTATATCAGACAAACCAGAATTTTAACGGACAAATTATTACTTCCCAGGAACACGTTGTTATGTCTGAATTATTATCCGGCAGAGGCATTACTACAGATGATATAGACTGGAAAAGCAAAGTCATCATAATTGACTCAGTCATAAACAAAATATTATTTCAGGAAGACGGAATAGGAAAAAATATACGCATTCCTATTTACGGTTCCCATACGGACGAGAATAATAACACGGAAATCAGTGTCAGCAGGTATGAGATATTCAAAGTAATTGGTGTCTATAAAAATACACAGCAGGATTCTATTAATTTTAATAAGCAGATAAAAGAAGGACAGACTCTTTATTATAATGCCCGCTGTTACATTCCCGAATCGGTTGATTTTCTGGAGGACTCCAAATCAGAGCCGGAACAGATGGAATATGTTTATTTTGGTGTGCCGGATACCGCGGAAAAACATGACGAAATCAAGAGCATATGTCAATCCGGGGCAGAATTCGACTGTTATACCTATGAGACATTCCATAATCAAATGATTCAGGAATTATCCGGCATCAAAAAAACACTTAATTGTATAACCCTGTTAATTATGGGAATTGCCGTTATCCTGATCGCACAGACCATGATATTTTCCATCAAAGAAAATATCTCTGATTATGGTATCAAAAAAGCAATTGGTGCGTCCTCCGGTAAAATCGGCATGGAACTGGTATCGGAAATGCTGCTTTATGCCCTGGCTGCCTTTATAGTTTCCATTCTGCTCTCGATTGTTGCTGCTTTGATCACATTAAAATATATTTCACTGCAAAATCCGGGTATAGGTTACAGTCTCATATTAAAACGGCAAACCATATTGTTATCATTTGTTCTGGCTATTGAGACCTGCCTGATTGCTTCCATACTCCCCATCCTTTATTTAGATAACAAATCTGTTGTAGATATAATGAAATTTGAATGATGTTATAGAACTGCCTCCGCAAACAGAGGTTCAAACTGTGCGCCTTTCCCCTTTTCAATCTCTTCCCGAACAATCTTCTGCGCCGTTACATCCGGGCATCACCACCTGGATGTAACCCAAACGGCTGATATCATTGTTCCGGTTCATTTTCAGCAGCGTCCAATTCAGAAGTACAATGCGGACATCTGGTTGCCTGAATATTGATCTCACTAAAACAGTACGGACACTTCTTTGTGGCTGGTTCCTCTTTTATTTCTTCCTTTTTTGACAAATGCGTCAGCTTATTGATCAGCTTTAAAAACAGAAAGATTACAAGCGCCATTATTAAAAAGTTAATAACTGCGGTAATAAATGCTCCGTAACGTATATCTACATTATTGACCTTTACCGCCATATCACTGAAATCCGTATCCGCTACCAGACCGATGACCGGAGAAATGATATCGGATGTCAGCGAAGTGACGATTGCCTGAAATGCCGCACCGATGATAACACCGATTGCCAGGTCCATAACATTTCCTTTCAGAGCAAATTCTTTAAATTCTTTTAAAAATTTTTTCATGTATCTCTACCTTTCTTCTTAGTAATGATAATTAAATTATATCATACTTAAATTTTTTTGACCATATTGATAATACAGGCATTCAAACACTTTATTATATTTTTTATTTACTTTGTATATTTTAATAAAATATGATATAGTATTAATTAGATAATATATACTAAAAGATAAAATAGCGACAATTTAAAAAGCGTATGAAGGTAATATATTTTTAATGTCGATAGGCGATACAAAAGAGGGCAAATAAATAAACGTAAATGAGGAGGTGTTTTTATTGCACAATGTAGTAATTAAAGGAACCGGTGTATATCTTCCTGCCAACAAGGTTTATAACAATTTTTTTGAAGAACACTTCAATAAAATCGGAATGCCGGTAACAGGACTTATGAACCACCTTGGGCGGAGAAAACGATATCTGGCAACGGAAAACGAAACTTCCCTGACAATGGCGATCGAAGCTGCAAAAAATTTAATTTCCAAACAAAAGATTTCAGCTGTTCAGCCTGATATGGTAGTTTTCGTCTCGGATATTCCGGAATACCTTTCTCCAACAAATGCATTAAAAATTGTAGATGCACTTACAATGGAAAATGTTTCCATGGCATTTGATTTTAATTCTAACTGCACAGGTATGCTGATGGCAATGGACATTGTGGCAAATTATATGAAAGGAGTTTCAAAAATCAAACAGGCCTTAATTATTGGAAGTTTCAATATCAGTTCTGTTGCCAGACACAATGATTCTGTTGTATACCCTAATTTTGCGGATGCAGCAGCGGCAATACTGTTAGAATGTTCTGACGAAGAAGATACTTCTGGTCTTCTGGATACTGAAACATTTGTAGATGCCACATATCATAACTATGTTACATTTCCTAAATGTGGTATTTCCAAAATTGCAGTGGAAAATGTCACAAAAGAACAAAAGAAACTGGAATGGAATCCTTTTGATATGAAATTCATTTCTGATAAGTGGGCGGAAATGATTCAGACTGTACTGGAAAGAAATCATTTTTCTGCTACTGATATTGATTATTTTATCTTTTCTCAGCTGTCGGATCATGACAATATGCTGACATTAGAAAAATTAGGGATAGAAGAGGACAATAAATACTTTTTTCTGGGTACGGAGTACGGTTATACAGGGAATACCTGTCCGATTCTTGTATTAAACAGAATGTGGGATACCATTGCCGTAAAAGGAAATTTAATAATTTTCTGTTCGGTCGGCGCCGGATATACCGCAATTGTCCAACTATACCGATTTTAAAAAAAACAGAAAGGAAATACATAAATGCAAAAGTCAATTATAGAAGAATATATGGGCAAAGCCTATCTGTTTGTTATTTTAGTTATTACAGGTTCCTGTCTGTGTGCCGGGATAACATTTTCATCATTGAAATTATTAGGATTTTATGACACTGTATCCTGGATTCCATTGGGAATTTTTTGTATAACATGTATTATTTATTTTATTACCGGATTATGGTTAATACGTCATTCCTTTGGAATTGCAGATGGTGAAAAGGTCTTAATCCCTCGTATGTTAGCCAGAGGTAAACTGTTTATAATTATCATTCTTACAATCCAGTATAATTTTATCCTATACATGATACCTTCCCGTGAATTCTGGGGTTATACCTTTTACTTTTTAATCGTTGTTGCGTTTTTCTTTGATCGTAAGATGATATTAATCTCATCCGTTGGGACAGTGATCTCGCTGGTCATATCCTATATTGTCAAAGGAAATATCCTGCTTCCGGCGAAAAATGACGATTTTATTCCGGAACTGGCTGTACGGGTCATCTGTATCACATTGTCCGTCGCCGGAATATACCTTATCACTTTTTTTGCGGAGCATTTTCTGATCAACGCCAAAAAAGAACAATTGGAAGCCAACAACCAGAGAGTTCAGAATGTTCTTGATAAGGTGACCACACTGGCTGAAAAACTCAGCGCTGCCAGCAATTCATTATCCGATATTTCACAGAATGAAAGTGCTTCTACCGAAGAACTGGCCGCCACCAGCGAAACTCTTTTGGAAAACAATAATGTTATGCTGGAAAAAGCCGCTGTGGGCAAAGATAATCTGAATGAACTGGATAGCTGTAATAGCGAAATGACTTCCAAAATGGCTGTTGTGGATGATATTTCCAAAAAGCTGCTGGAAGAATCCACCTCCAGCGAAGCACGCTTAAACGAACTGATGGAGATCAATGAACAGGTTATGAAGTCTACGCAGAATACAAAAGACGTTGCCGAAAAATTGTTAAGCGGTATCGGCGAGATTGGAATCACACTGAATGTGATCAATGAAATTTCTTCTTCTACCAATCTGCTGGCGTTAAATGCTTCCATTGAAGCCGCCAGAGCCGGAGATGCCGGACGTGGTTTTGCAGTGGTGGCACAGGAAGTCGGCAATCTCGCCCAGGGAACCCAGAATTCCTTAGATGATGTTCAAAAGGTAGTAAACAAAATTCAGAACAATGTTTCGGAAATGTCCGTATTCGTAAAAAACAATACGGAAAAACTGTTAAAGCAAAACGAATCTTTCTTACAGACATTTGAAGGAATCAAGAAAATGATCGTAATATTAAAAGATTCTCTGACAGCCATTAACGATATTCACAATATTCATCAAAAGCAGGGAGAGGTCATTACCCATACCGTAAATATCAATGAAGAAATTTCTGCCGCCATTGAAGCGGAGAATCAGGAGTTCAGCAATATTGCTGCAATGATCGACAGCAACGCCATGGAAATTACGGAAATGGCCAATCAGGCGGACGTATTAAACAACATGATAGAAGAACTGGAAGCACTGCTTCAGATATGATCTCTGATGAAACAAAAATCCCCGGACAGTTTAATGAACAACGATCCGGGGGTTTTTATGCAAGATTTATTTTACCAATTCCGCTGCCAGCTGCTTCATGCTATCCGCACTGGCCTTATTCATGGTAGATTTTATGGTGACTACCGTATCGCATATGGTGATATCCTTCATACCATCCAATATTGCTCTCATCTGTTTTGCAGCCATCGGCGCCCATGAGCCGTTTTCCATTAAACCTACGGTTCTCTTCTGATAACCTTTGGATTTCAGATGATGTAAAAAGTCTTCCATACAAGGGAAGAGTCCTGCATCATATGTAGCTGCTGCCAGAACCAGTCTGTCATAACGGAAAGCATCTTCCACGGCTTCCGCCATATCATCTCTGGATAAATCGGTTACGGCTACTTTTTCTGCTCCCTGTTCTTCCAGTAACTTTGCCATTTCTTTTGCAGCTTCCGCCGTATTTCCGTGGATGGACGCATATGCTACCAAAATTCCCTTATCCTCAGGCTCATAACTGCTCCATACCTGATATTTTCCGATATAGTATCCAAGGTCTTCTTTCAAGATAGGACCATGCAGCGGACAAATGGCAGCAATGTCCAGACCTGCCGCTTTTTTAAGAAGGCTCTGAACCTGTGCGCCGTATTTTCCTACGATATTAAAATAATATCTTCTTGCCTCGCATGCCCAGTCTTCTTCTGTATCCAGGGCACCGAATTTACCGAATCCATCTGCAGAAAACAGGATTTTTTCTTTTTTCTCATATTCCACCATAACCTCCGGCCAGTGGACCATCGGCGCCATAACGAAGACAAGGGTATGTTCTCCAAGACTCAGTTCATCCCCTTCTTTAACTTCTACCTTGCGGTCTGATACGTCAATGTCAAAAAACTGCGGTAACATTCCGAAGGTTTTAGCATTTCCTACGATCTTGGCCGCCGGATATTTTTCCAGAAAAATCTGAATATTAGAAGCATGATCCGGCTCCAGATGGGAAACTACCAGATAATCCGGTATACGCTCTCCCAGTGTTTCCTCCAGATTTGCCAGCCATTCCTGTGTTTTTCTTTTATCCACCGTATCCATGACCGCAATTTTTTCATCTATGATTATGTATGAATTATATGAAACCCCGTTCGGCACTATATACTGACTTTCAAAAAGATCTATTTCGTGGTCATCAACACCAATGTACTTTACTGCTTCGCTTATTATTACGTCTTTCATCTTTTACCCAGGCATACCGTAAATGCGGTACTGCCCATTCCTTTCCCAGTTTCTCCTGCATATGGCCTATGGCAAAATCCACAGTCACAGACTTTTGAATCATAGAATCCGTGACCGTGGGTCCTCCATTTCCTGTTAATTATAACGCTGTTTTCCAGAGTCCGTGTAAATTACAGTATTCATATACTTCCTGGACCTTTTCGTCTTCCTGTATATAAAATACCGCCTCCGGTTTATCATTTGGGTTCAGCTTTCTCATCTGATATCCTTTATCCGTATAAAGGGCAATCCATTGATTATAATGTTCTTCCGTCATCGGATGCTCTACTTCTCCGATCTTTACCGTAACCTTATTACCGTCTATTTTTACAATCGGAGTATGCTTTTCCAATGCTGCATCCACTGTTCCCGGAACCAGTTCTTTCATCTTTCCGCCACAGCACATGATCGGGACATTTTTATCCTCAACTTTTGTAACAATATTTCCGCATGTTTCGCAGATATAATATTTTTCGCTCAAACTGTTTTGCCTCCTTTTATGATTTTTATCCGTTAATACAAAGTATTAACCGGCTAGAAATAATTATACATTTTTCTTAATATATGTCAATAATCATCTCTCAATTAATTTTGACTGTTTTTGCACCGATGGTATCGGCAAAATATTTATCATGCTCCACCAGCAGCATTGTTGGCTGAAAACGCTGTATCAGCTTTTCTATCTGCATCCGGGAAAATACATCAATAAAATTGTAGGGTTCATCCCATATATACAAGTGGACCTGTTCACAAAGACTGGCAGCCAGCAGCAATTTTTTCTTTTGCCCCTCTGAATAGTCGGAAATATTTTTTTCAAACTGTACCCTCTCAAAATCCAATTGCCTCAGAATGGTCATCAGTAACGACAGTTCAATTCCCCTGACCGATGCATATTTCTGCAGCGTACCCCCAAGCATGGAAGTATCCTGGGAAACATACGAAATTTTCACTCCGCTTCCTATCGTTATGGTTCCCTCTGCGGGAAATATTTCTCCCAAAATGGCTTTGATAATGCTGGACTTTCCGCATCCGTTCCTTCCCTGTAACAGGATCCGTTCCCCATTGTGGATCTCAAAGGATATCTGTTGACAGATGGTATTCAGATCGTATTTTATAGAAACCTTATCCACGGAAACCAGTCTGTCGCTACGGTATTTTAACGGAAACAGCTTTAATTCCGTTTCCTGCTCAATATCCTGAAGCAACTGCCGTTTCTCTTTGATCTCTTCCCGCTGCCGGCGCTCCAGATTTTTTCGTCTCTGCTGCATACGTCTGGATTTCTCCCCCAGATAGGCTCTGGTACCGATAAACCGGTCTTCCTTGACAGGATTATATCCGATTTTACGTTTTTCTACCGTATCCGCCCACTCTTTCGACTGTCTGGCCGCCGATTCCAGTCTTTTTATATCTTTCCTCAGATCCGCATTGCGGGCAAGCTCAAAATCATCCTGTTTTTCTTTATTTTCCTTCCATACGCTAAAATTCCCTTTTGAAACGGTAATGCTGTTCCGGTTGATGGCAAGTATGTGATCCACACAGGAATCCAGAAAATCCCTTTCATGGGAAACCAGTATAAATCCCTGCTTCCGCTTCAGATACCGGAGCATCGTTTCTCTGGTTTCCATATCCAGATGATTGGCGGGCTCATCCAGTAGCAGGAAATTGTTTTCATCGGAAAATAAATAGGCCAGCATCACCCTGGTTCTCTCTCCAAAGCTTAAAGAACCAAATGTCCGGTATAAAATATCCGCTTCCATGGACAGATATTCCAGTTCCCTGATGACTTTCCATAATTCATGATCGGGAAATTCCTGATCCATCAGTTCTATCACAGGATTTTGCCATTTCCGGACCGGAATATTTACCGGAAAATATTGAAAACAGACGTTACCGGTTATAGTTCCGCTGTATCTGTATTCCGGTCTGCACACATTGTCATTCTGTTCCATCAGTAATTGCAAAAATGTACTCTTACCCTTTCCGTTTCTGCCTATCAGTCCCAATTTCCAGTCTGTATCTATCTGAAATGAGACATTTTCAAACACATTGTCATAACTGCTCTCATATCCAAAAGTCAGATTATCAACTTTAATCATCGACATATGATCAGCTCCTTACTTTTAAATGTACGCTAAAAATTAAAAATGAGTGCAGGGATATATTCCATGCACTCGGAAACATCAAAAAGTATGACAATATGATCAGCGTCTGTATCATATTCCGGGATTCCTGATAAACATATGCGTTTTAACAAAATGAAATATATTCCTGCATTACAATAAAAAACAGATAAAAAGACAAAAAATAACTGCCGAATCTGTAATTTACTGTATATTAAATTAAATTATCTGCAAGAATATATTTTCATTTTCCCACCGCTCTCTGTATTTGATTCGTTTATTATAACAGAAGTAGATTTGTTTTGCAAGCTGTTAACATGATTCACCCCATTAATTGAACTTTAAATAATTTCCATTCCCTCAATATCTCCCTGGGCCACAATCCACATGTTTCTGAATAACTGCATGATCTGCCAGCAGCCAATGCCATGGAGCCCGTATTCCCTTACCAGCCGGTACTTTGCCAACATACTTCTGGCATCTTCGAACCAGACTTCATGGGTGATCCCCTCATTAACATAACTGAAATACGGCGACTGGGCTGTTTCATCATACAAAATCCGGGAATCATTCCGCATGGCAATCTGGATCGCTTCAACATTACCAATGGTAGTTGCCTTGGATTCCCCCCGGACATAGGGTAGTTTCCAGTCATAACCATAATTCGGCACGCCCATGCTGATCTTTTCCCTGGGAATTTCCGTAACGGCATAATCAAGCACTTCCCTTACATTATTTATGGGTGCCACAGCCATAGCCGGCCCATAGGTATATCCCCATTCATATGTCATTATCAATACTCTGTCCGCTGCCGCTCCCAGCGCCGGATAATCTTTGCCTTCATACAGTACCCCCGGCTGGTCAGCAGATGTTTTCGGCGCCAGATCCACCGTCACTTCGTATCCCAGCTCATTGACTGCATATGTAACGTCACGAACAAATTCCGTAAACCTGTCTCTGTCCTCTGCAAGAATAAACTCAAAATCTATGTTTACTCCCTGATACCCCTGATTCAAAACGGTTTCATACAAATTCCGGATCAATCGGTTTCTGGCCGCAGTATCTGACAATACCCTGTGAATCAGATAATTACTGAACTGCCCATCCGGTCCGAAAGGCGTCAGTGTCAGCACCGGCTTCGTCCCCTCAGAAATGGCATCATTTATCATCCATTCCGTAGGCAGCGCCGGTAATACCAGTTCCCCTCCGGTAGTAAACCCATAAGAAAATACTGAAAGTTCATCCAGAAAGGGAAGTGTCTGTCCCAGTACCCATGGACTGATAAAGGGGTAGGCAAAGCCGTTTGAAATCACATTTCTTCCTGAAATGATGGTTTCAAATGTAATCAGCAATGCCTGCCCCACCGCAAGTCTGTATGGATAGTCCAGTTGATTGACATAAATGACCCGGTCTGTCGGAACACCAAACCGTGAAGCAATACTGTCGATATCGTCTCCCGGTTTCACAATATAGATTAACATATAGACTCCTATACATTTATTTAATTATAGTATTTTTACACTATATGTTAAAACCTTTAATTCTATTCTTTTTTACAATATAATAAGATAGCGAACAATTTATTCCCAATCCGGAACTTCCCAGGTTTCAGGTTCAGTTTCCAACGATTCCGTCACAGATTCAGTTTCCGGATCCGTGATCGGTTCTGTCTCAGGCTCTGTCACAGGCTCCGTCTCAGGCTCTGTTACCGGGTCGGATACAGACTGTGTTGGTTCTGTTAGCGGATCCGACACCGGCTGGGTTACAGGTTCCGTCACTGGTTCGGTTATTGATTCTGTTTCCGGCCTGGTTATGGGCTGTGTTTCATTATTTCCCGTGCTCTGTGTCCGGTTATCAGATGTGGAAGGGTCCGTTACCTGATTGACTGCCGGTTTTGTAATACTGTTCTGATCTTCCGTCACATGATTTACTGTTGTTGGTTTCCGGCTGCCTGAAGTAACCGTTTCTGCCGGTGTATCCTTTACGGATATTGTTATAATGTATTTACACTGACGATCGTTTGCATCCCGTACCGAATATTCTATCCGCATGGTTCCCGTATAAGCCGGCTGGATAATGTGCTCATTCCGTGTACGCTCTGTTGTTTCATTGTAAACAGGTACGGAACCTATAAACTGGTTCCTTAAATCATAATAATACACGTCTAATTTCCATGTATTGACCTGTGCAGAATCACTGAGGCTACCATTTACAACTAAAGACCGGTTCTTTTCAATGCTCCATGACAGGGATTCCGATACTGTATTATCGTTTTCATTAGCAGAATCTTTATATAATATACTTTTTACATAATCATGGCCCGCTCCGGAAATTTGGATATTAAAGTTAAAACCGTTTAATCTTGCAAAATTTTTTGATAATGCCATATATGATTCAATTTTATAAACAGTATACTTATCCGGATGATCCTCTATATTTTGAGAAAACTTATCATACCGGTTTAACATTTTATCAGCACTTTTCTCCTCATTTGCCGGATCAAACACATAATAATCATTATCAAGAATGATCGCTACATAACCGTAGTTATAATCATGCCCTGAAACATAGTGTGCATTCACACCGATTTTTCTTAAAAGAACGGTAAACAGACTGGCAATATCCCTGCTGTCTCCTCTGTATTCATTTTCCAACAGCCGGTTTGCCCTGTAAACGATTTCCAGATCGAGTTCCGATTCATACCGCATATCCGAAAAAGCCTCTCCCATGCTGTCAGTTCCCTGTTCATCTGTTATTTGTGTATAATAATGCAGATAATCATAACTGTTCTTTATTTTTTCATAAACCGACATGTCATCTGTACAGACTTTACTGATGATCGTATCTACCTTACTATCCAAATCCATATTTCCTGTTCCTGCCGGAGAAAGAATCATTTGATTTATTTTGTTTTTTATATCCGACGGTGTTGTTGCATCCAAGTACGGACTCTGAAATATATCATCTTTTATTTCCTCATCTCTGCCTGTCTGTTCCTCTTTATCGGTTTCCCTTCCGGTTGTTTGTTCCTTTTCGGATTGAGGTACTATATTGGCTTTTGAAACAGCGCTGATAAACAAAAAAGAATAAAAACATAACACAACAACACCAAATGCGGTCATAATAAGTTTTATCTTATTCTTTTTACAGTAAGTACGCCAGTCAAAATTCTTTAAAGACTTTTTTATATTATCAATATAAATTATAAATTTTTGCTTCAATTTCAAT
Organism: uncultured Lachnospiraceae bacterium; assembly: GCA_910578175.1. GTDB lineage: Bacteria > Bacillota > Clostridia > Lachnospirales > Lachnospiraceae > Bovifimicola. Next base: position 152,927 of record CAJTPF010000002.1, read on the forward strand.
ACCTCATATAATTTAATCTTATTTTCCAAATAAGAACCTGTTTAAAATAATTACTTTCTTACTGATAAATATTGATATTATAATACAGATGAAAGCTGCTATAAAGGTTATGGTTATGCGTATAATACCTTCTCCGATTCCAAATCCCAGAAACAATATCTGTAACAAATAAAACTCAAGCGAATATCTGCCTATCCATTTCAGAATTGTAACCGCCGGTTTGATCTTAAGAATTCCGATTTCTGTAACTGCATAAACACAAAGCATTCCCAAAACAGCTAAAACCGATGCAATTATAACATTTGTGTCAAAGCTCCACATATTTCCTAAATACAGCCATGCCGGAACCAAAACCAGTAAATATTTAATGTACTCTTTTTTAAATATTGAAGTAATCTGATCTTTATATTCTGCCATACAATATCCCAGAATATAAAACGGAAAATAACAGCGAATCCTGTATATTCCAAAGGTTCTGACACCGCCTCCAAAAAATACCAAAATCACTGCAACCATAGCCAAAAACAACAGTTTATATTTTCCTGCAATTTTTTTTCCAATCCAGACAAGCAAGGCAGATATAAATACAACATACAAAAACCAAATGACATAATCCGGACGGAGCAAAATCATTTTAAAATATTCTTTGAAAGTCTCAGGAAATGTCACAGACGGGAGCAGACCGGTAAATTTCAAGTCTTTCAGCCAATAAATCATCAGAGTCCAAAGATATGTCGGATATATCAGTCTGAGTATTTTATTTTTTAAATTAAATCTATCTGAATATATTGAAGTATATCCTGATAAAAGAATGAAAAAAGGCATATGAAATGTGTATATGATCTTAAAAAGATACATTGATTCATATGTATAAGGAAAAGACCTCTGCACGGCATGGCCCAATAATACAAGCAATGCCAGTTCACCTCTTAAAACATCAACTGTAACATTTCTGTCTTTTTTCTCCACAGTTTTTTCCATCTTTTTAATTCCTCACCTGATTAAATAAAATATGAAATCTAATGTTCACTTACAATTGAATTACCAAATAATTTATGTGATTCATTCTTTCTTAAAAATCGTGCCGGATTTCCAACATACACTCCACACGCTTCGGCAGATTTAACCAATACAGCTCCAATACCAAGGATAGAATCACTTTCCACTGTCATGTTATCCTTAACCACCGCATTTGGTCCTATAAAAACTCTTTCTCCTATTCTGGTTTCAGCTCCGACAAACGCCCCAATGGATACAAACGAATTGCTGCCAACTAAACATTCGCTTTCAACCTTTGCTCCTGCATGAACAATCACATTTTCCCCAAAAAATACATCATTTCCAATATAACAAAACGGAAAAATTATACAGCCTTCTCTAAATTTGGTTCCAAGTCCAAATGAGACGTTTCTGCTGATCAACGTTGCCAGCGGGTAACCTGCTTCTTTTACTCTCTGCCATATCATATCCCTATAGTACGGTTCACCAGTAGCTATAACGATTTCCGTTTCACTGCAGGAAAAATTTTGCTTTATATCCTTAAACTTCAAAATATTAAAACCATTCCAGCTCTGTTCCGCACTGATATCGTCGATAAATAATATCTTCTCCCATCTGTTCTCTATCTGCCCGCTTATTATCAGATTCAGAATTTCTTTTCCTAACGAACCTGAACAATATATGCCTAAAATCATTTTCAACCTCACTGGATCATTTCTTAAAATACTCTTTTATAAACAAACATACCCTGTCCACATCTTCTAAACTCAGTTCATGATATATCGGCAGAGTAAGCACTCTGTCGCCGCTCTCTTGTGCAACCGGTAATTTTACTTCATTATATAAGTCCTTATAACACTCATAATCGGAAACAATAGGATAAAAATACTTTCTTACAAATATATTATGTTCTGCCAGAAAATCATATAATCCTTCTCTGTTTTCCTTTGTATTAATTAATACCGGTAAATATGCATAATTATATTCTGTTTTATCACTCTCAACATGAAACATCTGAATTTCTGGTATACTCTCCAGAAGTTCTCTGTATCTTAATGTTATTTCTTTCCTCTTTAATAAAATATCTTCCATACTGTCCAAATTACATAAACCCATTGCAGCCTGAAATTCATTCATTTTAGCATTTCGTCCGACATATTCCACATGTTCTTCATCCATAATACCAAAATTCTTATATGCATTCAGAATCTCCGCATATTCACTTTTATTGTAAGCCAGTGCTCCGCCTTCAATGGAATGAAATAATTTTGTGGCATGAAAAGAAAACATGGAAATGTCTCCGTAATTTGCAATGGATTTTCCATTTACTTTAACCGCAAATGCATGAGCTGCATCGTACAACACAATTAATCCATATTTTTTTGCAATAGACTCAATAGCTTCCACGTTGCAAGGATGTCCGTATACATGTACAGGAAGTATTGCTACCGTCTGCTCCGTTATCAATTCCTCTATTTTATTTTCATCTATTGTTAAATCCGACTCCTTTATATCACAGAATACAGGCTTCAATCCTGAAAGTGTGATTGCATGTGTTGTGGACGCAAATGTAAACGGTGTAGTAATCACTTCACTTCCCTGTTCAAAATCAAACATTCTCAAAGCTAACTCCAGTGCCAGGTGTCCGTTTACGGTTAATGTAATATTTCCCACATTCAGGTATTCTCTGAGACTATCCTGAAAATCATTATGCAGGGTCCCCTGATTGGTAAGAGAACAGCTTTCCCAAATAAAATCAATATATTGATTAAACTTTTCTTTTTCAGGCAGATAAGGCTTTGTTACATATATTGGTGTATTATTTTTTTCCATATCTTTCTCCTACTGTTTTATTTTTTATCTGTAATATTGCATAGGCAATAAAATCACCGGCTATTAATATTAGTCTCTGCATTACGGCTACAATTGGAAGAATTGCACTAAATTGTCCGGTACCGATCTTAACCATTACAAATTCTTTGATACCAATACCGCCCGGAGCTCCCGGAACAACGAAACCTGCCAGCCATGATACGGACTGTATAATGGATATCTGCGCAAAATTACCAAATGCCAATGTTCCGTTATAAAAATTATATAAATAAACAACCACCAGATTATTAATCGTAGTTGTCATAAAAATCAGCAAAAAATTCTTTGACAGCTTAAATCTGTGCGTAATTAAAATAAATAATGCAAAAATAATGACTGCGATCACATATTGTTTTCTGTATAATAAATAATTAATCAGGCAAAATGAGATTGTTACAACTACAACGTTTACTATTTCTAAAATTGTTGCCTTTAAAACTTTTTTTTGTTCAATATCATATTTTTTGGCAAGCATATTTCTTCCAACATAATGCATAACATTACTTGGCAGATATTTATATATATTGGATGTTCCATACATATATATAACTTCATTTACGCTGATTTTCTTTTGTGATTGTTCTTTCAAAATTATAAAATAAGAATAAGAATATATAAAAATCGTAAAAGTTGTTACTAAAATGATCACGATCAACGGAAAAATTAATTCCTTCGTCAAAAATGATTTATTCAGCTTTAAAATCATGGTATAAGCTGAATATATGACATAAATTACTGCTGCAACACTGACAATTCTGCCCAGGAATTTGATCAGTTTTTTATGTTTTTCAAAGTATTCCGATAACTTTCTATATAAAGCCAGTAACTTTTCTTTTAATTTATCCATAAATTATTTTTCTCCAAGTATCAGCACAAATTTTCTCTGATAAAACTTTTCTAAGATTCTTATCATTTTCAATAATTATGTTATTGTCCAGCAACGACAACTCCCCTGTTTCCCTAATACTGTTGATATCATTAACAGTGACAGCCACCCGTTTAAAAAATGCATAGGTTGTAGTTGTACTTACAATATATACTGTTTTTTTTCTAAATATCAAGGACCAAATATTTCCTAATCCTTCCTGGCGCAAATAATTAAATATTCCAATATCCACTTTTTGTATAATCTTATAATATTCGTTCTGAGGCAAAAAATCTGTTAATGGAATAAAACGGTTTCCAAAATATGAATATCCCATCGCAATAACCCTTTTAACATATGATTTTTTTCCACCATAGGATAACGGGCAGTAGATTGTATCAATCTGATTATCACATATCTTTAATTTTTTCATAGCATCCATATGCCTGTTCGATTTGCTTGCCGAGTTTCCAAGCAAAATTGTATATTTATTTTTCTTCTCTTCTATACTGTCTGCCTCGCACATATCCAAACAATAATGATATAAATCATTGCATTCTATGCATTCCGGATTTACACCATACCATTTGGTCAATAAATTGTACTCTTCTTTCAAAATAACAACAACCTTGTTAATTTTCGGAATCGCCCGTTTTCTTAACCATTCATATGCTTTATGATAAAATCTCGGCTTGTCCAGCAATCTATAGAAATACAAATCTTTACCCCATATAACCCAGGACACCTTGCCGGCTATACTCCGGTTAAGCGCAATATACAGGAGAAGCCAGGGAGAAGCCAGAGAATGAATGATGATCTTATCTGCTTTTTTTAATTTAAAATATAACTTCAGATTTGAAAACAGATTCAAAAAGTTTCTTATAAAGAATGTCTTTACCCCTATTTCTTTTTCAAAATATTCATCTTTTAATCCATAATGTACTAATTCAAAATCATTCATATCAAAATTGTTCTTCTTAAGCAGTTTAAAATAGCCTTTTGAAAATTTCTTCTGATTATTAAAAACATGTAGAACCATGATTATATCTCCTCGTTATTTCTGACATAAAATGATTTTTAACAAACTTACTAACGATTAATTTTATCTCTTACCAGTCTTGCTGTCAACCTAATTAATAATATTTCGGCGATTTTTTGGTTGGAAATCTGACTGCAGTATGCTTATTGTAAATAAAGTAAGAATTTACCAATAATTTACTTGCATACATTTTACCGTTTTTTACTAAAGGATGTTCCGACAAGCTAAACATATCGCCCGGATAATCCTCCTTTAAAATCATAAATTTAACCAAACCGGTATCGCCTTGGGTCTTCAAATAAATTTTAATCTCTGCAGGTCCTGATTGAAATTTTTTTCCATCAAGTGCTACTCTGATTATATTTTTGTTCTCCAAATGTGTCTTTTTATACCAAAATTGCTCAATCTCTTCACCTTGTGATATCTCAATGAAAAGCCGGTCCGAATCATTCATATCTATTAGATTATATATAAATTCCAGGCCCAAATACTTATAGTTGCCGCTTTGTTCATTAAAATTTAAATATACTGTTTGATTGATTTTTAATGTTTTAGTTACACTTGTGTATATTTTTTTTTCAATTTTATCCAAGTCGTGCTTTTCCAATATACTGTTTGCTACATTATCACCTGAATTATTTTTTGACTGTACAATACTGTAATATAATTGTTGGTTTAATTTTTCTCCATTAACAATTATTTTATTTTCTTCTTTAATTTCATTATCTTCATTGATCGGTTTAACCATGTATGGTACGGCATATACTTTTCCAATTCCCTCCGGACATGTCAGTACGATCCTCGCTCCACCGGTTTTAAACTGTGCGCTAGATAATATAATCTTTAACGGCTTATCATGTTCTATTGCCGATAATGATACGCACCGCACTTCTTCTGTTTCTCCCTGTATCACTGATATATATACATTTTCATAAAAAGAGATTAACGATTTGTTATAAAAATATAGATTAATTATAACACTATCTCCCGTTAACATCTCCTCATCAAAATATATATTTTGTTCCATTATAACATCACGATTTAATTTCATATCCATGGATTTCTTAGTTCCGCTTCGATAACTGGTATAATACATAGTATCGATACGAAATTTCTTATTAAGAGGTGTCACATTTTTTCCATCCTGTATTAAACGTTCCGTTAATTCACCATTCCGTACAAGAAGATAAATATCATTATCTGGTTCGGAATAAATTAAACTCCAATTATTCATTAATTCATAGTCGTCAAGTCTATTCGTTAATAGCAGATTAACATCATCCGAATCAGGATTAACATATTCCAAATCGGTTACCATCAATAATCGATAACGATTAAGTTCAAACTGCGCTAACGTATAATTCTGTACATATACGTCTGTATATATTTCCGGACATTCTTCTGGTGTTAGCTCATAATCATCTAATACCCATTTCACACCCTGAAATTTTTCATTCGTAATATTTGATAATGGAATTTTCCTGTTTATTACCCCATAACCATAACAGTACAATGATACAAACAATAATAATGTAAAAATAATATTATATTTTTTCTTAATAATCAGATACATATATATTAGAAACATCAAGATACCAACTACTGTAAGAATTATAAAATCCCGGTTTCGAAACGTTCCTTCCATTCCTCTGAACATTAATGGAACTATGGTAGTAAATGCGCCACTGGCATCGATGTTATATTTTGTTAAAGACGGAAATATTGCTATAACACATATTACAGATATCATTAAAAATATCCCCAGCGTTATACAGATGAACATTTTTGGTATTCTACGGTTTTTAAACAAATACACGAAAACCAGCATCACTGCCATTCCACAATATGCCGCCCAGTATCGCTGGTAAACAAACCATTTAGTTCCTATTCCGTGTTCTAACGAAGTGATCGTGGCACGAAGGGAAAAAATTGAGCCAAACAATAAAGTTCCTATCAAAAGCGATGCAATAAATAAAATCGATGTATATAATAATGCATTATTCTCATTCACCCTGACATTACTTTTCTTTATTCTTCTTCTGCAGCTAAAAAAGAATTCTCTTACAATAAAAAAAGCTATAACAATAAATAACAATCCTATTCCGCCTGAATAAACCGCCAGAACCAATAGCTGCCCGGTTATGCATGAAAAAAACGCGCGAAGGCCTGTTAAGCTTGTCAAATATTTAACATAACTAAATCCCAATGCCAGTATTCCAGTAGAATTTCCAAGTTTTTCATCCTGTAAATATAACAGCCACAATTTATCCTGTATCAGCGATATTAAACCGGATATAAAAAAATATCCTCCAATACAAATTGTTAAAAGAATCGGGATATTTACAAATATTTTTTTCCGAAAGACATAGTATGCAACAATCGCAATGAATACAGCAAACCAGATCATAAGAAAACGCGTATGCACAGTCAGACCAAAACATAAGATCAACCCAAGGTATACAGAAAGTTTTTTCACGCTCTTGTTACGTTCAACATTCTGCTGCATATTTAACATGATATATAAAATAATCCAACACAAAAATATTAATGGATTTTCATTGATTATGGAATCATTACTTATCATGCTGTTGTAAATACATACAGAAGCAACAGAAATTAATGCACACTCGAATTTTTTTTCTATCTTAAAAAATTTATATAAAATATTATAGCAAACAACAGCATTTAAAGCTAATAATAATGCATTATAAAATAATAATCCCTGATATATACTGCTCATATTGTCAAACAATATAAAAACCGGCGCCATAAGAAGAGAATAGCCCCATCCATAATACATTATATGAGATGTAACATTTGACCAATCATTTCCCCCAAAAAATGCAGCTCCTGAAATAACACCAAATTCATCTGCGGCTCCATTTAACGTTGTAGGTCCTTTAAACAACAAATTTATAAGCATTTTTGAAATCAGGATTGAAAAAAACAGAATTAATTGTATTTTGTATTTTTCAATTAATATTCCAATAATATTATCTTTTTTCATAATTACATTATTTTTCCTTTCAATAAGAACAACATATTATTGTATCCTTGTCGCCACTGTACCATGAATCTCTGATAACGGGGCATAAATAATAATATAAAGTTCGGAATCCTGTTTTATTTCATTTACATATAAATTATCCGCAGTATCTCCTTTATTTTCTATAATATAAGGTAAAACATAGCGATACCCTCCGCCGGTCGGGCATGTTAATACAAGCTCAGCCTCACCCGCATGATATGCCTGGGTATCAATTATTACATTTATCGGAATATCATTTTCAATGTTATTTAATGCAATCTCGTATTGACTGATTACATCATCCTGTTCTACTTCAATATATAACTTATCAGAATATTCACAATTTTCCCGATTCCAAAACAGCAACTGAATTGCAAATTCATCTTTCGATAACATTTCGTCTGTAATATTAATTTTCTGCCTCATTTCTACATCATGTTTTAATTTTTCACCCTTTTTCTTATTTGTATTTCTAAATGGGTCGGCAAAATACAACTTTTCAACCCCAAACATTTCTCCTAAATCTCTTAATTCGATCCCTTTATTTTGAAGTGTATCATATAATTCCCCATTTTTTATCAATAAATAAACAGTATATTTTCCCTGTTCCTCAGAATACAATAAATCCCACCGTTCAGACATTTCTTCCGTCAGTTCTCTTGTTAATAACATTTGAATATCTTCCGCTTCTGTTCCACAATATTCTTCCATATCTGCCAATATCAACTCATAACGATTCAATTCAAACTGAGCTAACATATAACTTGGGAAATTTTTGTCAACATAAATTTTTTTATACTTTTTGTGATTGATATCATATTGATCCAATATATATTTTAATCCCTGATATTTTGAATTATTAACCTGAGCGGCAGGAATATCCGACTGTATTAAAAAACAACTGTATATATAAAGATACATTGTAATAAATACGATAGAAAGGGTTTTAATCTTTCTTTTTTTTATCAAAACTGCACTTATTATAAAAACAAGCAAACCTGACATAAATAATTTTATAAAATCCAACTTGCTGAAATATCCTGGTATTTTTCTTAACATCAATGGCGTGATAATCGTAAATGCACCGGAACTTTTAATTCTGATTCCTTCTAATTCAGGTGCTATATATCCCAAAAAGATTCCGGAAGCTAAAATATATATTATTATTGTTATGATCATTTCTCTTTTTATTTTTTCTTTCCTGACAAGATATACAAATGTCAGCATAACCGCCATTGCACAATACGCCGCCCAATAACGCTGATAAACATACCACTTGCTGCCCATATCCTGTTCTATTGACGTTAGTACCGAATTAATCGATGCAACAGATGTAAATAAAATGGTCGCAATGATAAGTGCTGCAATAAAAAGAACTGCCGTATATAAAGAAGCATTTATATCAGAAATATCTAATTTTGATTTTTTAATTTTTCCTCTTATAACAGAAATCAGTTTTCCCGCTGCATACCCTCCGATAACAAAAAATAATACTAAAAATACACCAGAATATGTTCCCAACACAAAAAATTGACCCACTACACATTTTAAATATGCTATCATTCCATTTTTATTAAATAATCCGGCAAAATTCCCCCATATTTCCCCTATACTTTCCATTGAATTTCCTATTGCCCCATCCTTTAAGTAAGCTAGCCACAACTTATCCTGTATGATACTGTTTAAATATTTTACAATAAAATAACCGATTCCGCATTCTGCAATGATTATCGGTATATGAACAAAGAACTTGTTCCGAAACAGGTAATATATTATTATAGCAAGAAGCAATGCACACCATGTAAAAATAAATCTTGTATGAACCGTCAGACCATAGCAAAGAAGGAAGCCTAATAACAAAGAATATGCTCTTACATTTTTCCCGTTTTCAACACGTCTCTGCATCATCAGAATCAAATACAGAACAAACCAGTTAAGAAATACAAGGGGATTTTCATTAATAATTGAATTTCCATTAATGATATTATGATAAAAACAACAGGAAGCCAACGAAATCAAGGCACATATATACTCACTGTCTATTTTAAAGATATTCTTTAAAATATTGTAACAGATCACTACACTCAATGCCATGAGTAAAGCATTATATGATAACATAATCTGATATATAACGCTCATATTATCCGAGAGATGAAAAGCTGGAGCCATCAATGCAGAAAACCCCCAACCATAATACAGAATAGTCGACACAACATCAGACCAATCCAATCCGGCAAAATATGCAGCACCGGCAATGGTTCCTATTTCATCATTTCCTGTAGCTGATGTCAAGGATTTAAACAGAAGATTTGTTAATATTTTAACAACAAACACGCTTAAAAAGAGAATTATCTGTATTCTATATTTTTTAACCGCCTCTGCCACAATACTGTTTTTTCTTATTTGACCATCCATTCTTCTGGCATTCCTTCCTTCGACTCTAAAATACTTCAATTTTTGATAATACATGATTATCCTGAAAATGTAAAGTATATATTAATCATTTATTATATTTATTTTTTGTGTAATCATTTAAAATACCATATATATTCATACATATATAAGAATCAAACTCTCTTCCGTCTTTTTTTATCTTTCCGGCAATCCAATCCGGTAGTTGTTGTTTACTATACGGACATACATAAGGTTTTATATATTTGCCATCATTATTTTTTTTAGATGATAATGTGATTGTTGCCGGGCCTGCGGAATATTTTTCAGAATTGAGCACAATTCTCAAATAATCTCTGGCCGCCAGTTCAGACTGATGTACTGAAAATATATCTGACTGTTTTCCCTGTGTCACCGTAACCGTAATTACCCCTCTGGATAAAGAATTTCCTGTATTTCTGATCCAAATATCCATTCCCAGATACTTATATGCCAGCATTTCATCTGTCAACTGTATGTTCTGAGACAGTTTCATTCCCTTTCCGATACTTCCCGCATCTGCTTTCGCTTCTGATTTATCCGTTACGGCAATATTTACCGGCAGAATCTGTATCCCCTGCAAAGTTTTTGGTATTACTACCTGCATATAAAGCTGGCCGGCATACTCCTTATCATTGTATCGAACTGGATAAACTGTTTCCCGGCTGATCTCCTTACCAAACCCAACCGTGTACGGAACCACATATTTATATCTACTCATATCCGGACAGGTCATCGTAATGGTTGCTTTGCCTTCCGTAAATCCCTCGCTGTCCACATATACATACACTGGTTCTCTGGTGACTATATTATCCATGGAGATAAAAAATGTTTTTTCTGTCTCTCCCTGAGTTATGGTAATATTCACTTTTCCTCTGCTTGGATTCTCCGACGGATTTTTAAACATTAAAACAATTGCAAATCTTCCGCTGCCAACCATATCAGAAGTCACATAAAAATCCTGTTCCAACTTATCTGTATTTTTTATTTTCTGAATACCGATGTCCTGGATGTCCTTCTCCCGGTTTTTATAAATTAACTTTTCTATTCCAAAGATATCGCTGACATCTGTTAAAGGTATCCCCTGCTGAATAAGTTTCTCCGATAACTCTCCCTTTCTAACAAGAAGATAATACTCCGGTACTTCTTTACCTTCGCTGTCAGTCTTGTTTTTCTGATAAAGTATATACCAGCTTCCGCACATTTCTTCCCCAATCTGCTCTGTTAAAGCCAGGCGGATATCTGTTTCCCCCGAATCGGGTGATGAATATTCTTCATAATCGCTAACGTGCAGTTCATATCTGCTCAACTCAAATTGCGCATTATAATAATTAGTTAATTTACTGTCTGCATATATTTTTTTGTAATCATTATAGCTTATACCATATGACTCCAATATCCATTTTGCATCAATATATTGAAAATATGACTGTTCGGATACCTTAATATCTACGACTGTCATCTTGTATGCAAACAGATACACAAATATTACCATAGCCAAAACCGCCGCCAAATGATACTTCTTTTTAATAAATAACATTATCATCACTAAAAACCATACAGCCCCGGCGGCCAGAAGAATCAACCAGCCTGACATTGTAATACGATCTTCCAGTTTATTAAATGTAAAGCCCACAAGAAACTGATACACCAATGCAGAAGATATTTTTGCTCCTGCCAGTTTTGCTGCTACAAAAATCCCAAACAGGATTCCCCATGCGGTCATAACAAAAATCGATATAACGGATACGATTCTCTTTAATTTTTTTTCCTTATTCAAATAAAAATATACAAATGTTAACATAATTGCCATCGGGCAACAGGCCCCCCAGTATCTGGAATAGACAAACCATTTACAGTTCCATCCTTTTACAATGGCATTTCTGGCTACACCGGCGGCACCGACACTGGAAAATAACAATGTGGCAATCAACAATGAAGCAATAAAAATAATTCCAGTTCCAATCTGTATATCCGTTGTTTCATCATCCTCCGCAACAAAAAATCTTTCTTGTTTTTTAAATGTTTTCCTAATCAACCTATGGATCATAATTCCTGTTATTAACAGAAAGAACAACAGTAAACCTCCGGATAAAAAAAACATTATTGCAGACTGACCCAATAACATATGCAGATATCCTGTCAATCCATCAGCATTTAACAGTTCTTTCAGATTTGTAAACTGACCTCCCAAACTATCCAAGCTGTTTACCAGCGGTTCATCATTTTGTGCCGCAAGCCATAGTTTATCCTGTATACTGCCGTTCAATATTCGGACAAGTCCATAGATCCCTCCAGATCCCAATAAAAATACCCATGGATTAACCAGTATTTTCTTTTTCACAAAACCATAACTGATAAACATCACAAAAACCCCGCCCCAGACTAAAACAAATCTGGTATGAACAGTTAAACCATATCCCATTATCAAAACCAATGCAATTGTATTCTTAATATTGGTACACCCAATGTCAGAATTTTCCTGCATTTTTAATAATAAATAGAATACCAGCCATGTTAAAAATATTATTGCTGTTTCATTAAATACAATATTGGTGTTCATCAATGCAATAAAATAAAAGTTTGCAGCCAATGTCACCAGTACACAAAATGTTTTATTCTGAATCTTAAAAATTTTGTGTAATATGTTATAGCATATTACCACTGATAATCCTAACAGCAATGCATTATAAGCCAGCATCGCCTGAAATAATATCCGCACATTGTCGGTCAGCAAAAAAGCCGGAGCCATGAACATGGAATATCCCCAGCCGTAATACAATGCCTTTGATATCACGTCCGACCAGTCCAGGCCTGCAAAATAAGCGGCTCCAGCCATAGTTCCGATATCGTCATTTCCGGCAGTAAGCGTTGATGATTTTAAAAACAGATTCAAAAGGATTTTAAAACCAAATACTCCTAAAAACAATAAAAACTGAATCTTATAATCCTTCCATATTCCACTAAACCTTTCAAGAATTTTATTTATACCGAGTTTTTTATTACTCATAACCATAGCCTTTCTACCTGCCATTATTTTTTAAGACACCTTCTGAAACCTTTTACAGCAAACCTGATCAATGTTGCAGCCATCAGAGAAATCAAAAATGCTGACAATGATATTATAAAAAATGATAACCACCCGTTCATACTGTTCAGAACCTTTTTAAAATCTGCAGATGTTGTTATCTTTCTTATTATCATATAATGAAGCAGATAAATATAAAACGTCTTATCCGCAATGAAATACACGACCTTATTCAATGAGTTTTTTATGTTTATATGCATAAAAATATAAAAAATACAAACTGTTGTTATAATTACGGTAATCGTTTTGATCGATGTAAAATTATTAAACTTTAAATCAATTTCTTTGCAGAGTAAACTAACTCCAAACAACAACATATTCATAAGTACAATAAGTACCACAGACACTTTTTTCATCATTCCGGTGGTAATGTTGTTCCAAAAACAGCCACTTTCTCTTTCATTTTTCAGCCAAATGTACATTTCATATCCCAACAGAACATAAAATATGTTTATATCAAACGGCGAAAAAAATGTAACTTTAAGATCTGTTTTTAGTAATTGTTGTAAAACTGGCCAAATGCTGCTTAAAGCCATACATAAGAATGTTAAAAGCAGATATCCTCTTCTGATCTTATTTTCCTTTTCTTCATTCTTACACAAAAGACGGAGTAAAGGAAACCAAATCATAAGCCTCATATATGCCCACACATACCATAAATGCATACAAATCGAGGTATTATTTACCTGCCAGGAAAAAAAATCCGAAAAGATCGTTTTCCAGTCAAGATCAGGATTCATCAGACAATACAATAGCGACTGCCGGCTTTTTAACCATGGTGCAAACAGCTGGGTCAACAGGATTATGATCATCGCAGGAATAAATATTGACAACAGTGTATTTTTCACACGCAAACTATATTTTTTTTCTGATGTAAACATAAAATATCCGGTGATCATCCAGAATAGCGCTACACCATTTAAAACAAAAACCCTGATAATATTTTCTTCATAATAATTTAATCCCTTATTAAAACTAAGCGTATGAAGAAATACAACCATAAAACATGCTAAAATTCTGATAAATTCAATATTAACATTTCTTTTATCACTTTTCATTTTTATATCCAAATTTTTCCTCTCTCCGTTCTTCCTTATTTACTCTTTAATGAATTCACATATTTCGCCATTGCCAGCCCGGCTTCCTTCCCTGCCAGATTATAACCTTCCTGTGAATAATGGGACAGATTACTCATCAGGCCTCTGCTTACAAAGGTTTTTGCAATAGTCGTTGTCATATAGGCATATTCATATGTATCACAAAATTCTATCTGTGTATTCTGAATGGAATCAAAAATACCAGGATGATCTAAATGATTGCCGATTCCAACAAAAAAACACATTTCAACACCATGTTTTCTCATCTCTTCTATCATTTTTCCAAGATATGCTTTGTAATTTTCCGGCTTCTCTTTATAATCGGCTTCTCCCTGTGACCAGACCATATAAATATGACGGATATTATATCCGTTATCACCCAGCCAGCTCTTTGCAGTATTTAAGCGTGTAATTGCATCATTTAATACAGGCTGGCCCGGCTGGAATTTTCTGACAGAAGTTCCGGAAATGCTGGCTGAAACCCCAACGATCGGCACGCCGGCGGTTTCAAAATAAGCTTTGCAAAGGCTCGCCGTCATCCCACCGGATTTCACCGCTGTCCCTTTTTTCGCACTGATATCATTAATGGCGCCTTCTATATTCTCATATTTGCCAAACGGTTCCTGCAGCGTATATAATCTGTCGGGATCCGTAACCGCTTTAAACTCATATGCCGAATTCATTTCTAAAACCGGCGCTAAAGATACATTTTCTCCTCTTCCCGCCATATTGGACTGTCCCATAAATATTACCAGATCCACAACTTTCCGGTTTAAGCATATATTTGACATGGCTCCGTATACTTTTCTTCCATTCAGTACTTTGTATGGCCGGACCCTGTAATAATAAATGCCTGTCCTGGATGTCAGATTTAATTTATACTGGTTGTCCTTCCACCCGGTTCTCACGCAGTTGTATTTTCCGTTTACTGAAGAAGAATTATAAATATTGTACTGATATTTACTGTTTTTCAAATCACTCCACTGCAGATAAGTTCCTGTCTTATCCACGAGCAGCGTCAGTTCCAGATCATCTTTCACATAAGCGATCTGTAATGGTTTGGAAGCTTCGCCATAGATCATTTTTCCCCGTTCCATTTTTGTAGCTCTGACCTTATACCAATATTTTTTCCCTGATACGGCGCTGTTATCCGTATATTTTAACCCGGATATATCTTTTGCAACACAGGTATAAGTACCATTCTTACGACCAGATCGATAAAGACGGTATGTATATGAGTTTCCGGATGAATTCCAAACCAGTGTCGGCTTCGTCACCGTTTCGGAAGATATTACCGGAACCGGTATATCTCCCGAAACCGCATAAACCTCCTTTCCAACGCCGGAGATCATTCCTATGATCATCAGAATGGCAACCAGCGCCGGAACTATTGCTTTATACTTATTTTCTAAATATTTTTTAATTTGCATGGTAACTTATAGACCTTTTTCCTTTCTAATATCAGTTGATTTTTCTTTTATATTAGGATACTTTTAAAAGGGGTGTTCCATAAGTCATATCATGACTCATGAAACACCCCCATTTAATTTCAAATACAGTATATCATTGAATCATCTGTTCTTCAATATCAGAAAATTGGAAGTTCTTTCTATGAAATAAAGCTATTTATAATCTTTTCAGTAACTCTTCTCTTTCCTTCTCGTATCCCGGTCTGCCTAAGAGTGCAAACATATTCTTCTTATAACTTTCCACACCCGGCTGGTCAAACGGATTTACACCTGAAATATATCCGCTGATACCGCATGCAAATTCGAAGAAATAAAATAGCTGTCCCAAATAAAACTCATTCTGTTCCGGTACATTTACCATTAAGTTTGGTACGTTTCCATCCGTATGGGCAAGCAGGGTCCCGTTCATGGCACTCTTATTGATAAAGTCCACGGTTTTTCCTGCCAGATAATTTAATCCGTCTAAATCCACCGGCTCTTCTTCCAGTTCAAAAGAACACTTTGGTGTCTCTACATTTATTACCGTTTCAAACATAATTCTGGAACCATCCTGAATAAACTGTCCCATAGAATGCAAATCCGTTGTAAGATCAACCGATGCAGGAAGGATACCTTTCTGGTCCTTTCCTTCACTCTCACCGTATAACTGCTTCCACCATTCCGATACATAATGAACACTCGGCTCGTAGTTTGCCAATATTTCCACACTCTTCCCTTTTCTGTGGAGAATGTTTCGGATCGCCGCATATTTCAATGCATCGTTGTCGGCAAACGCATTATTTAATGCCATTTCCCTTCCGGATGCCGCACCTTCCATAAGCTTGTCTATATCAGCTCCACTGACAGCGATCGGAAGCAGACCCACTGCGGTAAGTACGGAAAATCTTCCGCCCACATCATCCGGAACTACGAAAGTCTCATATCCCTCTTCTGTTGCCAGATTCTTTAACGAACCCTTTTCTTTATCCGTGGTAGCATATATTCTCTTCGCTGCTTCTTCTTTTCCGTACTTTTCTTCCAGGATTTTCTTAAATACGCGGAAAGCAATGGCAGGTTCCGTTGTTGTTCCTGATTTGGATATCATATTGATCGAAAAATCTTTGCCTTCCACAACATCCATCAGATGTTTGATATAGGTACTGCTGATACTGTTTCCAACATAATATATTTCCGGAGTTTTTCGCTGGTCTTTTGTAAGATTGTTATAAAAGCTGTGTCCCAGGAATTCGATGGCCGCTCTTGCCCCAAGATAAGAACCTCCGATACCGATGACGAGCAATACGTCGGAATCGTTCTGGATCTTCTTTGCCGCTTCCTTGATTCTGGAAAATTCTTCTTTATCATAGTCTACAGGCAAATCAATCCATCCTAAGAAGTCGTTCCCCGCACCTGTCTTTGACACCAATGTATTTTTTGCATTTGCTGCAATACTTTCCATGTTTGTAATTTCACTATCTGAAATAAATTTGGCTGCTTTTGAATAATCAAATGATACTTTTGCCATTGATATACACTCCTTTGTCTGCTCAGTCTATAAAGAATAACCTGAGGTCTGAAAAGGCTTCAGGCGATATACGGGATTATTATAGTACGATTACGGAAATTTGGCAAGGGGATTTTATCCTGAAAATGATCTGTATTCACAAATTATTCAGCTGTAAAAATTCCGGTTCAATGTTTTATCAATAATCAATTCCACATTTATTTCATACGAAACTCCTGTAATAGTCGCAACTCCAAATGTTCCTAGCAATTCAGGCTCTCTGACTATCTCATTTCCATATTCATCCATAAACATTCCCTTCCCTATACTGTAAAATCCATAGTCTATCTCTGAAGGGATTTCAATATTTTCTCCGGTATTATAAAAATACCCTCTGGTCCAATATTCCCTTCCTACCATTACCGGCGCTATCAATAATTCTGAAACATCTGTTAAATCATATATCTCCCCAGATTTATTTTTTTTATTTTTTAAGATAAAAATCAAAAGCAATTCTTCTCCGTTTATATTACTTATATTCGAATTTACTACAACACCTTTAAAAAATAAATCTTTCCTGGGGCTTACCAGAAACACATCCCCCTTTTGAGGCAGGATTCGTTTTCTTTTAATTACCTGCAGCTGATACTCTTTCGGATCTGACTCATCTAATTTTTCTAATTCCTTTTTAATGTTTTCATCCAACAGCTCATATCGTTCATTAAACCTCTTTGATATTGGATTATCATTTATATTTTGATCCACCTGTATATTAACCCTCCTGATACTTTTATAATTATAAATTCTACCATAATTCAGTCAAAATATTAAATTAATTTTACAACTATTTTTTTTTCAAATAAGTTAATGCCCACTGGTCAGCCTGAGATCTGAATCTGTGATATGGACTGAGGCTGTTAATTTTATTTAACTTATTAGGTCCATGATCTATATAATACTGTTCAACCGATCTTGCCTGATTTCGTGTTAAATCTCTATGCTGTACTTCAAGACGGGAAAATCCTTTCCCCTTCAGATTATGTTGTTCTAATCTTGCCGACACTAATTGCCTGGTTATTCCTGTATATACCGCTACACCATCTTGAAATCCAAAATAAACTACATTATTGCTTTTCCCCCTATTTAACCACTCATTAAAATTGTCAGAAAAATTATCTGTATCATCTTCAGAGTTCTCCAGAATTCCTCCATCGAGATCCGTCAGATTTTGTGAAAAATCAATAATTGGATTCTCTGAAGTTCCAAACGTTGTTGAAGGACTTACACCCCAGTTTCCGATATACCCCGTCATATCCATCTTCATCTCTCCCTGTCTTTTTTATTTTTTTCTGCCGGAATACTTTTTTCGATCAAATATCCATACTTTCCAAACTCTTCCCGAAATACCATCTTTCCGGTCTTCTCATACTCCATCCGAACCGCCCATACTATATGCTCCATAGACACTGCCATGTCCTGAGATACTGCTTTAAATACTGCATTTAAAGCCACATTTTTGATTGATGCACCCGAAAATTCAAAATTATCTGCTAAATATTCATAATCAATAACATCCGTTATTACTTTCCCTCCAAGTACATTTCTCCATATTTCCTCCCGTATCTCTTTGGGCGGCATGGAAAACCGGACTTCATACTTCATCCGCCGCATAAATGCTACATCCACATTTTCCCGGTAATTCGTAGAAAGAATAACTATTCCGTCAAACTCTTCTATTTTCTGTAAAATGTATGCAACTTCCGTATTTGCATATTTATCCCTGGCATCCTTTATCTCACTGCGTTTTCCAAATAAGGCATCCGCCTCATCAAAAAACAGGATCATATTACTGTTTTCTGCCTTCTTAAATACTTCCTCCAAACGCTTTTCAGTCTCTCCAATATACTTATCCACAACTTTGGATAAATCCACCTTGTACAATTCCAAATGCAGCATATTTGCCAACACATAAACCGCCATTGTTTTTCCTGTTCCGGAAGGTCCGGAAAATAATGCTGATATGCATCTTCCATATTGAAACTTCTGCCTTAGACCGTAATCCTCATAAACTTTTAACCGGTATTTTACATGAGAATAGATATCTTTCAATATATTTTTTTGTGCAGCTTCCAATTTTAAATCGTCCCATGAATACTCATATTCTATATGTCTAATATCATCATATTTACCATCATTTAAGATCATATAACAAATTTTAGATACAAATTCTGCATTGGATATTTTATCTGAACCAGCAAATTTAAAATAATGTGCAATTTTTTTAACAAATCCTGCTGCCACTTTCATCTTCACTGCCAGTTCACGAATATCTAGTTTTTTTGCCTGTTCTTCACCCAGATACTGTACCAGAAATTCTTTCCAAAGCATAAAGCTTTGTATTTCATTCGGTTTCTTTATTTCCATTTGACACACCACATTATCAATATAAGGAATAATCTTAAACCTACTGTCAGACGCAATATATATTTCTCTTTTTTCCCGGTCATTTTCTAAACCTGCAATGATTTTAACAATTTTCCCAATTACATCTTTGCTCCTGTCATTTTTTTCCTGTGCAGATAAAAAAATACAGAGGGCCGACTCGGCAATAAAAACCGTTCTCTTTAATTTTTGTATGATCCTTGCTAATTCCTCCCCATTTTCTGTTTCAACATAATCATATATCAAAAGATTGTGGCGTAGTCTTTTAGAAATATGACGGATCATAAATTTTTTTCCCGACTGCCGTTCTCCAATTATATGAATTACCGGGCATAATTCATCTGCCTCCGTAATTTTTAATACCTGATTACTGATCTGATCGATTTCCTCCCGAAACAAAACAGAAGATTCCATATCCTTTTGGAAACTATATAACCGGACAGATTTACCAAAATTTTTGTTTGGATTTTGATTGATGCTACTGCTGCCGGATATATCCATTTCCCTGCAAATATCCGAAATATCAACACCATTCAGGTAATTCAGCAGGGTTAGATCCACGCGAAAGGTATCTTTTATGGAGTCAGAATATATATGTTCAAGCACTAACACTCTTTCAACGATCTTTCGCGCTTCATAAATTTCTTTTGACAAATTTATCTGTACTTCTTCCGGCATGGCAATCTTTGCAGCTAAATCCAGACTTACCCCCCGATCCACATTTCCCGTGATCAAACCGAATACCTCATTTGCTGCATTATCAATATATTCTAAGAATGCCAGTTCAATACAGGTCGTGGCTATTTCACTTTTCCTGCATTGTTCAAATACTTTTTTATATCGCTCTTTTATTAACTTTGACTTATATCTGCTATAATCAAATTCATATCTGCATTTGACGTCCAGACTTTCTTTTGTGACATTCGCTTTTAATATTCTTGCATACCTCTGAAAAGCATCGGGATTTAATTTATTTCTTAACCAATACGATATTTTATATGCACCGACCATTGCATACTGTCTCATTTGTTCTTATCCACCTGCCAGTCTGATATTCATTCCATTATAGGTTTTCAATCGGTAAACGTTCTTTTAATCTGTCATTTATTATAAACGGCCGCTTTCTCTTCTGTAAATATTTCAATAGTTTTCTTTAGAAAACCTTTAAATAATAAAAAGGTCATATATCAGCCCTTGCCAATATATAACCTTTTTCTTTTCACTGAACTCTGAATTTATGAGACCAGCAATCTATGACCAGTCTATGACAAAAATTCCTCCAGCACCTCATCAAATATTTTTTCAATCTCCTCATCCGCCTTTTCTGCTTTCGTCTCCCTGTTTATACTTTGATCAGTATCGCTCTTAAGATTTTCCGTGTTTTTCTCTTTATCCCCTTCAGCAGCCGTATTTAAATCTATGTTTATCTCCTGGGTTTCTGTCTGAATCTTTTTAGCTTTTCTGCTTTTATTATTTCTTTTTGTTTTCTTTGCCGCCTCTTTTTTTATGACCGTCTGCTTCTGTTTTTCCGCAGCTCCGTCTTTTTCTTTCATCTTATTCTCTATATTCTCTATTGCCCCGTTCTCATCCAGATCCTTTTCATCGCACCAATCCGTCCGTATGACATCCATCCCTGCAGCCGCTTCCTCATCATTTCCTTCATCCTTCATTTCCACATGAACCGACGGGATATTGTCTCCGTCAACCGAATGATTATTATCCAGATAATTTATAATTTCATCCCGAATTACATTTCTCTTATAATCCAATGCAATTATATTATCCCACAGCTTTAGGCAGATAAATAAAATCGCTGCGGCAGCCGCATATATGTATATCCCTTTTGTCATTTGAGAACCGAAGGATAAATCATCTTTTTGTGCGGCCAACAATATGGCAATTGCACATATTCCCAATATCAAACAGATTTTCCCAAAAATATCACCGATATCCTGCATTTTTTCCACTAAAATACTTTTTATTTTCCATCCATGCATGGCACGTTCCACAAATGCACTTAAATTATTTATTTTTTTTCCAAATTTTACTTCATTTTCATACTGAAGAATGATTCCTTCCGCCCTTTTATTTTGTCGTATCTGGTAATTTTCTATTTTATCCAAAATATCGTCATAACACAGACTTGCAGCTGTTTTTATTCCGAATCCAATCAGAAATAATCCGATTATTACGTATAACATTCCACCGTTTGTCGTAAAATTAATAATAAAATCTGCAATTACCCTCATAATCATTTTCTCCCTGCTTAATAATTTACTGCTTCTTATGTTAACACATGGAATATCATTTTTAAACACACTTTCTGAAAAATCGTTCGTCCTCCTTCGACAGAAGGCGTCGATTTAAAAGTTTTTCTGTATATGGCTCATGTCTTTGACATTCATCTGATTTATTGTATAATATTTCTAAAAAAAGAAAAATAATATTAAATCTGGAGGAAAATTTATGATCTATAAAACAAAAGGAACCTGTTCCCGTGAGATTCATATTGAAGTTGAAAACGATATCATAAAAGACGTAGCATTTATCGGTGGCTGTAACGGAAACACCCAGGGAATTTCCAGTCTGGTAAAAGGCATGAACATACATGATGTCATAGCAAAAATGGAAGGGATCGACTGCGGCGGACGTGGTACTTCCTGTCCGGACCAGCTTGCCAAGGCATTAAAAAAATTTGTGACTGCACAATAAAACTTATTAAATTCCATATTGCAGAAAGGACATCCAACCATGTCAAAAAAAATTGTTTTAACCGGCGGCGGTACTGCCGGACATGTCACCCCGAATATGGCACTCATTCCAGGATTAAAGGATATGGGTTTTGATATAAAATACATAGGATCCTATGACGGTATCGAAAAAAAACTGATTGAAGAAATGGATGTTTCATATCAGGGGATTTCATCCGGAAAGTTAAGACGTTATTTTTCCGCCAAAAATTTTACTGATCCGTTCCGGGTGATCAAAGGGTATGGAGAAGCAAAGAAAATAATTAAAAACTATAAACCGGATGTTCTATTTTCCAAAGGAGGCTTCGTATCCGTTCCGGTCATCCTGGCAGCAAAAAAATACAAAGTCCCAATCATTATACATGAATCCGATATGACTCCCGGATTAGCCAATAAAATCTCAATCCCATATGCCCATACGGTATGTCATAACTTTCCGGAAACCGCAAAATATCTGCCGGAAGGTAAATCGCTGCTAACCGGATCACCTATCCGTCAGGAATTAAAACAGGGCGACAAACTTGCCGGACTGAATCTGTGCGGGTTTTCCGCAAATAAACCCATCATAATGGTCATAGGAGGCAGTCTCGGCGCAGTAGCGGTAAACGAAGCTGTTCGCAGTTCCCTGGATGAACTGTTAAAAACTTATCAGATCGTCCATCTCTGCGGTAAAGGAAAAACCGATGACAGCCTGAATAACCGTTCCGGTTATAAACAGTTCGAATATATAAAAGCGGAATTGAAAGACTTATTTGCAATGTCCGATATTATCTTATCACGAGCAGGTGCCAATGCAATATGTGAAATTGTAGCCCTGCGTAAACCCAGTATATTAATTCCTTTATCCGCAAAAGCCAGTCGCGGCGACCAGATATTAAACGCCGACTCTTTTAAACATCAGGGATTCAGCGAAGTGATCCGTGAAGAGGATATGACTTCAGAAATTCTTATCTCAGCTATTCATTCCGTTTACGGCAACCGGCAGAAATATATTGATGCCATTGATAACGCAGGTACTACGGATGCCGTTAAAACCATTTTGAATCTAATACAGGAATTAACCAAAGGCGACAGTCACTAAAAACAAATCCGGATTCACTTAATATCTCAATAGTATCCAATAATCTGCCGGCATCGGAACAGCTATGATTATTGAGATATAAACGGAATCCGGATATAATTATATTTAAAGATATTTCTATCTTAATTCAATTCTTTTTTTACCAGTTCCAGCAGTTTCGTAAGTTCTTCGTCACTGGTTTCTTTTGATTCCCAAAACTTTATGGCATTATCTCCTTCATATCTTGGTATTAAATGGACATGAAAATGAAATTCAGACTGTCCTGCCAGTTTTCCGTTATTCTGTACAATATTAAAGCCATCTGCCTGAAAGGCGGTCTTCATCGCTGCTGCCAGTCTTTTAGCCAGTACAAAAACCTCTGCGGCCAGACTGTCATCAATTTCAAAAATATTTTCATAATGCTCTTTTGATAGCATGATAGCATGTCCTCTGGTTGCCGGCCCTATATCAAAGATCACTTTAAACTTATCATCCTCATACAATGTTTTTGAAGGGATTTCTCCGTTAATGATTTTACAAAAAATACAATTATTCTCTTTCATTTTTTTATTTCCTTTCCCTTTTAATAAAATTTTATTATAAAAATATCGTTTTTGTATGATTAATAGCGCATTTTAAAAAATGCATATCATATTTGTCGAAATATGATGTTCAATTTTGTTTGACATTTTCCCTAAAAATGTTAAACTACTTTATTATAAATAATTAAAATATTGGGATACTCTTCCCCCAATATGGAAATGAGGAAAACATGGTAACAAATTATATGAGTGACGAGTATGGGGATTTAATAAATTCCAATCCGACAATCCGAAATCTGTTTAATACAATGGTAGAGGATTTCTCTTTTTCAATGCATGAACTGTCACATGAACTGGGTAACATTGTTACTCTCATAAACAGTTCTCTTCAAATTATTGAATCCAGTCATCCTGAGGTTAAAGACTTCAAATACTGGAATTCAACAGTAGAAGATGTAAAATATATGATTGAATTATTATCCAAACTGTCCTCTTTTAACAATGGCAGTAAACTCAATCCTGAACTAACAGATATCTGTCAAATGCTAAACAATATAATTAGTTCATTTATTACCAATTCCAATTATTCTCATATTAATTTTATATCTAATATTGCTACTGATATTCCGCTTATGAATGCAGACCCTATAAAACTAAAACAGGTATTTATTAATATAATCAAAAATGCCTGTGAAGCCGGCAGTCAGACCGTTACGATACAACTTTATCAGGACGAATCAAATATCCTCATAAATATTCTAGACAACGGATGCGGTTTGAGTCCGGACCAGGTAAAACAGATCTTTAAACCAATGGTCAGTTTTAAAAACGGCGGTACCGGTTTGGGGCTGCCGATATGTGAACGCATTGTTTTGGCCCATCGTGGTCACATATATTGTAATTCTGAAAAAGATAATGGTACATCCTTTACCATAATTCTCCCTACATAAAACATTTCTCCTAAATAGAAATGGAGATTGAAATGACAGCAAAAATTATAACTAACTGCTGAATGGGAAAATCATATCCAGCATTCGCAGTGTTTTAAAGTTACCTTTTGCTGTCATTTCTCCGGTCATAAATGCCCTTTGAAATGTATATCTTCCCTTCACTATATTGCTCAATACTTCTGAGGATAACTTTGACAAAACATCCACATCCGAAACATCTTCATATCTGCAAACCAGCTCTGCTCCATCTACCTGAATAAACAATGTCTTATCCATGTCACCAATGATAAATGCATAAGTTGCACTAAAATCCTCCTGTGCGTGAAACACATTATTAATTGCTTTTATAAATTCATCTTCATCGCTTTCCGTCTGATTAAGCATACCTTTAAATAATTTTGCTAATTCCTCTATATCCTCCTTCTGCTGTTTCACATAATAGTCATCCGAAGCATATTTAGAGAGCTGTTCTGTTTCCTGAGGCGTCAGATCCAATGATTCTTTCATAATATTTTGTTTGATCGCATAGCTGCTGGATGGTAGCGGCTTTCGCCTTTGAGAAACCGTACGATATAGATTCTCTGCCTTTTTTTCGATAATATCCGCATATTCGTGATTCATTTCAAAATCCACCGACTCATTTACATATGCACATACACCGGAACAAGGCATCCCTCCCAGCAGTTCCCATGCATTTTTTAAATCCGTAAGTGCTTCTTTCTCTCCGTAAGTAGTAGAAATTACCACCGGACACATATATAATTTGCTTATTTTTTCCTTATCTCCATACAACCAGCAGGAATCAAGAAATTCCTGCATATATCCGCCAATGCCTCTCCATTCTACACTGGCTGCCAGGATTATAGCATCGGCATCCTTCAATGTCTGTGGAAGTGTTGGAATCGTGCTCTTCATTTCAAATAAATTATATCTGACCACATTTACCCTTAATTCGTTTAGTACTCCTTCTATTTTTCCCAGAACATATAATGTTGGATCTTCAATCAGGCCTCTTCCGCCATAATATATATTTACATTCATTCTCCGTATCCTTTCCATTTAATTTTATCTTCTATAACAAGTTCTATGCTATAACCTTAGAAATTATATTAATTTTAATATATTATCTAAGGTTTTTCAACTTATCAAATGTTTGTTTATCAGAAAAAAACTTAAAAATCAACATTATGGCAATCCCTCCGGCCAGTCCTCCCATATGAGCTACCATATCTACACCCTGTCTGCCGCCTCCATAAAACATCAGGAAAAGCACAAGACCCATACGGATAAACATGGATTTATCATTTCTTCGTCTCTGTATCAGTGCAACTACGAGAATAGCGCCTAAAATGCCATATATGGCCCCGGAAGCACCGGCTGATACAACCGGAGGAACCGAATTATAATAATGCACAGCAGAAACAAGACTGCCCGCTAAACCGCTTAGAATATATAAAATAACAAACCTGATACTACCTATGATACTTTCCAGCTTACTTCCCAAAATCCATAACGCCAGCATATTATTAATTAAATGCCCTATTCCAAAATGCATAAACACAGCAGTAAGCAGACGATAATATTCATGCTTATCAAAAATATTTCTTCCGAGTGCCGCTCCATTTTTAAGCATATAAACAGGATTTTCCGTATCCCCGTTCATTTCCAGCCATATAAAAACAATTATATTAATAAATAATAGTAAAACTGTTATTATTGGAAATTTCTTTTTTCTTTTCTGACGATCGGTTCTGTTTTCCGTGCTGCTAAATATCGCTGCAGAATTTCCCCTTTGTTCATCAAATACATTTTTCACCAGACTTTTCAGACCAAAAAAATCATCTGGTTGGTCTTCAAAAACCACAATTCTTTTACACAGTACATCCATCAGCCAAAAAGCAGATTTACCCTGAGAATATTTCTTATCCCTTTCAAAATCATCAGAAAATACAAGATATATAATATTAACTTCTCTTGCATAACGGCCTATTAAAAACTTACGTTCAATCTGAAATGTGATACTGTCCAATTGTTCAGAAGTTAATTCTGATTTTCCAACATTGTTCATCAGTCCTACTATATTCATTTGTTCATTTACTTCATCATGCTGAAACAACAATGCCAGGCATGGAACATTGCTTCCCATTACCTGATAGCCATTATTCATCATTAGTGTTATTGCGCTATTATAAATCAATTTATAAACATCCTTTCTACATAAATAACACAATTTCGACAAAATCATGCTTTTCTTACCTTAACACTAATTGATAAACCTGTCAAATACTGACTATCTAAAAAAGAAATCTATTTCGGCAAAACCTATTTTATCTCCAATCTTTATTTCAATAATTTCATACGGTTCTATCCTTTCATCATTTACGTAAGTTCCATTTTTGGAATTTAAATCTTCCAAAAAATATTTATTGTCTGTTAAATGAATCTTAGCCTGAACCCTGCTAATCGAATTATGTCTGATCACACCATCTGCATGTTTTTCTAATTTTCCGATCAGAAACGGATAATTTTCAACGCTGATATTGTCCGTTCCACATATGCTGATCAAAGTCCTTTTGTGGTTGCGAAGTGCATCCGAAACAAGTATGGTTTCATTATCACTATTATCTCCAAAGGAAATCGTTTCATTAGTAATATTTTCGGTATCTTCTGAATATTCTTTATTAACAGAACAAACATCATACGGTTCCATGCCATTTAAAATGTCGCCTTTAAAACTAAAAAATTTTTGCTTTATAATTTCAAAAATACGGACAAATGGATTTATTTTGCCCGGAATACTGTTATTATATTCAAAACAATTTTGTCTTGCATCATAATTTTCATTTTGGATATCATTTTTTATTCTATCCTTTATTTTTACAGGCATATATACTCCTTCGACTATCTCCTTTAGTTGATCTATATCACTATTCCCTGAGTTACACCATTCATTTACTTTATAAATCAGTTCTACTGCCGTTAGATCATTATAATCTACTACCAGCAGGATACCCTGTATAAGATCATGAAATGCCAAATAAAAATCTTTTTTGTAACCAGGATTATAACACAAATAAACTTTATCATTATTTAGATCAATATATATCATTTCATTTGTTAAAACAATATTATCTGCATCCAGCAAATAATTCGGAACCAAATCCCACACGGTTATAATTCCCTGTAATAAAGCTCTCAACTGTTTATTGTTTATCTTTTCTTTACTGTATAAGTTTTTTATGGTATTCTTGGATGAAATATTATATTTTAAAACAATCTCTCCATTTATTATTGTATATTTTATTTTCAACAAACCGGAAATCTTATTTTTTTCAATCATTTTTAACTTATAACTTATTTTCTCGAATGGTAGTTTTATCACCATAAAATTATTTTTTGTATCGTGTCCGTAGCTTACATCCATTGTCCCTCTCATTCTGCCTCCCGGCTCTCTAACCTATTTAACGATCTGTTCCAATTCATCTGCAATAACATGAACCTTTCTTAAATAATCAGGATTATCTGTTCCATTAACAACAATATTTATTGTTTCTGTTTTTTTCAAATTCCAAAAAACCATATCATAACTTATATAAATAGAAACATTGATATAACCTTCTTTTTTTGATGCCTTTACTTCTTTTACTTTTCCCAATATCAGACGTCTGGTCACTGCCTGTTCTACGATATTTTCAAAATCAGTAATTGTTATTGGATGTCCTGCTGCTTCATTACAGCATTTATCTCCTTCCGCTCTTGCAACTGTCATGTCATGAACATAAAATGATACAAAGATTCCTCCAAAAATAAGAAACAGAATAAATGGAAATAAAAGAGACAACTCAATCGTATAAACAGCACTGATATCATACTTAATTCTGCTTTTTTTATTATGTATATATATAATCCTCCTTTTGCCCTCTCAATCATAAATTTCAAATTATGAAACTCCTAAAAATATAACTTATTGTAATAAATGGTAAAAAAGCCATTGTTTCTTTTTTGTTACACTTTTTAAAAATTAAATAATACATGCCTGCAAATGAAGCCAAAAAAAGACTCATCACCAATATTTCAAAATTATTAATTCCCCCTGCTGTAAGCCCTGTTATGATAAACACAACTCCGTCTCCCATACCGATTGATTCTTTTGTAATATAACTCACAATTAATACAAATCCTCCTACCAGCATACCTGATATCATAAAAAACATACTTTCTAAATGGAAGAACAAATTTCCCATTATTATAAAACAAATCGACAAAACACATAATCGTATACTTATTTTTTTCCTTTCAACGTCCTGCCATGATAATATTACCAAGATTAATACTACAAAATAATTCATGATCTCTCGCTTTCTTTACATCTTTTACATAATTTTCTATCTCCAACCTGGTTGATATCAATTGATATTACATCTCTTATAATTCCGCTGCAGCGATCTTCCGTGTGATATCTGTCACCACTTGTAGTAATTATAACCTGCTCATTTCCTTTGATTTTATATTTAACGCATCTCTCACACTTCTTATATTTTCCACCTCCTTTATTTCTTAACAAAGGCAGTTGAGAGAACTCAACAAAAACAACTGATAAATTTATATGTGTACAATCTTTATTTGTATGATATACTGTTCCGCTTTTTGTTATGTAAACCTTTGTCAAAAAACTTTTTGACTTGACATCAATTGATTCCCCGATAAAATTACGAAAGTAACATCTGTTTATAAATGACATTTTATACACATTGCTACTGAGCATTGGGATCTTTGCTGTATATGAAACCGCTAAATCAACATTTTCCTGTTCAAAAAAATCTGATTCCATCATTTTGATTTCTGATAGTCTCATAAATATTCCTAAATCTTTAGCCAGTTTCTTTAATTCATTATCCAATATTTTATTTAATGCATAAGCGCTGGTTAATCCGCCTCTAATAAGAGTCTCTGAAACTGATAGCTGAGACAGCTTATCAGATCTACTGTCTTTTTCATCAGCCATTCCTGTGTCCTTTTTTATTATATTTCCTGTACGCTGTGCTGTATAAGTGTATCTGCTAATATCCCAGGCAGTATTTATCATATTTTGATTTAATATATTCTGAAAATTAATTAAAAATATAAAATGGAGCAGGATGATCATACCAAATAACAGAAATAATGAAACAATCGCAGCTTCTATGGTAAAGCTTCCGTTTCCTGATTGCAGGGTGGATAGACATGTACTCTTACCTTTTGAAGATACCTGGGAGTTATTTTTCTTTGTTTTTTTCATAAAATTGCCTTGAACTTGGAGAGAATTCAGTGTGAGTTTTTGTAAAATTGTTTTATATGCACAAATCGTATCTTTATCAGAATAAGAGTACATGTTTATCCACCCCCCTTTAATAACAATAAATTATTTCAGAACTGATCTCAAATATAGAGCTGCGGTCAGAAATAAGTTTCTTTACAAACGCAAGAGAAGTAAACAAGCGATTAACCCTGCATTCTATTTTAACGGTTATTCCCAAAACACACCGACCAATATCAAATGAATCATTATACCGGTTATTGATATTTATCTGAACCATATCCATAATTCCGGCTGTTTGTTTCCCTGTATTTTCAATAAACAACAAAAATCTTAAATAATCTTTATAGGTTAATCCAGTGTTGCTGTTCTTATTTTTACTATTCTGATCAAAGATCCTCCAGATTGAATCCAAAGAAAGGTTCCAATCCGATTCAGATTTAAATAATTTTACCCCATACCCATTTAACAGATCTCTGGTATCCATCAATGATTCCGCATAGGCCCAGGCTCCCAGCACCAATAACTGGGTCAGCCGTATAACTAACGGCATACCAGTAAACCCAACAAGTGTTACGGCTAACATATAAGCTTCTTTTCGACAGGCGGCATTCTTAAATAAATAAATCAGGTTAAATCCCTCTCTGATCAATACTATCCTCTTTCCAACATAACTTAAATTCTCTTTATCATTTTGAAATCCGCCAAGTATATATTCTATCTCATAATCCAATATCCCATTGGCTTTATTAATCTCATTTTTATCTGTATAACAATGAAAAAAATCTAATACATACTGGCCCATTAATGCTTTTCTAATACTTTGTTCCGTATAACTTAAATCTTTCCAAATAGTAGTATTGGAACGAACTTCCGCTAAATTTTCCGAAAGCTGGAAATCTTCCACGGTTTTTTCAGAAATATCTTCTGTAATTATTGTCAGCCACCCGTCACTCATTATTCTTTTAATATATTCCAGCAGATTATCTTCGCTTTTTTTTGTTTCCTCTACAAAATAATTAATCTCCAGATTTTTAATATCAAAATTTTCATAAATTAACCGTACTTCCTCTAACTCAGATAAAAAACAACCTGTATAATCTATGTTGGCATCCAGTTGGCTAAACATTAAATTATTATATAATATTCCATTCATATTATTATTAATCTGAGTCATTTTTTCCGACGCCAGCTGCATTTTATTAAAATAATCAGTGACATAGGAAGCATTTACTTTTACCCTGTATGCATCAATATTCTGATCGGAAACCTGAGCTTCCAACGCCCGAACTTCATTCTTCAGTATTTCATATGCTTCGGTATCTATTACTTCCTTTTTATTTTCCAAATCAACATATAATTTCTGTATAAGTTCCGCTGACTCTCTGACTGCCTGATCGTATATATCCGTTTTACTTTTAATCTCTGCCAGACAGTTGCTTAATGAATTACAATTATCTTTATAAACCGTATAAAGTTCTTTAAATTCCTCAAAAATCTGATCTTTCTTTACTGACCTCTGCCCTGACTCATCTTCGCTGCTGACTGGTTCCCTGTCTATCTGTTGAATATAGTTAAGTTTTTCTTTTAACTCTGCTAAATACTCTTTTGGCTGTACTGCCATTTCTTTTATCTGATCTACCTTCTTTTTTATATCTGCAACTGACTCTTCAATTTCATTAAATTTTTCTGAACAGTCATTCACTTTGTCAAAAAACTCCTGAATCTTTTCTCCCTGGGATAATAAATTACATTTATCCAGCAAAAGATTTACTGCATCTCCGGCTATCCGATATTTCATATATTCATAAATTTGGTCTGCCAGATCCTCTCCTCTATTGTTAGATACATATTTAATATCTGTGATTTCTATTTTTCCAATCTTAATTCCTAATAAATCACTATTTTTTTTAATAAAATCATCTTTGTAATTTATATTTTTATTTAAGTATTTGTTGATTTCTTCAATAATTTCACTTTCGTCTTTCCACAGTATAAATATGCCATAATCTCTGAAAACTTCCTCTGCAAATTCAGAAAATACTGAATTTAATGATATCCGAGTCGATTGTGTTAATCTGACATTTGCTGCTGATACTCTGGCAGATTCGATCAGGGTTCCAAGCAATGCAAATATAAACAGCATAATCAAGCTAAGAAATATCGTTATTCCGCCATTGAAATCTGACAATAAATTTATATCTTTTTTCATATTAAAATGAATTTACCTTTGTATTAATTTTAGAGAATATTGTATTTAAAACAGAGGATACCTTGCCTTTAAATGTAAATGCCAGTCCTACAAGAACCAATATTATCAATATTACTTCAATTACACCCATTCCTGCATTATTATCTATTATGGATAATCTGCTGTTCACTGCCTTTTTCCATAGTTTTACCTGAATCTTTATTACTACTTCATCTGATTTATTTATAATTTTACTTATCTTTAAATTTTTCATATATATTATTCCCCTTCCTTTTCTTCCTTTTCTACAAATTCATTGACATAAAAGCAGGTATTATAACTACTGCCATGGAAACCAACAGCATGAGTAACATTGGCATTAACAGTTTTGTTGATGCTTCTTCTCCCTTTTTCTTTGCCAATGCTTTTCTGTCTGCAAAAGCTTCCCTAACTTCTCCTTCCAGAATAGTCTTCAGCCCCTTTGTACCTTTTTTTATATTCTGCTCCAAAAGGCACCCAAGCTTTATGTATGAAGCTGTATCACACCTTCGGCCAAATTCTGCATACGCCTCTGCCTCCGGCACTCCATTCTTCATTCGATATCTGGCAATCTTCATCTCTTCATATGCATACCGGTAGCCATAATTCATTTTTTCCGATTCATAATCCGTTATTATTTTATCCCATGCCATTAATAGTGTGCTTCCAGCTTCATTTAAGAGTGTTAATTTACAAACAATAGAAGCGTAATCCGTTTCTAACTGTATTTTCCGATTTTTTATCTGTTTCTTTAATTTTTCATCATGTGCTGCAAATATTAACACTCCCATACCAATACCCAATATAATAAAGAATGGCGATTCTTTTTCTTTTTTCTCAAAAAACTTTATGGTAGTTCCATCAATATCATTTGGTAAAACAATATTTTTTTCATTAACAGAATACTTTTTATCAATCTCTTTCATAATTTTATCTGCGAGTCTGTTTGATTTATTCTCCAGTCTGATCCCAATTGGCTGCGTAAACTCCCGATTAAAATCCTGATATGATACGATAACCGTAAACGCTGTTACTATATTGTAAGTATGATTTTTTTCATAGTAATCATATATACGTTTTTCATTCAGTGTTCCATTTTCATTTATAAAACCGTCTTCATCTACAGCAAAATAAACGGAAACATCGTTTATATCATTATTTAAAAAATCCAGATCTTTATTTATATTCATATAATCCTTATTCTCACCCAAACACTTGTGCAATACCTGATTCAATACCTTATCCAAATGGTGACTGATTTCATCTTCTGACATCTTATATTCATCTATCGTCAGCGCCACATTTTCTTTTACTTTATCTCCATGACTTACAACATCTAAATGGTATGTCTGCGCACCTTTGCCTGCTTCCGGTCTGGAAAGAACCGTAACCGTTTTATCACCTTTCAGTCTTATGGAAATACAGTTAAATACTCCCAGTATCATAAAAAAAATAATACACAGAATAATCGTGGAAACCTTATTAATAAAATCCAGATAAACCTGTATTTTGCTATCTTTATCCGGCTCTAATTTCTGAATTTTTTTTTGAAGCTCATTATCATTGAAAATACGAAATCTTTTATGTAAATTATCTGCTATATACATGGAAAGTCCGCAAAAAAAATACTTTTTACCGTTACAGACTTTTTTTCTCATCTCTTTTTTATATTTACTTGTAAATATAGACATGACCAAAATGACCAAAAGTATAATACTATATAAATAAAACATTTTTCACTCCTGACTAAACAACTATACCTCAATCTCCATAATTTTTCTTCCAAGCAGAAAAGCAGCAATATAAATTACAAAACAAGCACTCATAATAATTCTTCCTGCCTGGGTCTGATACATGACTGCCATCATTCCGGGAGACGAGATTTTAACATAAGAAATCATTACCAACGGAATAACATTCATTATCATTTGCTCGAATCTTTTTTCACTGATCATCGACCTGATTTCTCTTTCTGCATCTGTTTTTTCTGAAATATTTAACGCTGCGGATCGAACCACACCTATCAAATCTCCACCGGTACGTTTTCCAATCGCCAGAACCTCAGAAAATAGCCGGATATCCTGATTTCCGCTTCTCATCCCTAATTCTGCTATTGCTTCCTCAATGTTTATATTGTTCTTTAACTTTCCCAAAATGAGTTTCAACTCTTTGCAAATATAACTATTATCTCCATACAATTCACTCATTTCCAAATAAGATTCCTTTATGGAATTTTCAAGTGAATAACCGGCTGACATTTGTGCTGCCAATGAAATACATAAATCCTTAAATTCATCTTTTAGTTTATTTTGCCGTTGATTACATAATCTTTTTTTTATTACCTTAAAATAAGGAATTAAAATAACGGACAAGGGTATTGAAACCAGCAGACTATCATAAAAGATATTGGAAAATACATAAACAATTACTATACCTAATATTCCGTATCTGAAATACTCCATGCAGGAGAGTGAATAATAATGATATATTATTATTCCTTCTTTTTTACTGTTATACAGTTTCATATCTTAAATCCTCCTCATGAAAGCCGGCAGCCAGAAGTTTCCCAAGATTATTTAATCTGTTTCCGGTCCATTGTAAATCTCCCATAACGTTTTTTTGATCTCCCTCTCTTCGTTCCTCACGGAATAGGAATATGGGATTAATTTCAATTTCACCGGATTCATATTCTCCTACTTCCACAATCTCCATAACTCTTCTGGATTTATCTCTCAATCTGGATAGATGAATGATAATATCAATTCCGGAAGCTATCTGCCCCTTTATTCCGTCCAGTGGCATATCAATGCCCATTAATACCATTGTTTCAAGCCTTTTCAGCATATCTTTAGAGTTATTGGCATGTCCTGAGCTTAAACTGCCGTCATGACCGGTATTTAAAGCAGATAATAGATCAAATGCCTCCTCCCCCCTTACTTCACCGATAATGATCCGGTCCGGTCTCATCCGAAGACTGCTTTTTATTAAATCCCGTATTAAAATTCCATTTTCCCCTTCCGTATTCTCCTGTTTTACCTCCAGACTGACCAGATTTTTTATCCCATTTATCTTTAATTCTGCCGAATCCTCAATAGTAATGATCCTTTCGTTTTTCGGAATATAATTTGACAATGCATTTAAAAAAGTTGTCTTTCCAGAACCGGTTCCTCCGCATATAAAAAGATTATATTTACTCTGTACCAATATTTTTAAAAAATCAGCAGCTGTACGGTTAATTGCTCCAATCTCAATTAGCCTGTCCATTGTAAGAGGATGATTTCCAAATTTTCGTATGGTAACAACCGGACCATTTAATGCTACCGGAGATAATACCACATTAACACGGCTGCCGTCTTTTAATCTCGTATCAACAATGGGAGAAGTTTCATTTACCCTTCTGTTTACCCCTGCCACTATTTGCTGTATCACATCCCGTAAACGCTCTTCGGAAGTAAAATTACCATTAAACTGATTAATTTCACCATTCTTTTCTATAAAAATATTATTTGGCCCGTTGATCATAATCTCTGTTATTTCATCATCTTTCAGTAAATATTCCAAAACATCAAGTCCCCGGATAGAATCAAATATTTCTTTTCTATAAATTAGTTTTTCCTTTATCCCGAGTGGACTTCCTTTATTCCTGTCCCGGCTGAATCTGAATAACTCCTCATCTATAATTTGCCAGATATCATCATCAGAACTATCCCGGGTTATATCTATTTTGTCAATAACTTCTTTTCTTAATAAGTCTATAACTCCGCTCTTATCCATTTAAAATTACTAATCCCCTTTCTTCTATCAGCGTATTAACTTTTATCTGCAGGCATTCTTTATCATATGTTTCATTCAGCACATCATTCATGGGTAATCGGTATATTTCCAGGTCATTATCTTCTTTCTTCATTATTTTTTGAAATTCTTCAGATTTGTGTATTGATATTTCATCCGCCATATATGGCATAATTATAAAATCGCATATATTTAACACCTGCAATATATCACTGATAATATCTGATAAATCCAATACTATTGTTTTATAATCCGATACTTTGCATATTTCCGATATCAGACCTTTCCACTGCTCACTTGTGATGGTTCTGAGTTCCTGACCATTTTCCATGGGGGGAATATAATCAAATCCTTTCATACTCTGAAGCACTGCTTTTAGTTTTAATTCAAATGACCATGAATTCTGCATATAAAAATATAATAAATCAGCCAGATCATACTCCTTATTTTCTTCATCATTTCTGCGCAAGGATGAATATTCTTCCATATTAATTAATAATACCTTTCCTTTTTTAGCCAGATTACCTGTTAACTCCATGGATAATGCTGTCTTTCCGCACCGTTTGACAGGTGAATAGACTCCTATGATCTGAACTTTTTTCCCACCGGTTATTCTGATAACATCTTTTTTTACCGTTATGGATTCTGCACATAAATTAATGATATAACTAGTTATATTTTTCATATGCTGAAATCTGTATATTGTTTTTATTCCGTTAATGCTTTCGATTCCTGCCTCCTCTGTCAGCAAAATAATCTTTTCATTTTTTAAATCATTTTCTATATCACCTAACAGCTCTTCCTTTATTAAAAACAGATCAATGTTTTCACTGTCTGCATATTTTAAAAAATCTTCCTTTTCACTAAAGCCGGCAATCTTAAGAACATTTTCATCATTATTTTCAAAGTACCCAAGAAAATTACTTAAATATTCCTTATCATCCTCTAATATCACAATATTATGCTCCCTCAATATTTCCCTCCAAAACTTTAATCTTATAACTTTTTAATATGTTACCTCTGTTTTCATAAATTATACAATACTCTTATTAATTTGTAAAGTTGTATTTTTGTTTTATCATATGATTACTAAAAAAAAGAGTCCAATAAGCTATAATATGCATAAATCAATTTATATTGACTATAATTATATAAAAAAGATAAACAACGAGGTGGTTAAATGTTACTCAGAAAGTCGAAAAAATCAGAAAAGAATCAGAAAATCCACGCTGCAGACAGTAATTTAAGCGAACTTGACAAACTCAGGCTTGAATTAATAGAAGCCAAATATGCATTGGATGCCGCTTACTCAATACTGCAGAATGTTACCGAACCAGACCTCATTGACAGCGCAATATACGAATTAAAATCCGTACAAATGCGTTATACCTTTCTTCATAAAAAATTTGTAGAACTTTCGGCTTAATTTTTAAAAGTACGATTCTAAAATGAATAAAAATAATTGCCATCTGTAATCTTAAACAAAGACTACAGATGGCAATTAAATGATTATAAAACCTGATATAAATCTAATTGCTGCTACATAAAAATGTAGCAGCAACTCACCCAATTAACCCTTTTCCTCATATTGACAAATAAGTACAACTCTCTTCAAAACAGCTACTTTCTTTTGACTACTTCTTTTAAATTACTTGGTGTCTTAGGCTGATAACAATCAAACCATGACGCTTCTCCTGCTGCTGCTTTTGCAGAAACAAATCCTGCCTTGGCAATAAATTTTAAAACCTTATTTTCCTTTTTCTGCATATTTAAACTTCCTTTCTTTAGCAACTCCTGCTAACATTAAAATAATGACCATCAGCACCGTTGCTGTTAATGCAACCATTGCACTATAATTATATGTATATAATACAAATCCAACGACGGACCATATCACATATAAAATATGGCTTTCTTTTCTACCCTTCTTTTTTTCTTCCATATCCAATGGTTTATTAACATTTTCAACAGGTGCATACATATGCACGACTATAACCCCCAATAAATAAATCATAACTAAGACAGGCGGTGAAACCAAAACTTTTTCACTAAATTTTTCAATCATAAGTACAATCATAAATACGATTGTATACACAACATTACAGGACAGATAACTATCCGCATGATATCCGCCACACTTAAACCTGAGTGAAGAGAATACTGTAATAAAAATCAATGATGTCATCAGACTACCCGCTGTCAGACCAAGAATGAGAACGATACAAATTCCTAGAATGGTGGAAAAGAGAATTTCAAAGCCGTACTTATAAACATCCTTCTCATCCTGGTTGACAACCTCCCGCCTGACTAAATAATTTGTAACCAGGCCTGCTGCTATTTCAATCATTTATACCACCTCCGCATAAGTATAATAACTCATTATGGAGATTTTTCAATATACTTGGCAAAGTTTGCACATTTAGAGGCAAACTTGGTAAAATTTTACAAACTTTTTATCATTATATTTACTACAAGCATCTTGTTTTCTTCATAAACTTTATACATTCCATTATATTTTTTTAGTATTTTTTTTACGCTCATTAATCCGATTCCATGACTATTTTTGTCTTTCTTTGTCGTAAAAAGATTAGGATTTAAAAATAAAACCGAATTATCAATTTTATTTCTGATAATAATATTCACATAATCTTTATTGTCAAATATTTTTATATCAATAAACGGCTTATTTTTTACTTTCTGGGAAGCTTCAATTGCATTGTCCATTAAATTTCCTATGATTATACTAATATCTACATCAGAAATATTGGTTAGGTCACTTGTAATTTCTACATTCCAGTCAATTTTATTTTTATTACAGATATCCAGTTTAATATTTAATAAGGAACTTAATGTCTGGCTGTTTGTTGTAACAAATGTTTCAATCGTATCTATTTCCTGACCAATCAGATTTAACATATAACTTTTAGCCTTATTGTATTCTTTATTATCGATCAGACCTATGGCCGTCATAAGATAATTTTTTATGTCATGTTTAAGGGTTCTTATTTTTTCATTGGATTCCAATACACTTGTAAGCATTTTTTTCTGCTGCTCTATTTGGTTTTCCATAAGCTTATACCGAATCTCTTCACGATTGCTTTTGCTTAATTTCAAAACCATTCCGTATATAATAATATCAACCAGGATCAACATCATAGAAAATATTATAATCAGATACTTCGACATTTGAGATACTTGCACAGTATACATAATTTTATATATCATTATTAACATGGTCAATGTCATGATGACTATAAAAACACAAGTTATCCATTCTTTTATTGTTAATTGAAACTCCTGTTTTTTAGTAATTATTAATATACTTTTTCCAAATACATAAAACATTAATTTTGTTATGATCAGGACAATTACCCTATATTCCCCTCGTATATCTATTAATGTAGTAATATGTACATTTAACAACATACTTAAAATCTGTAGAGTTAAAATATTGGTAACAGCAATAACAACAAATGCAGTAATTGAGAATATTATCTTATTGATCAGATTTCCTTCCAGACAAAAATAACCGAATATGATCATTATTATTAATGCAATTACAAGTCCATAATCACTTGTCATACCAAATTTAAGAGCAATGGTTCCGTCAATGGAGATAATAGCAAAAGTAAACAATGCAAAAAAATAATTTAATGGCGTTTTTTTCTTAAACGAAAAAAAATCAATATAAAACTTTACCATCAACAAATTCTCTATAAGAAGCGCCACCAGTTCTGATATATGATATATATTCATTTATTTACTCCTCATATAATTTAAATACTTTTCCTTTACTTCCTCTAATCGTGAACGACTGATGGGCACTTCATAATTATTATCCAGCATGATCTTTTTATCTCCTATGGAACAGATATACAGGGGATTTACCAGATATCCTACATGTGTCCTGATAAACATATTAGCAGTTAACTTTTCTTCAAAGTCAGATAATTTACTCCGAATAGTATGAACATCATTCATGCACACAATATGTAAATTATGTTTTTCGGAAGTAACATAGATTATATCCTTATACTTTAACCTATGCATTCTCCCGGCTTTTTCTATGATCAATTCCGTTTCTGTCTTTACAAACTCCCGTAACAATGCCAGCATCGCTTCTTTTATCTCTGAATGTATTACACTTTTTCGAATAAACCGAAAAGGTTTATATTGTATGGACTGAAAAACCATTTCTTCTCTGTTTGTAACAAATATAATAAATACGTCGTCTTCACTCTGCCTCAGTTTGTTTGCAATATCTATTCCATCCAGTCCTGGCATATCAATATCTAAAAAAATAACATCTGCTTTATCATCTTTATATGTTTTATACATCTTTACCGGATCTGTAAATACCGATATCGCTGCTGAAACCGTTAAATTATTCTGAACTTCCTGTTCAATTAGCTCTGCCATTACCCTCTCATCATCACATATAAAAATTTTCATTAATAATCCCTCCTATATTATGCTACTACCATATATTACCAATTTTATATTAATATTGCCGATTCATCAACAAAAAATTATAATTTTTTCCATAAATCGACATATTTTTCTATAAAAAAAGCAGGAACAAATATTACTTCATTCCTGCCGCATTTTTATTAAATTCAATCTATTTCATAACTTAATATCTTTCCGCTATATCCATCTATTTCATACTCATATTCGTTATTATCTGCATAAAATTCAATTTCATAGATAACAGTTCCATCATCCCTTTCACATTTTACCTCTGTGAAAGTTACCTGGCTTACACCGGCATGTTTCAATACGATTTGTTTTGCCTCACTTTCACTGATTATGTTTTTATAACTGTCCTCGTTGATTCCGTCATCAATACGATCTATATCATAATCTATTATCTTACCGGTAAAGCCATCTATTTCATATTCGTATTCCTTATTTCCCTCATAAAATTCTATTTCATAAACTGCTTCATCATCATCTTTATCACATTTAATCTTTTTAAAGACTGCCTGCGTAATTCCGGCATGCCGTAACGCAATTTGTTTTGCTTCTTCCTCACTGATCAGGCTTACGGTATTCTGATCCGTTGTTTCTTCATGGATATCTAAATCATACTCTAATATTATTCCGCTGTACGCATCGATTTCATATTCATATTCATCTGTTCCTATATTAAATTCTATCTCATAAATCATCTTTCCGTCACTTCTGTCAAGATTCACTTTCATCTTGGAAACCTGGCCGTTCCCGGCATGCTGTAAGGCAATTTGCTTTGCTGCCTCTTCACCGATCACCTTTTTTTCTACATTTGAATCTGACGCAGTAGTTTCTGTCTGCTGCATAGTAGTTTCTATCTGCTGTATAGTAGTTTCTGTCGGTGAAATTACAGTCGGATCGTTTTCTGTCGTCATTTGTGTCTCCGGATATGATGTAATATTTTCTGATTCTGGTGCAGAAGTTTCATAAATTTCAGAAGTTGTTTCATGATCTGGTAAAGGATTCTTTTCACTTACTGATTCATTATCGGAACTGTCTGCCGGCTTCATTTCACAATATAAAATGTTTCCGGAGACCGCATCTAATTTGCATTCATACTCCATTTGCTCCATAACGAACTTTAACTCATACACTGCTTCTTCATGACCGGCATCGCATTTAATTTCCATAAACTCAGCAGACTTCAACCCGCAGTAGTCGAGAACGATTTCTTTTGCTTTTGTCAGTGTTATGATTTTCCTTATCTCTACACTTATTCCCTGCTTTCTGCTGAAGTTATCCAATACGATCTCTCTGAATTCCGAATCATACTGGATAAAATCGTCATTATTTTCTGATTCAATGGATAATGTAACTTTTCCGCCTTTTTCCAGATATCCGGAATCAATCGCTTTTTGAATAAGTTCTTCTGTAACTGCCATTCTGTCTTTTTTATTATATCGGTAATCGGTAATTAAATTCTGTCCATCCTCATTCAACGCTTCGATCTCAAGAATCGAACCATCTTCACTTAAATCCAGACAAATTGCAGGATTGATTGTTATATAGATTTTAGACTGAACCGGCTGGATTACCTTTTTTTCATTTTTATCAGTTCCAAAAAAACGGATTCCTGCAAATATACCGATAAATAAACAGGCTGCTATCACAGAGACCAAAGAAATTATTGTATTTTTGTTTATCCTGTTCAAACCAGATTTTCTTTTAGGTACTGCAGCTTCAATTAAGTCCTCATCAACATTTGTAATAGCATCATATACGTTTAACTGATCTTTATTTTTACTCATATGCTTATTTCCTCACTTTCCAAATATTCTCTTAATTTTTCTCTCAGTCTCTTTAATTTCTGTGTCATAGTATTTGCAGATATTCCGTAACAATCCGCCAAATACTTTACACTTTTTGCATACCAGTATCTTTGAAGAAATATTCTCCTGTCTTCAATTTCAATACTTCTTAACCATCTGCTTATGGCCGAACTCAGTTCTCTGGTTTCAAAATATTTATCAATCGGACTTTCAAATGAAATACATTCTTCTATTTCGGAAAGCAGCATATTCATAGTATTATAACGTTTTTTTGCATGATATTTCTTATAAATATTCATAGAGGTATTCCGTACTATTGTCCCTAAGTATACCCTGAGATTCAATGGTTTCACCGGAGGTATGGAATTCCATGCTTTTAACCAGGTATCATTCAAAGATTCCTCCGTATCCTCTTTATTATCCAATATGCCATAAGCAATTGACCTACAGTAGTTTCCATATTTCTTTTCAGATTCCTGAATTGCCTGTTCTTTCCTGTTAAAATATAATTCAATTATTTCTGAATCCTCCATGATGTTATCCTCCATTCCTGCTTTCCGTCTATTTATATAGACAATTATTTTTTTAGAATATGACATATGAGTAAATATTTTTTGTATAATAAAATATTATCTGAAAATGGTTGATTATCTCAAAAAAGCCTTGATTTACGGGCATACAAGCAGGATTTCAAGAT
>CAJTPF010000003.1 GCA_910578175.1 uncultured Lachnospiraceae bacterium
AGTGGCAGATATCTCAGTCCGTACTTTTTATTGAACATTTATCTTCCTCCGTAGTCCTCCAAAAACTTCCTCAT
Source organism: uncultured Lachnospiraceae bacterium (assembly GCA_910578175.1). Taxonomy (GTDB): domain Bacteria; phylum Bacillota; class Clostridia; order Lachnospirales; family Lachnospiraceae; genus Bovifimicola. The sequence continues at coordinate 75 of CAJTPF010000003.1, forward strand.
GACTCATCCGTGTATCGTTTTCCGCCGCAAACCTATCTGCCTTATCTAATGCAGCCTCCACACCATCCGTCAACTTTGAATATTCTTCAAGACTAAGCACCACCATTGCTCCATATCCGTTTTTTGTTAAATATACCGGTTCACCCGCATTTACAATTTTCTCAATATCAGGAAATTTATTTCTTAAATCTGAAACTGGTCTAATTTGCAACATAAGTGTTCACTCCTTATCAATATTCTATCTTAATTTTATCACTATTTATATTTTACCCTACAATCTCAAAAAAAACAACCAACACTGTTAAAAATTTTTCTTCATTAGCTCTATGTACTATTCCAAAAGCATAATAAGTTGATTTCAGATAAATGGCAGTTTTCCTGCTATGGTGAAAACTGCCATCTTGTAAACTGATTTATTTAGTTATGAGCAATGTCATTTCAAGGCTCTTTCAAAAATGGTGTAGTAGTGGTGCAGTAAGCGCCTCATTGAGCCGTACAATCATTGATTTTATGGGTTTTTTGGGATTCTTCAAGATACTGCCGTGACATACAAAAAGTAATTTTATTATAAATTTAAACTCCTTTAATTATAGTTTTTTACATACATCTTTCATATTCATTTGATGGAAACCGGATAATCATGTATTATAGCATATGCTTTTAACCGGATTTATTTGCATATACCCTATAATACCGTGTTTTGGTATCCTCTCTCATAAATCACCTGTTTTTTTCATCCGTAACAATATGTTCAATGCCTATATGCTCTTTGCTTAAATACTCCTTCATAAAACCAGGAAATGCTTTATACTTATCTAAATCCTTGATAGGCAGCCAATACATATTTTCTTTAACTCCAAATGTTGTGCTATTACTATTAAGTTCCTGCGAACCTCTGGACTTCATCAAAAAGTATAAACAGATTTCATGACAATCTAATCCGGCTAAAGTTCCTTTATTCTCATCAAAAAAGTTTTCATGAATCACAGCCAAATGGTCAATTTCATATTCAACCCCTGTCTCCTCAAAAACTTCTCTTTTAACAGCATCTTCAGCAGTTTCCCCCATATGTACACCGCCACCAATCGAATAATAATAGTCTTCTAATTCATTGCCTGCAAACAGAACACAACCATTTTCAATTATAATTGCTGCCGCCCGATACCTAAACCAGTTATTTTCTTTTGTAAAACCACAATCGTATTTCTTCATTATGACCTCCTTTACTTGATAAAACGGATTTTATGAGTTTTGAATCATATCACAAAATACTTTGATTTCGTCTTTTCTATTTACTAGGTTCTCTTTATATTCAATTCCACATAATCCAAATGTTCCGCAAGATTCAATTTCCAAATGTCCATGAAAATGCTCTATGCTACTAATAATTCTCTCGCATTCCGGCATACCCGGACCCGTTCTTAATGCAATTGTATACCCCTTTTTACCGCATTTAAGTTTTGCATGTGGTTCGTGTGTATTGCACCAAGGGGTGCATCTATCAATAAATACTTTGAACTGCCCAGGAATATCTGCCCAATAAGAAGGCGAAACCGATACGATACGATCTGCCCAATTATATATATCCATCAGCTTATCTACATCATCTTTTTGGAAGCATTTTGCTGTTTCGTGACACTTTCTACATCCCTTACACGGTTTTATATCATAATCATCTATGCAAGTGGTTTTAACTACATTTCCATCTTCAACATACTCTTTTACAAGCTTTACTATTTCTGCAGTAGTCCCATTTCTAACTGGACTGCAGTTTATAATCAATATATTCATGCCTGTTCCTCCATTGGCGTAAAAATAAGATTTATTTATAACTTCCTAATCGGGTATCTAATAACTGTTCTTTAAAATAAAGATAACGCTTCCTTTTCTACCTCATCATCTCTTTCTACGCCGCTTCTTGTAATCTGCGTCAATCTTCTTTTTCCAATCGCCAGACAACGGTGTTGCACACGTTCTTACACTGGTAATTGCCTCGCTGATAACCTTATAATTGAGTGCAGTTCCAACCTCATCACAATGATAATTGACGGCCATAGATTCATCAATGCCAAATCTTTTAGCTTCTGCTGCCGCATCGATATTGGCTCCAAAAAAAAGGAACTCCCAACCATAACGCTCTTTCTGGCGTTCAATCATGTGGCGCACCTTATCGTAGGTGTAACAATGGCTGGCATTCTCCATACCATCGGTAGTGATGATAAAAAGGGTCTTTTCCGGCACATCTTCCTTGCGGGCATATTTATGAACATTCCCGATGTGATGGATCGCACCACCAACAGCGTCCAGAAGTGCAGTGCAGCCGCGGACAAAATATTCCTTATCGGTAAGGTTTGGTACATCAGCTATGTCAACACGGTCATGAACAACTTCTGTTTCGTCGTCAAACAGCACAGTCGATACTACGGCATCGCCCGGTTCCTTACGCTGCTTTTCCAACATGGAGTTGAAACCTCCGATGGTGTCCTTTTCCAGTCCCGACATGGAACCACTGCGATCTAAGATAAATACAAGTTCAGTCATTTTGAAATCCTCCTGTTTTCTATTGTGATTTCATTATACGGAAAACAGGAGAATGAATGGTCGCATGATATGCGACATTTTTATGCGCCGATAAGCGGCTGGTCAAACGCAAACAGAACCTCATTCAATTCAAAAACATTGTAATTTCTGTTCACAAGAAAATACTCTACAATCACATCAAATTTACTGCTGTGTGAGAGGGCAAACCCGGCTCGGCCGATAAAATCCTTTGTTTCATCTACATCCAGTTCCAGTGCAAAGGCGAAAGCCAGTGCCGTTGTTTTGGAAGGCTTATAATCCATATTGTTCCGGATTTTTGAGAACAGCCTTCTATCCACATTAGCCTTTTTATAAATTTCAGAGTCTTTTTTTCCGGTACGGTCAATAAGCTGCAGAAGCGTCTCGGAAAAACCTGCATCCAAATCTTTCAGCAGCTGCCCCCAATCATCAGAGTTCATTGTAACTGCTGTGCCAACAGACATATGGAGGCAGTGTTCCAATGCCCGGGCCGGACAAATATCCTCATGGATTCGGTTGCTGCATATATAATTTTCATCAATGTAGCTGCTAACAGACTTAAACAGCTTCTCCGACAACGCAAAGGCTTCTTTACCAAACACAACCAAGTAAATCTGCATCTCGTTTTCCAAAAGGAACGTGCTAATTTCACGGACGGCTATTTGCAGAGCAAGAGGCTTCGGAAACCCATAATTGCCCGTGGCTATCAAAGGGAATGCGATGGACCCACACTCATGCTCTTTAGCCAAGGACAAGGACTTCCGATAGCATGAAGTCAAAATCTGCTCCTCTCCGTGATTGCCATCCTCCCAAACGGGACCTGCCGTATGAATAACATACCTGGCATCCAATCCAAAGCCTGGTGTGATAACTGCATCCCCGAACTCAATGCGTCCTATTTTCTTTCGAGCCACAAGCAGTTCATGTCCAGCTTTCTTATGTATCCCACTGTCAACGCCGGAACCAATGACAGGGTTAGGATCCGCAGTGTTCACCACTGCATCCACTTGCATATTTACAATATCATTTCGGACTATTTCAAAAGGCATAAGCAATCTCCTAATTTATCCCCCACATTTCAAATCGGTCAGTTCAATATCGATACTCTCTGATAATCATTTCAAATTTTTTCCTCCATCGGCATCATGGCTTCTCCAAATCAATGTTTATTTCGTATTTATCATCGATCAGCACATAATTTACACCATACTTTTGAGCAAGTTCTAAAAACTTTGCGTTATCTTCTAAAACATTTTCCATAGTACACCATTCATCATCCAGACGGTTTTCTATGGCACCCGCATATCTTTTTATGCTTGTAAAATGATTTTTTATATAATCTCTACTCATTACAAGGCAATAATATTTTATATGTTCAAGGTATTCCTTTTCAAATCCCTTTGACCATTCAAAAGGAATATAACACCCTTCAATCATAAGGTTCTGCTTATTCTCAATGGCGGTTTTAATCATTTCACGAACAATGGGCCACAAATAATCTGTAAGTTCATTATCATCTTCAGGTGTAAGTTTCGTGTAACCGCTTCGAATCAAACCCATTTTCAAATGGTCTATGGATAAATATGGATATTTATATCTTTCAAGCAATTTTTGAGCAAGCACCGTTTTACCCGTGTGCGAAGCACCCGTTATCAAAACAATCATATATTCTTCTCCAAGCTATTAGTTATCTTCACACATAATTTAAATCAGTCATTCCGTTATATGAACATATATCAAGCAATTTCAGCTTAATCTCCTGTTCTGCGTTTTCAAAAAGCCGAACACCAGAACCTAAAAGCGTAGGAATGACTGTAATGTGATAGCGGTCGATCAAATCCTGGTTTACTAACTGCTGAACAAGTTTAATCCTTTCTTGTGATAAAGTAAAGTTGTAAAAGCATCTCCAAAAAGACCAGCCGCTGCCAATGCAATAAATTTATCAATTCTTTCTTTTCAGTCAATAATAACGTATACTTATCTCCTTCAATCGTATCCCCATTCTTTTATCCGTTTTTTCATATGTTTATTTTCCGTATGTTTAAATCCCTGTTGAGAAATTACATACCTTCCTTCCTGATCGTTTATTGATGGATCACTGATTTTTATTGTAATATCTCTTTTGTCCTGTGAACAAACAGATACCACCTTATAGTCTCCTTTTGCTTACGTGACATATGTCACCCCGCCTCATACTTTATAAATATCTGCTATCAACGGCGGCAACGCCCCTTCATCCGTAAATATCACTCCCAGCTGCAGCTTTTCTGCGTTCAGTCTCATTGCCAGACTAGTCTGCAAAGCCACATCAGCCCTTACATCTTTAAATAACTCCCTTACGATTCCCATGGCATACCATCTGTTATAATAAATGGCTAAATCCGTTATCAAAAACAAAACATCCGTTTTTATTTCTACATCATCTGATAATTTAAAGATCTTGGCACCACAGTCCGCTATAAGATCAATATAACTAAACGGCCAGCCTCCCTGATTCCAATATTGGCATATACTTTTAACCAGTCCCTGCAATAGTTCGAGATTCGTATTTTCTAAATATCGGAAAGTTATTATACTGACATTCGAAAAAAAAGTCTCCGTTTTTTCTTTATCGTTACTTTCCAGAAGTTCTATCCCAAGATTTATAAGTTCGTCAATCCCTATCTGATCCGATGACACTCTTAACAGAAGCTTGTCCAATTGCTGTGATGTACTTGCTCCCGTAATCAGATGATAGACATTATTAATAAATTTTTGCAACTCCGCGATACTGTTAAAACGCTCTTCTTTCCTTTGCTTTGTACATTTGTCAATGATCATCCTTATACCGGAATTAATATTTTGATCAGACCTGTTATCCGTAACAATATCCTCAATAATTTTACCCATTGCATAGATATCCGTCCGACAATCCACATCATGACTGTTTAATTCCTGCTCCGGGGAACAATACCGGTAAGTACCAAAATTTCTTGTCTGTGTCATCGTAGATGAATCTGAACTTATCTGTATTCCCAGACCAAAATCCGTAATAGCAATATCCGTATCACTATTGTATAAAATATTATCCGGCTTAAGATCTCTGTGAATCACGCCTTCAGAATGTAAATATTGAATTCCGGCTAATATCGAATTGATCACAGTCAGCTGTCTATTATAATCTTTACTTAACCCCGATATCTCAGAAGATAAACAACTGCTATATAACGGCATAACGTAAAACATTTGCTCTCCCACCTGCCCGTGATCAATCAGCTTTACTATGTTCGGATGATTTAAACGGCTTAACAGGCGTACTTCTCTTTCGAACCTCTGAATACTGAATTCCGAATCATCTTTCAGCCACTTAGATGCATATTGGTTTCCATTTTCATCTACACATTCATAAACCTGTCCGAACCCTCCCTCTTTACCGATCTGTTTTATACATTTGTATTTCATTTTCCCCACCTCATCCAATATTTTTTAATAATTTCATCGGCTTCATCAAGACCTAAAAAAGTATAACAAAAAAAGGCCGCCAAACATTCCGGTGAACCTTTCACATTCAAAATATCCTTGTTTCCCAGCCACCCTCTTCTGTCAATGCCTCATACTCTCTGTCTTTCCCTTTTCGTTCGCACTCTTCAAATATTATTTTGCATTATACCACATTTTTCCACCCATTTCAACAACCCATCCGCTTTTTACAAAAGATATTTCCTTTTCCTCCTGTGACTACGTCACGGAATAACAAAACCGCACCCTGTATAATGATCCAAAACAGGAGGCGATTTATTATGTTAAAACGAAAAGCTGTTGTCAGCACAAAGGATTGTGTAGCCTGCGGCTGCTGCGTGAAAGTCTGTCCGAGAAACGCAATAACCGTTCCCAAAGGCATATATGCAGAAATCAATAAGACCCAATGCGTGGGCTGCGGAAAATGTGCGAAAGAATGTCCGGCAGGAATTATTACACTGGAGGTGGAAGAACGTTGAAACAAACTAAAAAATGGTATGACTATCTTTGGATATTTTCACTAACCTACCTGATTCTGGGATTTTTTAATATCCTGTTTGCCTGGCTTGGACTCCTTTGCTTCTTTATACCGCTGATCATATCCGTTGTCAAAGGAAATAAAGCCTATTGCAATAAATACTGCGGCAGAGGACAGCTGTTTTCCCTGATCGGCGGCAAGTTTGGACTGTCCCGGAAAAAAGATATTCCAAAATGGATGCGCTCAAAATATTTCAGATATGGTTTTCTGATATTTTTCTTTGCCATGTTCTTTCTTATGCTGTGGAACACATATCTGGTATTTGCCGGAACAAGCGATTTGAAAATGGCGGTAACGCTGCTCTGGACATTCAAAGTTCCCTGGCACCAGGCCTATCACGGTACTTTGTTTTCTTACGGAGTCGCCCAGTTTGCCTTTGGGTTCTACAGCGTAATGCTGACCTCCACGATCCTCGGCCTGCTTACGATGCTTCTGTTTAAACCCCGTTCCTGGTGCGTATATTGTCCTATGGGAACCATGACCCAGCTTATTTGCAAAGCAAAAAACGGGGCCGCTGCCCGAAAGACTGAAAAATAGCGGGATAAATAAAGCAAAGAACAAAAAATGTTCACCTCAAAGCGTTAACTCCCGGAGCCGCTTCTTATCTAGGATTTCAATGCCGCCACGGGATACCTTAACGATTCCTTCATTTGAAAAATATTTCAGCATACGTGAGACCACTTCGCGGGCAGATCCCATATACCGGGCAATCTGTTCGTGGGTCAGCGTGATCGTATCCGAGCCAAGGCGGGCCGATTCGTCAGAAAGGAAAATGGCCAGCCGTTTGTCCATACTCATAAATAAAATCTGCTGCATCACCCACATCACATCCGAAAAACGGCTGACTGCTGCCTGAAGGGAAAAAATTTTAATATCCGGATTCCGCTCGGACACCGCCGCAAATGCCGGACCGCTGATCACAAAGCAGGAACTGTCTTCCTCCGCATCGATAAACACATCAAAAGTAATGGTCTGAAGTACACAGGAAGCGGACAACATACACATATCACCTTTATGCAGACGGTAAAGAGTAATGTCTTTGCCCTCGTCAGACATCATATACAGCCGGAGACTGCCGGCACAGACAAAAATCACACCGGAACACTCATTGCCGTCATGGATATGGGTTCCTTTTGAATATTTCATTGAGTAAGAATTCTGACAGATAAGATCCCTGTCAGTCTTTGATATCTTTTCCCAGAAAGGAAATATATCTTTATAAACCGGTTCAAAAATATTTTTTTCCATATTATTACCTCTTTAAAAAATCACTATCCATATAATAGCACATTTAAACCACAATTTCCTCTGCTTTTTTATATATATTACCCGGCGGACGACCTGATGTCATTTTATTGACATTACCAGCAGAATATCTTATAATATTTTATTACAAATGTAAGACTCAAGGAGGAATCTAACGTGAAATCTCTGCCCCAAATTTCCGAAGCAGAATTTGAAGTAATGAAAATCGTATGGAAACACGCCCCCATCAGTACAAATGAAATTACGGACCGTCTGGTAAAAACCACAACCTGGAGTCCGAAAACCATACAGACCCTGATCAAACGTTTGGTAACAAAAGGTGTTCTGACCTACGAAAAGCAAAGCCGGGTATTTGTATACACTCCTCTAGTCGGCGAAGATGAATATATCGGTCAGGAAAGCAATTCGTTTCTGAACCGTTTTTACGGCGGCAATATTTCCGCCATGCTGTCGGCCTATATCGATCACGACAAACTGTCGGAAACCGAAATCAATACCCTTCGTTCCCTTCTTTCCAAAGATTCAGAAAATGGAGGAAAATGATTTGAATGCTTTTATGATCCAGTTTTTAATTTCCAATGTATTTATAAGTATGATCATCGGAATTCTTCTAGCGGCCAAACGCCTGTTTAAAAACAGCCTGTCCAGCCGGATGCAGTATAATTTATGGTACCCGCTGCTGGCTTTGCTGGCAGTTCCTTTTATACCGGCGGGGCCGGACCGGTTTCTCCACATTTTTTCCTGGCAAGGAACATTGCAAAATACATCAGTCTCCCATATGAACGCCGCTGCTGCAGAAACCGGCATTCTCCGTTCCTCCGGCTCCGAAAACTGGATGAATGATTTCAGCATAGCCATAAGCGGAGAAAACACTTCCAGGATCGGAATGATTTTATCCATGCTTTGGTTCATGGGAATGATAGGGATGGCCATATTAGCCGTTAAATCTATGATCCGGTTTCATACTTTAAAAAAATCGGCGATGCCATTAGAGAATCCTGCCGTACGCAGAATATTCCAAAGCTGTTTAAAAGAAATGAATATTAAGAAAAATATTCCCGTTTACAGCACGGCATTTTTAAAATCCCCGATCATCGCAGGATTAGTCAGGCCCCGTATTTACCTGCCATTACATCTGATCTCCGATCATAAATCCAATGATATACGATATATGCTGCTGCACGAACTCCAGCATTACAGGTACAGGGACGCCTTTGCCGGTTATATCATGAATTGCGCCGGCATATTTTACTGGTTCAATCCTTTTGTATGGCTTGCATTAAAAGAAATGCGGAATGACAGGGAAATCGCCTGTGACACTTCCGTTCTAAAAATGCTGAGCGAAGGGTTCTATAAAGACTATGGCCATACGTTAATAAACTATGCAGAAAAAGTATCGCTTACACCGTTTCCCTTTGCCGCTGGATTAGGAGGAAGCGTGGTACAAATGAAAAAAAGAATAATAAATATTGCAAACTACCGTCCGGCAACCTTTCGGAAAAAAATATCAGGCCTGTTATCCTATATTTTGATCGCCATTCTATTAACATTTTTTGTGCCGATCCTGTCCATACAGGCAAACGATAACGACCGCTATTATTTTAATGAATCCGGCAAAGATATTACATACATTGACTTAAACGCCTTATTCAGAGAGAACAGCGGCAGTTTTGTGCTGTATGACGACACGGAAAACAAATGGCAGATATATAATAAAAAACAGGCTCTGACCCGCATAACACCGGTTTCCACATATAAAATATACAGTGCCCTGTTCGGTCTGGAAGCAGGGATCATTACTCCGGAACGATCCCTGCTTCCCTGGGACGGACAGCACTATATGTATGAGCAATGGAATTCTGACCAGACCTTAGAATCAGCCATGGAAAATTCCGTTACATGGTACTTTCAAGCAATAGAACAACAGGCGGATTTACCTGACATAAAAAGATTCATTAAGAAAACAGGTTACGGCAACGAAAATATCAGCGAAGATATATCTTCTTATTGGATAGATTCCTCTTTAAAAATCTCCGCTGTAGAGCAGATTGAAATGCTGGAAAAATTCTATTACAACCGGTTTGATTTCGCACCGGAAAACATCTCTGCCGTAAAAAACTCCATCCGCCTGTACTCTACGGACCGGGGTACCGTTTATGGAAAGACCGGTACCGGAGAGATAAACGGTGAAAATACATTGGGCTGGTTTATCGGATACATCGAAACAGACGGGCATATTTATTTCTTTGCCACAAATATTCACAACGAAGGACAGGCCACCGGGCCTGCCGCCGCAGAACTGACATTTTCCATTTTATCGGAATTAAATATTTGGAAGGGCCGGTAAAACAGACTGCTGCATAAGAAACCATCCGGACAATCTGACAGCCGGACGGTTTCTTTTTAGTTTTTGAAATACTCCGATACAAGCCGGATGGCAATCTCTTTCGCCGCAGCGCTGGAAATATTTTCGTCGTCTGATTTCCCCAGATATACACAAAAATAAACCCTGTTTTCTCCAAATTCCGCAAATCCGGTAAACCATGCATCAATAATACCATTGCTTCTGCCCATACCGGTCTTCCCATATATGGCAATGGCAGCGGGATCCTGTTCCGTTTCCTGCATCACCTGTCTTAATCTGTTTCGTATCTCTTCGGAACAGACCAAATCAGTACCAAAAATCCGCTGCATTACTTCCGTCTGTTCCTTTGGTGAAATTTCCAGCGACGATTCGATCCAGAATCCAGTTAACGCTCTATTGTTATTATTGGTATTCAAGCGACCTTCCCAGTCAGATATATCACAGTTTCCATACTGAAGCTTATATAATTCTTCCCGCATTTTCTCCTGTCCGATATCATCTATAACCTGCCTGAAATACCAGACGCAGGAATCCCGGAATGCTGCCCCGAAATCAATATCCCGGTTCCACTTATCATTCCAGAACACCTCACCGCTCCAGATGCATTGCAGAAGCATCATATAAAACGGCAGCACCATTTAATCCGTTAAAATACTCCGACCAGTCTGCTTCCGTCAGTTTTGGTTCTGATAAAAGATCGCCAGAGGATGGTTCCGTAACTGCTTCCGTTGATTCACTGTATGCTTCCGTTCCTGATTCCCCGATCCCCTCATGGTTTGGTTTTTCTGCATTGTTTCGTTTTCCGGAACAGCCGGTTAAGATCAGTATAAATACCACTGTACTGAATATTGCTTTTTTTAAATATAACCTTTCGTTCATAAACGCCTCCTATTCTTCCAGCCCAAAATAATAATTTAAAATATTATTAGCTGCAGCCGTAACATTGGACGAACCATATCCGTTTGCTATTCGTACCGCCAGCGCTATTTCCGGCTGTTCAGCCGGTGCAAACCCCACAAACAGCGCATGATCCGGTCTGGTCTTCGATTCCTGGGCCGTTCCCGTCTTTCCTGCGATACCGGTTTTCAGATTTTTAAAAGCCGTATCATTTCTTGCAAACTGCTGCATTCCCAAATGAACCGAATTCCATGCGGACTCCGGCAGTTCTACCATACCCTCCGTCACCGGTATCTTTTCCGTAAAGATTCCGTCCGTATCGGATATGCCTTTGAGTAAAGTAAGCGGAAAAACCTTCCCTTTTGACGCAATTATGCCCGCATAACGCACCAGCTGGACGGTTGTATAATTATGCGTACCCTGCCCGATGGAAGACGGAATTCCATAGGCATCCGTTACATGCGGTTCTGACTCTGTAATCTCGATTCCAGATTTTTTATCCAGATAAAATAGTTTTGAATACTGCTGCAGAACACTCAAAGCGGTTTGATCCCTGTAATCCATACCGTTTTTCGAGCCGATCCGATATACAATTTCACACATATAATCATTGCATGAATACTGTAATGCCGTGGCTGCATTTTCCACATTGCCATGTCCGGAATGTTTCCAGCATTTCAAATGTGGAACCACCCCGTCAAATACTCCGTCACAAAATATGGATGAACCGGCGGAAATAACCCCTTCCTCTATACCCGCAATAATCGTAACCGGCTTAAAAGTAGAGCCGGGAGCCGTCAGCTGCTGGGTTGCCCGGTTATACAGGGGCAGTGATCTATCCTTTAAAAGCTGGTTATAGTAGACCGGATCCATCCGGTTTGCCAGCCGGTTGTTATCATATCCGGGGTAGGATACCAGTGCCAGTACCTTTCCGGTTTCCGGTTCCACAACTGCCGCAGAAGCGGAGCATGGATCCAGCGCCAGTTGTGCAGGCGTTATTTCCAGTCTTTCGATCTTCTTTTTTATAAAGGAAAAAACATCTGTTTCTCCCGATACCAGATTTTCATAATCTCCATCCGTCTCATCTAAAACTTTTTGGTCATATAAAAGCCTGCAAAGGTTCCTTCCCGAAATTTTATCCTCAAGAATCAGCCGTTTAAATAACAGTTTCCCGAATTCACCATCATATGATAATTTCCGCTCTAACGTCTCCATCAGAAGAGAATACATCTCATCCGCCGTAATATAGTTCTGCTCGGACTCAATAAATCCGGTATTTATCCAACCGGATCGCACTGCATGGATTAAAAATTCTTTACCGCTGATATCCTTCCGGTTAAGCCAGTTCTTATATATATCATCCTCTGTATCTATGGAACCTTCATCTAAAATTTCCGTCTCATCGATCGCATAAGATATATATTCCTGCAATTCATCCGGTAAACCGGCATAGTCTGCCGTTCCCTCCGATAGTTCCGCCTTCAGCGCCTCCAATGCTTCCCATTTTTTTTCTTCCAGCGCCGCTGCAATTTCTTTCTCAAGTTCCGTTGCATCCCCACGCCGTAAATCCTCCGTCCGGACTATACCATTGTCCACCAGAGCCAGATAAACATCATAAACGGGAATGCGTATCTCTGTTGTATCTGAAATATTTATTTTATCAAACTCTTTTGAATTTATTAGATTCTCCGCTATGATCCCCGCCAGATTCCGCTCCAGAATATCATATACCGCCGTCTGTAAATTTTTATCAACGGAAAGATACACATCCCTGCCGTTTACGGTTTCCCTGATTATTTTATCTTCTCCCACAACATTCCCCACATTATTTACCAAGATCTGCCGTTCCCCGTCGATCCCCTGTAACTGCTCCTCCAGATATAGTTCGATTCCGGCCTTTCCCACAACCGAATCTGCCGTATAATTTCTGCCGCTTCCGGAATATCGTTCCATATCCTCCGCGGAAATTTTTCCCGTATAACCGAGAATATGGGAAAATGCTTCTCCTCCGGTATAAACCCGGTTCCAGTCCTCTCCCACGTCTATTCCTTTGAAGGTCCGGCTATTTTCAAATATATAGACTGCAGTTTCCTCTGATATATCCCTTGCCAGAATGACAGGTACATATTTTTTATAGTCATTTAATGAAAGCATATACCTGATTCCCACAATGGATAAAATCTCTTCTTCGGAATATTCTTTTGGTAACTTATACTTCTGCAGTTCTTCTTCGGAATAATTACTTTTTCCTTCTCCATAAAGTGAAAACTTCTTATCCGACGTAAGAAACCGTACCAAATCATCTGCACTCATGTCCTTCTGTTCCAATGTCATATCTTCCGTATCCGCTTTTCCGAAAATATCGGCCTTAAATCGCGCCAGAGCTTTTCCCGATACGGTATATTCAAAATTCCCATCTGTTCCAGGCTGTATTTTTAATTCATTATTTAACTGCTCATTGTTTTCTTCCAGCTTTTTTACCACTTGATAAATCATACTGTTTAATGCCAGCTGCCGTTCCCGGTTGGAGGAATAGCTTCCTTCGTCTGTCATCGTGACTGTATATACCGGTTTATTATATGCCAGAATCTCGCCGTTCCGGTCATATATCATCCCTCTCAGATTTTTCTCTTTTACCGTTCTGGTAACTTTTAATTCATAATCCCTGGCATATTGTTCTCCGTTTACAATCTGCAGTGTCCATAAATGATACAATAAAAATAAAAAAAGAGATCCAAGGATTAGCTGTAACATAAATATTCTCGTTTTTCCCTGTTTTTTGCTGCCCTCTGCCTCCGAAGAACCGGACTTATAACTTCTGCCGGCTTTTTCCGATAAAAACATACTGACCCGCTCCTTTCCATATTCTGATGTCTCTTTCACAAATTTCAAATATTACACAAGTAAGAATTAAAATCAAAAAAATAATCCGGATATCATTTAAATATTACATTAGTAAGATTTTAATGTCAAGCAAATTATTTTTTGTTATATAAATACATATGGACATCCTACATAGAGATTGACATTACTGTCCTTCAATGATAATATGATTGCAACTCTTAAACCTGACTTTAAGTTAAAGTCGAAAACAAATTTTTAAATGTGAGGTAAAAATATAATGTATACAATAGGTCAGATTTCTGAAATGTTTCATCTTCCGGTTTCCACTCTCCGCTATTATGATAAAGAAGGATTATTTCCCGATCTTAAACGTTCTTCCGGAATCCGCAGATTCAGCGAGAAAGAAATCGAAACCCTGCGGGTGATCGAATGTTTAAAAAAATCCGGCGTGGAAATCAAAGATATCAAAATATTTATGGAATGGTGTTCCCAGGGCAGCAGTACATATACCCAGAGAAGAGAATTTTTTCTGCGCCAGAAAGAGACGGCGGAAAAGGAGATGCGAAAAATGGAAAAGGTACTGGATATGATCCGTTTTAAATGCTGGTATTACGAACAGGCCCTAAAAGACGGATCGGAAGACCGGATAAATGAAATGCTGCCGGACCGTCTCCCGGAGGAGATTCAGGCTATCTATGACCATGCCCATGAAGACTGACCTTATGGAGGTTCCTGACGAAATTATTGCAAAAGCGGTTAATGTCTTATATGCCAAATATAATTCTGATACCGCATCATAAAACTTCTCTAATTTAGCCGGAAGATACGTTGAGATTCCGCAAAAAGCAACTCAATCTACAAAAAAAGACATATATTCTAAAATATATGCCAGTCAAAACCTTTAATCATAAAATTTTTTCGTTTTTTCAATATGAAATTGCCAACATTTCAACTTGACTACTAAATCTCATTATTGTATACTTAACACAAAGAATAGAAACTGGAAATTCATACTAATTTTCTGATTTTTCATGTAATTTAGTATCTATTTGTACGGCGATAAAACCTTCCGATAGCAATTATCCTTATTTCCCGATAAAAACATTGCTATCAGCTAAACTGCATGGGACGTCAGGTCAGTAATAAGGCTTTTGGAATATGAATTACTTCAATCAGACCATACATGGAGGAGGTGAATTTACAATATCTTATATTATAAGGCATTACAGATAAAAATCAATGGCAATAAAATACAAAATTCCAAACGGATTTTATCGGTTATTGTGCAAATTGATTATAATAACCTTGAAACACAAAAGCATAATTCATTTTGTAAATTCCAACAAGCCCTTTTCTTTATTCCTTACTGATACAGTATTATTTCCGGGAGTTCTTTTGGTACATTTTCTGATTGTTTTTAATCAAAAAGTAAGGAGAATAGGTAGAAAAAATGAAAAACAAATTAAAACGCAACTTTAAATACAAAGTGCTGGGTATCGTCTTAACACTTTGTCTGGTTTGCGCAGGTCTTGCTTCCATTCCAAATACGGTTCATTATACCACACAGGCAGGCGGCAACTACGGACTTGCAAACAATATACAGGACGGCACTGTTCTGCACTGTTTTGACTGGAAATACAATGACATTAAAAGCGAACTGCCTAATATAGCAGCCGCAGGTTTTACTTCGGTCCAGACATCACCTGCTCAGCCTGGCGCTAACTCAGGTGTTTGGTATTGGCTCTATCAGCCTCTTGGATTTTATGTAGCTACAAATGATCTGGGAACAAAAGACGATCTTCGTTCTCTTTGTCAGGAAGCCGATAAATATGGTATCAAAGTAATCGTTGACGTTGTTGCCAACCATCTGGCCGGTGATCATTCCAATATCCAGAACGATCTGAAGGACAGACAGTTCTGGCATACATACGGTACCGTATCTAACTGGGCGGACCGCTATCAGGTTACTCAGGGCGAGATCGGTATGCCTGACCTGAACAGTGAGCACAGCTATGTACAGCAGTGTGTAAGCAATTATATTAATGAACTGAAGAGTTTAGGAGTTGACGGTATCCGCTGGGATGCAGCAAAACACATCGGATTACCAAGTGAAAACTGTAACTTCTGGCCTGCAGTTACCGGACAGGGATTATATCATTACGGCGAAATCCTTGTAGGTCCGGATGACCGTCAGAGCGGTAACGAAGGTTTAATGAAAGAATATACAAACTATATGACCGTTACAGACAGTTCTTACGGAAAAACGCTTCGTGATGCATTTAACTCCGGAACTGTTCCTTCTTCATTCGGTAACTGGTCTGCACGTGGAATTTCAAACAATAAACTGATCTACTGGGGTGAAAGTCACGATACATGGTCAAACAATAAAGACTGGGGATATTCCAATGCCATGAGCCAGAACGTAATTGACCGTGCATATGCGGTAGCAGCCAGCCGTAACCAGGTATCAGCTTTATACTTCTCCCGTCCGGCTTCTGCCAATAAAGACAGTATCCGTGCAGGACAGAAAGGAAGCACACACTTTACAAGCAAAGAAGTTGCAGCAGTAAACCACTTCCACAATGCCATGATCGGACAGCCTGACTATTATACCACCGGCAATAACTGTGCCGTTGTATCCCGTCAGACAGGCGCCGTAATCGTAGCCGGATCCGGCTGTAACTTTAATGTAACGGTACCAAACGGCGGAGGCACTACCAAACCTGGTACATATGTTGATGAGATCACCGGTGAAAAATGGACGGTTACATCTACCACTATCTCCGGTAAGATCGGTTCCACCGGTATCGCTGTAATCTACAACCAGGATACTCCGATCCCAAATCCGGACCCAGAACCGGAAACAGATCCGACACCTAATCCGCCGGCAGCAGACGGAACCGTTTACTACAAAAACACAAACAACTGGAATAATGTTTATGCTTACTTCTGGAGCGAAAACAATGCGAAAATGACTACATGGCCGGGCGTTCAGATGACCAACGCCGGAGATAATGTATACAGTGTCGGAATTCCTTCCGATGCTACCCAGATTATCTTCAGCAACGGCGGAGACTTAAAAACAGACGATCTAACCCTTGCCGGAATGAATAAGATTTTTGAAAACGGAAACTGGTCTGATTATAAAGCAGTTGTGGAACCGCCAACCGTTCCTGAGCAGCCGGCAGAGCCAACCGACAGTAATATTTTCTATCAGAACTCAAATAACTGGGATAAAGTCTATGCATATTACTGGAACGATGACAACACCAAGATGACTACATGGCCGGGTGTTCAAATGGCAAAAGAGGGCGACGCATTCGGTACAAAGATTCCTGCTGATGCAAAATATATCATCTTCAGTAACGGCGGAAGTTCAAAAACCGATGACCTGACTCTTTCCGGTCTGAACAAACTTTATAATAACGGTACATGGACAGATTACGGTACACAGAAACCAGATCCTGATCCGGTCATACCAACCGATGATAATATCTTCTTCCAGAATACAAAGAACTGGAGTAATGTTTACGCTTACTACTGGAGCGATGACAACACCAAGATGACTACATGGCCGGGTGTACAGATGTCATCCAACGGAAACAACGTATTCGGTACAAAAATCCCTGCCGAAGCAAAATACATTATTTTCAGCAACGGCGGCGATTCAAAGACAGATGACCTGACTCTTTCCGGTCTGAATAAGATTTACAACAATGGTACATGGACAAATTACGGCACACCGACAGATCCGGAACCGGCAGGCAGCTACATCTACTACAAAAACACAAATAACTGGAACGATGTATATGCTTACTACTGGAGTGACAACAGTACAAAATTAACTACATGGCCGGGTGTTAAAATGACAAGTACAAGTAACGGCGTATACCGTATCGAAGTACCAACCGATGCAACATACATCATATTTAACAATGGCAACGGTTCACAGACCGGTGACCTTACCATTAACGGAATGAACAAAATATACAATAACGGAAATTGGTCTGATTTTAAATAACCGGAATCAAATTTCCTGACAAAAACAAGGGCGCTGCGATCATTAAAACAATGATTTAGCAGCGCCCGCTTTATTAACTTTTCGCAACAATAACAGCAAACAACAAAAGATCCATTTTCATATACAGATTAGTTTAAATCATCTTCTTCATCCATATCGTCATAAGACATAAACTCTCTGCCCGATACCCGCTTTCTCGTACGCTCTTTTTCCACCATATCGGAAAGCATATTCCGAACCTTATCCGCATTCTTTATACGTGCCAGATAAAATATAGGAGTTGTTTTGTCCGCTGAATTACATTTTATTGTACCAAGGCCAAAGATCCTCTGTATCAACGGTTTTTCAAGGGTGTTATCCATAATTCTGTATAACCGGATTTCTTCTTCCTTTTTATTTAAAAATCCGGTGCATATCTGAATTTTATCTTCCATCAGTTTATATTTTGTAAATGTCCAGGGCAATCCGAAAATAATTCTTTTTCTGTCCTGCCAAACAATCTTATCTGCCATAGATATCCCTTCCTTTCCGATCATGCTAACATGGAATTGATCATGTCAATCACTTCCCTGCCCAATTCTGCGGAAAGTGCATTGGCATCCTCCAGGGAAGTTCCTTTCACACCATAATAGAATTTTACCTTCGGCTCCGTACCGGACGGACGGACGCAAAGCCATGCGTTATCTTCCAGATCATAATATAATACATTCGAAGACGGCAAACCGGTAGGTTTTACTTCACCGGTCGTCATGTCACGAACCGTATCCAGTTTATAATCCCTTGCCGAAAGCACCTTATACTTTCCAAACTTCTCCGGTGTATTATTTCTCAATGTATCCAGAATCTCCTGAATCTTTTTAAGACCTTCGATTCCTTTTAATGTAATGGACTGGATATCATCCTTATAATAGCCATATGTTTCATACATCGCCATCATAGCATCCCAAAGGGTCATATTCTTTGTCTTATAGTATGCTGCAGCCTCACACAGAGCCATGGTTGCCACAATGGCATCCTTATCTCTGGCATGGGTGCCGATCAGACAACCGTAGCTTTCTTCAAATCCAAAAAGGTATTCTCCCTTTCCGCTCTGTTCAAAGCCAAGAATCTGCTGTCCGATATATTTAAATCCGGTCAGCACTTCAATCAGTTTTACACCGTAATGCCTTGCAATGGCATCCGCCATATTAGTGGTAACAATTGTTTTGATCAATGCGCCGTCTTCCGGCAGTCCGTTCAATTCTTTCATCTGGCCAATCTCATAATCCGCCAGCAGACAGCCGGACATATTACCGGTCAGCGTAATATAATCACCGGTCTTGCTGTCCTTTACATACACACCCAGACGGTCGGCATCCGGATCTGTCGCCAGTACCAGATCGGCATCCTTCTCTTTTGCAAGCCTTAATGCCAGTTCAAAAGCCTCCGCAGCTTCCGGGTTTGGATAACTGACGGTTGGAAATTCACCGTCCGGCAATTCCTGCTCCGGTACCACATACACATTTTCAAATCCCAGTTCCTTCAGAATTCTTCTGGCCGGAATATTTCCGGTACCATGAAGAGGTGTATAAACGATCTTAATATCTTTCTGTGCCGCATCTATGCAATCCTGATGCTTCACCTGCTTTTTCAGTTCGGCAATATATTTATCATCTACTTCCGCACCAATCACATGATATAATCCCGACTGAACTGCATCCGCCTTATCCATGGTCTTAAGAGAGGCAAAATCCGTAACAGCTTTTACTTCAGCCATAATTCCGGTATCATGAGGCGGTGTGATCTGGGCACCATCCTCCCAGTATACTTTATAACCGTTATATTCCGGCGGATTATGGCTTGCAGTGATATTTATTCCTGCAATACATTTTAGTTCACGAACCGCAAATGACAATTCCGGTGTTGGACGGAGACTTTCAAATACAAAAGCTTTAATACCGTTTGCATTCAAACAAAGCGCGGCCACATCTGCAAATTCCGGAGACATCCTTCTGGAATCATAAGCAATCGCCACTCCTTTTTCAGCGCCGCCTACTTTAAGAATATAGTTGGCAAGACCCTGTGTCGCCTTTCGGACGGTATAAATATTCATTCTGTTAATTCCTGCACCGATGATACCTCTTAAGCCTGCAGTGCCAAATTCCAATTCCTGATAGAATCTCTCTTTAATTTCATTCTCATCATCACGAATTGCTGTCAATTCAGCCTTTGTAGCTTCATCAAAACAAGAATTGCCCAACCATTCTTCATAAAGTTCTTTGTAGTTCATTGTTTTACCTCCTGTATTGAAATCCTATGCGGTTTCAGTTTCCATATCAATATTAATTCATTTTTATTCTTAACCGTCCAATCACTTCAAAAAGTCTGATATTATTCCATACCAGGCGCTTTCATAATCGTAAGTCGTTGTTTCATCCGTCAACGAACCAAAACTCCTTTTTCTGGTCGTTGTCTCCGGATTCATTTTTCTGGTAGTCGTTTCATCCTTTGTATCATCTTTGTCTTCTTTTGACGTAGTGGTCTCCTCCGTGGCCTGTGCAGAGGTTTCTCCGTTCTCGATCAATGAAATATCATATTCCGTCAGAATACTCTGAATATTTATTGTTTCTTTATAAGTATTATAACCGTCTTTTTTAATGATCACGGAGTGATTTCCATATGGCAGATCCACAAGCGCAGAATAATCCGTTTTCTTTCCGTCAATCTCAAGTTCCGCATCCGATGGAGTGATCTTAAACTGTACACTGCCGTATCGTACCGCTTCACTTTGAAAATCTGTCAGATTAATCCGTATTTCCTCATTTTCCCCCACCTGAATCTCCTTGGAACCGGTGGTATCATCTTTTGTAACGGTCAATACATAAGAGCCTGCCGGAACCGGAATCACCATATTTTCGGTTATGACTTTTACGATCTTCGAACCAATCTCCACAAATCCGCCTTCAAAAAAAGCAGTACTGTCCAGCCGTACATTTCCATGCCCGGCAGTAACGAGAATGGAATCGATCTGCTTGTCTCTTCCTTTCAGAGTTATAACATCTACCGGTGCTAATTTATCAATGTCTGCGATCCTTCCGTCCTGAATCACTACCAGATTTTCCGTATAATTGTATTTCTGGCTTCCCACAGTAACGGATTTTTTCTCTGTATCTATGGTAAAATTTGTAGCGCCGCTGTATTCCCATTCTTTTTCGGAAGCCCGGACTGCTGTAAGTTTCTTATTCACATCGGAATATTCTATCTCCACAACTTCGCCAATACTGAGCTGTTCTATTAAAATCGGTTTTCCATATCGATTGACAACATTGGTTCCTCCATTATAGCTATATACAACTTTTTTTGCCGTATCCAGCATTTGAACCGTACATGTCTGCTGTTCGGTATCAATATCCAGCATGATACCTGTCAGTCCCCACATATTCTTATCCTGCGCTATACCGGAAGGCGATTCCGAGGATGCCGTAGGCATGATCGCTATATCTTTCCCTCCGCTGATGGATGGCTGCCTGCTGCCACTGCCGGATGCACAGCCGCCAAGTAATGCCGCCGTACATAACAGACAAAACGATATGGTACCAATAACTTTTGTACGCATGAAACCTCTCCTTAGTCAATCCGTTAGCCTTCATAACGGATTTATTATATAATATTTATTCCGTAAAGTCAAAAACTAAACGTATTATTCATTAAAATGTAATAATTTGTAATTTTAAAATGATTTACAAATATGACAGACTCTGTATAAATTTTTCCCTGTCACTATCCTGGCGGATGACCGTCTTTAATTTTTCAATATCTTTATCCGGAATCCATGCCTTTCCGCTATTATAATAATGGCTCAATATCTTCCAGTATTTTTCGGGATATGACAGACAGATCCTCAGAAAATTTAATTCCGTACTGCTGATCTTTCTTACTTTGGAATATTCAGATATCAGTTTATGCCCCAGTTCCCTGTTCCATCCGTGCTTTTCCATCACTTTTCTGAGAAAATCATATAAATCTTTCATTTGAATATCTGATTTACAGTGTTCGAAATTTGTAAGAAACGCTCCGTCATCACATAACAAAATATTATGATAATTAAAGGCCCCATGAATCATACTTCCTTTATCTGCCGCCTCTTTTGCCATCTCTACATAGGAATCCACACTGCATTCCGATGCCAGAGCCAGCGCCCTGTCATAAAACAGATTAAAACTGTTCAATACCATTAATTCAAACTCGTTTTTCCGGTTTTTCCGACGGATAAAATTCCGACACCGTCTCAATTCCCGGTTATGCTTTTCGAACTCCTCACTGACAGCTTTGACAGCATTGGAATTCCTTTCCTCATTTTCTTTATCTGCCATTTTCATAAATTCAGCCGACGTATTGTGAAAAACCGCCAATGCCGATACCGCCTTATATAACATCTGGACATTCCGTACTTCACAGTCCTTTGCCGGATACCATTTCTTCAGGATATATTTTGTTCCGTCCAGATCTTCACTGATCAGATTACCAGCCTGATTTCTGATCGGATAATCAACATACAGGGAGCTGTTATCGCTTATTTCATTCAACAGTCTTTCTTCTAATTCCAAATGCTTTACTGTTCCCCTGAACTCTTTGATCAGATAATATCCATTATCCGTATCCAATAAAAATGCTCCCTTTGCCCGACTGCTTTTATTTACCTGAATTCCATATTGTTCAAGAACGGCAATCCCCTTATCATTCACTCAAAATACCTCCCTGCTCGATCAACTGTTATTACCGCTGATTTCTTCCGATATGTTATTGTATGAGTGATGATTCTTAAATATGTTAATCAGTTTATCCCTTTCATTTAGCTCCGGATCATCCAGCACCAGATAAAGCAGCCGGTTCAATTCCTCCCCGATCTTTCCTCCACGCGGTACTCCCAGTTCTATCAGATCTCTGCCGTTTATCTGCAGCATCTTCATGGAAATACACTGTTTTTTTTCAATGATCTCCCTGTAATATCCCTCCCACATCCGAATATCATTCTGACTGAATCTTTTCCCGGAAACGGGACACCCTGCAAAATATTTCATAAATAAGATGTAATGCCCGTAAATATCTTCACCGGTTTCATAAATGTCCCGCCGGATACCGGACAGCGTAAGAGGAATATCTTTTTTTGCTGCCTCTACCAGTCTGGAAACCATATCCACTGTTTTGTTATCAAATCTAAGTTCTTTTAAAATGTGGGCGCTTTTCTTCCTGTCACTCATGCACAGGAGCGCTGCCCATCTCAGATAGTGGTCCTTCTCCATGCAGGACAACAGATTTATTATATCATTGCCGTTTCCCAGAGCCATTATCCGGTCCAGTTCCGGAAAGACAACTTTACTTACGCCGGTTTCATATGCAATTATCAGTTTTTCCGGATGAGAGGACATCAGTAATTTTTCCAATTCTGCCTGAATCCTCTCTTTGCTGATCTTACGGAGATTTCCGGCAAGAACAGCCACAGCCTTTCTTGTCTCATCCTCAATCTCAAAATCAAGCCCTGCTGCAAAACGTATGGCCCGGAGTATTCTTAAAGCATCCTCGTTAAAACGGTCAGACGGATTTCCCACACACCGGATACGCCTGCACCGGATATCTCCGATTCCGTCAAACGCATCCACAAGACCATGAATATGATTATACGCCATAGCATTAATCGTAAAATCTCTTCTCCGTAAATCTTCAACCAGATTTCCGGTAAATTCTACATTCTTCGGATGCCGTCCGTCCTCATACTCTCCGTCAATCCGGTATGTAGTCACCTCATATCCCGTATGATCCAGCATGACAGTTACGGTCCCATGAGCAATACCTGTATCTATGGTTTTACGAAATAGCCGCTTCACCGCTTCGGGTTTTGCTGACGTAGTGATATCCCAGTCATTGGGCGTTCTCCCCAACACTGCATCCCTGACGCAGCCGCCGACGGCATATGCCTCGTACCCGTGTTCCATCAAAGTTTTCAGAATCCGTTCAACTGATTCCGGAATCCGTATATTTATCATCATATCAGTCATTCTGGTTCAATTTCCTTTCCAACTGTCTCCCAGGCCCGCTTAATTCTAATTCGTCCATACCTCGTAATCATGTTTAGTAGACATCTTCACCTTATATAATGCCTGGTCCGCTTTCTTTAACAATTCAGTGATCCCGGCATAACTAAAGCATTCTTCAGAGGATACCCCTGCGGAACAGGAAACTTCATATTGATTTTTAATCAGTATCTTCCTGCCCAGCTTATTTTCAATGGCCTCTTTGAAACCATGATTATTTCTTAAGGACCTTAAAATGTTTTGTATGATCAGTATTCCCGAACAAAGCTGCAATTCCGGCAGAATAATTACAAATTCGTCCCCACCGTACCGGATAATGTATCCCTGCTGTTCCACAATGGTTTTCATCAGACCGGAAAATTCTATCAGGACCAAATCTCCGATATCATGGCCGAAGGTGTCGTTACAGTATTTAAAATTATCCAGATCCATATAGATTAAAGTAAAACGCATGGCCGTTCTGCCTTCCAGAGCCATTCTGTCAAATTCTTCTTCCAGCTTCTTTTTCATCCCCTGCCGGTTTAGTAACCCGGTCAGAATGTCCGTAACGGAACTTTCCTCCAGTTTCTTTTTGATCTCCTCCCGATTGATGGCATCGATCAGCTGACGGAACGTAGTACGAAAGATTTCCATTTCTTCTTCGGTGAAACGTTTCAGATTTTCGGTAAAATGTACATGCTCATTACGTATAGCAATCAGAACATGTTTTGGAACTCCCTTGTATGTCAGTGGAACTCCCACCAGAGAAACCACCTTATTTCTTCCAAATATTTCTACCAGTTCCTCATACTTATCAAAGGAACGGTCAAATCTGGTCAGGACCATTTTATTAGGATATTTTTTAAAATATGCAAGTACCTGTTCTGCCTGTTCTATGCCAAATCCCATACCGGAATCCTGAAAGCGTACTGCTGCACCCGAATCCGTCTTTTCTATATAAATCAGTTCATCAATACTATAACTGTTCTTCATGGTCAGCATTGCACTTTCGATCAGTGTATCCACACAGCTGCAGTCCCTGTTTAACAATTCAACCCATGTTTCAAGAAAATCCAGGGATTTTGCCATATTTTTCATATCGTTTTCCATTCCAAGTTTCCATATCATGGTCCGGATCCCGTCAAAATCTATTACTTCCTTTACATCTCCCATTCTGCCGCCATCAAAGGAAATACCGTCCCGGTATGCTTCCAGTTCCTTTGCCTGATACTCATACATACCTTTCCGTAATCCTTTGATCGCCTCATCCAAAAGATGAACCGCCTTATCCTCTTCCCCCATTTCTTTCATTACTTCAACTGTTTCCATGATCAGTTCATTATATACATAAAACTGATTCCCTTTTTCCCGGGCATAGTGAAACTTTGCACCGTTAAAATCTCTGACGGCTCCTTCCAGATCCTTCTTTTCATGCTTCATGATCTCATCGATCAGATAATATAAGAACATGTCGTCATCCCAGTATGCATAATCCGGCTCATGATCCGTCTCAAACAAATGCCGCATGACCAGCCGCATTTTATCAAAATAAAGTCTGGCTTCGTGCTCCTGCCCCAACCGCAGGCAGGATAAAATGATGACGCCATGCACTTTTGAAATATTGCATACCCGGATACGTTCCATTCCCAGACGTTCTACGATACTTAATATCAATTCCATGCATACTTTTGCACTCTGGTATTCTTTCGTCACAATAGCACAAATGGCTGTATTATATAATGCTTCGCAGAGAAGCTGGGGATTCTCTTTTTCATAAAATATTTTTATGGATTTTGCAAAATAGTTTTTGGCTTCTTCAAATCTCTCACCTGTTATACAATTGTATCCGAGACCGTTATAAATCATTCCCATATCAATATCCCGGTTCTGGCCCTCCAACAGTTCCAGACATTTCTTATAATAATAGATGACATCATTAAAGTTACCGATTCTGGCAGCTACAACTACATTTTTCTCCCATGCCCGGAGTTTAATCTCCTGATTTCCCACCATATCGGCATACTTCATTCCAAGCTTAAAATACGGTGACTGCTCGCATCCTCTGAGACCGCTTTCATCCACTCCCATGTTCCGTCCCATATCGCCTTTGACAAAACCAAAGAAATATATATAACTCAGCAGATTATAATCTTCATATTCCAATGCTTTCTCATAGAATTCCTCCGGCAGACTGATATCTTCATCCCATAAGAATATGTCTCTCCAGCCGTCAAACCATACAAAGCAGAACAAAACATCCGCAAAATACCGGGGCAGCCTGCCTGAAAGATACTCCGAAAACTCCCGGCAGCGTTCCACATGTCTGCCGGCAACATCTTTCTGTCCGCTATACACCTTTGCCAAAGCAGATATATAATTAAATATATATCTTGCAGCATAGTTTTCTTTATAATTTTCCATCATGGCGATCCTGTCGCAGACAATATGCGCCATCTTCATATTATAATTATATATGCTTGTCAATCCGTATATCTTTAAGAATTCCAGTCGTTCCAGATCACCGATTTCATATTTTTCCACCTCATATTTATGATACAGCAGTTCCAGATAATATTCCGCCTGGTCATAAGCCATCGTATCCATCATATTGCTGATCAAAACCAGATATTTATTTATCGCATCCTCCTCCAGTGTAAACAATGATAATTCCCTGGTCTCTGGAAGATTATTTTCATTGATACAATCAATTACAAGCTGATTTTTCTTCAGTCTCCGTATCAGTTCCATATACCGCTCCAGAACATGCATTGCCGGTTTATGGGTATCATTAAAGGTGATAACAACCATGATATTGCTTTGAAGACTGTGTTCAAGCATATATAATAACAGGTCCAGCACGGAAGATTCCGCATAATGTATTTTCTGAATCACGGCAAGCAGTTTGTGTTCCTGAGAAATATAATTCAAAATTTTAATGATCGCTTCCAGCAGCCGGCTTCTTTCATACTCTCCTTCGCTGACAACCCTCTGGTCCAGTCTTCCGAACTTTCCCATCTCCAGATAATTCCGAAACATGGGAACCATTAAAGGATATACTCCTGCATTGTTTAAAAACTCTTCCGCGCCAATATCGTAATACCGTTGAAAAATTTCATAAATCCAGGATAAAAAAGGTTCATAGGCTTCCTGCATGACATCCTGCCGGTAAATATGATTTTTAAATATTACGGAAGATTCCAGATTTATTATCTTATCACATATTTCCGTATCGGGAACTGTCATTCCGCTGTAATATTTTATAGCCGCCATATTTTTCTGAATTTTGTATTCGTTAACATAATTATTAAAAAGCAGACCAAACATATCCGTTAATTTTATATCACTTTGTATATCCATAGATTTGCTCCTTTCAATAATTTCCAGTCAATTTTAGTCCTCTCAACACTGCTTATTTAATCCATTATAACACAATATGGTGGTCCGTTCCTAGAATCAGTTTTTTTATCTTTTTATGAGGACGCCTGATAAAAAAAATGAGCCACACCTTAAAGCCGAGGTACAGCTCATTTTCTTTATGATATGTGCCGCCTAAACGTTCGACCAATGTACTTTCTAAACATTAATGATCGTCCTCAGCACAACATACGCAATGGGTCCCAGTAGCACCCCCGCAATCCCAAACAATTCAAATCCCACATACATGGCTACTATCGTCATCAATGGTGAGATTCCTATTCCATGCCCCATCAGCCGGGGTTCCGCCACTTCCCGAAGCACATAACAGATCACAAATACAATAAATATGACTGCGCCATGATAATAGTTTCCCATGATCAGCAGAATGATCCCCCAGGGTACCAGAACCGCGCCTACGCCAAACAATGGCAGGGCATCCAGTACGCCTACCACCAGGGCTATGATCAGCGCATATTTATTTTTTATGATCAGCAGTCCGCCATAACAAATAAGCGTTGTAAAAAACATAATGATCAGCTGGGTTCTGATATAGGATACCGATACTTTATAAACATTTCCCATAACTGCGCTGATCTCTTTATAGAATATGCTTTCACTCTTTTTCTTTCTGATTTCCTCTCTGGATACTACCATATAAAATGTAGCTATGGCTGCGGTAAAAATAAATATCAGAATCTTGACAACCGCCATGATGGTCATTGCAGACGTGTCCATCAGTTTCACGATGGATTCCTTCTGATAACCGTTCCAAAAGGTTTCCACATTGCTGCTTACATATTCAAATACTTTATTTTTATCCACACCAAAATATCTCTCCACCGTGCAACAGGCATCGTCCACAATACCGTAAAACATCTTTTCATAATGCCTGCTATTATTCACCATATCCATAAGCTGGTTAACTGCGGTTATCACCAAAAGCGCAATGAGCAGTCCCAGAATCACAAGTACGATGGTCAACACCACAAAGGTAATGATCCCCCGTTTGATCCTGGTGACTTTCGTAAGATAATTTACGATGGGCGTCAGAAAAAAGGACAGCGCATATGCAATAACAAAAGGCAGGAACAGAACCAGCATATATTTAAACAGAATATACACGCCAATGACTGCCAGTAATATTTTTAAAAAATATCTGCTTTTTTCCCCTAATTCCATACGTTCTCCTACTGATTTGCATTAAAATACTGATAGTAAGAGTAGTATGTTCAAAAAATAAAGAATTATTTATATGCTTTAAACCTTAAAACGGTAACCCACTCCCCATATGGTTTCAATATACTGGGGTTTTGATGTGGAATATTCAATCTTCTCCCGGATTTTCTTAATATGCACGGTAACCGTTGCTATTTCTCCCACGGATTCCATACCCCAGATCTTACTGAACAATTCCTCTTTGGAAAATACCCGGTTGGGATTCTGGGCCAGAAATGTCAGCAGATCAAATTCCTTTGTTGTAAATATCTTTTCTTCTCCGTTTAAATAGACCCTTCTGGCAGTCTTATCAATTTTCAGTCCCCTGATTTCGATCATATCATTTTCCTGCACACCTGTGCCGATAAGTCTCTCATACCTGGCCAGATGCGCTTTCACTCTGGCAACCATTTCACTTGGACTAAAGGGCTTCGTCATATAATCGTCTGCTCCCAGTCCCAGACCCCTGATCTTATCAATATCATCCTTTTTGGCGGAAACCATCAGAATCGGGGTATTTTTCTTCTCCCGAACCTGTCTGCAGATCTCAAATCCGTCAACCTCCGGCAACATCAGATCCAGAATGATCAGATTAAATTCCTCTGCCATGGCCCGTTTAAGCCCTATGTCTCCCGCATTCTCAATCGCAACTTCAAAGCCGCTCAATTCCAGATAATCCTTTTCCAGTTCCGCTATACTTTCTTCATCTTCAATGATCAATATCCTGCTCAATTCTACCTGCCTCCGGTTCTATATATTTTCTGATTATAAAATGCATTGTAGTACCCGTATCCGGCTTGCTGGTGGCCCAGATTTTTCCTCCATGCACCTCAATAATCTTTTTTACAATGGATAAACCGATACCGCTCCCCCCCTGGTTGGAATTCCGCGAAGCGTCAGTCCTGTAAAAACGGTCAAATATATACGGTATATCTTTTGCATCTATTCCTTTTCCGTTATCTTCGATCTCCACATGAATAAAATCATTATCATCATTGATCCTGATATTCAGCGCCCCCTGCTTATTTCCGATATATTTTACGGAATTACTGATGATGTTATTGATGACACGTTTCATCTGTTCCACATCCGCTATGATCACAGTGTCCTTTTCCGCATAATTAAAATAATTCAGACGGATATTTTTCGCTTCCAGTTCAATGGATATCTCATCCACACAATCCGAAAAATATTCATCTACATTCACCTTTGCAAAATTATATGGGATCCTGTTTGTATCAATCTTGGAATAAACCGTTAATTCTCCGATTAACTTATCCATATCATTAGCCTTATTATAAATGGTTTTGATATAACGCTCCATTTTCTCCGGCGTATCGGCAACGCCGTCCATAATTCCCTCCACATATCCCTTGATGGCCGTGATCGGCGTCTTAAGGTCATGGGAAATATTACTGATGAGTTCTTTGCTTTCCTCTTCATCCCGTACCCTGTCCTCGGCAGAATCTTTCAAACGTTTTCTCATGATCTCGAAATCCCCGCACAACTCCCCAAACTCGTCTTTATCATCCGTTTCAATGGTAAAATCCAGATCCCCTTCCGCAATCCTCTGGGTCGCTTCCGTAAGTCTGCGGATCGGGCGCATCATGCTCTGGTATATCCAGACCGTAAGCAGCATGGCCGTTACCAGAACCACACCCATCACGGACAGAAGCATCTGCAGACATAGTTTTTTCACCTGGGGGACAATTTCATCCAGACCGGTCATTAAATAGATACTGCCCTTCTTTTCCCCCGGAAACATAAAATCAATCTGCTTGATCAGATACTTATAATCTCCATAAATATAACTGCTTACCACGTTTTCACCGGTATATCCTGAATCATCCTGATAATCCGGTAATTTTTCTATCTCCTCATCATGCTCGTCGCCGCCGTTAAACAAAATCTTTCCGTTTTTCTTAACAACGAGAAAAGAGAACTTTTCCTCTAATTTTTCGTTTATCCGTTCCAGCGTATCCATATTCTCCAGTTGTCCGGACTCACTGCCGATCATGTCCAGTATCTCATTATGGATATCCTTTGTTATTTTACTGTATATCCTGGTTGGATTGGAAATGCTCTCAATGCCGATATCATCCACACCATACTTTTTTTCCATGGAGCGGAGCTGGCTGGACCCAATATAAAAAAGAACCACAGCCATGGCAAAAATCGGGATTATCGTAAGCACTATGAAGGATAACTTAATTTTGGTCCTGAATTTCATATCTGCTCCCATTCATTCATGCTGCTATTGTAAGAATCAAAGAATCATATCAGTATTTTAGCACAATCAGCCGGAAAACACTAATAAAGAATTAAATTTAATAATAAATTCTTTCTAAAATCCAACGGAAGATATATATAAATACAAAACGGAGTCATACCGTCTCGATATATATCGGAAACGATATAACTCCATTTAAGTTTATCCGTTTATGCTGTTACAGATACTTTTTCAACAGCTCAACCCTATCCAGTTTTTCCCATGGCAGATCCAGATCGTTTCTTCCAAAGTGTCCGTATGCTGCAGTCTGTTTATATATCGGTCTCCTTAAATCCAGCATTTTAATGATTCCCGCCGGTCTCAGATCAAAATTTTCCCTGATGATCTCCACCAGTTCATCGTCTTTGAGCTTACCCGTACCCATCGTGTCCACCATTACGGAAGTCGGCTGCGCTACTCCGATGGCATAG
The DNA here is from genome assembly GCA_910578175.1 of uncultured Lachnospiraceae bacterium. GTDB lineage: Bacteria > Bacillota > Clostridia > Lachnospirales > Lachnospiraceae > Bovifimicola. The sequence continues at coordinate 31,445 of CAJTPF010000003.1, forward strand.
GACAGCTGAATCTCACATTTATCGGCAAGTCCGGCTGCCACAATATTTTTTGCAACATATCTGGCTGCGTAAGCTGCGGAACGGTCAACCTTCGTACAATCCTTTCCTGAAAAAGCGCCGCCGCCGTGACGGGCATAGCCGCCGTATGTATCCACAATGATCTTTCTTCCGGTAAGACCGCTGTCCCCGTTCGGTCCTCCGATCACGAATCTTCCTGTCGGATTAATAAAATACTTTGTATTCTCATCCAGCAATTCCGTCGGAAGAACCGGATCAAATACATACTTCTTAATATCTGCATGAATCTGTTCCTGACTGATCTCCGCATCGTGCTGTGTAGATAACACCACCGCATTCAGATGAACCGGTCTTCCCGCCTCGTCATATTCTACCGTCACCTGGGTCTTGCCATCGGGACGAAGATACGGCAGCGTTCCGTTCTTACGGACCTCAGTCAGCTTTAATGCCAGTTTATGTGCCAACGCGATCGGATATGGCATATATTCTTCGGTTTCATTGGAGGCAAAACCGAACATCATGCCCTGGTCTCCTGCCCCTATTGCTTCGATCTCCTCGTCCGTCATGGTGTTTTCCTTTGCCTCCAGCGCTTTATTCACACCCATGGCAATATCCGAAGACTGTTCGTCTAAAGAAACCATGACTCCGCAGGTATGTCCGTCAAACCCCTTTGCCGAATCGTCATATCCGATTTCACAAACGGTATCCCTGACGATCTGCTGAATATTTATATTGGCTTTGGATGTGATCTCACCCATAACCAGCACAAGTCCCGTGGTCGTACAGGTCTCGCAGGCCACACGGCTCATCGGATCCTGTTCCAATAATGCATCCAGTACCGCATCCGATATCTGGTCACAGATTTTATCCGGATGACCTTCGGTCACTGATTCGGAAGTAAATAATAATTTTTCCATCTTATCAAGTCCTTTCTTTTCTGTTCTCATTTCATCAATATATTTCTTTGTGTTTTATACATAATTAAAAGGTCCACATACAATAGTGGACCTGACTCTATCTTTTTTCCACTTATTGCTCGAATAATTCGCTCAGGATAGCACCTTCCTCTCAGGGGGGTTGCTGTGGTTTCATCGATCCTTGTATCTCCGCCACTCTGAATAAGAGAATTTTATATGAACTTTTTAATTATACAGCATATATACAATAATCCATTTCGGCTGGATTGTCAACTGTTTTTTATTCCTTAGCTTACCTTTAACTTAAATTTCTGAACATCCTTTTCCGTACTTACTTTTTCAATATTGGCTCCCAGTCCGGCCAGTTTTCCTTCAAAGTTTTCATATCCCCTCTGTATATACACGATATCGTCGATCAGGGTAAATCCTTCCGCCGACAGTCCGGCGATCACCAGTGCCGCACCCGCCCGCAAGTCGGGAGCATTGATCTCCGCTCCGGTAAGATGGCTGACACCTTCTATGATAGCGGTGTTTCCCTCCACCTTGATATTGGCGCCCATCCGCACCAGTTCCGCAATATACTTAAAACGGTTCTCAAAGATACTTTCCGTAACGATGCTGGTTCCCTGGGAAATGGCCAGCGTCACTGCGATCTGTGGCTGCATATCCGTAGGATAACCCGGATATGGCAATGTCTTCACCTGTGTGCTCTTCAACTGATCCGTACCGATGACGCGTACCGCATCGTCGTACTCTTCTATGGCGCATCCGATTTCCAGCAGTTTTGCAGTGATGGCTTCCAGATGCTTTGGTATCACATTTTTTACCAGAACGTTTCCATTGGTAGCCGCCGCCGCAAACATAAAGGTTCCCGCTTCGATCTGGTCAGGAATGACCGAATATTCCGTTTTATGAAGATCTTTTACACCTTTGATCCTGATAACGTCGGTACCCGCTCCCTTGATATTGGCTCCCATACTGTTCAGCATATTCGCCACGTCTACCACATGAGGTTCCTTTGCCGCATTTTCTATTATCGTAGCGCCGTCCGCCAAGGCCGCAGCCAGCATTACATTTATGGTAGCTCCTACGGATACCACATCCAGATAAATATGATTTCCCTCCAGATGTTCCGCACTGGTCATGATCATACCATGTTCAATGGACACCTGAACGCCCAGCGCCTTGAATCCTTTAATATGCTGGTCAATGGGTCTGGTCCCTATATCACAGCCGCCCGGCAGAGCCACCTGTGCTTCATGAAACCTGCCTGTCAGCGCCCCCAAAAGATAATAGGAAGCCCTGATCTTTCTGATATACTCATAATCCACCCGTGTAGAACTGATAGTACTTGCATTAATCTTGACACAATGCCGGTTCACACGCTCCACTATGGCTCCTATACCCTCTATCGCCTGTAATAATACATTGATGTCCCTGACATCCGGAAGATTATCCACTACCACCGTCTCATCCGTCATAATAGCCGCAGCCAGAATAGCCAGCGCCGCATTTTTAGCGCCGCTTATATCAACCTCTCCCACGAGAGGATTTCCACCTTTAATAATGTACTGTTCCATTTTGCACCTCGAAAATCTTTTTTGCGAAAAATTCTATCTATTCAATCCTGAGTTACATTCAAATTCAGACTCTTATACCATAATCCGGTTATTCCTGTACCATATGACACAAGAAAAACAGCAACCTACAGAGTTGCAATTAATGAGATTATAGCACAAACTTCGGATTTGTAAATTAGTTTTTTTCTACTTTTCCTTTTATTAACAATTTTGCAATATTTGCCCCCTTCACAGCCCGATAAATTATTCCTATATGCTCTACAATAATTATCTGCAGAAGCCGCTTCTTATATTCTGCAAACGGCCCGGCAAACATTGCCAAAATGAAACAGGCGTTTTCAGTGTCAGTAATGATCCAGTACGGCTAAGATTTTATCAATGGTCTCCTCTACATCCAGATTCCGTTCATCTATGACAATATCCGCATATTTCTCATACAGTCCGCAACGCTCCGTATACAGATCTTTTAAATCCTGTCCCGGTTTCAGTACCACTCCCCTGCCTCTGATATCCTGAAGCCGGACGTTCAATACCTCAAAACTCTGCTTTAAATATATGATGGTTCCTGTCTTCCGGTAATGTTCCATTGCTTCTTTCCCATAGACCACGCTGCCGCCAGTGGCAATGATGCAGCGTTCTCCGTCTATGGAGGCGTTGATCCGGTTTTCCACCTGTATAAAACCTTCCACGCCCTGTTCCTCAATGATATCCTTCAGCAGTTTCCGCTCCTGCTGCTGGATCACGATATCGGTATCAATAAAATGATAACCCATGATCTTTGCCAGAATGACGCCCACGGTGCTTTTCCCCACACCGGGCATACCGATCAAAATAATATTATTCTTCATCTTCGTCACCGGATTTCCTGCGGTTTTCGAAAAAAACAAAACGGTCTATGGCATCCAGGATATTGGCAAAATTCTCTCTGGGCGCCGTATTGATATATGTTTTCAAAATTTCCGTTTCCGCATCATTCCTGTATCTCCCATAAAATATATCATACAGATTATGTCCCCTGACAAATATCCGTATATTTTCCATATTATCCTTTAAATCCTGCTTATTGCTGATACGGACGTTCTTAATCCGGCACATCCGCTTCATGCTTGGAAGTTTATACAGATAGTCTCTGTATTTCTGCCAGAGAATATTATAAAAATCTTCTTCGCTTTTCACTACCCCGATCTTTGCCATGATCTTAGGGTCCAGAAAATAATTTTCAAAGGAATAGTACTTCAATACCAGTACATTTTTCGGCGTCACCCTCGGAATATTATCCAGATCTTCCTTCGCTCTTGCCCCGTAATAACTGCAGAGCTGTTTTACCAGATATTTCGGATTCTTTCCGTCGCTGTCCCTGATCATTAAAAACTGGTCTTTCAGATAAAGTTTGTTGATATATTTCAGATTGGCATAGGTTTTGATATTCGTACAGCTGTTGGTAGGAATAATGGAAATCCTGTGCAGCATTCCGTCTTCATCATAAATCTCCGAATAGTACTTTTCCAGCAGCATCGGCAGCCGGTTGCCGTCCTGTTTGCCTTCCACGATAAACACAAAGCTGACATTCATCAGGTCATTGGCCGTATATCCCAGATCGTCCAGAATATCGTCAATATCCGTATTCTCGTTAATCTGCGTATAATAATCCTCATCCAGTACCACCTGCTTGATCTGACGGCTTGAAAAATTAAACAGCATATTCGGCGAATGGGTAGAAAAGATAACCTGATTTTTCTTGGAAAGACGGTACAGAATCTCACTGGCAGACTTTTGCATCTGGGGATGCAGATAACTTTCCGGGTCTTCGATCATAATGATGCTGGGAACCTTCTTCTGCTCCTGAATATATGCCTCGATCAGCGACAGCAGGTAAATACTTTTGGTTCCGGCGCTCATGGTGCTGATATGCCCGAAGGTTCCCCGGTCTTCATTATACAGCACGGTGTCGATGCTGAATATCTGCTCAAAATCAAATTTAGTCTCGTATTTAATAAACTGGGAATGAGAACCGTTTTTTACAAAACAATGATTTACCGCTTCCGCAAACCTATCCAGATTATTATTAAATACTTTATATTCCAATAATTTTGCCGTTTCAAAAATACTTAATTCACTGGCGTTTTTCTGATCGATCATGCCGATGCAGTCAAAACAATTATTACAGGTACGGCTTTTGTCAAACATACATCTCCGTTCTGTCATGTCTTTAATCTCAGCGGCGCCGCTGGCCCGGAGCAGGGCATCCTGAAATTCGGTGATATTTCTGGAATTATCTATATAATATACCTTCGGAAATACCATTTTAATATAGGTATTGTTTTTTTTCACCCCGTCGCTGTACCTGCAGTTCCCGTTTTTATTGATTATGTACGTAAACTGCAGCCGGTTATTCTGAAAAGACGGCAACTTATTGCAAAAATCCTTATACCATAATTCATAGCTTTTATATTTGGAAACGATCCCTCCCAAATGCAGTAACTGCAGATCCTCCTCTTCGATGTTCAGCGTAATTCCGATTTCAATGTTTTTTCCGGTCTCATTAAAATATTCCCGCTTAATTTCATACATTCCCGCAACAGCCCTTATGGCATCCAGTACAACTGTTTTCCCGGTACTGTTTTTTCCCACAAGAATAAATGCATTCTCAATATCCTCAATCGCCAGATGTCTGACAGATTTAAAGTTATCGATCGTCATGGAGCTAATCTTCACTCAATCACCTCTGTTTTATTTTTTCCGCACCGAATACCCGAAGGTCCCATGTTTCTTTCCCAGTTCAAAATATTCTCCGTGGGAATAGGCTGTAAGCCCGCTGTCGTTTAAATTAAACTTTCCCGTTTCGTCCATATAACGGTCATCCACAGTCACACCTGCAACTTCTGCCAGAAACATATCATGGGAGCCTAAGGGGATGAGCTGTTTCACCTTACATTCGATATTCACCGGACTTTCGGATATGCCCGGAGCCTGAACAAATCCTGATTCCAGCGGCGTCAGCTTCATTTCCTTAAATTTATCCACATCCCTGCCGGATCTCACTCCGCAGTAATCGGCGGCATATACTATATCTCTATTCACAAGATTTATAACAAATTCCCCTGTTTCTTTGATGATATCATAGGAATGCCGCTCCGGCCGGACCGAGATGTATACCATTGGCGGCTGGGTATTGCAGGTTCCGCACCAGGCCACCGTGATGATATTCGGTTTCTCATCGTTTCTCTGACAGCTTACCATAACTGCCGGAACCGGATACAGCATATTTCCCGGTTTCCAATATTGTTTTGACATAAATACCTCTTTCCTTTCCGGCGCTCATCTCTGATTCAGTGTTTCCATGAGCGGAGGAACAAACTGCTTTTTACGGGAAACCACGCCCCTGAGAACGGCCGTGCCGTCTTCCACCGGAACCTCAAACGCTTCGCCGATCAGTTCTGCGGCTTCCGGACCCTTTGCCACTATTTCCGTAGATTCTTCTATAATGTTAGTAAACATAAAATAAATAATATCCATTCCATGTTCGTTATATGCTTTGTCCAGATATGTTACGAGCTTTTCCCTGATATCCGCCAGTTCGGCGGCATCCAGGGAATTAATCTGACCGATTCCGATATTTTTCCCGTTCATATCAAATTTCTTGAAATCCTGATAAAAAATCTCTTCCGGCGATTTCATTTTCAGATTACTTCCCGCCCGGAACATTTCGGTGGCGAAAGATCTGATTTCTATACCCGCTTTTGCCGCCAGATATTCCGCTGCCATTTTGTCCACTGCGGTACAGGTAGGCGAACGGAACATCAGAGTATCCGACAGGATCGCCGCACACAGTAATCCTGCGATCTGTTTCGGTATCTCCGCTCCCTGCTCCATGTATAGCTGATATATGATGGTTGCAGTACAGCCCAGAGGCTGGTTTCTGAAATACACCGGAGACATGGTTTCTATGGCACGGAGTCTGTGGTGGTCAATGATCTCCAGTATTTCCGCATTTTCCAGTCCGTCTACTGCCTGACTCTTTTCATTATGATCTACCATTATGATTTTCTTTTTATCCACATTCAGGAGATTCCGTCTGGAGATCATGCCCACAAACCGGCCTTTTTTATCTTCGATCGGAAAATCCCGGTACCGGAGTTTTGCCATGACCGAGCGTACGTCTTCGGTAAATGCATCGGTCCGGAACGAAACGATATTCTCTCTTGTCATAAAATAGCTGATGGGCATACTCTGGTTGATCAGCCTTGCAACCGTATAAGTATCATGAGGCGAACGCATTATGGTACATCCGTGTTCCTCCGCCATTTTCCTTATGGTCAGGGAAACTGCGGCATCTTCACAGACCACGATGCAGCCGGCATTCATCTCTATGGCACATAGCTGGGATTCATACCGGTTTCCCAGTATGACCAGATCTCCTTCTTCAATATAACTTTCCATCAGATCCGGATTTGCCGCAGCAATCAGAACCTTACCTTTTGTAAAATATCCGTCTATGCTGCCGCAGACCAGCGTCCCGTCCATGGTGTCCAGAATATTCCGATATGCCGTATGGGCCGTGGACAATATCTTACTGTCATGCACATCCATATATGCTTCCGCAATATCTTCGGTAGTAATGATTCCTTCCAGCCGTCCGTGCTTTGTAACCGGAAGGGTGACCACTTCCAGTTCTTTCATCAGTGACCAGGCCCGCTTCAGCGAAATATCCCTGGGAACCCCTTCCGTCTCCCGTATTTCAATGTCTTTCACCTGGGTTCCGATATCCGAAACATAATCCGGCAGTTCCTGTCCGAAATAGGTCAGTACATACTGTGTCTCTTCATTGATCTGACCAGCCCTTTTTGCCACATATTCTTTATCACCCAATTGATTTTTCAGATATGCATATGCAATGGCCGAACATATGGAATCTGTATCCGGATTTTTGTGTCCTATTACATATATCTTATTATTTCTCATTGCCATGGATCACTTTCACCTTCCCATCCGCTCAGCTTCTTCTAGTCCGCCGGGAGATCCATGCTGGTAGTGATACCTTCCGCATCGGATTCCGTGGCCGTCTCGCCGCCTGTATTCTCATTCATGATAGAACTGAGGGAACCGGAAGAACATCTTTTCATTCCGTCGGACCCGATCAGCCAGATACAAAGCATGATGATCGTATATGCGATAAAGATCATGATATATATTGCCGCATTTTTATTATATCTGATATATTTTTTAATCCTGTCTATTCTGTGTTTCATTTACATCCTCATTTCCACTCTGCTTCCTGTCACATTCTTTTATTTTTTTCTTCCGCTTCTCTTTACCGCATAGTTTACGCCGATCGGTGCCCTTTTGTTCTTTCTTCTGCGCAGAAACAGATAGCCTGCCAGACATCCGAAATAGCCCAATACAATATATACTATAGTAAATACGGCATATTGCCATACGCAGTTATAAATGATAACGGTAGGTAAATATAATAAACCCGTCATAACCGGGACATACCATAAAAAACCATGTTTTCTGCTGAACAGGAAACATGCGGTAAATACAAAGAAGGAAAATACGTCCACAACAAGGAATCCGTACAATCCTGCCGGAAGGTGTCCGAATGTCAGCATAAATATATATGGAATCACATAATAAAACACCACTGCAATTCCCAGTATCCAGTACAGGTATTTCATACTGGCTGCATATTCCTTCATTTCTTTATCATTATTTTTAAAGCTGTTATAATCTGTCAACATCTTGCCCATCTGACACTATTCATCCTTTCCTGTAAAACTTAAAAGCTATTATCTATTTTAGCCTATATCAAGGTATTAAACAAGAAAATTTTTATAAAATCCCACTAAAAAGTATACTTTGACCGGTAAATATTATATAATAAATGTATGGATTTTCCAGGTATGAGAGGAAGATTGAATCATTTATCAGATTTTAATCCCCTAAATTTATATAAATCAAGAAATCGGAGGTTTTACGATGGAGTTAAAGGATATCCCATTGGTTTCGGAACGGATCAAAAGCAATATTCAAAAGGTTATCATCGGAAAGGACAGGACGATCGATTTTATTTTAACGGCTATCATTTCGGGAGGCCACGTTTTGCTGGAAGATACTCCCGGAACCGGGAAGACCGTACTGGCGAAGTCTTTGGCAAGATCTTTGGACGGAGCATTTAGCAGGATTCAGTTTACACCGGATCTGCTGCCTTCCGATATAACGGGACTGAATATTTTTAACCGGGAATCCCATTCCTTTGAGTTCGTGAAAGGTCCTGTTTTTTCTAATGTCCTGCTGGCAGATGAGATCAACCGCGCAACTCCGAGAACACAGTCCAGCCTGCTGGAATGTATGGAAGAAAAGCAGGTGACCGTCGATGGTAAGACCCGGATACTGGACAGACCTTTTCTGGTGATCGCCACTCAGAATCCCATCGAAACAGCCGGTACCTTTACTTTACCGGAAGCCCAGTTAGACCGCTTTATGATGCAGCTTTCCATGGGATTTCCCACGGAATCGGAAGAACTTTCCATCATGGAACGGTTTATTTTAAAAAATCCCATGGAAGACCTGGCTCCGGTCTGTCCGAAAGATGAAATCTGCACGATGGGAAGTCTGGCAGCCACCGTATATGTGGATATTTCCATCCGGAAATATATCGTGGATATTGTAAACGCCACCCGGAATAATTCCAATATTTCCTCCGGCGTAAGTCCAAGAGGTACGCTGGCGCTTCTGAAAGCTTCCCAGGTATATGCTGCCATTCAGGGCAGAGCATTCGTTACTCCGGAAGACGTCAAAACTCTGGCCGTTCCGGTTCTTGCCCACCGGATCATTTCCTATACCAATATGTCCGGAAACGCTAACCGGACAAAACTGATAGATGAGATATTAGAGACGGTTTCGGTACCTGCCGAAGATTTTACGAATACCCGTAACCGTAATTAAAGGAAAGGTGTAAAATGATCCTGCTTGTTATTTTTATCTGTACATTGGTCTTTCTGTGGGTTCAGGGATTTCTCTTTAGGAAATACTGGAACAGAAATCTGAACGTCAGCATCAGCATTAAAAATACCGAATGTACGGCCGGAGAGGAAAATATCCTGACCGAGGTCATAACCAATAATAAATGGCTGCCTCTGCCAATGCTTCATGTAAAATTTAATACTCCCAAAAGCTTCCGCTTTGAAAATGAAGAAAATTCAACCGTAACGGATTTATATTACAGAGATGATATTTTTGCGGTCATGGGGCACCAGTCCATTACAAGACATCTGAAATTCACCTGTGAAAACCGGGGCTGTTTTTATCTTCATGACACCGATATCACCTCAACGGATTTATTTATGCGCTTAACATTTACCGACAGGCGCTCCAATAACATTGTGATTCATGTATATCCGAAAAAAATTAATCTGGACTTCTTTGAGATTCCTTTTGAAACCATAACCGGCAGCTTCGCCACCCAGAAAAATCTCATCGAAGACCCCTTTGAATTTCGGGGTATCCGGGAATACCAGCCCTTTGACGGTATGCACAGTATCAACTGGAAAAGCTCGGCAAAAAATGATATGCTGCAGGTCAATACTTATTTTATGACTTCTTCCCAGGAGGTCCGGATACTTTTAAATCTGGATACACACCTGTACAGCCGCGACGATAAACTTCTGGAAAAACTTATTTCTCTGGCCAGTTCTCTGGCAGAAAAATTTATTTCCGCCGGCATACCTACAGCTCTTGACAGCAATGCTGTCGACCGGTTTACCCACGAGAGGCTGAACCGTTCTTCCGGCTCCGGCATCAATCATATGGTATCCATTGATACTGCGCTGTCCCGCATTGACACCTGCGGAGAACATAAGGAATTTATTGATGTTCTTGAAGAAAATTTTAAAATCCTTAATAAAAATGCATTTTACATAATCATTTCCAATAACAGACAAAAAAATATTCTCGATCATTACGAAAAGATCAGGAAGGCTGCTGTGAATTGTTATTTCATTGTACCGGAATTAAAACAGTTTGATATTGAATCATCCGTTTCAGGACTGATCAAGTGGGATATCGAATATTAGAAAGGAGACTCTGGGATTGAATAAAAAAATTTGTATGATACGTGATCTTATCTGCGTAACTATGTGCATGCTGACAATACTTTTGCTTTACCTGTATCTTTCCGAGATTTTTCTCGGCTCCGACAGGAAAAATCCCAAATGTATTGTTTATATCGCCGCCATTTGTCTGGCTGATCATGTTCTGCGAAAACGTATTGCCAAGGCAATCTGGTTTTTTTCTCTGAGACTGCTATTTCTTCCCTTGACACTGGCGTGTACGTCTAATGCCACTGAACTCATGTTACTGATCATTATTTTTCTGACGTTCTATACCATGGGTGTTACCTTTTGGAAATCAGATAATTCAGACAGACGCCTGTTTGCCGTTGATATGCCCATGGAGGGTATCGTTTTGTTTATCGGAATCTCTTTCCATGCCTCTGCGGATATGTCCTCCGGACTGGCTGCCTACGCATATATCAGCGGCATCCTTTTTATTCTGCTCCACTTTTTAAGAATGTATCTGGATAGATTTTTGGGAATCGCTTTGCATTTAGAGGATGATCCTTCTTCACTCCTTCGTTCCTTTCGAATGAATAGCTCCTTTGTTCTGCTTTTTCTGTTATTTCTGATCTTATTTATATTTGCACTGAATACTTTTTTTCATATTGACAGTTTTAATTTTATAGGAACCCTTTTAAAATATATCGCTTCCCTGTTCTTTGGTTTTTTCCTGCGATTTAAAGGCGAAACGGTAATACCGGAACCGGAAACAGACGATATGCCTCCCCTGGAAAGCTCTCTGGCGCCGGAGATTCCCCCAGATGATTTTATTCCTCATGGTACCGCTACTAATCCGGTAATGAATGCTTTATTTTATATGTTCCAGGTGGCTCTTTATATCGGGATCGTACTTGTCATCCTGTATACGCTATATAAATTTTTCAAAACCTATATGTATCGTAACAGGGAAACCGGAGATATTATAGAAAAAATCGAACGGAAAGAAAAAACTGAAAAAAGTAACGCTTTTTCCAAAGCGAAATTCAAAATATTTCAAAACAACCGGGAAAAACTACGGAAAATCTATCGAACTGCCATATCCGGTATACTGAAGAAAAACCGGCGCATTATCATTCATAAAAGCGATACTCCGGATGAAATTTACCGTAAACTTTCAAAGGATTCCGGCGATCCCCGTCAAAATTTAAAAGATTTGACCGCCTTGTATGAAAAAGCAAGATATTCTGCTGAAGACATATCCTCCGAAGAAATGAAATCTGCCGTAAAAATCGCCAGATCCCTGAATATTTGACAATTTTTTTATGAAACTATATAATCTATACATAATATATTAAAATAATTTATAATGTCGGTAAGACATATGTAAAAGATGGAGATAACCATGGATGAAAATACTGAGATTTTAAATAATTTTCTGATGGACGTATTCAATGAAATCCTGAAAACAGAAGAACGCTGTATTACGGAAAATCATTTTACCAACCTGTCCGTAAAAGAACTTCATGTCATAGAAGCCGTCTGCCATGCAGAGGACAAAGACGGTGATAACTGTGCCAGCGCCCTTGCAAAAAATCTGAATATTACCGGCGGAACCCTGACTACCGCCGTAGGCGCACTGGAACACAAAGGCTATCTGATCCGTCAGCGTGACAGCAAAGATAAACGGATCGTTCATATTTCCGCTACCGAATCCGGACGGGCCGCCAATGAGGCACATAAAAAGTTTCATCACCAGATGATCGAAGATATTTTATTTGTCCTGGACGAAGAAGAACTTCCGGTTTTTGTAAAGGCGCTGGGTAGTATTGCCACTTTTTTTAAGGCTAAATACGGACGCAAAAATATCTCTGCCCGGTCACTGATCGAAGAATTGAAACACAAAGATTAAATCATCCGCCGGCAGATCGCAGCTTACATACTGAAAACAATCATTTAAAGGCTCCCGACAGTATTTAACATGTCGGAAGCCTTTGATTCTGAACTTTATAAATATTCTTAACTTCTCTATATGGCACCAAATATATTTGCGATCGTCAGAGCCGCTCCCAACAAAGATACCCACAGATTGATACTGACCACGATTTTGATCATATCTATTTTTTTATTCTGTTTATTATTCTGTTCCGTTACAATAAATTCCATTTTCTCCAGATTTAATTCGTTGGACTTCTCGATTATGGTCTTCAGCATGGAAGGCATAGTTGATATACGGACCACCTTACCGTCGATTTCTCCGAGTTTTCTCTGGTTCTGCCTCAGTAATTCCTCTATTTCCGCAAGTTTATCCGTATAGTCGTTGGCTTTCAGTCCGGCTATCTTTTCATCTATTTTGTCATATATTACATCGGAATTCTTTTCATTGACAAGCTGCTTTAACCGTTCCAGTTCAGCCAGTACCGTATTATCATTGATCTCGGATACCAATGCTTCTACCCGGTGAATTTCCCGAATGATATCATTTATTTTGATATTATCCAGTTTATCATTCGCCTTGGCAACTTCCTGAAGAACAGAGTCGGAATTAATGGCTTTCAGCGACTTGTTGATCTTATCAATCTCCAGCAGCAATACGTCGGCATTCACCTGACTCATGGAATCGTTAATCCTCTTTAATTCCTCATAAATATTGTCAAAATTGATGTTGTCAACCGTTTCATTGATTTTCTTAACCTCTTCAATGATATCTCCGGAATTCATCTCTTCAATAGAACGGTTGATCTTGTTGATCTCTTCCATTACGCCAAGCTGGTTAAAATCATTGATCGATTGATGGATCTTCTCAATCTCAGACAATACTTCATTCGAATTAATCTCCTGCAGGGATCTTTCCACACGCCCGATACTTTCCAATATATTGGAATCATCCATTAGCTCAATAGACTTGTTTTCTTCCGCTTCCCTCATTTGTACCAGTTCATCTTCAATCTTACGGGTAATGCCCCTTATAAATTTGGCATTTTCCATATTCTGAACTTTTAAATCTTCGATTCTGGAATTGATATTCAGTAAGATTTTTTTCTCATCACTGTTTAACAGTGTTGTATTGATCGATGATGCCAATTCCTGCTTTTTTTTAACCGTATTCAGTAAACCCATGATTTCCTCCATTCTGATGGATTTTGCCATCCAATCTTATGATTCTTCATAATTAATACAAGGCATTTCTATGCCTGTTACTTTCCACGCTCCGTCTATCAAAGAAAAGGTATAACGTGCAGAGGCCCAGCCGTCGCCGGAATAATAATTGATAATACCGTTTAATATGGTGGTTCCTCCATTGGCGGTAAAGGAATATGAGTAATCCACCTGTATCACTGCTTTTCCCGGATATTCAAACGTCTTGAGATATGGCGTAATGGTTCCAATATCCAGTGTCCGCAGGGAAGATCCGTCTTCTTTTGTAATCGCCGCCCGAAGCTGGTCAAAGGCATATCTGCCCGCTTCCTGGGACTGTTCATCCGGCGCAAAGAGTTTTGATACTTTATCTTCAAACGTAGTTACCCCGTCCATTGCATAAGTATACATATTCATCAGCAGCAGACCGGAATAGGATTCAATATCCGCCTGCTCTCCGGCATTCATCTTAAAATCACTGGTGGTCAGTTCCATGCTTTTATCTTCTTTCCTGACATAAACCGCCTTACTGATATTTCCCACCTGATCTGATGACACCGTTAACGTGTGATCGCCGGTAAACAGCACCGGAATGCTGTAATAATCCTGGGTTCCATCTTCTGAAGTTCCGTCGCTGTATCTTGATAAATCCTTTCCGTCCAGACTGGCCTTCATTCCGGCCGGTGTCTTGATCTGAAAGTCCTTTACCAGAAAACGTTTTACTGATACTTTCCATGTATCGAAAAACAGATACTTCTTCTCTTTCTGCTTATTCAGCGTGATGGTATAACTGTGCTGGGTACTATCGCCTTCCATATAATAGCTGACAACATATGTCACGCTGTCGCCGTTTTTCGTTGCGCTTCCTATGGAAAAATCTTTCATGGATCCATACACCTTTTCTCCGGAACACATACTCTCAAAATTCCCATAACTGATAAAATCGGAATTTTCCCCGTCTATCATCTTATACATCTCCTGATAGTTATTGGTGATATAGTATGTAAAATATTTTTCCGCAAACCGGTAGGAAGATCCGGCTCTCTCACCAACAGCAATAAATATCCCAATAAAACCGCATACGGCAAGAATAAGCGCAATTTTGATCATCTCCCGTATGACTCTGAAAATCTTTCTGCCAATAGATTTTTTTTCCATTTATCGTATACCTTCTCTTATATTTAATCAAGCTTACTAAAAATCAGTTTATCATAAATTTCCCCGAATATCAACCTTACAATCTTTGGCATAACAAAAGCTGAGGGTATTTTAAACTCTCAGCTTTTAAGAAACGTTGATCATTTTACCGCTGCACTATACACGTCACTCCAGTCTCCATATAATTTCTTTCCATTGACATTCTTATAGGCCCGTACTTTAACATAATATTTCCTGCCCCCCTGCAGACCCTCCAGCGTCTTAGAGCGCCGGGATGCTCCTGTAACCGTAACGGACTTTGAATGGGAAGCAAAAGTTTTACTGTCAGAGTACTTAATCTCATATCCGCTGACAGCGCTTCTCTCCGTCCACTTCACAGAAACTTTTCCGCCAGCAGCAGAATAAAGCTGCTGTTTCCGCTTTTTCATCCGTGACCATATTGACCGCTTGAATGATATAAACGCCTGCCAGAACCGGAAGTCCGGGATGATATACAGCTGTCCCCTTTTTCGCATACATATAAGAGATTAAATCTTTATCAGGATTCACCATGGAAAAATCCACACCTTCCTCTACGACAAATCCGTCATATACAATACTATCACTAACCGCTTCAAAGGCAAATCAGGGAGCCAGGCGCAGAACCTCCGACAGACGGATCGTAACATCCCCGTCCACAAGGTATCCCGCCGTATTTTTATCGCCGTCGTCTGGTCCTCCTGTATTGTAAACGTACCATATCCTGTTTCCCAGGGATTTATCTCTCCGTTTTGGGTATACAAATCACTTTTACTTATAAGAAGGAAATATGGTGCTTTCTCCCGAAACCATTCACACGGCTCTCCAGATTCTTTTTCTCCTATGTACTTTGATAATTAGAACATAAAAATCATTTTATTCCGACAAACTTGTTTCCTGCCTGCGTAAACATTTTCTCTGTTTCTTCAATTCCCTGTTTATAGGAATTGCCCGTTACCGGATTTAACAATATTGCATTATAAAAATTATATCCCGTTACCAGTACATAACCGTTATTCTCCGTTGCAGCCAGGACAGGCTGGCCGTTACAGACATAATACAGGATTTCCGTCAGGGTACAGCCGGACAGGTCAAATGCCTGATTATCCGGCAGTTTTTCATTTAAAATATCCACGGCATTTTTTCCGCTCATAACTTCCGAAGTGATATCTACATTAATACCGTTTGCTGCCAGTATGCTGTTAATACACAGGATCATCTGTGCCGTTTTGTCGCTTTCTGCCGCCGTTCCCTGCATCTGAACATTTGAAACCTGATATTCCGCAGGTCTGCTGATTCTCGCCCATGCATAATACCCACGCTCATCTATGACCACCCCGCTTAATTCATCCGCCCGTATAATGGCTTCGGAAACATCATCAAAGATACCGGCGATATTGCCGTGACCATATACATAAAATTTATTTTCTGTTGTGATCAGTTCCCGGATACTCAGGGAGTTTGCCTCTGCTGAGGAAATTTCCCGGGGATGTTTCAACTCCAGCTTATCCTTTGAAGTAACCTTAGTCACAAAATTAAGTGTCAGTTCCTGTTTCTTTAAATTCGTTGTTATGGTTGAAAGAGTCGCCACGCTGTTATCCTCATCTTCATTTCCAAAGACCTGATAGTCCGGCGCCGGCCGGAACGATCCGGTTTCCGCAGAATATGTCACTCTGTTCAGATTAATCATATTTGACTTAATACCTGCCGATGTATAGTAATATCCCGGACTTGAATATGATTTTAAGATTTCCCCCTTGGAATCCGTAATTATTAATTCGGACATATATACGGTAGTCGTTCCGTTTTTATCCGTAATCACCATATTGTCCTCCACCGTTCCGTATGCCAGGTCATCATAGACAAAACCGATAACTTTAATCCTCCTTCCTTCTTCAGCGTGAATAACAATCTCCTCTCCGGTTTCCAGATTCAGGGATTTTATGATCTTTCCTGCTCCCTGCATGGTATCTGCCTGCCATGCTACCAGATTACCGGCATTGTTTACGGCATAATTCCCGTTCTTTAAATCAGAAATTATCTGTACATATTCGCTTCCTGTCAGGTCAATGGAATAAATGCTGTCATTCAGCATCATATACATGATATTGTTTTTATTGACATAAGCCAGTTTTCCCACGGTCTCTTTTAAAATCTGATAAGGTTTTGTAAACGGAATAAAGATCCGCTCTTTGACAATATCCTGTTCTATGTCAAAGCGGTAAAGAGCCGCTCCGGTCATGCCTTCATGTTCTCCTCTGTTCATATAACCATAGACCAGAAATTCCACATTTCCCTTATCATCTACCGAAACCACCCGGATCCGGTTATTATCATTGGCATCCCTTATATCAAAATCCCCGGTACTGTCAAATACAAACAAGGGTCTTACTATATTTTCACCGATGCTCATCAGCCAAAGACCATTCTCTTTTGCAAATGCTATATATTTATTGGATTCGGAACATAGATATTCGCACCGGCCGTCACTGTCAATTCCAAGATTGATCCTGCTGGTGGATATATTCTGGTTGGAAGGATCAAAGATCTGATTCATACTTCTCTTATAGCTCAGCAGATAAATATCAGTATCGGTTCTGTTGATCCGGAAAAACTCGGTTACATTATAATATTGCAGGGTATCATAGTCGTTCACTGCCGATATCTTATATTTCATCTCCAGACTGATGACCGTTCCCAGTATTTCTTTAATGCTCACTATTGGTTCCGTTACCTTTTGGGGTTTTAAATTTCCCCATTTGATCTGGTTAAAACTGGAATGAATATCCACATCGCCAAGATTTGTATTGTCTCTGGAAGAATTGGGTTCCAGATAACTGATAATATTTTTTGCAGCCGTTTCGTCAAAGGTTGCATTACTGAACATATTTGCGAATTCTATCTCCTGTTTGCTGTAATCATTGGATAAGATCACAACCCTGGTATAAAAATAGATCATTTCATGACGGTCGGTCCGAAGTTTTAAAAGAAATAGATATTCTGTGTCTTTGTTCATCAGATTATCAAATTCAATCCTGATATCCGTATATTCACCATTGACAGTAATATCCGAAGCCGGAATTTCCGTATCCTCGATCAGGCGCTCTGCATCCAGGCTGCGCAGCTCAAAGGAAGCACCCATCACAACATTGTCCAGATTGTTCACCCTTACCGAAAGGATTCTCGTTTCATCCAGCGGGGTAATGGAATCCCGCATATATTTCTTTTCCATGGAAACCGTATAACCAAATGTACGGTTGATCTCTATGTTGTCCTTTGTCATAAAAGTAACAATGGGAAGCGAAGGCTTCCCCATATCCGCCGTTACCTCCTTTTCTTCTTCTCTTGTATAAATATAAACGGAGGCAGCAACTGCTATAAATACCAATAGCAATATGATTATTTTATTAATGATCTTTTTCATTCCCTTACCTCGTATTATTAGATTTGAAACAATCTGATAATGGATGGCGCCGCTCCAAATTCCGATACCATCCGTCTTAATGGCTGTATGTCTCCGGTTTCATTTGACCTTACTGCCCGGATCAGCAGATTTTTCGGAGTATGCTCCATATCAATAAATTCCAGAATGTCGGTTCGGTATCCCTTGATCTTAAGGACTTCTGCACGAATGGCATCCGTCATCAGTGCCGCCATCCGCTCTTTTAATATTCCGTAATTGAAAACAGGCTGCAACAATTCATTGTGTATCTGTTTATTCAGCTCATGCTGACAGCACGGGACCGACAGGATCACTTTGGAATTCCACGAAACCGCCTTGTATAACGCATGATCCGTAGCAGTATCACAGGCATGCAGCGTGATCACCATATCTATGCTGTCCTGTCCGGTGTATTCTGCAATATCTCCCGGCTTAAATATAAGTTTATCATATCCGTATGAATTACTGAGACGGTTGCACTTATCTATGACGTCTTTTTTCAGATCCAGTCCCGTAATGCTGACATCCAGTCCTTTCACTTCATGAAGATAGTAATATACGGCAAAGGTCAGATAACTTTTCCCACATCCGAAATCTATGATCTTAATTTCCCTGTTCTTTGGCAGTTCACTTTCCACGTCTCTGATAAACTCCAGAAAACGGTTGATCTGCCTGAATTTATCATATCTGGACTTAACAATATCCCCCTTTTTGTTCATGACTCCTAAATCTATCAGAAACGGAACGGGAATTCCTTCTTTCAGGATATAATTTTTGGTTCTGTTATGCTGCAAGAGGGGTCCTCCCTGTTCCATGCTAATCTGCCGCAGCTGATTTTTCCGGACGTTTACCGTTACTTTCCCTTTTTTACTCACCAGGATACCGGCCGTCAGATCTTTGCACGCTATCTCACACTGTTTAAAAGAGTGTTTCATCATACGTAAAATGTATTCCACGGCTTCACTGTCCGTATAATTTTTATGGATCACCCGGGAACCGATATATTCGGTCCCCTGATACCGGATTTCACCGTTTATTAACACCGGACGCATTTTAACCTTGGAGATGCTTCCTTCCGATCTTTCCCTGGGATTACTGATGATCACCCGGATCAGCTGCTGGTTTATGCAGTTTCGAACTGTTTCTTCTGCCTGTACTTCCATATATCCTCCATTCCTCCGGACTTAGGAAATGATATCCTCGGCATATGCCCTTAATATCTCTCCCACGCTCCATGCCTGGGCATAAGTTCCTCTTGAAATATTCGGTTCATTTCCGTCAAAAACCTCAGCTATGGATCCTATACAGCCATCCCGTAAATGGTCTGAAAGAGGCTCTATTAATTTAGCCGCATATGCCTTTGACTGTTCCGTTTTACCAAATACTTTCACATAAGCAGTTATCAGCGCACCCAGTGGAAATGCCCATGCGGTCCCCTGATGATACGCCGCATCCCTGTCATGTAGTCTGCCCTTATAATACGGCTGATATTCTGCATTTTCCTGATCCAGTGTACGAAGACCATATGTGGCATAAAGTTTTTCAATCACGGTTTCAACCACTTGTCTCTCCTTTTCCCTGTCCAGCATGGTATATGGCAGCGAAACGGCGTATATCTGATTCGGGCGGATTTTGTCGTCCGGATCCGGTTCATCTGCCACATCGTACAGGCATTTTAAATCTTCATTCCAGAATTCCCGGTTAAAAGACTCTTTCACCAGCTCAGCCATTTCCGAATATTCCTCAGATTTTTTTCCGTATGCCGTAAGCGGCGCCTGAAAACGTGCCGCCAGTTTTTCCATTACTTTCAGTGCATTATACCAAAGCGCATTGATTTCCACCGGTTTTCCGTGTCTCGGTGTGACCACCCAGTTCCCTACCCGGACGTCCATCCATGTGATCTGGTCATATCCGCCTCCGGCATGAATCAGCCCGTCTGTATCCATATAAATCGAAAAGTCTGTTTTTGTACCATAAAAATGAATGATTTCCTCTAATTTTCCATAGATTTCATCCCGGATAAAATTATAATCCTCTTCCTCTCCGGTATATTCCAGATATTTATCTACCGAATAAAAATACCATAAAGAAGCATCCACTGTATTGTACAGCGGTTCCAGCCCTTCATCCGGAAACATGTTCGGCACCAGTCCGTTTTTCACATACATGGCAAAGGATCTTAGGATACTTCTGGCATCATCAAACCGTTTTGTGGACAGCGTCAGTCCCTGAAGCGCGATCATGGTATCCCGGCCCCAGTCAGTAAACCACGGATATCCTGCCATTATCGTTTTATTTCCCGTGGATTCCCGTTTGACAATAAACTGGTCCGCCGCCTGCACCAGTGCAGCGGCAAAGGAATCCTTATATCCGGCCTTTTCTTTTAACTGCCGGATTCTGCAGATTGCCTGTTCCATGGTCACAAAACCGTCAGCCTCATAGGAATCTTCAATGGTATAGATCACGGATACTTTTTTCTGCTCATAAGGCTGTATCTCTGTCACAATATCATATGGTGTATAACTGTTATCCACAGCCTCTCCGCCGGTATTTATTTCGTTCTGCAGTATCATATTGCTGTCAAACTTTTCTTCATTGGAGCGGAACCTGCCTTCGCTGATATGGCATTTTATATTGATATCCCTGCACTTTTCCGGTATCAGAACCAATGTTTCACTGTCTTCAAATCTTTCACTGAATTTCAGTTCCGCCCGCTCCACTCCGGTACTGTGTTCCCGGAATGTAAAAAAAGGACGGATACAGAATTCCGCTGCATTTCCGCCATTTAAAATTTCATAACAAACCGCAACCGTATTTCTTTCCCTTTCAAAACTCAGCGTTTTTGTTATAAAAGCCCCCTCTGCCTGATATACAAAATGAGGAAGTTCGTCATAAATAAAACGCTGAAGATATTTCTGTCCTTCATCATTCCAGCCGCCCACTCTCTGGTTTGCCGCAAAAGAATATGTGCGTCCTCCAAAAGTTATGGATTCATCTGATTTATTTACGACAGCCACCCGTTCCACCGGCGGATGAAGGCTGGCGATCAGATATCCGTGATGTTTTCTCGCATTTGCTCCGATAATGGTATTTCCGCAGTATCCTCCCAGTCCGTTGGTGATCACCCATTCCCTTTCAATTCCTGCACTAAAAGTTTTCCAGTATCCTTTCCCAAAATGCATACTTTCGTCCTCGCTTTTTTCTTTTATTATTGTATATTTCCGTATATTTTATTAAACACTTTCATTTGTCCACGGTGGTATCCTGACACTAATCTTCAAATAAAGGCGTGGAAAAATACCGCTCCGCCGTATCCGGTAAAACCGTAACTACCGTCTTCCCTTTTCCCAATACCTTCGCCAGCTTCAGCGCCGCGCATACATTGGTGCCGCTGGAAATACCGCACATCAGTCCTTCAAATCTTGCCAGATCCTTTGCGGTCTGCAGCGCCTCTTCATCGCTGATCACGCAAATTTCATCATAGATCTGCTGATTCAGGATCCCCGGTATCAGTCCGTCCCCGATTCCCATCTGCAGATGGGTGCCTATGGTTCCGCCTGCGAGAATCGCCGCATTTTCAGGCTCTACGGCCCATATTCTGATGTCCGGATTCTGGGCCTTTAATACCTCCCCGATACCGGTAATGGTTCCTCCGGTACCAATGCCGGAGCAAAAACCGTCGACAGGTCCTGCCACCTGTTCCAGTATCTCAAGAGCTGTATGATGTCTATGTACTTTTGGATTATCCGGATTTTCAAACTGCTGGGGAACAAATATGTTCTTATCCTCTTCCGCCATCCTTAATGCAGTCTGCAGACATTCATCGATACATTCTCCAATATTCCCTGCATCATGGATTAGTATAACTTCTGCCCCATAGTGTTTTACGAGTTTTCGCCTCTCTTCGCTAACTGAATCCGGCATTATGATTATGGTTCTATAACCTTTAACTGCACCAATCAGGGCTAATCCGATTCCCTGATTTCCGCTGGTTGGCTCCACTATAATGGTATCTTTATGTATCAGTCCCTTTTTTTCTGCTTCTGTTATCATATTATAGGCCGTTCTTGTCTTAATGGAACCGCCTACATTCAATCCCTCAAATTTCACCAGTACCTGTGCATCCTCCCGGGAATTCATATGATTCAGCCGAATGATGGGGGTATGGCCGATTGCCTCTAAAACGTTATCATATATCATTATTTTTTCCTTTTCATGGTCCTATGACGGGTCAAATATACCTTTCTATTATACTATCACATAGTTGTATTTATTATAAATGATTATGAAAAACTTTTCAAGAATTAAAGAATATTCACATCAACCCTTTGGCATATTTCCACGCCAGTATCCGTACCACCGCCCTGTCTATTACCGCCTGTTCGATCGTACCGTTATTTACCGCATTTTTTATCTCATTGAACGAAGCCTCGATATCACTGATTATCAGCATATCATTGCCTGCAAGAACTGCAGTTACCGTAGGCGGATATTCCCCGCTGTATAATTTTATGGCATCCATGGACAGGTCATCGGTAACAATGATCCCTGTAAATCCCAGTTCATTGCGTAGGATGTTATGGACGGGTTTCGATATGGAGGCAGGTTTGGTACTGTCCATACAGTTTACTATATTGTGGCTTATCAGGACCAGATGGACACCGGAATTGATTCCTGCCTGAAACGGTATAAAATCATTGTTTACAAATGTATTGTAATCACGGGTATCAATGGCAATTCCTGTATGGGTATCAACATTATCTCCATATCCCGGAAAATGTTTTAATGTTGCAGATACGCCTCTGGACTGGCTTATATGGGTTACGTTCCTTACAAAATCTGCCGTGATCCCGGCATCCTGTCCCAGTGAGCGCGGATACATAAAATCAGATTCATTGACTGAAATATCACAGACCGGCGCAAAATTTGTATCAATATACAATCCGGAAAGCATTTCGGCTTTTTTGATCTCTTTCGACTTTATCAGTTCCATACCGCCACTGTTAAAAATATCTCTTGGAGAAGGAAACGCTTCGTCCGAAAGCAGAGGATTAGAACTGACACGAACAACCCTTCCGCCTTCCTCATCGGTGGCAATGACCATTGGTATTTCCTGCGACGTCCTATAAGATGAAATATTATTTTTAACTTCATCAGCGGTTTTTCCCTGAAAGTCTCTGCCGAAAAGAACATATCCGCCGAGATGATACTGTCTGGCAATTTCCACTGCATTTCCTGACGGACATCTTGCAAAAAGCATCTGACCGATTTTTTCATCCGGCGTCATAGTCTGCATACGGGCAGTTGCTACTACATAATATCCCGAAAAAATCCCATTATCCGACAGTACCGGAGGCGGCTGGATAGTTCCAATGCTGGTATCAGGCTCCGGCGGTTCAGTATTTGGAATGGTTACTGCTTCTGTTGTTTGAATTTCGGGAGGGTTTGTCTGGGAATTTTGTACTGTTGTACTTTCCGAATATGCGGTTCCCTCAGTTTCGCTTTTCTGTTCCCTGGTTTCCTCTGAGGAACTTTCTTCGGAAGTTGTCTCCTGTGACATACTATCCTGCTCCGTGGTTTCCACAGTTGTGCTATGTTCGGTAATGACTTTCACCAGTGAACTTTCAGTGGTATTACCAGTTGATTCATCCGAATCATTTTTAGAAGTACAGAGCCATATGAACATAACAGTCAAAATAACAACAATAACAGGTATGAGCTGCTTTAACAGTAATTTTTTTGACTTCATATGAATCTCTCCTTTAATTTTATCTATTAGTTTCATTATGTGGACATTTGTCCTTTACTATGTATTTTATTTTTTAATAGCGTATCATGCAGTAAACTCTTTGTCAAATTCTTTTATATCGCATTTCTGCGCTTCATTATTCCTGTTTACGCAACTGCGAGAACAAAAACAGAGAAGCGTTTTACGCATTATGCATAAAACACTTCTCTGTTCAAATATATGCAAAATATCTGCTACATATCGCCCTCTACTTGACGATCACGCTCTTCTTCTCACTAAATGCACCGAAATATGTACTTGTTCCTGCATATTTAAATGCCCGGACCTTAACATAATACCGCTGACCGGATTTCAGACCGCTGATATTTTTTACCATATTGGTTTTACTGTTTACCATAACTTTCTTTGAACTGCTGAAATCACTCTTTGTGGTATAAGATATCTGGAAACCGGAACCGGTATAATCTGCCGAATGGGTCACTGTAATTCTGCCCTTTGCGGTAGAAGTCAGGGATTTGATTACCTGCTGTCTCGGTTTTACAACAATAGTGATCGTTTTGGAACCCGCATTATATTTTGAGGTTGCAGCCGCCTTAACGGTTATCTTTGTGGTACCCACTCCTTTAACCGTCACGGTACCTGTAGAAGATACAACCGCCACATTGGTATTGGAACTCTTGTAGGTCAGTTTTCCGTTTCCGCTTGTCTTTGCATATAATTTAATCGGATTGCAGCCATAAGAGCGTGAATATGTATTGGATTGTGATGATACCGTCTGGTTCATTTTAGTTGATGTCAGTTCCTCCGGATATTTTGCAAGTATTCTTTTCGTAAAATCCGAAAAAGAGATATTGTAATCCCAGCTTCCCAAATCCGCCGTCTCCGTAATACTGAAAAAGAACCTGTTTTCATCTGCATTTTTTAAATCTTTCGACGGTTTCACATCACTGGAATAATTTTTTTTGGCAATATTATATATTTTTTCAAAATTGCTCTGGGTCAGCCATTTGCTCTTGCCCACTGCCAGAAGCTCGGAAGAAAACTCATTGACATAATATGCATTTCTCAATACAGAATACTTATAAACCGGATTCTTCTGTTCCTCACCTTTTAACTGTGCCCATCCGGAAAACGGAGATACTCCCGTCATGGCATTTCCCGTCGGATTGGAACCGCAGGTAACGCCCATACATCTGTCCAGATCGTAAGGTATAAATATAGCTTTTCCGGTACTTTTCATAAAGTAAACATAATAATTATTATAGTTGTTTCTCATATCATCCGGATTACCGGTAAAATAAGATACGGCGGCAAATTTCAGAAAACTGTTCACATCAATGACAGATTCATATTTTGCCTTTGTAACGTTGGTGCCATTTAATACATTGAGCAGATTCTTTAACTGTGTATGGGTAGAAGTCTTTTTATTTGTCTTCAGATCATAATTATAGAATTTACATGCATCCTCATCTTCAATACCGATGGAAACGCCTTTTGTAAAATCAGCGGGACTCATGGTCCAGCCGCATTTATACAGGTCGCCTCCCTGGTCCTCTGCCGCCACATACTTGTTGATGAACACCTTATCTACAGGTTCATATATCATATAAACGCCCAAATGTACATTGGATAGATCTGCGGAACACAAATTGGTATGAGGTGCAATCACACCGTTTGCACGAAACATCTCATATGCATAATACTCACGGACATATGTATTGTCATAATTCCGGTTCCACTTCATATCCAGTTTTTCCAGCGTGGCAAAAGTCCTGTCTTTTCTTGCTTTTCTCGCTGCTTCTTTTCCGGTCCAATTAATGGCTGAGCTTCCATACTCGCTTCCGTCAAACGTTTCCTGAAAATTTAATTTAAAATGTACCAGGTTATATATTCCCTCCGAACCGTTATAGAAATCGGTCCGGGACATATTACCTTTCATCCGGATACCAACCTGCTCGATGCGATAAGCATATTTCGTTGTTGCCGTAGTGATCGTAACAGTCATATTTGCCAGTCTGTAAATCGGTGATTTAGAACCCATGGCATCATATTTCTGATAATCCTGCTGCAATTTCTGAAGCTCACTGTTTGACATATCAATTTTTATCTCTATCTTATTATTGATATCAAACAACTGTTTATAAATCTGATCCTGTGTGTACGGAAGCTTATCATTATCAATATTATAAGTCTTCACGGCCGCACCGTACGACTCACTGCCTGCCCCGTAAAGGACTGCCGCCGCAATGATTGTCACCAGCACGATAGCGCTGAATATCTTTGCAATTCTTTTCTTCATAATCTGCACTTTCCTTTCTTTTCATAATTTCTCACAATCATACAGTCCCGCCGTTTACACGGCACATAACCCCAATCCCGAACACACATAATTGATTTATAAGTTATCGTTGTTCCGCTACGGCTACAATTACGGTTCTCGGACCCATTGTTACTATATTATTATCCGCAAATACCGCCTTGTCATATATAAAGGATTCATCCTTCATAGTATTGACCACTAATCGCCATTTACGGTTACTCTCTAAATCCGGGAGTTCCAGCTTCATGTCTTCCCAATATGCATTGATCCCCATATAAACAATGTCATCCTTACCGGCCGATTCACCCTTATCATACTTTCCTGCAAACATAACGCCAATGACCTTCGTATCCGCATTATACTGATTCTGCCACGCCTTTACTCCATGAGTGGAGATACATGGAAATCCCATGGAACACGGTTCACCGTCCCTGCGGATTACGTTATGCTGCTTGCGGAACGCAATGATTTCTTTGAAATATGTAAATATATCCTGATTCTTTTTTAATAAATTCCAGTCCAGCCAGGAAACCTGATTATCCTGACAATATGCATTGTTGTTCCCAAATGCGGTATTGCAGAACTCGTCTCCGGCAAAAAACATAGGAATTCCGCGGCTGCACATCAGAACGGTTATAGCGTTCCTGATCATTCTCTTCCGGAGTTTTATGATCTCTTTGTCGTTTGTATCTCCCTCCGCTCCGCAGTTCCAGCTGAAATTATGGTTTTCCCCGTCCCGGTTGTCCCATCCGTTGGCTTCATTATGTTTTCCGTTATAAGAGTATAGATCATATAAAGTAAATCCGTCGTGACAGTTTATAAAATTAACGGAAGCATTGTTTCCGCGGATAGCCGGATCATATAAATCCCTGGAACCCGTGATCCTGCAGGAAGCCGCATAAGCCAGACCGCCATCTCCCTTAAGAAATGCCCGGATATCATCCCTGTACTTTCCGTTCCATTCCGACCAGCGCCTCCAGGAAGGAAAACTTCCTACCTGATATAATCCTCCTGCATCCCATGCCTCTGCCACCAGCTTGGTATTACCGAGGATCGGGTCGAATGCCAGAGTCTGTATCAGCGGTGGCTTGCTCATCGGAGAACCGTCTTCGTTTCTTCCCAGTATGGTGGCAAGGTCAAACCGGAATCCGTTTACCCGGTATGCTGTCACCCAGTAACGCAGACATTCCAGGATCAGCTGCTGTACCACCGGATGATTACAGTTCAGCGTATTTCCGCATCCGCTGAAATTATAATATTTTCCGTCCGGTGTCAGCATATAATAAATGTTATTATCAAATCCTTTAAACGATATGTAAGGTCCCAGTTCGTTTCCTTCTGCCGTATGGTTAAAAACCACATCCAGAAAAACTTCTATATTATTCTCATTTAGCAGTTTGATCAGATTTTTCAGTTCGTTTCCTTCCCGGTTGTACTCCGCACCTGCTGAATAACTGGTATTTGGTGCAAAAAAACTTACCGGATTATATCCCCAGTAATCCAACAGTATATTTCCATTTACTTCCCGCCGGTCTCTGGTTTCATCAAATTCAAATATCGGCATCAGTTCCACCGCATTGATACCCAGTTCTTTTAAATACGGAATTTTTTCTTTTAACCCGTCAAAAGTTCCAGGAAAACTTACCCCGGAAGAAGAGTCTTTTGTAAATCCCCGGACATGCAGTTCATAAATGATCAAATCTTCCATCGGAAGGTTCGGCTGTTTAAAATCTCCCCAGTCAAAGTCGTCTTTAACCACTCTGGCTTTATACTTATAATTTGTCATTTTCCCCCAAACACTCTGACCTGTAACCGCTCTGGCATATGGGTCCAGCAGACATTTTGATCTGTTAAACACCAGTCCCCTGGAAGGCTCATACGGTCCGTCCAGCCGATAGGCATACTCAAACTCTTCGATATTAAGCTTAAATACGATCATGGAATATACGTCTCCGATCTTATAATGCTCCGGAAACGGAATGATGGCATAAGGTTCCTCTTCCCTTCTGTGAAATAATAGTAATTCACAAGAAGTGGCATTCCGGGAATGTATTGTAAAATTTACGCCACCGGGAATAGCTGTTGCTCCGTTAATTTCGTAAAATCCTGATCTCACTTCAAATCCATTGATGGTTTCAAAAGGTATCAAGTGAATTTTCTTCATATCAATATTCTGCATCTTTTTTCCCTCACTCAGTTTTCTAGTCTTATATTTTTAATAAAACGGCTGCGCCGATTTAATATTTTCTGATTTTAATATTCCGGCTTTTAAAGAGTTCCAGAAGCCGCTCCAGTTCCCCTTCCGCTTCAAATGCGGTCTTGTCCGCAATGATCACCTGTTTATTAAATACAATGACCAATATATCTTCCATATCATGAACAATGGATATGTCCCCATAACTGACCGTTAATTCCGTTTTCGAAGTTTCCTGTTCGATCCTGTCATCATAAAAACGGTATTCCATATCCACATAGTAATGGGATTGATGCAAACCGGCAAATTTCAAAAAACTCTGTTTCGTTCCGAGCCTGTATCCGGCCCCATTCCAAAACAGGATCACAGCGCCAAAAAGAAAGAAAGGAATACAGACGGTCCAGTTAAGATCGATTGCAAATACGTAAGAAAAAAAGAGGAGTATTATAGCATATGCTGTGGAAAATGCCCGCAACAGAAAATGCGACGCCTTATAATTCCCAATAATCCCTTTTTTATACATATCATAGGTTAGTCTGGTCTTGTTGATATATAATGGTCCCATCAATATGTCCTTCCTGTAACGTTTACATTATTTCTGGCATCCCTGCCATAGGTCAGTCCTTCATAAACCTCCTGGGTATTTCTCATAACCTTTCCAGAATCATCGGTTTTACTGACTTCTTCAAAGGCGGCATGCAATTTGTTCATCATGTCCCTGACTGAAGCCAGATTAACGTCCTGCCGTTTCACTTCCGACCGGATCAGGCAATCATTGGCATACATATATAAATTCATCAGTTCAAAGGATATTTTGTAATGAAAATCCAACGAAGAAGACAACTGGCTTAAAAACTGCCTGGATTTTTTTATATTAAATGAAAAGGATTCCATGTCTCCATTATTTAATGCTTCTAATGCCGACTCAATATAATTATCTATAATCTCATATAACACCACTACCAGTCCGGTCCGGTTTGTCTGAGTTACACGCATTGCAAATTCATTAATCTGTTCTTTTGTCACGCCTAAACATCCTTTCATCCTAAAATTAGATAATATACTGATATTATAATAGAGATTGCGAATATTCGCAATCTCTATCCTGATAATCTTTTCTATTATTGTAATACCTGTAAAATTTTCTCCGGCATCTGGTTTGCCTGGGCCAGCATGGAAATTCCGGCCTGCTGCATTACATTCAACTGTGTATAATTTGTCATCTCTTCTGCCATATCCACATCGCGAATCCTTGCAAATGCCGCCGTCATATTCTCCTCGCTGATATCTAAGCTGGTAACGGAATATTCCAGACGGTTTTCATATGCGCCAAGCTGCGACCTGACTTTTGAAACCTTGGATATCGCTTCGGCAATTACACCGATGGACTTTCCTGAGGCATTGGAATCGGAAAAATCCAGCATATCCAGATTCAGGGTCTCCGATGACATCTCCGGAATACAGATATCCATAAGCTGGCCTTCATTAGCGCCTATCTGGATCGGCATGGTACCGATATCCCATACTTCAAAGGTAATGTCTCCGGTAACCCCCGCTTCCGGGTCAATGGTAAAATCCATTTCAAATCCGTCGGAATCCGTGATCTTCACTTTGTTTCCTTCCTGTGTAAGCAATGCCGTATCGCTGAATCCCACTCTGCTTCCGCCTGTCATAGTGAAAGAGGCAGTACCGTCAGCCCCTACCGTTAATCCGTAATTACCAGCTTCTACATTATTTGTCATATAGGATACCCGGATTCCATTCATCAAATGCTTTTCACCGGTTGCATCGGTACTGGTGGCATAAGACCTTCTCTGCATATCTCCGTTTAACAGTGTGGTACTGTTAAAATCCGTATCCGTGGAAATTCTGTCGATTTCCATTTTCAATGACTCGATTTCTTTTGCCATATTATCTCTGTCTTCCTGGGTATAGGATTCATTGGCTCCCTGTACCGCCAGTTCGTTCATTCTCTGCAGCATGGCCTCTACTTCGCTTAACGCTCCTTCCGCCGTCTGGGTTACGGAAATTCCGTCTGCAGCATTCCTGCTGGCCTGCTCCAGTCCCTTTATCTGGGTTTTCATCTTCTCCGAAATGGCCATTCCTGCTGCATCATCCTTGGAACGGTTAATTTTATATCCGGAAGATAATTTTTCTAACGATCCTCTTAATTTTTTTTCCGATGCGGACAAATAACTTGCCGAAATCACCGCTGACATATTGGTTCCTAATATCATGTGCCAACCATCCTTTCCTGTGTATATCGGGTTTTCTTTTTTATTTTCTGCCCTCCGTGGCACTATTCTCTTATATCAAATCCATTGAAACTACTATTGTTATCGGATACTTCTCCGAAATTCCTTAGTCATTACCCGAAACTTTTATAAAGTGAATAAATTTCTTCGCAAGCTGATACAACCTGTCTGTAGAAATCCCGTCTTCCTCCATAGCATTTTTACTTTCAGATCTCTCTATATCTTCATCGGCAGAATCTGCAACCGTCATTCCTAAAATATGTATCTCTTCCTCAAACATCCGGGTGTTTCTCTCCAGCCGCTCCTTCAGTTCCCGGCTGTCGGTCTGAACAGACATGGAAACACTCATTTTATATACCGTCAGTTCTCCGTGAATGAAGCCGAAACCCTCCGTTTCCATTTCAATCTCAACTTTTCCTTTTTCATCTCTTCCGGTTTTCAGCGTCAGGTGAATAGTCGTATTCTCCCTGCCGATTTTTGTTGGTATATAGTATGACTTCTGTGAAGCGCTCTTACGAATAAATGTTATCTGCCGGGTTCTGCCCCGAAGTTCCGCTACATCCAGCTTTCCCTCATATGAAGCCTGAGCGGTATGTTCCGCTGCCTGCTTCATCATCTTACCGTAAGCCTTTGAAAACTCTTCTTCTCCTTCCATACCATCCAGCAGTATCTCTCCGGTCTCATCCAGCTTATCGCTTTTTTCCTCCTCATCCGCTCCCAGCAGCTTCATCATTCCTTTTCCGTTTGCCGTCATCAGACCGGAGGCTGCCAGCAGATTGGAAATGCTCGGCGTGATCCCGCTTCCCATCAGGCTGTTGATCACTTTTTCCGATACAAACCTTGCCTCTGCATCTTCTTTTATGATTTCCTCATAATATGTCTTCATAACTTCTTCGTCCGCCTGTTCCTCCGGATCGGCATACCACATCATCTGATTTACAAACTGCTCTAAAGACTGTTCTGTCCCCCCTTCTGCCGCTGAATGCTGTAATGTCTGGGGAGAGATCATATCCATTCCCTTATTTACAAGGGTTTCCAGATAACGGCCTTCCAGATCATCCGCTGTATCCAGAGCATCATAGCCTGCCATCCGTTCCAGTTGGACATCCAGATTATTTTCCGGAAGGATGCGCTGTTCAGTCAGTCCCGTCTCATCATCTATGGCTGCATCCAGATGTTTTCCAATGCTCCTTGCCGCCGTCAGCAGAGACTGGATCGTCAAAGTTCCTCCCTCTTTCACAAGTTCGCCAATCGCTCTTCGATCCGCTTTTTGTATGGTATTCAGGGCACGGTAAATTCCTATATAGGTTTTTCTGTCCTCTGGCGTAATCTCTTTCTTTTTATCCAGTTTCCACAAAAACTGACTGAATTTTTCGCCGGTATCCGCCTCAATCTGACTATTGATTTCATCCAGCTTATCATTCAGCTTTCTGATATCTGTTTTTAACGGGTTGATTCCGTTGGCAATCAGATATGCCGTGGTTTTCGGGGTCATATTGTCAATCAGACGGCTGACTTCCAGATCCAGTTCCTTTACCGTCAGCAGATTTTCCCTTGTGATCTCCATCTCGTTGTAAGCAAGTATTCTTGCCGCTCTCTGATTTTCCGGAGTTTCTTCCAGTTCCAGTTCCCTCAGAATATCGTCAATGCCGGCAAATGCCTTATGAATGGAATCTCCCAGATCTCCTCTCGGCCTGGTTCCCATGGTCTCATAAGCAGAAACGGCCGCTTCCGTCAGAACGGACTTTGTACTATATTCCTGTTTTGCTCCTTCAATGCATATCTCCTGTACTTCAAATGCAATTTTCCCGGACGCTACACTTCCGAGAACATAGGCCGAAGTATAAGAAAATTCCTGCATATAACCCATACTCGACCAGAATATCTCCCGGTTTTCGGAAACAAGCACGGATTCCATATCCTGCTCCTGCAGTTCCATGACGGTTCCCGCACTGTAAAACATGGCATCCGCATAAATATCCTGCTGCTCCCTCAGCTCTGTTGCTATTTCCTGCAGCGAAGCGATCTGCAGATCAAATCCGTTCTTCAAAAGCAGTGCAAATCCGGAAACGCTCATGGTCATTTTAATTTCTATCAGGTATTGCTTTTCTGCATATGCCCTCTGCCGGCTCTCCTGTTCCTGCTGTTGACGCCGTTCATTTCCTGCTGAAACGGTTTCCTCCTGTACTTTTTTCATGTTCAGAAGCGTAACTTCTTTTCCCTGGGATACAATTTCATCTATCTGTTCATCATTTCCGTTCTCAAATATTTCCACGGCTTCCGCTGCCTGCCGGATAATAGCATTACCAGACACTTCTCCGTCTGTGGCGGACACTGCAGCTTTGGCAGAAATCCTGTCATTTCCCAGTCCCACTGCAATGCCTGCCGCCAGACCGGTAATCCACTGACTATCCGTCACGGCTTCCAGTCCCGCACCGGAATTCATTTCATTCATGCCATGAATTTCCTGCATTTTCATAATATTCGCTGCTGTCACCGGAATATGGTTTTCAAGCATCCATCTGGCATCCTGCATATTCTGCTGGTCTGCAGGTATACCTACGGCCTCCAGCTTTTCCGTGACATGTTCTGAAAGCTGTTTCCATTCCTCATCACTAACGGAGCCAACGTGATATCCGTTTCCTGCATCCGCCCCGCTGTATTTTGCCTTATATACATTTTCAATGGAAACAGGCAGATTATTTTTCAGCAGATAAGCAGACATTTCCGGCGTTATCTCTCCCAGTTCCTCTGCCATTTCCAGGCCTGACTCAATCTGTGCGATATTTTCCGCTGTTATGTTCAACCCCTGCTCTTTCAGCGCATTTGCAATCTCATATGTACGTCCCGTCTCACCGTACACGGCCCGTATATCGTCAATATCAATGCTTCCGTTTGGTACATAGTCTCTGCTATGTGCGGCCAGTTGGATTTCGATACGTTCCGCTACCGTAAGAAACGATCCGGGGTCTTCCTGATCCGGTATGATTCCTATCTTTTCAAACGCTTCATAGCTGTCTGCCGACACACTGTTGACAAAAGTATCAATTCCTTCTTTTACCTGTTCAAATGCATTGACTGTCTGCTGTCCGCTCCTGTTTTTTCCTGTTTCGTCCGGTAATATACAGTCCTGTTTCGTATAGTTCTCCCGTCCGGCGCCTGCGTAATATCTTGCGCCTTTCGTATATCCGGCGGCTGCCGTTTCCGTTCCTTCCGCTCCGCGGATCCCTCTTTCCTTCCTGCCATTTCGTTCCTCGTCGGAAAAAACACCGTTGAGTTTTAAAATATCCGCCAAAGATGCCGCATTTATATTCATGATCATCCTTATCCTTTCCGCTCTTTTTTCTGCCTGTCCCACCGTACAAACACGCTGTGATCAATTTTCTTTAATATATATCGGAGAGTTTTCGGATTTAATAAAGTACAAATCTATATATGTAAGCAGGCGCCAGGCCTGCAATCTATTTAAAGCACAGATTATATATATAATCTAATGCGAATTTTTCCATTTACCGTTTTCAATGGAAATCTTCTATATACCATATAATATTCCGTTAACCTTAAATAGTTCCAAATAAATCTTTTTTATTCCAGATAATCCAGCGGATCTACCGGCGTTCCTGCCTGTGTGAGTTTCAGATAAATATTGGCGCCTTCTCTGACATAGTATTTGCTGGGTTCGGCTACACTGGCGATCTTTTGTGCCTGTTCCACCAGATCGCCCTTATTCACACATATATCTGCCAACTGTCCGTAAGTGATCTCATAATCATCACCAAGGCTCATCACGATATAATTTCCGATCTCGGCATCCGTTCCGATGTCTTTTACATATCCCTTTGCTGCAGATACTACATTCATCCCCAGTTCTCCCTGAATTATCATTGCAGGATTACATCTGTAGCTGTCCAGCGTCGGAAAATAAATGGTATTTTCCATATTAAATCCTAAGATCACATTTCCTTCCACCGGCCACATAAGTATGCTTTCCTGATTAAAACTGAGGGAAACCGCCGGTATATCGACCTGTTGCGTATCCGGTGTTTCATTTTGCACCGGCTGGGTTTCATTCTGCGGCGGCGGAGTCTCCCGCACACTGTTTGCCGTTGTTTCGGCAGGTACCGTTGTCTGCGGTTCCGGCTTTGTTACGGATTCAGTGACCGGTTCCGTCTGCTGTGTCGGTCTGTTTACCTTGGAATTGACGCTTTCTCCTTCTCCGTCAGTTCCGCTGGTTGCAGCATCGGCTGAATTCGTGGTTTCATTCAGATTAATGATATCATCCGAATTATCTTTTTCCTTCCCTGAATCACGCTTGGAAAATGCTGCCGCCCCCCATATGACCGCCGACAGACATACCATACATATCAGCAGTACCATTACAAATTCCTTTTTTTTCTGCTTTCTGACAAAATTATTTTGCATAACCTTATTAACCTCATTTCTGGAAAATATTTATCCGAAAATTGCGGATGTCTCTATATCCTTTTGTTTATGCAAATAGTCTTTCCACTTCTGCAGATTTTATTCACTGAGTATTTTTCAGGCGACCGTGAAAAACTGTTTTCACGGTCGCCTGATATTACATAAGCGGAGCCAGCAGCCGGGATATCTGTTCCTTTATTCTGATGGGCAGGCTTCTTCTTTCATAATTATATTTTGTAAGTTCCGAACAATGCTCCAAATCTTTTAGAAATGCTGCTTCCAGACATTCGGACAACTGTCGGTCGTAGATTACGGCATTCACTTCAAAATTCAATGCAAAACTTCTCATATCCATATTCGCCGTACCATAACAGCTGACGATACCGTCCACCACCATTCCTTTCGCGTGGAGAAATCCGTTGTCATAACAGTATATCCTGGCACCTGATTCCAGCAGGTCTCCGGAATAAGAATAAGTGACCCAGTATACGAACGGATGGTCCGGCTTGCACGGAATCATCACTTTCACGTCTATTCCCGACATTGCCGCTATATTCAATGCCTGCAGAACGGCTTCATCCGGTATAAAATACGGAGTCTGTATATATATGCTCTTTTTTGCCTTATTGATCAGCCTTAAGTAATTATCCCGGATTTCCTGCCGCTTGGAATCGGGACCGCTGCTTATGATCTGGATTCCCATTCTGCCGGGATCTTTTGAAATATATTTTTCAAAATACTTTTCCTCTTTAAATAAATTTTCTTTCGTGGCGTAATTCCAGTCCAATACAAAACGAACTTGTAAGTCGGTTACCGCATCCCCGCTTATTTTCAGATGGGTGTCCCTCCAATAACCAAATTTCTTTTTTCTGCCCAGATATTCTTCTCCTACATTAAATCCCCCTACATATCCGGTCTTACCGTCAATAACCACGATCTTTCTATGATTCCTGTAATTAAATCTCAGATTCAGTCTGCCCAATATGGGCGGAAAGAATACTCCGACTTTTATTCCGGCGTTCTTCATTCGTTTAATATTTTTTTTGCTGATAAACCGTCCTCCCATGCCGTCATACAGAACCCTGACTTCTACTCCTCCATTTGCCTTTTCTTCCAGAACGTCCAAAATCCTGTCCAGTAATTCACCTTTACTCATAATATAATATTGTATATGAATAAATTTCCTGGCGTTTTTCATTTCACCAATCAGATCATTAAATTTTTCATTGCCGTCGGTAAATATTTCAACATTATTATTTTTGGAATATATAGCCCCGTTCGCTTCCAGATTATATAGTACCAGATCGGAATATTCCCTGTGTTCCCCATCCAGTTCGATTTTCTTCTGCCGTATGAAATCTTCCTGGGTTTTTATGGCGCCGTTCAGTTCATCCTCAATCTCTTTCGTCCGAAACATTTTTGTTTTCCGATAGTCATGCCCGATGACAAGATATAAAAAGAAACCTAAAATCGGAATAAAATATAGCAGCAGCAGCCATGCCCAAACCGATGTAGGGTTCCGGCGCTGAAAAAATACAATGGTAATTCCTAAAATAATGTTAATGTAAAATGTGTTGTCTTTTATCCAAAACCATATGATACTTATGATGTCAAAGATTTTATCTGTCATTTACGTCCACCTTGCTTTCTTTCTCTTGTATATAACTAGTATATCATAAGGGAGGAATTTTGAAACATGTTTTGGGATGTTTTTTGACCTGGCGGGCAGGACACAGGGAGTGAAAGGCTTCGGACTTCCTTCCGCCAGCAGCGGAACATTCTGACTAATCTCACCGGACATGACTGCGTCCGTTCTGCCAAATCATAATTTTTTTCATTGCATTTTGTCCATAAAAATGTTACAATATTTACCAACATTGCCCTTTCTATACATAGTATTACGGCAATTTGAAAATCTAACCATGTATATCATGTATACAGAATGGAGGAACAATGAATCCGCTTATAATAATATTGATAGTATTAGCAGTTTTAGTGGTTATCCTGGGCGTATTATATTTTGTGGGCCGGAAGGCAGAGAAAAAATCGGCCTCCCAGCGGGAAACCATGGAAGCGCAGGCGCAGACAATGTCTTTTTTCGTTATAGACAAGAAACGGGTGAAGTTATCAGAATCCGGTCTCCCAAAAATCGTAATGGAACAGACACCAAAATATTTAAGGCGGGCAAAACTTCCGATCATCAAAGTAAAAGTCGGACCAAAAGTAATGTCTTTGATCTGTGACGACCAGGTATATAAAACCATTTTACCGAAACAGGAAGTAAAAGCATCCGTCAGCGGCATTTATGTTTTATCTGCCAAGAGAATCCGAGGACCGCTTCCGGAACCGAAAAAGAGCAAAAAAGAATTGCGTGAAGAAAAGAAAGCTGCTAAGGCGGCTGCAAAAGAAGCTGAAGAAAAAGCCGCACTGAAAGCGGCTACAAAAGCCGAAAAGAAAACGGCGAATAAAAAATAAGATTTAACGGGATATAAAGACGGAACCGGATATGAATGTTATCGCTCATATCCGGTTCCGTCTTTTCTTCCGGCTGTCTGCACAAAAAATGCAACGGATATTTCCTTGTCACGGTTTTTCGCTGACTATCTCTGCCCCGTTGTAATAATGCCGGATAATATCCATATATCCGCTCCCCTGTTCCGCCATTTTTTTTGCGCCGAAAAGACTGAGTCCTTTGCCGCTGCCGATTCCCTTGCTGACCATCTTGATCCCTTCTGCAAACTCTTCCACCGTATAAGAACCGGAAACCAGAGAAAACATTTTCATAAAATCCTCACCGGAAATCACCGCTTCTCCCACGGAAACCGTTTTGACATAATTGCTGTTTTCGCACTTATTTACAGTTATTTTGGTTATCAGTTCTTCCGGCTTTAATTCAACGCCACAGCCGTCTTTTAATCTGGCGATCACTTCCTCTTTTGTAAAATAAGTTATTCCCAGATAATTATCTGCAGATATATCCATACTGCTTTCTACCGGTTTTAAATAGGGCTGTTCTCCCTCACAGGTAGTTCCCTCGCTGATCTCATGATAATAGGGATGGATCAGTTGTCCTTCATACTTTATGACCTGCATCTCCGTATTCGTGATAAGTTTATTGGTGTAATTATAAAGTTTTTCATAATCCCTGCCCCATTCCTTCTCCAAATCCGCATATGTCGTATATGGAAGTCCAAGTTCACTGCCGCTGATTTCGTTATTTTGTCCCATTTTCAACATTATATAAGTACGGATGATAAGAATCTGGGCCTTCAGCGCCTCCTCTTCATATTCATAGGGCAGCATGGCATATAAAACACATGGTATAAATTCCTCCATATCCAGTTTTACGCCATCATTCAGTACTATGGTTCTTCCGCTTAATTTTGGTGTATAGATACGGCCGGTGTCTGATCTGATTTTTGCGCAGGTGACTATATAAGGAAACAATATTGAAAAAATAATCATTGCTGTCATACATAATATGCTTTTCCTATATGTTAACGTTGTCCCCATACTTCACACTCCTATCCATACACATTTTCAAATTGCACTTTAAAATATATCTATGAAGCAAAATCCGGTTTTATGATATATAAAAAGAAGAGACCATACCGGTCCCTTCTCTCAAACTGATATTCTGCTATAATACGACTTTATCCAGTTTC
This sequence comes from uncultured Lachnospiraceae bacterium, assembly GCA_910578175.1. GTDB lineage: Bacteria > Bacillota > Clostridia > Lachnospirales > Lachnospiraceae > Bovifimicola. The sequence continues at coordinate 70,375 of CAJTPF010000003.1, forward strand.
CAGATATCCTGTACATATTCTTCTATGGTTCTGTCTGATGAAAATTTTCCCACATTGCTAACATTGATGATAGCCGACCTTGCCCAGCCCGACTCATCTTTATATGCTTCTCCCACCTTTTTCTGGGCTTCTGCATAGGACTTAAAGTCTTTCAGGATAAAATAACGGTCTGCGCGATTGGAATTGTTGGTATTCAGCAGCGAATCATAAATTTCCCTGAATCTGTCCGGATCCTGCGGGGAATAAAATCCGTTGATCAGCTGCATTAATACTTTTCTGACTTCCATATCATTGTTAAAGATATCCATCGGATTATATCCGCCGTTATTCTCATAATTAATGACTTCATCGGAAGAAAGACCGAATATAAATGCATTTTCCTCGCCGGCTTCTTCTACGATCTCAACATTGGCGCCGTCCATGGTACCCAGCGTCAGGGCACCGTTCAGCATAAACTTCATATTTCCGGTTCCTGATGCTTCCTTGCTGGCGGTAGAAATCTGCTCGCTGACATCCGCTGCGGCAAATATCATTTCCGCGTTGGATACGCGATAATTCTCTATGAATACCACCTTAATCTTGCCGTTTATGGATTTATCATTATTGATCACATCCGCAACGCTGTTGATCAGCTTAATGGTGAGTTTGGCTCTCCGGTATCCTGCCGCCGCTTTTGCTCCAAAAATAAATGTTCTCGGATAGAATTCCCTCTCCGGATGTTCCTTCAGTTCATTATATAAATACATGACATGCAGGATGTTCAAAAGCTGGCGCTTATATTCATGCAGCCGTTTTACCTGCACGTCAAATATGGAGCGCGGATTTACCTCGATTCCGTTGTGTTCTTTTATATATTTTGCCAGACGCACCTTATTCTGGTATTTGATATTCATAAACTCTTTCTGGCACTTGGTATCATCCGCATATATCTCAAGATTTTTGATATGGGCAAGGTCTGTTGTCCATTCATCGCCGATCTTGCTGGATACCCACTGTGCCAGCATCGGATTGCCGTGAAGCAGGAATCTTCTCTGCGTGATACCATTGGTCTTATTATTGAATTTCTGCGGCATCATCTCGTAAAAATCATGCAATTCCTGATTCTTTAATATCTCGGTATGAAGCCTTGCCACACCATTGACGGAAAATCCTGCGCATATGGCCAGGTTTGCCATCTTCACCTGACCGTCGTATATGATGGCCATTTTTCTGATCTTATCCTGATTTCCGGGATACTTATTCTGAATGGAAAGTACAAATCTCTTATTAATCTCTTCCACGATCTGATAGCATCTCGGCAGAAGTCTGGAGAATAGCTCAATCGGCCATTTTTCCAGCGCTTCGCTCATGATCGTATGATTTGTATATGCACAGGATCTTGTGGTCACTTCCCATGCTTCATCCCAGTTCAGACGGTACTCATCCATGAGGATCCGCATCAGCTCCGCAACCGCAACCGTAGGATGGGTATCATTTAGCTGGAATACAACTTTTTCATGCAATTTTTTTATATCGTCATGGTTATCCATATATTTCTTAACAGCCGTCTGAATACTGGCTGATACAAAGAAATACTGCTGTTTCAGTCTCAGTTCCTTGCCGGCGTAGTGTTCGTCACAGGGATATAATACTTCTACGATATTTTTGGCCAGATTCTCCTGTTCCGTTGCCTTCTGGTAGTCTCCCCTGTTAAAGGAATCCAGCATAAAATGCTGCATCGGTTCCGCATCCCAGATCCTCAGGGTATTTACGATTCCGTTTCCGTAGCCCACAACCGGCAGGTCAAAAGGAACGGCTCTGACGGAACGGTAATCTGTCTGTTTAAATATCTCTCTGCCTTCTGCATCCCGTTCTACCTTAATATATCCGCCAAATTTAACCTCGCAGGCATACTCTTCTCTCCTCACTTCAAAAGGATTTCCGTTTTTCAGCCAGTTATCCGGTATTTCTACCTGATAGCCGTCTTCTATCTTCTGTTCGAACATACCGTATCTGTAACGGATGCCGCATCCGTACGCCGGATATCCCAGTGTAGCCAGGGAATCCAGAAAACAGGCGGCCAGACGTCCCAGACCTCCGTTGCCCAGCGCGGCATCCGGTTCCTGATCCTCAATGGCGTTTAAATCCAGACCCAGTTCCTCAATCGCTTCCTTTATCTCATTTCGTGCAGATAAATTAATGATAATGTTTCCAAGGGCCCTTCCCATTAAAAACTCCATAGATAAGTAATATACCGTCTTGGCATCCTGCTTTTCATACTCTTTATGGGTTTCAATCCACTGGTCTATTATAAAATCTTTTAACGCATATGCCACGCCCTGATACTTCTCATACTGTGAAGCCTCATCCAGCGTCTTTCGTGAAAGTATCTTCACATAATCATTTACTTCTTTTTTAAATTCTGCTTTTGAAAACGTATCCATTCAAAACCTCCAAATCTGCCTTTTATAACAGGATACACCGTCTTACACCGGATGGTGTATCCGTTTTGCATTCAATTCTATATTTAATATCTGCGGATTAATTCTTTTTTACACCCATGACCACCTGTTCACCGTTTACATTCCAGGATTTCTCATATCCCTCCGTAGTTCCGGTCACGATTTCGTCAGCGAGAACTGCCGATTTGATTTCCGCTCCCTTTTTATCCAGTATTTCAACTATCCTGGCATTGTCCTTCGCATATACCGTGATCTTATCCATAACCTCAAATCCGGCTTCTTTTCGCATGGTCTGGACCTTACTGATGATTTCCTTCACAAATCCTTCTTCTAACAATTCCGGTGTTAAATTTGTATCCAGCACAACCGTGATCTTATTATCACATTCAGAAACATAGCCTTCCTTTTGTGCGATATCAATTAACAGATCATCCTTTTCCAATATGACCTCACCGCCTGAAAGCATAAGCTTCAAAGCTCCTGTTTCGTTCACTTCGTCCATAGCCGCATTGCCATCCACTTCGGATAACGCAGTCCTGATTTCTCCAAGCTGTTTACCAAATTTCGGTCCCACCGTCTTAAGCTGCGGTTTAAAACTGTAAGAAGAGAAATCCCGTACGTCATTGGTAAATGTTACTTTTTTAACGTTCAGTTCGTCTGCAATGATATCCACATAAAATTCGGACAGATCAAAATCCGCTTTGATATACATCTGACCTATCGGCTGACGGTTCTTTATATTCGATGCATTTCTGCAGGCACGTCCCATAACCACTGCTTCCAGAAGATCTTCCATATCTTCTTCCAGTTTCCGGTCGATCATGGATTCTTCCACTGCCGGGAAGTCACAGAGATGAATACTCTCCGGAGCCTCCTTATCCACGCTGCGGACAAGATTCTGATAAATATCCTCTGTCATAAACGGTATCATCGGAGCCGCCGCCTTACAAATGGTTACAAGCGCTGTATACAATGTCATATATGCATTGATCTTATCCTGTTCCATTCCTTTTGCCCAGAACCGTTCTCTGGATCGTCTGACATACCAGTTGCTCATTTCATCCACAAAATCCTGCAGGGCCCTTGCTGATTCGGGAATCCGGTATGCGGCCAGATTATCGTCCACGGCTTTCACTACCGTATTTAATCTGGATAAGAGCCATTTATCCATGACCGCCAGTTTATCATATTCCAATTTGTAATTCATCGGATCAAATTCATCAATATTGGCATATAACACATAAAATGCATAGGTATTCCACAGGGTTCCCATAAATTTACGCTGTCCTTCTGTCACCGCCTTGTCATGAAAACGGTTCGGAAGCCATGGCGCGCTGTTGGTATAGAAATACCAGCGGATGGCATCCGCTCCGTGGGTCTTAAGCGCTTCAAACGGGTCTACAGCGTTGCCCTTGGATTTGGACATCTTTTGTCCGTTTTCGTCCTGTACATGTCCCAGTACGATCACATTTTCATACGGTGCCTTGTTAAACAGCAGCGTGGATTCCGCCATCAGGGAATAGAACCAGCCTCTCGTCTGGTCTACCGCTTCCGAAATAAATTGTGCCGGGAACTGTTTCTCAAACAGTTCTTTATTTTCAAACGGATAATGATGCTGTGCAAACGGCATGGCTCCCGAATCAAACCAGCAGTCGATGACTTCCGGTACCCGGTGCATATCCTTTCCGCATTCGGGACATGGAATCGTGATCTTATCGATATAAGGTCTGTGAAGTTCTACATTTTTTGCTTCCGGATCGCCGCTGAGCCGTTCCAGCTCCTCCCGGCTTCCCACGGCATGCTGGTGTCCGCATCCGCACTCCCAGATATTCAGCGGAGTTCCCCAGTAACGGTTCCTGGATACGCCCCAATCCTGAATATTTTCCAGCCAGTCGCCAAAACGGCCTTTTCCAATAGACTCCGGTATCCAGTTTACAGTATTATTATTCCGTACCAGATCCTCTTTTACCGCAGTCATTTTTATAAACCAGGATTCTCTTGCATAGTAGATCAGCGGTGTATCACATCTCCAGCAGTGCGGATAACTGTGTTCAAATTTCGGTGCGTCAAATAATAAGCCTTTTGTCTCTAAATCTTTTAATATCACCGGGTCTGCCTTTTTACAGAACATGCCGGCATACGGGGTTTCTTCCGACATTTCGCCTTTGCTGTTTACAAGCTGTACAAAGGGCAGGTCATAATTTCTTCCCACCTTGGCATCATCCTCACCGAATGCAGGAGCAATATGAACCACTCCTGTACCGTCGGTAAGGGTTACATAGGTATCGCATACCACGTAATGGGCTTTCTTATGCTGTCTGGCAATGATCTCCGATGCACAATCCATCAGAGGTTCATATTCTTTTCCTTCCAGTTCTTTACCGGTAAAGGTCTCCGCCACCTGATACGGCGCCGTCGGTTTATCCCCGCCTAAAATGGTTTCACAGAGCGCCTCTGCCAGATAATAAGTATATCCATCGGCAGTGGTGACTTTTACATAGGTTTCATCCGGATTGACACAGAGCGCCACATTGGACGGCAATGTCCACGGGGTAGTGGTCCATGCCAGAATATAAGCCTCTTCTCCTTTTACCTTAAACCGGGCAACTGCCGAACGTTCTTTTATATCTTTATATCCCTGGGCAACTTCATGGCTGGACAGCGGCGTTCCGCAGCGCGGACAGTAAGGCACGATCTTAAAGCCTTTATATAACAGCTTCTTATCCCAGATCTGTTTTAATGCCCACCATTCCGATTCAATAAAGTCATCATGGTAAGTTACGTAAGGATCATCCATATCTGCCCAAAAACCAACAGTCCCGGAAAAATCTTCCCACATTCCTTTATATTTCCATACGCTTTCCTTACATTTGCTGATAAACGGATCCAGACCATATTCTTCGATCTGCTCTTTTCCGTCCAGTCCCAAAAGCTTTTCCACTTCCAGCTCTACCGGAAGCCCGTGGGTATCCCAGCCTGCTTTTCTCGGTACCATATAGCCCTTCATCGTTTTATATCTTGGAATCATGTCTTTGATGACACGGGTCAGCACATGGCCGATATGGGGCTTTCCGTTGGCTGTGGGCGGTCCGTCATAGAAGGTATAGGTTTCTCCTTCTTTTCTGTTTTCCATGCTCTTTCTGAAAATATCATTATCTTTCCAGAACTGTTCCGTTTTCTTTTCTCTCTCAACGAAATTGAGATTTGTGGAAACTTTTTCGTACATGATAACTCTCCTTTTCTGATAATATAAAAACGAGAGCTTCTTCCTGTAATAGGACGAAAGCTCTCGTATCGTTGACCACCTGTTACAGACATACGCAGGACTTTAAGCTTACGGAACCTAATTCATTCCGTAATGTCAAAACCTGATATATGCGTTCCCGGTAACGTGGGAAATACGTCAGTCCCTACTGTATATTTTTTTGACAAAATATGGTTCAGGCTGCAGCTCCGAAGGGATATATCATAAACCTTACTCATATCCGCTTCCACCTAATACGGACTCTCTGTGATTTTCCAGTCTATGAAGGTCTTCATCTTTGCTTTTCATTATTTTGTGGCTATTATACTAATATTTTTGGATCTTGTCAATTGAAGAAAATCCGTTTCACTTTATAATATCGTCCGGTCTATTTGGGCCAGGCAAGCCAGACTGCAAATGCAATCAGACAGAGACCTCCTAAAAGTGTAAATGCCAAAACTCCTTTCTTTTGTTTCTTCCATCCTTTAAATGTAAAAATCTCTAATCCCAGTCCACAAATAAATGAACCGCACATTACTAAAAACATAGACCTATCTCCTTTTATTTTAAGATAAAATAAAGTGTTTGCAAAACCCCAACATTTAATGTTTTGAGTTTTGCAATCACCTGTAAAATGGAATAATTAATCATACATTTTTTATTTTATTTATATATCCAGCCGTAATTAAATTTTGTTGTATATTTATCTCCCCATAAAAGAGAATCCCAGCAAGAAGCTGATACCGAGACAGGTTTTGAACCAGAAGTTGCTACACTTGTATATTTTCTGCCTCCAATTACAGACTTCCCATCCCTTGAATAATTTATATATGCTTGTTTCACTCTTCGATTCGGTTCTAAACCATATCCGGAATTTGAATCAGTCTTATAATTCGGTACAAATTGTATATATCCGTTGTAACGAATCTCAAAAGTCTCTTTATTTGTCCAATAATTATACGACTGTGAATATACTTCCTTCGCCATATATACTCCGGTAATCGATAGTGTCATTAGTACTGCTGCAATTCTTTTGAAATATCTTATCTTTTTCATTTGATCCTCCTAAATAATATTTATATTAATTAATTATTCCCATCCATTGGTTATGAGATCAATAAACATCCATTTTTCAATACATAGTTTCTTTTTGCAATCTGCACTTCTCTATTATTATGGGTTACTACTATTATCGTTTTTCCTTTTTGATTTAAACCTTCCAGAATGCCGCAAATATATTTTGAATTCTCAGAATCTAAAGCAGATGTTGGTTCATCTGCAATAATTATCTGAGGATCATTGATAATCGCTCTGATTATGGCAACTCTTTGTCTTTCTCCTCCTGACAAAGTTGAAACTCTTTGGTTTTCCTTTCCTGACAAACCAAATTCATCAATCAGTCGTTTTATTTTTACTTTTATTTCATTCTTATTTTTTTTCTCCTTAGCATACAAAAGCGGAATAAAAATATTCTGATATACCGTATAATTTTCTATTAACAAAAAATCTTGCATAATAAAACCAATTTTCTGATTTCTTTGTTTTGCTAATTGACTGTCATTATAATCATGTATATCTTGATTTTCAAGCTGATATTTTCCTTCAAATTCTTTATCCAAAAGTGACACAATTCCTAATAATGTGGTTTTTCCTGCCCCTGACTCACCTACGATTGAAATAAAATCCCCTTCAAAAACCTCAAAATTTAAATCTTTTAAAATCACTCTATCATTAATTACCTTACTAATATTTGATAAACTGATTAATGGTTTCATATCTAATCCCTCCTGATCAAATCATAAATATTTTTCATCGAAGCCTTTTTTAATGCTCTCCAAATAATGATATAATTCAATGCAATAGTAAGAAAAAATGTAAATAAGAATATAATTAAACTTCCATCATTAATATAAATGTATATAATCGTCGGAATTGAAGCTATCAAATCAACCAAAACAAGTAGTTTCATATGTGTTATTCGAATACTCGTATAGGTTGCACCACAGCAGATCCGAATCAAATAACTTTTTCTATTTTTCTTAATAAGCATATTTAGCCTGTTTGCACCCAGAATAATAAGGGTAATAATAAAAACAAATAATAAACTTAAAGAAATAATCAATCCTTTCAAAAATCCTTTTAAATAATCTTTTGCATTTTCCGCAACTGTACTGAAATTCATATCAAAAAGTTCTTTTTCATCTGATAATTGTTCTATTTTCCTTATATTCTGAACATTATCTGAAAAAATAACTTTAGATCCTAATGTCATATCTATATTCGAAAATAATTGTAGCGATTCTTTGTCGATTAGTTTTATATATCTGTAATCCAAAGAATTATTAAGCCCCATGACTGTTAAAGATGGATAATAAGCTCCCTTTCTCAATACTCCGATCACCTGAAAAGTAAGTTTTTTTCCTGTATTTAAATCAACTTCTTCATATTGTTCTCCTAATTTATATTTATTTCTTAAACCATATCCTACAATTACCGGTTTTACATCATCGTCTGTCAATTCATCCCTAACTGAAAAATTGCGTCCTTTTACAACATTAAGATTAAATAATTCAAAAAAATATGGATTAGTACTTGCCTGATATATTGCTCTACCATTATATTTTTCTTCACTCTCGTATTCAAAATATGAATAATTAATAAAATTATCGTTAATATAATCATTCAATTCATTGGAACGACTGACTGCCGTACTACTGTTGAATAACATATTAATCCTTTCATCACTGGTTGAATCAGAATTAACATATACATGCATATTATCAATTTTGTTAACATTATGGATTCCACTAAATATCTTAACAGAATCAGACAACATAACATATAATAGAAAAATTATCAAAAATTTTTCTATTAAAATCAAAAGATAATATTTACGGCTATAATATAAATCTAATATACCTAATTTAATCTTTTCCATTTTTGATAACCACCTCCATAATTAATCTTTGATTTAATCAGCATATAAAATTCTCCATATAAAATTTCTATCAGACCTGTTACCAAAATAAACGGTATCAGGGATAAATGTTTGGGGAACATAATACAATAAAAAATGCAGGGAATAATTGAAATTATAATATGCCATATATAAATACCGCTTAGCCAGAGATATATTTTTTTCCATGTTGCACCGCAAACAATTCTTATAATAAATTCTCTATTTTTTTTATCAAACAGAAAAAATGGCATAGAACATAATGTAATAGTTGCTAATATTATTAATATTGGAATTGTTGGAAGCGGAAGAGGTAAAGAATATAAAACATCTTTTAAATTCTCTCCAGAAATGTATTTATAAATATTTATTCCCTCTGCAGTCTTTGCATTTATCTTTAGTAATATTAAAAAAATAACTAAAATAATATTAGAAAAAATAAACCCTATTAATATCTGACAGACAATACAATCCTTCTTATTTATTGACTTATACATTTGTCCTCCCATAATAATGATTTTGTTCTTTCATCTTATATTATTGTTAAATATTCTCCAATTTACAACAATTGCTAAAATATTGAAGCTTACCGCTTACTTCAATTTCTAAACTGGTATAACACTCAAAACTATAACATGCATTTTTCAATTCCGGATGATCAATATGCTCCGCAATAACTTCTGAAATTCCTTCAAACTGCTCCATGTCTTCTTCATCCAGCACCACTCGGATGATAAATTTATTAATTCCCGTCTGAATGATCTGAAATTGCTTAATACACTCACCATAGGCTATATTCGCCATATCAATAGCATGAACAAATATGTAAGATGTCAATTTTTCTCCTGATTCAGAATAAATAAAATCATTTAACCTGCCTTTTGTCAGTTTTAAGACAGGATTTCTATTTCCGCATTTACAGCTTTCTCCTTTTAAAATGCTTCCAATATCCCCTGTTCTATACCGGATAAACGGCATTGCATGATTACAGAAAGCGGTAACACAAATTTCTCCTTCTATATCATCTTTTTCTCCACTCTCACTGATTATTTCCACTTCCAGGTTTGAATTAATACAGTGGAGGTTTCCGTACTTACATTCATATGCGATTGAATTTACTTCATTACATCCATACTGATTTCGGACTGTACATTGCAAAATTTCTTCTATCATGCTTCTGATATTCGGAAAAAGCATTTCTCCGGATAATTCTATATAACGCAATTCTGGTAACTTAGGCATATTATATTTTCGAATCACGTTACACATCAGAAGTGCGATACTTGGCTGTAATAGCAGCCAAACAGGATTATATTCCAACATTTTCTCATAAATTTCACACATGGACCCTTCTGACAGTCCCGATTTACTAAATCCCATTCCATGTCTGTCCTGCTCTACATATATATCCTCTTTCTCGATATAATTTGATGTTGTAAAAAAATAACAATATCTGTCCCATGGTAATATACCAGCAGCTTTTTTCCGTTCCAGCCACAGCGGTAACAAAGATTTTGTATATTCTGATTTATCCCATTGAATCATCAGGCATGTTCCGGTAGAGCCTGAGGTTCGGCAGGAAATCAGATTTTCCTGATTCTTTTTTGCATAATAGTCAGAAGATAACAATTTTTCTTCATCACCAATGATCATATTTTTTGAAACTGGTGGCAATAATTTCATATCATAATCATGTTTTTGCCACGCAGCAAATTTATCATTATAAAGTTGATTATAAAACGGAACTTTATAAAAAGCATATTCAATCATTTTTCTCTTTTTATCATTCATTATTACCTCCATAATAAATACTGCCAAAAACAATCCCATTAATAGCAGATAACAGACTTTTCCCTGTTATTTTTAAATAATACGGCAGTCAAAACAGCAATGCAGAGAATGCAAACCATACCTATTTAAGACAAAAGGTAACTGTGATATACCCTGGGAAACCACTTAATCTCTGATTTTATCTTTATTCATATAATCCAATAAATACACCCGTAATTGTTCATTTGTAATATTACCGGAATATGCGGTCATTCCTATGGCTGAACAGACATATTCCCTTCCCTGATCTTCCAAGATTTTAAGTCCTGGCTTTATAACAACGTAATTCGGCAGATCATTAAATTCTTCCGTACCCGAAAAATCCACTTTGATTTCCTTTGTTTCAGAACCCATGACTGAAACCGGAACAGATTCATAATTAATTCCTTCCCCTAAATACAATTCTTGAACAATAATATCCGTTTTCATTTTGTTTTTGATCGTATAGCTGAATTCATCTAATTTTGCAGAATATACAGACGGAATCTCGATTTCTATCTTATCTTTTATTTCAGATGGCTGTATTATTTCAATCACTATATTTCCAAAATCCCTTACAATCTCCGTACCGTCTACCTTCTGCAGAACCAGTTTTTTAAAATTCAATGTATCTCCAGCTACAAAGCCGCCGTTTAACCGGAACCTGACAACTGATTCAGAAATTATCTCATTTTCATTAAACAGAGAACTTATAATATCGCTTGTTAAGTCAGCCTGATATCTGATACCGTTATTTGTTTCAAAAAATACATTCTGATATTTTTTCATTGGATTCTTTCCGTTTCGATGCAATGCACAAAGCAGAATGTCAATTGCAATATCTTCTCCTGCTTCATATAACATATATCCATTTGAATCATAGACATAAATATCATCCGAAGGCCATTTTTCTTTACTTTCTAACAATAATATAAGTCCTCCGCTGACCAATGATATACATAATATCACTCCAGCAATTGCCAATATGAGTTTTGTATTCTTATTCATTTGCATCTCCAATCCGCTTTTTTACATCTTCTTTTGAAAATTAACATAAACAGTTTATTCATTCCGCACTGTTTGCATATGGTCATATACAAAATCAGCTACGCTTTTCACGTTGCTCATTCCCTCCATTAATTCATCAATATCTTCAAATATAATCCGAAATGTATGTTCCAATTCTGAAATAAATGTCATTATTTCAATAGAATCAAATTGTAATTCTTTAAATAAGTCCGTCTCACCATCAATCTCCATTCCATTTAGATCATTTTTAATCTCATAAATAATAGATATGATTTTCTCCTCTATTTTCTTCCTCATTATTTTCAAATCCCTTTTTCCTTTATATTTTCAATAATTTCAAACTTTAAATTACATTCGGTATGTTCCCATGTTTTTGCAAAGATACCAGTCTGCTTTATTTTTTCACATAATGGCAATTCCTTTTTTATTTTTTTCTTCCCCTTGTCATCACCTATATAAAATATACATTTATTTTCTTCCCATAAAATCCCCAGTATCAGTGCATTCTCTACAACTTCTTCTGCCAGATAATGCTCATAATCAGCCCCGTCAGACGGTATATGTATCCCCAGATTCATCCTTCCCAGACTGCCGTACATGATCCTTGTTTCATCCTCCAGATATAAAATAATTCCACACATAGAACTGCTACCAAATTGCGTGTCTATATTAATCCTGATTTTAAATTCTCCCTCATCCGTCTTAACATCATATAATATCTGCGGAGCGTTATTTTTCTCCTCCCATGTATCATATATCTTTTCTTTTGACAACAGAATCTCTCCCCTGTCTCCTGCAACGGAGACAACCGCCTGATTCCTGTTTTGTATACGATGATCTTTTAATTTCAGATTTTGTTCCGTTTCCAAGGATATAGAAGATATGTAATTTATAATTTCAGCAAATAAACGTTTCTCCTGCTCAATGTTATTCTCAACTCTCTTTTGAATCTTTTCCACATTATCATTTCTTTTTTGTATTTTATAAATAATGGATTGTTTTATTATATCCCATTCCTTTGAAATTTTCTGACATAACGCTTCTATGTCCGATACAGCTCTTTTATCCTTTGTATAATTCAACAGATAATTTACCAGAGAACACAGAAATAATGTTCTGATATTAGATCTTAATAAATATCCATATGTATTTTGAGTAAATACATCTTTTCTTATTTCATCAAGCAACTTTCTCTCAAAATTTTGATATTTATTCCCATTTACTAAGCGGTTACACGCTTTTGCCAAATATCTGATGCTTTCATCAAAAAATATACCATTATTATGTAAATCAACTGACCAAAAATAGCCACGTTCCGGAATCCTATCAAAGCATTTTGAAAATCCATAATTCATTTCATAAACAATTTTTTCCTCCATCATAAAATCCGAATAACGGGTACTGGCGCCTAATTCATTGTGCATATTGTCCAAAATATAATAAATCTGCTTTTTTGAATCATAGCCTTTTATAATAAGATAATGCCTTTTATGTAATTCCCTGTAATTTTCACTGTATGGCAAATAATATAAATCACAGGGCAGAATCACCGGTCTCTGCTCTGATAATTCTTCTTTTAGCAATTTATGAAAATCCTTTGTTTTTTTTATATCAAATCTTTGGATTCTGCTATGAAATAAACTTTGCAATTCCACATTAAAATAATCAAACATAATATCTGATTTGTTATATGTTAACTGAGTTTCATCTTCTAAAACATATGAGACATACATTGATAAGAACAATAAAAATGATTGAAAATATTGTTTATTTATACTATTAAAAACAATCGCAAACGGCCGGTAAAAACAATTTAATTCATTCCATGCAAAATTATTCTCTACAGTTGTTATCTCTTCTATATACTTTTTATTCTTATTTTTCACCATATTTAATTTCCGTTTATTCCTTTAATTATTTTCCCTTTGTATATCTCTTCTTTATTCGTATAACAATAAAAAACTGCAAAATATTTTATATTCTGCAGTTAAGCTTTCACAAAATTTTATGTACTTACACCTATAGAAAACAGTCATTATTTGTCTGTTTTTATATTAAAATATCAAAAAATTTACCCCTGCATATTAAATATTTAACCACATTCTCATTTTATATTGTCAGACTTGTTTTGTCAAGTATTTCCTTATAATATCTATAATCTATCTTCCCATTCTCTTTCCTCATTATCTCACAAACAGATATTACCTGAAATACAATTTTGGCAAACCCGGTCTGTCGGTTTAAATACTCCGGAATCCTGTCTTTTTCCCTGATATCGGAAAAAATAATGATTTTATCGCCATATACCAGACTGATAAACGTATATCCCGGAAAACCTCCTGTCAGTATTGTTTCCAGCTCGTCCAGGCTAATCCGGTTTCCATATATTTTTGCCGTTCTGTCCAGTCTTCCGCAAATATAGAGATAGCCTTTCCCATCTTTATATCCCAGATCTCCGGTATGCAGTATACCCTTATTTTCATCTCCCTTTGATAAATCCATACGGTTCGCTGCATAACCCAAAGATACGTTTTTACCCCTCACCAGTATCTCCCCCTCTTCGGATATAAGAACCTCTTCCTTCCCGATAGGTCTGCCTACACTGCCCAGAGGCTGTTCCAATGTAGATTTCATACATGAGATTCTGGCTGTTGCTTCCGTCTGGCCATACATTACATAAAAATCTATTTCCTTCTGCTCCGCACAGGCACAGATTTTTTTCTGCAGTTCCACGTCCAGGCGACCGCCGGCCTGGGTCATGGTTTTCAATGAAACCGGCATCTTTTTATACAGTTTCAGCTTTTCCAATATCTCATAAGTATAAGGTACTCCTGCAAAAAAGGTTCCTTTATGTTCATTAAAAAATCTCCAGAAAGCATTGGATATGATTTTTTCCTCCGTCAGCAGAATAAGACCTCCGGCATACAAATGGGTGTTGATCACAGATAACCCATAGGTATAATGCAGGGGAAGCGTGGTGACTGCCCGGTCATATTCACTGATCTTAAGGGATTCTATAATATCCAGTGTATTGGTTTTTATATTATCTTTACTGAGCCGTACCAGTTTGCTGCTGCCGGTGGAACCGGAGGTAGATAGCAATAATGCCAGATCTTTATATACCTTCTTTTCCGCCGATTCATCCGGCCGGGAAACTCCTGACTTAAACAGACTGTAACCGCCATAGCGGTAAATCGGGTCCCGTTTTCCCTGACGGATATATACCGCGGTTTTATATCCGGCTTTCTGCGGAATCCACAAATACTCCGGCTGATAGTTTTTTATGAGTTCCGTTAATCTTTCGCCGTTGATATCAGCGCTTACCATGATCGGAACTATTCCGTTTTTCAGACATCCGGTATATGCCGTCAATGTTTCTATATTATTTCCGCATAATATAAGGATCAGGCTGCCCCGGTTAATTCCGTGTATAAAGGCAGCCTCCAGTTTTTCCAGTTCTTCATAAGTTATCTTTAATCCCTTATCCGTAATAACAGCGTATCTATCCTTTTTGTTCATAACGTTCGGCTTCCCCTGTTTTCAATTCTTCTGGTCGCTATTTATACCTGACAGCAGTTTTTCAAAACTATCCGCAAACCATTTATCTTCCTGCCTGGTTCTCTTCTTCTGTCTTTTATAATAACTTTTTTTGGAAATCCTTCGGGATTCCCTTGCCATATGGCGCTCCGCCAGCAAACCGTCTATATTTTCATCAGTAAACAATCTGCCGCTCTGATGAATTGCAAAAGCGCCCTTTCCCAAAGCCATGGCCGCCACTCCATAGTCCTGTGTTACCACAATATCGCCTGCCGCACACAGATTCAGCAGGGCAAAATCCACTGCATCCGCCCCGGCTCCGATTATTTTAACCTCACTGTATTCGCTGTATAATACATGACTGGTGTCACATAATAATATCACCGGAATACCATATTCTTCTGCAATACGCTCGGTTATACCGATGACCGGACAGGCATCCGCATCCACTAAAATCTTCAAGATCTGCCGCCTTCCGAAATTTACAGTACCAGATATACCGAATCCGGCGTAATCCTCTGTTCATCCAAAAACATCATCCAGTCCGTGATATCCTCATAACTGATTTCCCGGAAATCACCGGCTCTCAAGTTATTTACATAATATGGTTCCTGTGTAAGTTCCGCCACAAACGTATTCTCCCGCAACTCCAACAGTTTAAACCATATATGCTCATGAAAACCTTCTTCCATATCATACTCCGGGTCAGGATCCAGACCAACTTTTATCAGAGCCTCTGCACCTCTGTTCTTTACACAATCTTTGAGAACATAAAGTCTTTCTTCCGCCAGCGCTTTCATTCGTGCAGTCTCTTCGTTGGTATACATGATCAGCGGATTATCTGCCAGTTCCCTGTTATAAATGGATACCGGGGAATATACCTCATTATTATAATCCGACTCGGAAGCATAGAGATACACGATACCAGTCTTTCCGTTATGTCCTTCACCGGCTCTGTCCATTAATCCGCCTAAATCTTTTTTGTCAATATTTGACATCACACGTTTCCAGTCCACCCAGGTGGCCACCAGTTCTATGTCTTTGGATAACTGTGCTATGTACATCGGCTCGCTTTCATTTATAAAACCGTTTTTGTCCACGATCCTGCCTGCCAGCGCCATAATGATATTGTAATGGCTGTTGCAGTTTTCCTGATCCGAATCCAGTATTTCCAGCTCCACACCTCCGCAACGATTCAGTCCGTGGGTATGAAGCCATACTTTATCTTTCTTGCCGGATACCGCCTGCACGGTATACAGATATAACGGTGACGGCGGAACCTTTGACTGCGCCGCCAGTTTCGCCCACTTGCCGGAATAGATCTTTTCACAGCTGAAATCTACGACCGCAACCAGATCCGGTATCATTATATTTAACATTTTTAACTGCAAATGATAAGAAACCACATTCACACTTCCAAATGTCATGGTAATGCTTAACCCCCGCTTATTATTCCGTATGATCCCGATGCTGTCCTCATCAAGCAAATGATTAATGGTGAATAATTCCGGAATTTCAAAAGTCGTCACATGAAACTCCACACTATATTCTTCCTCTTTATACTTTACGACTACGCAAGGGGTTTCGCCTGTAGATTTTGCCACAACTTCTATCTCATCATCGCTTTTCACCCTGTCGATCATTGCATCCATGTCATCAATATCCTGCTGGTTCCTCGGCACGCCCAGCATATATGAATACTCCTTCGGTATGGTACCGGATAAAGGCTCCCTGTCACCTATTTTCTCAGGAAGTTTTGTTTTTTTCTCTCCAAATATTCCCATGACTGTATCTCCTCTGCTATGATTTAAAATTTAAATATTGCTTTATTTATTATACACCGATAAATCTATTGATGTAAATAAAAATCAGACTGATCAAGCCTTAAAATTTACATTTGGATAAAAAAATCTTGACTTTTGAAAAATTATTTTTAAAATATAGTTATAATACCGGGACAGCCTGTAAAAAGGAGGAACATATGATTAACTTTTTAAAAAATACGTATTATAGATTTTTTACATATAAGCGGGAATACGAAAACAATCGTAAAGATTTTTGTGAATATGCAAATAGAAAAATAAATATCTTCAAACGGCTTTCTATTCTCTGCCACCTTGTGTATCTGGCATTTACCGTTTATGCAGTCATTAAGATCATCGAATGTGCAAGAAATCATGCCGGTGCTGATTTATATTTTGTTGAACTGATCGTTTTCAGCCTGATGGGTATCACTGCTATTCTGGCAAAGCGGGAGAAACTTTTAATGGTGCTTCTTTTTACTGCTTTTGTCTGCGCCTTCGGACAATATGAACACCTGAATCATTTCTTACAATATATCGCCCTGGCATTCTGTACCGGGTTTGCATTTTACGGCTGCAGGCTATATTGCTCTTTGAAGTACTATCTGCAATTAAATTCGGAGAACCGGCAGGCAGCGTAACTGCCAAACAATTTCTATTATACCACCTGGCAGATCCTATCCAATAAAGCCTCGCAGCGTTCCAGTTTCTCCCGGTCCAGCCGTATATCTTCTTTCACCGGCACACGCTGAAACAAATGCATGATCCGTCTGCTATATTTCAGATCACTGTTTAAAAACAGACGGAGCAACCCAAAGATCATTTTAATTATAACGATAAAACAAAGAATGTAGATTTCAAACGGAACCGTATTTAAAAAACATACAATTATAAATATCAGCCCCCATATACTGTTTCGAACCGCCGATTTCCGCAATATGGAATACTGCCGCTCCAAACACTTTATGTCTGCCCTCAATATACGCGCCTCTTCCCCGATCACTCTTAAATCCCGGTCATCATATTCTTTTTCATAGATATATTGAAAAGATTTCTGAAGCGGCATTTCTATCTTCTGAATCATCTTCCACGGTCTCGAACCGGCAATCAGCAAAATGGCTGCAAACAATATCCATAGCCCCTTTATCATCAGTTCTTTTTCTTCTTCCACATCTATAATCACGATTTTATAATCAGCAATTACTGTATGGTTTAGAATCTTATTTAAATCATGCTCCTTTGCAACCTGCCCTGTCAGTTCCAATGCGGTTTCATCCGTTTTTTCTAATTTTCCCGTAATTCTGTACTCAGAATGTCCGGTATTATCAATGGCGGCCCCAAACGGGTCTTTTTCCTGCAATCCAAAAGGTAATATTGATTGAACAGAAATCGCAAATTTCTCTCTTCCATTGTCAATTTCAGCCACATAATATATATTTTCTTTCGACGAAATAAAAACATGGCAAGCCGGAGAAAATACACCATTGCCGACTTTATCATTTGCACCGTACACATTATAATCCGAAAGAAAAATATATTTCCCCTCCAAAATAGCATTTAAATCAAAGGAACTCTCATTTAATGTCTCCTTCAGATTCTTTCTGTTTACAAATCCTTCTGATGTCAAGGAAACTCCCCATATCAAAAGAACACAGCCAATAACAAACAGGGCTGGAATAGAAATTAGATATTTATACTTTATTTGCTCTTCCATGATCACTGTTATCCTATTTCGTCTTTCTGGCAATCATATGATTATCCAATATCTCCTTTTTCATCTTATAAAGCTTGTCCGTCAAATCCACATAAACCTGATGCGGATTCACCAACCTTCTGGTTTCATCCCAGAGTGTTTCCTGTTCTTTCTTGCAATACTTCTGTATATTCATGACTTGCGGCGACTCATAAATACATACACCACGATTAAATACCTGTACCGGCAATTCCCTGACCGTATATGCACCGGCTTCCAGTAATGTCTTCTTCCATGTTTCAATCGGGTCAAATATTAACAAATCTTCTTCTTCATTGATTTCTTCACCCACCAATGCTATTAAATCCGCTATGATCTTATGGGTTTCTTTATCATAAATCCGGAATACCGTTTTATTTCCCGGATTGGTAATCTTTATGGTATTCTCGGATAATTTAATCTTTGGAATGAACTCTCCGGTCTGATCATCCATGATTGCGGCCAGCTTATATACGCCGCCAAAGGCCGGACAATCTCTGGAAGTGATCAGATTCGTTCCCACGCCCCAGGAAGTGATCTTTGCCCCCTGTGTTTTCAGACTGTCGATCAGATATTCATCCAGATCGCTGGAAGCTGAAATGACCGCATCAGCAAATCCAGCCTCATCCAGCATCCTCCTTGCCTTCTTGGACAGATATGCCAGGTCTCCGCTGTCCAGACGGATTCCGTAATTTCTAAGTTCAATGCCCTTTTCCTGCATTTCCTTAAACACTTTTATGGCATTGGGAACACCGGAACGCAGAGTATCATAGGTGTCCACCAGAAGAATACATGCTTCCGGATACAACTCCGCATATTTCTTAAACGCCGTATATTCATCGGCAAAACTCATGATCCAGCTATGTGCATGGGTCCCTTTTACCGGGACATCAAACATTTCGCCGGTCAGTACATTGGAGGTTCCGACACAGCCTCCGATGACCGCCGCTCTAGCGCCGTAGATACCCGCATCCGGGCCCTGGGCCCGTCTCAGCCCGAATTCCATGATGCCGTCGCCTTTCGCTGCATAAACCACTCTTGCCGCCTTTGTGGCGATCAGGCTCTGATGGTTGATGATATTTAAGATCGCAGTCTCAACCAGCTGAGCCTCCATGATCGGCGCAACGACTTTTACCAGCGGTTCCATTGGAAACACCACCGTTCCCTCCGGCACCGCATAGATATCCCCGGTAAAATGAAAGGAACTCAGATAATCCAGAAAATCTTCATCAAATATATTTAATCCCCTCAGATATACAATATCTTCATATGAAAAATTCAGATTCTTGATATACTCGATCACCTGCTCCAGTCCGCATGCAACGGCATACCCTCCGTCATTGGGATTCTTCCTGTAAAATGCGTCAAATACCACCACTTCGTTAATCTTATTTTTAAAATATCCCTGCATCATTGTCAGTTCATACAGATCCGTTAATAACGTTAAACATCTACCCATATCTTCCACCAAACCTTTTCGCCTATATTCGTTTTTTCATGTGATCTCATAACTCAAACATCAGAATAAAACAAGTATATCCCATTCTGACAGATTTTACAATCCGAAATAAAGGATCTGTATTCTACAGCTTAATCCTCCCATATCATAGAACAAATTTCCCTGTCCATTCATATACTTATATTAACCAAACGAATTATTTCTTTGTACACATTGTCCATGACATTTGTATAAATATGAGGTGAATCATGAGAAATTGTCCGCATTACATAACCGACCGCTATCACCCGCTGCCGCCTGACTATATCCCCGGCGATCTGATCCGTTCATCCGTGCCGTTTATTGCTCCCATATCGGATATGAAACGCTGTGTTTCCAAGGTAATGTATGAACCTCTGCAACAGCTCTTTCGTGCCTGTCTCAAAGACGGCCTTTTCCTTATGGGGGTATCGGCGTTCAGAAGTTATGAACGGCAGAAAGAAATATATGATGACAGTATGATAAACCGCGGTAAAGCGCATACTAATTCCCATATAGCCTTTCCCGGAACCAGCGAACATCAGACCGGACTGGCAATCGATGTTTCCTGTGCCGCTCTGGATTATGAATTATGCGAAGAATTCGAATATACCCCGGAAGGCATATGGCTTAAGAAAAATGCCGGTAAATTCGGATTTGTATTCAGTTTTACAAAAGAAAATTCCCAATATACCGGATATGTAGATGAACCATGGCACATTCGCTATGTCTGCAAAGATGCAAAATATTTTTCAGATGAGTTTTTACAATAATGGCAGAATATGTTATAATATGAAACATACATTACATAATAACGGAAGGAACGAACAAAATGATAAGACTTATAATACTTATTTTATTCCTTGTATTCTTTTTCCTGCTGAGTATTCCCGTATATCTGATCGAATGGATCATCGGAAAGATCAATATGAACATCCGGCACAAATCTTCCAGATGCATTGTGGCATGCGCCTTTCGGATATGTTTATTCATATCGGGCGTCAAAATCGAAGCAAAGGGATTAGAAAATATTCCCCAGGACAAAGCATGTCTCTTTGTAGGCAACCATAACGGTTTTTTTGACATACTGGTTTCTTATGTACAGATTCATAAAGTCATGGGATTTGTTGCCAAAAAAGAAATGATCAAAGTACCGTTTCTGAGGATATGGATGTATTTTATAAATTGTCTCTTCCTGGATAGAAATGATATTAAAGCAGGTCTGAAAACTATTTTAAAAGGTGTGGAACAGATTAAAAGCGGGGTTTCCATATTTGTTTTTCCAGAAGGTACCCGTTCCAAAGACGGAAAAATGCTGCCTTTTAAAGAGGGAAGCTTAAAAATGGGTGAAAAATCCAACTGCCCGATTGTTCCGGTAGCCTTTCAGGGAACTTCCGCTATTTTTGAAGACCAGTTTCCAAAATTACGGAAAGGGAAGGTAACCATACAGTTCGGCGAACCGGTCATTGCCTCTGAACTGGAAAAAGAAGATAAGAAATTTCTCGGTGCCTATGTGCAACAGAAAATACAGAATATGCTTGATAATCCGGTGTAACTGTTATGATCGTCCATTTCTTTTAATCATATCAAAATCAGGTAATCGCCTCCGGCATATTATAAAAAACCGGCAGACTGTTTATAGAAACAATCTGCCGGTTTTAAAATAATTTATCTCTACTTAGCTGCCTGTGGCTTTATTATATGTTTCCAGAATCCTCTCAAAATACTCGGCGGCTGACATATTATCATCATCTCCGCTGGTAAACCTGCCCTCCAGACTGAAATAAAAACGGTCCTCGTCTGCATTTGCAAAATCATAGTCCGGACGGCACACCCCTTCATAATTTGCTTTTGCAGTCTCATAGTACGCATTAAACGTATCCTCTTTCAGCCATTTGCTGCCTGCCAGATTTTCCAGTTCTTTTGTATACTGCTCATATAGAAATTTTCCTTCAAAGATAGAATTGCGGATCAGCGGATTGGACTGGTTCGAGCGGTTCCCTTCCGCCCTTTCTGAAAACGGCGATACAGCCGTCATACCGGAACCTTCCGGATTCCAGTGATAGGTGATCCCCAGACAGCGGTCATAATCATATGGAATAAAAACAGCTTTTCCCGAACTTTTCAGAAAATAAACGTAATGATTATTATAATTATTCCTCATATCATCCGGATTTCCCGTAAAATAACTTAACGCAAAAAACTTTGCAAGCTGCCGGGTATCCACAACAGTTTCTATATTCTCTTTTGAAACATCCGAACCGTTCAGAATCTCTAACAGGTGCTTCAGACTTTCATGTTCCGAATGAGATTTATTTGTCTTCAGATCATGGTTAAAAGTCTTCCTGGCATCCTCGTCCTCAATTCCATAAGTTACACGGCTGGTATAATTGGCCGGTGAAAATGTCCAGCCGCATTTATACAAATCGCCGTCCCAGTCCTCCTCCGGCAGATTCTTTTTTATGAAAATATTGTCAATAGGTTCATAAATACTGTAAACACCATAATTCTTATCCTGCACCATGATCTGACTGAGACCCGTATGTGCTGCCGGTATACCGTTCTCCCGGAACATGGTAAACGCATAGTATTCCCTAACATAGGTATTATCATAATTACCGTTCCATTTCAGTTCCAGAGACTTCAATGTGGCAAAACGTCTGTCCTTTCTGGCCTGACGCTCTTCATCGCTGGTCCAGACTTTTGCTTCCTCACCATAATAGTTCTCATCATCAAAGGTTTCATTAAAACTGAGTCTGTAGTGCGTCAGATTTAAATTTCCGCTTCTTCTGTCCCAGACCGGTTCTCTGGTGGTATTACCTTTGATCCGGATCCCTACTTCTTCTATCTCATAGGACTCCTCACCAACGGTAATCGTAACTTTATCTGCAATCCTGTAAACAGGCGATTTATTCCCCATACTGTCATACTTATCATAGTCCTTCTGGATCTTCTCCAATTCCCGGTCTGAAATATCGACTTTGATCATAACCTTATTTTCCAGATTAAACAATTCATCAAAGATTTTTTCATCCTCCGTACGGTTGGATTCCCCGCCGGACTCTGTCTTTTTCTCCTTACTCCCGCTACATGCCGGTAATGATACAACAATTAGTATCACCATCAGTAATAGTGCCAGTTTTTTTCCCATAAGCGTTTCTCCATTCCTGTTATTTTTAAAGCAAACCTTCCTTGCTATATTGTACCAAATAGGCTACAATATAGCAATAACAATAAAGGAGGAGCAAAGATTTATGAGCAGTACCAATCCGGAGAAAAACGAAAAAGACAAACAGCTTCAATTTCACGAAGCTCTGGCATTCCTTGTGGAAACCTCAGATATCAACAACGGCATCGTAAGCCTTGATGAAATACATCAGACATTTAACGGAATTATTGAAGATGAATCCATGTATCAATATATCTATGATTACTTATTGGAAAATAAAATAACGATACAGGATTATATTCCACATAATACCAAATCAGGAGTAAATATCCAGGAAGATGAACAGACGGCTGATAATACCTTTGAAACAGCGCCTTTTGAACATAAGGAAGAACAGAGATTTATCAATATGTATCTGGAAGAAGCCGGTTCACTTGTCCGGCTGAAGGAATCCGAAGAATTAGAATTATTAAAGTTGCTTTATGATTCTGAAACCCAAAATAATACCCGAAATACGATCAATAAACTTATCGAAGGAAACCTTCATCTTGTACTTTCCATATTGGAAGATCATAAAAACAAAGGTGTGGCTGCCGGTGACCTGATACAGGAAGGCAATCTCGGTCTGACCGAAGGTGTTTCCTCCTATTTTTCCGATTCTTCCGGCGCTCTGGATTTAAGAGAATTTCATGACTATCTGTTGCAACGTATCTCCCGTGCCATGAGCGACGCCATACATGAACAGAATATCTCCAGCCGTCTGGGAAAGCATCTGGCAGACAATGCAAACCGGATGGACAAGGCTTCCGTGGAATTAAGCCGGAATCTGGGACGCATTCCCACACTTCCGGAACTTGCAAAATATCTGTCCATTTCCGAAGATGAAGCAGAACGGATCATGAAAATATCTTTGGATGCATTAAATGCGGATACGGCCGGTCCCGCCGAATCTTAAAATAAAAGCCGGAACGGTTCAAACTACCATTCCGGCTTTTTTCATTTCCAAATGCAGATTATATAAATTTCTTTACCGCCTCATAAATACCGTCCCCATCCAATCCGTATTTTTTTACCAGTTCCACGGCCGGGCCGGATTCTCCATATCTGTCATATACTCCCAGCTTCTTCACCGGAGTCGGATGATTCTCGCTTAAAACGTCGCAGACTGCGCTTCCCAGACCGCCGATGACCGAATGTTCCTCTACTGTTACGATCTTACCGGTTTCCTTTGCCGCAGCGATTACCAGTTCTTCATCCAAAGGCTTGATGGTGTGTATATTTATCACCTTTGCTTCTATTCCGTCTGCTGCCAGCATGTTTGCAGCCTCCAGCGCACCGGATACCGTAAGTCCGGTAGCGATGATCGTTACGTCTTTTCCTTCCCGCAGGGTAACGCCCTTTCCGATTTCAAATCTGTAATCATCAGTATCATTGATGACCGGTACTGCCAGCCTGCCGAATCTTAAGTAACACGGACCGTCATATTCATAAGCAGCCCGTACTGCAGCCTTCGCCTCAATATAATCGGAAGGATTTAAGATCACCATTCCCGGAATAGTCCTCATCAAAGCAATATCTTCATTGCACTGATGGGTGGCTCCGTCTTCCCCCACCGATATACCTGCATGAGTAGCCCCTATCTTTACATTCAGATGGGGATATCCGATGGAATTCCTGACTTGTTCAAATGCCCGGCCTGCGGAAAACATGGCAAAGGAACTGGCAAACGGTACCTTTCCGGTAGCGGCAAGTCCCGCAGCCACACCCATCATATTACATTCCGCAATCCCGCAGTCAATATGACGCTGTGGAAATTCCTTTTTAAATACGCAGGTCTTTGTAGCTTCTGCAAGGTCTGCATCCAGAACCACCAGATCATCAAACTCTTTTCCTATTTCAACAAGACCGTCTCCATAGCCTTCTCTTGTTGCTTTTTTTATTACTTCTGACATAATCTAACCTCATTTCTACATTCTACTTAAGGCTTTCACCAATTTTTTCCAAATCCGCCATTGCTATTTCAAACTCTTTATCATTCGGAGCGCTGCCATGCCATTTCACATTATTTTCCATGAAAGACACGCCTTTGCCCTTGATACTCTTCGCTATGATAGCCGTTGGCTGTCCCTTGGTATTCCTTGCCTCTTCAAATGCATGAGCCAGCCCGGTAAAATCATGAGCATCTACATTTATAACATGGAAGTTAAATGCCTTAAACTTTTCATCGATAGGATAAGGCGAGCATACTTCATCGACAGGACCGTCTATCTGAAGATTATTGTTATCAACAATGACCACCAGATTGTCCAGTTTGCGGAATCCAGCGAACATAGCCGCTTCCCAGACCTGTCCCTCCTGAATCTCACCGTCGCCCAGCAAAGTATAAACACGATATGATTCTCCGGATAACCCGGCAGAAAGCGCCATACCCACAGCTATCGAAATGCCCTGCCCCAGCGAACCGCTGGACATATCCACACCGGCTGTACCCTTCATATCAGGATGCCCCTGAAGATAAGAACCGGTCTTTCTCAATTGCACAAGATCTTCCTTCGGAAAATAACCTCTCTGTGCAAGTGTGGAATAGAGTGCAGGCGCCACATGACCTTTGGATAAAACAAATCTGTCCCTGTCCGCTTTTTCCGGTTCCTCAGGGTCAACATTCATCTCTTCAAAATATAAATAAGTCATGATATCTGCCGCCGATAGCGAACCGCCCGGATGTCCTGACTTTGCACTGTGCACAGCCGTTATAATGCCTTTTCTTACTTCATTTGCAATCTGCTTAAGTTCTGATACTTCCATGATTACCTCCGTCTTAGTCTAATATTCCTTGCAAGGTCCTACTATAACATAGAAAAAAAGAAGTTTCAACAATTGTGTCAAAACTTCTTGTAAAATGTTATTTCCTGATATTTATATTTATATCCCCAATGCCGGTATCACAGTTGATTTCATATTTCGGTCTTTCAGCCTCATAATTTTTTCTGCTCTTACCGTTTATCTCATTATCACCAATACCGTTATCGATCTCAATTTCATAATCGTCAATATCACCCTTCAGTTCCAGCCTGATATCTCCGATCCCGTTTTCCGTTTCTATATCACCCATGCTGCTGTCTTCCATCCTTATGTCGCCGATTCCCAGATCATATTCCGAAGAAAGGATTTCACAGCCGGTTAACCGGACATCTCCCACTCCGATTTCAACATTCAGCTCTGATGCCTTCAGATCCTCTATCCTCAGGTCGCCAACCCCTGATTCCATATTTACGACATCCAGTTTCACATCTTTTGGAATATATATATATATGGATGGGCTATGCCGAAACAGGTTAAAAATAAAAGTTCTGGTATTCTTATTCCTGATTTCAATAGTATTATTTCCACCCAGTTCACAAGTAAATCTTTCACTGACTTTTTTCGCCTCAATGCGGATCTCATCTCCGTCAGTTTCATAGATCCTAATATCTCCTACCGAAGATTCTATCCGGATATTCCGAACCTGCTTTGCTTCAAATGACTGACTGGCATCAATTGTTTTCCCATAACTGCCGCTGATCATTCCTACTAAGAACAAAATTCCCTGCAAAATACATACTACAATTCCTACAGCCAACAATGCCGCAAAGCCAGTCGCCATATATTTTACGATTTTCTCAAATGATGTCATTTCACCGTCACACCTCCAAACATACAGGTTGCATTGATATAGAGCGTCGGAGCATTTTCGTTTTCATAGTTTATACATTTGTTTGTCACGCCTCCGAAAATAGGCAATCCTGACACTTTAACATTTACTCCGGCAGGTACAAAGATGTCTATTCCTCCAAAGACAGCCGTACAATGAATAACTGCATCGTTTGTAATCACTGCTTCTCTCATGTTCATATCCACTCCTCCAAAAACAGCCGTGATCTCTGCACCGTTAAATACATCATGGGGAAGATTTACCTTGTTGGCGCTGAAGATTGCGGTATAACTGTCTCCGTCACCCTGTTTAAAAAAGTCTCCGCTTATGGTTTTGCTTGTTTTCCTGTCAAATATTCTGTCCCTGAATATAAATGCGATTCCAATCACGATAAGGCAGACCGGTATGAATAATTTGTCAAGAATCCTGTCACTCATGATATTCATGGAATCCAACAGTATCGCCAGTCCCAAAAAGAAGAAAATGATATTTCCAACTCCAGGTCCCTTTTTCATCATACTGTTAATACTTGGCAAAATGATCAGCAACGGCCATAAATCCCAGATATCAAAGGGTAATCCGAAAAATTCATTTAAAATATATAGAATTCCCGCAAGAATAAAGATAAACCCCCATATTAAATTCGATTTTTTCACTTTCATCAAACTACCTTCCTTCCATATATAAAGATTGATGTTATTCCTGTTTGTGATATTATTCTATTAAATACAGCCTTTAAACACAAGTTACAATTGTCATATTCTGTGTATGAAAAAAATCATGTTATAAAATTATCCATAAAATAACAGATTTTTATAACATGATTTCAATTGTGTTCCGACAGTCTGACAGGATTATAAGAAATCTTCCTCTGTCAGTACTCCCATTCCTAATTTATTCTTTTTCAGTTTTCCGATGAATTTACCTATGGTAAACCGGTTGGCATGATCAATGGCATCATCGATCACTTCTTCCACTTCTTCAAAGGTCATTCCCTGGTTTCTTCCGCTGATATCATCAATTTTAGCATATAATGCCAAAATACCAATATCATCAATGGTATAATGTTCCCGTTCGGCATATGCTTTAGCAACTTTAACCAGATCGTTGATCCCAAATTCCATGATATCTACACGATTGTTAAACAATTCCTTCAGTTCCGGCGTATTATCCAGCATTCTGTCTATGGCCGCCTTATCATCCTCCAGAATGATCAGCATTTCTTCCGTATAGGATTTCATAACGGTCATAAGATCGGTCAGAGTATTCGGCATCAGATTTCCGGCCTGCTCTATGATCAGATCGGTTCCGAGAATCTGCATCATCGCAGTGGATACACCGCGTTTGTTTAACGCCGTGGCTTTTACCTTGGCAACTTTTCTGCGCTTTCTCTTTCTTCCTCTGTTGGCGGCTTTGATGATACTCAGACCCAAAGCGGTCTTTCCGACTTTAGCGCTTCCGGTGATTATCACATTGTTGGATTTGGACGTTCCGTCCATTACAAAATTATTGATCAGGTTATTCAATGTGTCCGCAATCTTTTCTTCCATTCCTTCAAAAGTAAGAAAATCTCCAAACATGTTTTTAAATATTTCCGGTATCTTATGCACGGATAATGACTGCAGATCCAGCTCTTTTGATTTTCTGGCGACTGCCGGTCCTGCTGCCTCAGGGACCGTATCCTGTTTCTCATCATTATAAACAGCCGGTTCCGTCTGTTGCTTTTCGTTCAATGCTTCTTCCTCTTCAGCTGCCATCTCTGCCTTCACAGCTTCAATGGCTTCCGCCATTTTAGCCGTATTCATGGTTTCTTCTTTTCTGCGCTCATATTCTGTCAGAACTTCTTCAATGGTCATTTGTCCCTCAATCTGCTCGTTTATTTCCATCGGATCATCCAGATCGACGTCTTCTTCCATGGATACCTTGGAAAATAATTCCTTCTGTCTTGCAAGCACACGGCTGATGGCTTCCCTGTCTATGACTTTGGTCCGTTCCAGGTTGATATCTCCGGATGAAATGTCCGTTTCACGGGATTTAGGAATATCTGTTTTCTCCGATACGGCAGATTCGGTAACTTCTTCTACCAGAGTCTGCTCCGGTACGTCGGATTTTCTCCCTTCCTGTTCCACGGTCTGTTGCTGTATATCATCCGCACTTTCCGCTTTTACCGTTCCGGGTTCCTCCGTCTGTAATTCCTCTGCTTTCGGTTCTGTCGGTTCAGCAGTATTTGGCTCAAACGGATTTCTGGCTTCTTCCGGCTTCAAAGATTCCATATCCATGATTTTTTCCATACTGACAGCCAGTGCTGCCTGAATATTGGCAGTATCATAAATATTATTTTCCGGTTTTTTGATCTGAAAATTGATCTCATCTATATCAATTTCTGCCGTTTTAGTAAGCTCTTCGCCAATATGACTGCATTTCCCGTCTTTTTTCTCATCAAACTCAAAGATCTCGATAACGTCTTTTGGAACGATTTCCGCAGTTCCTTTTAATATATCCTCTTCTTCCATCTGCCGGCTGATTTCTTCTCCTGACAGCCCGGCATAGATATCATCCTCATTTTCCTCATCATCGACATCAATATCGGATTCTGATATATTCTCATATATAGTGGCCTTTTCTGCTGCCTGTGCTTTTAACTGTGCATCCCTGGCCAGCCGTTTTGCCACTTCTGCAGCTTTCTGTGCCTCATATGCAGCTTTTTCTGCCGCTTTGATCGCCTCTAACGCGGCATTTACGGCGTTGGCATCCGTATCATCTGCCAATGCGGCATCTATTTTTTCCTGAACGGACAAATCCTGCTCTTCCGGCGCTGCCACAGCTTTCTCCTGCTGTTCCGCCGCCTCCGGTCCTCCGCTTTCTTCCATCAGATTATCCAATCCTTTAAGAATCCCTGTTATACCTTCTACAGTTCTTTCTTTTTCACGTATGCTGCCTTTTAAGATAATATTCTGCAATGTATTATCGCTTACCGGCTGTTTTGATTCTTCGGGAACTTCGTCTGTAACAGATGTGTTCTCATTCACTTTTTCCACGGAAACCTGCGGCTGAACCGTGGTCTTCTTATGCAGCATCTTCAGTTTCATGGCTTTTTCCACATATTTTCCGCCGTTAAACCAAACGATGATATCATCGCACATGGATACGCACTTATCTACATACCCTGCATCATGATATAATTTTGCCAGTTCATACTGCCATCTCTCATCTTTTTCCACTTCCACATAAGCTTCCAGAATACTGATCAGTATATCCGTGTCTTCTCCTTTGGCTTTGGCTATCCTGTATTTTAAGATATACTGAGCCACATCCATCGGGGACATCTCTACAAAATCCTGATAAAATTCATCCGCCTCCACAAAATCCCTGGTACGAAGGGATAATATAGTCAGACGGTATGCCAGCTGACGCCCCAGCGGAGAACGCTCATAGGCGATCAGCAATATTTCCTTTGCCTTGCTGTATTCCTTATTATTTTCATAAACGTCCGCCACTCTGGATATCATGGAGTTATCCTTCACTTTTCTCCAGTCAATCTCATCTGCAATCTTGGCTGCCGCTTCGTATTCCTTATGACTATATAACTTCCTGATCTGGTCTGATTTTACATTGTATTCATACTTATCCAAAACGCACCTCATTCCTGCACCGCTTTTGTTTTCCGATATTAAACATCCGACCTGTCCGCTGTGCCCAGGTCCCGACTGTACATACTTATTTAAAGTTTATCACACCGATAAACAGATGTCAAAATAAATTACGTCATATTCAGTTTTCCCGTGTATAATTGGTAGTATTTCCCTTTTTCCGCCAGCAGTTCCTCATGATTCCCCTTTTCAATGATCCGCCCCTGTTCCAGAACAATGATACAATCACTGTTTTTTACCGTAGACAGTCTGTGGGCAATCACAAATGTTGTCCTTCCTGCCATCAGTTTATCCATTCCGTCCTGAACGATTTTCTCCGTTCTGGTATCAATAGAACTGGTGGCTTCATCCAGGATCAGTGCCGGCGGGTCTGCTACCGCTGCTCTGGCTATCGCCAGAAGCTGCCTCTGTCCCTGGCTTAAATTTGCTCCGTCCCCGGTAAGCATGGTATTGTATCCGTTTGGCAGATGTTTTATAAATCCGTGGGCATTTGCCAGCTTTGCCGCCGCGATCACTTCTTCGTCCGTGGCTTCCAGATTTCCATACCGTATATTTTCCATGACCGTATTGGTAAACAAATGGGTATCCTGAAGCACGATTCCCAGAGAACGTCTTAGATCCGCTTTCTTAATTTTATTTATATTGATTCCGTCGTACCGTATCTTGCCATCCTGAATATCATAAAACCGGTTGATCAGATTGGTGATCGTCGTCTTACCTGCACCGGTGGAACCCACAAAAGCTACTTTCTGTCCCGGCTTTGCATATAATCTTACATTGTGCAATACGATCTTATCGTCCCGGTATCCAAAATCTACATCGTTAAATACCACATCTCCCTTTAATTCCTTATATTCAACAGAACCGTCCGCCTGATGAACATGTTTCCACGCCCATTTTCCGGTGCGTGTTTCGGATTCTGTCATCACTCCGTTTTCTTCCCTGATATTTACGAGACTGACATACCCGTCATCGGTTTCAGGCTGTTCATCCAGAAGGGCAAAGATACGCCCGGCGCCCGCCATGGCCATTACAATGCTGTTCAGCTGCTGGCTCACCTGATTGATAGGCATATTAAAGCTTTTATTAAAAGTCAGAAAACTGGCAAGACCGCCCAAAGTAAAACCGCCGATTCCATTCAGAGCCAAAACCCCTCCTACCATGGTGCATAATACATAACTGATATTTCCCAACTGGGCAATAACCGGCGCCAGTACATTTGCAAACGTATTGGCCTTATCCGCACATTCGAACAAACGCTCATTTAATTTATCAAATTCGGCAATACTATCTTCCTCATGGCAAAATACTTTTATAACTTTCTGTCCGTCCATCATCTCTTCTATATATCCGTTTACCGCTCCAATGGCTTTCTGCTGTGCCACAAAATATCTTCCGCTGAGTCCTGCCAGCTTTTTTGTGGCAGTCAGCATGATAACCACCATGAGCAGTGTCACGCCGGTCAGCGGTACGCTTAACAGCAACATACTGATAAATACACTGACTATCGTGATCAGACCAGACAGCAGCTGCGGCATGCTCTGCCCTACCATCTGACGCAGGGTATCCGTATCATTGGTATAAATCGACATAATATCTCCATGAGCATGGGTATCAAAATATTTTACCGGAAGGCTTTCCATATGGGTAAACATATCGATTCTCAGATTGTTTAAAGTTCCCTGGCTGACATATATCATGATCCGGTTATACATATAGGTTGCAGCCACACCCACTCCGTAAAATGCGGCTACTTTTCCTATTGCATACAGCAGGCTGCCAAAATCAGGATGCTCGCTGCCGATCAGCGGAAGGATATATTCATCTACCAGGGTTTTCATAAACAGAGTTCCCTGCACGCTGGCCAGCACACTGATAAATATACCGATCACCACTGCTGCCAGATGCCATTTGTAATTTTTAAAGATATATTTCATCAGCCTCCGAAACACGGTTCCAAACGCTTTGTCTTTTGATACCCCTTCTTTTGCAGCTCCTGCTGCCGTTTTGTTTCCGCCTGCCATATTACACACCTCCGTTCTGGTCAAAATCTCCGCTGCCTCCGGTTTGCGATTCGTAGACATCTCTGTATATTTCATTGTCCATAAGCAGTTCATCATGAGTTCCCCAGCCGTTAATCCTGCCGTCTTCCATGACCAGAATATGATCGGCATTCCGTACGCTGGATACCCGTTGTGCAATGATCAGCTTGGTGGTTCCCGGAATATGGCCGGCAAATGCCTCCCGGATCTTTGCATCCGTAGCGGTATCCACCGCACTGGTGCTGTCATCCAGTATCAGGATCTTCGGCTTCTTCAGTAATGCCCTGGCAATACATAATCTTTGTTTTTGTCCGCCGGATACATTGGTACCGCCCTGCTCTATATAAGTCTCATATTTATCCGGAAACTTCTCTATGAATTCATCGGCACAGGCAAGAATACAGGCCTGCTTACATTCTTCCTCCGAAGCGTTCTTATTTCCCCACCGAAGGTTATCCAATATGGTTCCACTGAACAATACATTTTTTTGTAGTACCACCGCCACCTCATTCCGAAGTACCTCCAGGTCATATTCCCTGACGTCCCTTCCACCAACAGTCACGGTTCCTTTCGTAACGTCATACAGCCGGCTGATCAGGTTTACCAGACTGGTCTTGGCACTTCCGGTACCTCCGATAATGCCTATGGTTTCACCTGATCTGATCTGCAGGCTGATATCTTTTAATACCGGCTCATCACTGTCCTTACCGTAGCTGAATTCCACATTCCGGAATTCTATGCTGCCGTCTTTTACCTCCATGACCGGATTCTCCGGATCATGGATATCCGGCTTCTCATTCAGTATCTGTGTGATACGCTCCGCACTGGCAATACTCATAGTGATCATGACAAATACCATGGATAGCATCATTAAACTCATCAATATGTTCATGCAGTATGCCAGCAGACTCATCAGTTCTCCGGTTTCCAGATTTCCCGCCACTATGGTCTTTGCACCCAGCCAGCTGATCAGCAGGATACAGCTGTATACGGTAAACTGCATTAGCGGCGCATTCCAAATGATGATTTTTTCTGCCTTTATAAACATATTATATAAATTTGCGCTTGCCTTTGTAAAGATATTCTTCTCATGATCCTCTCGCACATAAGCCTTTACCACCCGGATGGCAGATACATTTTCCTGTACGCTTGCATTTAAATCATCATATTTCTGAAAGACCCTGCTGAAGTATTTATGGGCATTGCTCATGATCACTATCAAAAAAGCCCCCAGAATAATGACCGCCGCCAGGTAAATACAGGCGAGTTTTGCATGAATAAAAAATGCCATGGTCATGGCACAGATCATACTGGCCGGCGCTCTCATACACATTCGCAGTATCATCTGGTATGAATTCTGCAGATTAGTCACATCTGTAGTCAGACGTGTTACCAGTCCCGCCGTACTGTATCTGTCAATGTTTGAAAAAGAAAATGTCTGGATATTTTCATACATCGCCTTCCGCAGATTCTTAGCAAATCCGGCAGAAGCCCTTGCTCCGTACTTTCCGCCCATAACGCCGGCAAATAATCCCAATACTGCCACTATGGTCATTCCTGTTCCCGTCAGATAAATATGTTTCATGTTTCCGCGGTTTACCCCGTCATCTATGATGGAAGCCATCATAAGCGGAATAATGGTCTCCATGATAACTTCCAAAAGCATAAAGACCGGGGTCAGTATGGAATCCCGTTTATATTCTTTAATTTGTGCAGCTAATGTCTTTAACATCTGAACCTCCTATTGCAGCTAAAGATAGCATAACCCGCCGGTCATACAGGGATTGACCAGCGGGTATTCTATGTTTTCGGTTTGTCGGTAAACAGTTTAGCACAAGATTCGGCAATTGTCAAAACAATCGTGGAATATAGGATTATTGCAGTAAACCTTTCTATTTTTCGTTCGGACACTTATGCAATTGTTTCATATTGCAATCCTGTATCCTTCCGGCACTGCATGAAACCAATTCTCCTTTATAAAAACAAAAACCATTTGCTTTTTTTATCTTTTCCTGTACAATCTTCTGTTCATCCATGATACAGGATCTTACCTGTTTCATATTGCAGTCCTGTACCCGGCCCGGGATACAATCCACTAATTCACCTTTTAAAAAACAAAAACTTTTTGCTTCATTACTCATATAACTCTATCATGCCTTTCCATTACTTTGTGATCAACTGATAACAATCATTTCATCAGAACTCTTCCCTCTAATGCTTTCAGTAATGTTACAGAATCTATATATTCCAAGTCTCCGCCTACCGGAACGCCGCTTGCGATCCTGGTGACTTTTATCTCCATGGGCCTGATTAATTTGCTGATATATACGGCTGTTGTTTCACCTTCCAAACTGGAATTTGTAGACACTATAACTTCATCTATATCCCCTTTTAATCTTTCAATCAACTCTTTTAATTTAATATCATTCGGACCTATCCCAAGCATCGGTGAGATAGCTCCGTGCAATACATGATATACACCGTTATACTGTCCAGTCTTTTCATATGCCGCCAGGTCTCTGGTGTTCTCCACTACCATGATGGTTTTATGATCCCGTTTTGCACTTTTACAGATCGGACATAATTCTTCATCCGTCAATGTATAACATTCTCTGCAGTAACAGACATTTTCTTTGGCAGAGGATATGGCGCCGGTCAGTGCAGCAACCTGTTCCTTAGACATATTGATGATATGAAAAGCAAGACGTGCCGCTGATTTACTGCCGATTCCCGGTAATCTGGAAAATTCTTCTATCAGCTTCGATATATGACTGCTGTAGTAATCCATTTTGTTACTTCCTCTCTAAATCATCCCAACGGATCTCTTCTGCTTTTAGAACGGGAATCCTCCGCCTAATCCTCCAAGTCCTCCGGTAATCTTAGACATTTCCTTACTGGACAGTTCATCCATCTCTCTCAGCGCCTCATTCGTCGCTGCCATAATCAGGTCTTCCAACATCTCAATGTCGTCGGGATCCACGACTTCCTCTGACAGTTTGATCTTTACAACTTCTTTTTTACCAGAGACAGTAACTTCTACCGCACCGCCTCCCGCAGATGCCGTTATCTCTTTCTCTTCCAGTTCTTTCGTGGTTTCTTCCATCTGTTTCTGCATTCTCTGGGCCTGCTTCATCAGATTATTCATATTTCCCGGCATACCTCCCGGAAATCCTCCTCTTTTTGCCATGATATCACATCCTCCTTTATATTATTCAGATAAATTCTTCTTCGTCATCCTCATCGGACTCTTCTATTTTAAAATTAATTGCTTCTTCTGTCAAACTCAAATACTCTTTGTCGAAATCTGATCCACGGGCCAGCAGCCGCAGTTCCACATCTACTTCCCGATGGATGGTATCCGCAATGGTCTGTTTTACCAATTCGATATTTTCCGGCTTATTGTCCTGCTGCCAGTCGATATCCGAATCATAAACAACGCATAATCTGGAATTTTCATCAATACTCAGCCTGTTTTTCCTCAGACATACCCCCAGATGTCCGTCAATCTTCCTTGCGATATCAAACCATCTCTCCGCTATCTTCTGCACTTCTTCCGGAACGGCTCTCTGCAGCTTCGGCTCCTCCGTTCTCAAAGGCTCTGCCGTTTGTTCCCCTTTTCCTTCGGCATTCCCCGTCATATGAAGCGGCATCCGGGTCTGAAATGGAATTCCTTCCTCCAGTTTCTTTTCGATATTGGTGATCCGGTTTTTCAGTGAATCAAAATTTGTCTCCATGGCAGGCTGAGTCAGTTTGATCAGGGCAATCTCGATCAATACCCTCTTTTGCGCTGCAAACCGGATCTGATTGGTCAGTTCCGACAACACGCGGATATACCGCATGATCACATCCGGATCCAGTTGTTCTGCTTCTTGTTTCAGCCGCTCCATTTTTTCAGCGGACATATCAATGATTTCTTCTGCACCATCGGATGTCTTTACCAATAGAAGATTACGGAGATACCATGTAAAGTCTGTCACAAACTGGGACAGATCCCTTCCCAGATTTACCATCTCTTCCAGTTGTTCAATACAGCCGATGCTGTTTCCTGCCATCACATTTTCCAGCATAACGCTGAATACATCCGTATCTACCGCCCCCAGGATATCCAGCGCTTTTTCATAAGTCAGCTCCTGCCCCATACAGAATGCATCGCACTGGTCCAGCAGACTCAGTGCATCCCGCATGGAACCGTCGGCAGATTTGGCAATAAAGCGCAGGGCCTTATCTTCTGCTCTCATATGCTCTATATCTGCCAGTTCCCTTAACCTCTCCTGGATGGTATCAATAGAAATATGTTTAAAATCATACCGCTGGCATCTGGATAAGATGGTGATCGGCAGTTTGTGGACTTCTGTGGTGGCCAGTATGAACATCACATATTCCGGCGGTTCTTCCAGTGTTTTCAGCAATGCATTAAAAGCACTTGTGGATAACATATGCACTTCATCTACGATATAGACCTTGTACCGTCCTTCGGTAGGCCGGTACTGTACTTCATCTATAATCTGGCGGATATCCTCTACGCCGTTATTGGATGCCGCATCCATTTCAATGACATTCATGGAAGTTCCGGCGCTGATACTCTTGCACATACTACACTGGTTACATGGATTTCCGTTTACCGGATGTTCGCAGTTCACCGCCCTTGCAAATATTTTGGCGATCGTAGTCTTACCGGTCCCGCGGGTTCCGCAGAACAGATATGCATGTCCCATCCTTCCGGATCTTATCTGATTGCCCAGCGTAGTTGTGATATGCTCCTGTCCTTTGACATCTTCATAGGTGTCGGGACGAAATTTACGATATAATGCTGTATACGACATCTTAATCTCCAAAACTAATGCCTACAAGTTTGGCTTCATTAATAATGGAAGCATCCGGATTCACCATTTTAAGTTTGCCGGCAACTTCTTCCAAAGGCACTTTTACGATCTCACCATTTCTCATACCCACCATATAACCATAATCTTTATGCAGGATCAGTTTTGCCGCCGCTGCGCCGAATCTGGTAGATAATACGCGGTCGTATGCACATGGGCTTCCGCCTCTCTGTGTGTGTCCGGGTATCGTTACCCTGATTTCCTGACCGGTCTTTTCTTCTATCTTGGCGCCGATCTCATAGGAAACCGACGGATATTTTTTCGCCGCCTGCGCTCTTTTTTCTTTTAATTTCTTCTTCGGCAACGCCGCATCTTCTTTGGATATGGCCCCTTCCGCCACTGCCAGTATGGAAAAACTTTTGCCTTCCCTGGTTCTTTTCTCAATGGCTTCCACTACTTTATCGATATCATACGGAATCTCCGGCAGTAAAATGATATCCGCTCCGCTGGCAATTCCTGCATGCAGCGTCAGCCAGCCCACCTTGTGTCCCATTACTTCCACTATAAATACCCGTCCATGGGAAGCCGCAGTGGTATGAATACAGTCTATGGCGTTGGAAGCGATATTCACTGCGCTCTGGAAACCAAAGGTAATATCTGTTCCCCAAATATCATTATCAATGGTTTTCGGCAAAGTGACTACATTTAACCCCTCTTCCCGCAGCAGATTGGCCGTCTTATGGGTTCCGTTTCCGCCTAAGATGACCAGACATTCCAGTCCCAGTTTTTTATAATTGTCTTTCATGGCCTTCACCTTATCCAACCCGTTGGCATCCGGCGTACGCATTAGTTTAAAAGGCTGTCTGGAAGTACCGATTATGGTTCCGCCCTCTGTCAGTATTCCCGAGAAATCTCTGGTTTCCATTTTTCTGTAATTTCCGTAGATCAGACCTTTGTATCCCTCCAAAAATCCTATGATCTCCACATCTTTCAGATTTTCATACAGGGATTTTGCCACGCCTCTCATGGAAGCGTTCAGGCTCTGACAGTCGCCGCCGCTTGTTAACATACCAATTCTCATAGAAATACCACCTTTCCTATTATTCATTTTAGTAAAAAACCACTTTAAACATGACTGTCTAAAGTGGCAGATATATCTTTTAAATCCGTGCATTCTGCTTTGTATACAGCTCATAAGCGTTACCTCTACAGTTAACTCGGCCCAGGCTGCCTCACGTCACACAGGAGGTTCTATTTAGTGCTGCTTCATTCCTGACCTGACACGATTCATAGATTCCTGTTGCGTAAGACCTGAACGTCAACGCCACTTATAAAGGGCAGCCCTACAAGATATATCCGACACAGAACATCACCCCTGCTAGAGCGGATTGCAGGTATAGGGCACCGCTATCTCCCCGGCTAGCACGGAAGCTTTCTAACATATTTAAAATGCCCTTAAAGTATAACTAAAATATAGGGAAAAGTCAAGGTATAGTGACGGAATTGTAACACTTTATTTCTTTGATTCCCGAAGCCTTTTAAAAAATCCGCTGAGCATCCGGCTGCATTCCTCTTCCATCAGTCCCCTGTCTATTTCTACCTGATGATTAAACTGTCTGATATCCAAAAGGTTCAACACGGAACCCGCACACCCTGCCTTTGGATTCATACAGGCTATATAAACTTTTTTTATGCGGGACTGTACGATTGCCCCCGCACACATCTGACATGGTTCCAGGGTAATATACATCTCGCAATCCTCCAGACGCCAGTCCCCCAGTTTCTTAGACGCCTTTCGTATGGCATTTAACTCGGCATGGGACAGGGTATTTTTGTCTATATTTCTCCGGTTATATCCCCGGGCAATGATCTTATCTTCGCTTACGATCACACAGCCGATCGGTACTTCATTTAACAGCTCTGCTTTCCTTGCCTGTTTTATGGCTTCCTTCATATATTTTATCTTCCCGGTTCCGGAATATACTGTTCTTTCTTTATCTTGCATCTTTATTACCATATCTATCACAGAACAGTCTGTGATACCGCCCAAATAATCAGACCGAAAGAAGGGCTTGTCTTTACCTTTCTCTTTAAATTTCTTCCGGCCCGGTCTCTCTGCATCTCCTGGTCTTCCTTTGATCGTGTCATCCGACCTTTTAAATAAATATTATATCATACAATATTTTCACCACACAAGAATTATTTCATTGCCGTTTTTATCGCAGAATAGTATAATAGCGGTACAGGAATAAATTACATTGGAGGAATTCTGTGAATTTTCTTTACGAAACGCCACGTTTACATCTTAAAGTACTAAATGAAAATCATGCGGCGGATGTGCTGGATTTTCTTCAAAAAAATAAGGCTTTCTTTGAGCCCTTTGAAGCCCAAAAAAAGCCTTCTTATTATACGTTATCCTATCAGACTGAAAATCTGAAAGCAGAATATAATGCCTTTTTAAAAACAAAATATGTTCGATTTTATGTCTTCCGCAAAGATGCTCCGAATCAGATCATCGGCACAATATCTTTCAGCAACCTGTTGGCATTTCCGTATTCCACAGCTACCCTCGGATATAAATTCGCCTTTGCACACCAGCATATGGGATACGCTACCGAAGCCGTAGCCGCCGCCTGCCATGCTATGTTCAAAGATGCCTGCTTTCACAGGCTTGAAGCTTTTGTACTTCCAGACAACCTGCCTTCCTGTCATGTTCTGGAACGGATCGGATTTGACTTAGAAGGTCTGTGTCGCGGCGCCATCAATATAAACGGAATCTACCGGGACCATTATAAATTTGCTCTGCTTAATTCTTTACAATCCTGACTGAATCCGGTTATAATCCGAAGTTTTCAATTGCATCTTTTCCAATGGGAACTCTTGTATCCATACTCTTTAATACATCATATATCTGAATGGTATTATAGATGTTGCTGTCTTCCAAATCATATATTCTGTTATTATGAAATCCCAATACCATAGGTCTTAAGATATCATTCTGATTCTCCCGGATGACCAGCCCTCTTTCCCCGCTGGTAAGTTCCACACACACACCGGGATTCAGAATATTTATGCCTCTTAGCAAACCTCCTACCATTCTGGCTTCAAATTTATCTTTGTGATTGATCAGATACCGTACGGTCGCCACATCCGAATAAGGTTCTCCCGTCAGACCCATGGAAGTCATGGAATCAAACACATCCGCTACCCGTAATACCCTCGTTCCATCCAGGATCTTTGCTTCCGGTTTATTCTTGCCGGAGATTTCCCGTATATTCTGGGCAATCATAATCCTCGTCAGGGACGGAATATCAAAGTCCTGCTGTATCAGTTCATTTCCGTCAATTTCACACTTACTTACCACGTAAGCATCTTCTTCTGAAAGCTTCGCACCCTTTTTCAATATTTCCACTGGTATCATCGCTTTGCCGATTTCGTGCAGCAAAGCGGCAGTCACAATATTAATCTGTTCCATATACGACATATTTAACTGGGCAGAAATGATCGCTGAAAGTATCGCCACATTCAGGGAATGTTTATAGACATAATCTTCCGGACTCCTCAGAGATTTCAGGAAATTAATCTTATGATTTGATTTTCCGTAATTGCTGATGATTTTGGATGATAACTGCTCTACTTTCTTTGCTCCCTTATGGTCAATGATCAGATCCAACTGTTCCTTCAGTGCAAGAACAGACATAGCCTGGAAACGTTCAAACTCCCGGTCTTCCTCCGACATCTCCTGAGCCGGCTCTGTGGGCTCTAAAATATAAACACCGAGAAGTCCGAAGTTTTTAATACTGTTTACACCCTGTCTCGTCAGCTTCGTATTGATATCATACAGCAATACGCCTGACTTATTATATACCGGACGTCCTAACCGCATACCTTTTTTTAATTCTTCATTTCTTATGAATTTCATGGTTATGAATAACCTCCTTTGTCCCGATCCATAAAATTTTCTGTTTCGTTTGTTACAAATACATGCACCAATATCCGAAATTCATCGTTCCGTTTCTTCTATTTCCTTCAAATTCCGTAAATCCAAACATTCTGGCCATCGTCTGCTCTTTCTGATGATACAGGCCCGGTACCCCGATAAGATATCTTTTTGTGCCGTTCATAATCTTTTCACAGAGAATCAGATATCTGTAATTATAATATCCATGCAGCATAAAACTGTTATTACAAAGCTGCCAGTATTTCTTCGGCAGATAAGAAATATCATGAGGTGTTATCTTAATACATTCCCCATCTATTTCGTTTAATCTGACTTTCGGATAACATCCTGAAAGAACCTGGAAAAAATTCTTTTCTTCGTTCTTTTCATTTTCTACTTTTTCAGAATCCGGAGCCGCCATATCACAGCAGCCGGCTGATTCCTGTCTGTCACCCTGTTTTTTCATAGTTTCCGTATTGTCGGATATTTCCGGCTCATTTACGGCGCTGGCGGCCACAGGCTCCGTCTTCTCCGACTCTGTTTCCCTTAACTCCTGTTCTGTCAGTTCATTTGCCGGCGGCTCCTGATCTCTCCCAATCGCTGCTGCCTGACTTTCTATCTTAGTTTCAGATTCTGCTTCCGATATGTGCACCGGCAATTCTTCTGCTGATTCCCTGATCATCTGATTTAAAGATACATCTGCTACCTTCTCATATTCCTCTTCTCCGATATATGCCACATGCAGTTCCGAATTCCGATTATGTAGTATATTTTCGATTTTTCCGGTTTTTATGCCCGTATCACGAATCGGTTCTTCGTTTTGAAATGCTTCAACCTCAATAGGTATATCGTCCCATTCAGACGCATAAATAAGATTTAACGACTTTTTATTTTTAAAAAAAGCCGGGCTGCAGATAAAAATTCCGGATAACCTTTCCAGTTCTCCACCAAACAGATCGAGATTCCTGTTTATCTTTATCATGCTGCTGCCCTTCACTATCCTCATCTGCTCTAAATAATATTTATTTATTGCTGACTGGTTCCGGCTGAAAAAATAGACTTCCATCATATTGTCATCCGTCTCATTCAGAAGCTCTTCTGCAAACCGAACGGAAAGACTGATCCTGCATACTCCGTTTCTGGATTCTATTTTTGCAAATCCGGCGTTTTTCCC
Organism: uncultured Lachnospiraceae bacterium; assembly: GCA_910578175.1. GTDB lineage: Bacteria > Bacillota > Clostridia > Lachnospirales > Lachnospiraceae > Bovifimicola. The sequence goes on from CAJTPF010000003.1 coordinate 112,888, forward strand.
CTTTACTCCTTTTTCATATGAATATATATATGAAATAAGCCTCTTATATTCCCCCATCTGACTAATCCCCTTTCAATCACTTCATAAGCCGCCTTTTTAATTCATTCTATGTGTAACCGAAAGGATATATTACAACTGATTCAGTTCATCTGAGAATTTTGCAAATTGTTCCAGCGTCAGCGCTTCTCCTCTTACGTTCTCCTTTTGCCCGATCTTTGCCAGCGCCGCCCCAATCTGTTCTTTGGTATAAGATAGACCGGAAGCATTATTTAAACTGTTCATCATCGTCTTTCTCCTCTGATTAAAGGAAGCCCGGATAATCTTAAACAACAGTTCTTCATTATTCACGACAATCGGTGGAATCTGATACCGGCTCAGCCGGACGACTGCAGACCCCACATTTGGTCTTGGCATAAAACAATTTGGCGGGACTATGGCTACGATTTCCGGTCTGGCATAATACTGTACGGCCAGAGACAGAGCACCGTAATCCTTGGTTCCCGGCCCTGCTTTCATTCTGTCCGCAACTTCCTTTTGCACCATGACCGTTATACTGTCTAACGGTACTTTACTTTCAAACAAACCCATGATAATAGGCGTTGTGATATAATATGGCAGATTTGCCACTACTTTTATTGGTTTTCCGTTATTTTTTTCCTGTACAAGACGGTTAATATCCACTTTCAGAATGTCTTCATTCAGTACGCTTACATTGGAGTATCCGCTTAAGGTTTCTTTCAGAATCGGAATCAATGCCCGGTCTATTTCTACAGCAACTACTTCTCCTGCATTTTCACACAGATACTGGGTCATGGTACCAATGCCCGGTCCTATTTCCAACACCATATCCTCTTTGGTAATACCGGCTTCCTTAATAATCTTATCTAACACATGCGTATCGATCAAAAAGTTTTGTCCAAATTTTTTCTGAAAATGAAAATTATATTTTTGTAGAATTTCTATTGTATTTTTCGGTATTCCTAAAGAAGCCATTTTATTCTCCTAACTGCTTTCTCCCTAATTGATACATTTTCAATGCATTTTCACAGGTAATCCGGATAATGTCTTCCTTCTGTCTTCCCAATAATTCTGCCATCCGTTCGGCAACATAATGAATTCTGGAAGAATCATTTCTTTTTCCCCGAAAAGGCTCCGGCGATAAATACGGACAATCTGTTTCAAGTACTATCCTGTTTAACGGTAGCGCCGCCACCGACTCCGCAAGTTTTTTTCCGTTGTTAAATGTAAGCACGCCTCCGACTCCGATATGATAACCCATCGCCGCATATTCTAACGCCAGTTCCCTGCTATATGAATAGCAATGAATCACACCGCCTGAAAGCCTGTCGGTATACTTCTTTATTATATCCATTGTATCTTTTGCCGCCTCCCGGCTGTGAATGATCACTGGCATCTTCAGTTCCGCTGCCAGATCAAGCTGGGCCTCAAACCAGTATTTTTGTGTTTTTTCGTCTGGTTCCATAAAATGATAATCCAGACCGATTTCACCAACGGCAACCGATTTATCTTTTAATGCCATTGATTTTAATTCCTGCAGTGAGTCTTTTTTCAATTCTCCGGTCTCATTTGGATGAACCCCCACTGCTGCATAGATAAAAGGATATCTTTCGGATAATTTTACGGACGAAGCAGATGAATCCAGGGAAGCGCCAACATTTACTATATATCCAATCCCCTGTCCGGCCATGGATCGCAATAAAACTTCCCTGTCACAGTCAAACTGTTGGTCATCATAATGCGCATGGGTATCAAAAATCAAGTCTGTTCTGAATTTTGCCTCCTGTATCATAGCATTTCTCCTATATCATCAATCAAATTTCTGTCTTCAGAATCTCTGTTAACAGATTTCTGAGCCTGCGATTATATCCTTATCCACAGTTAATACCGACAAGTGTCCCTCGTCATCTCCCGCTGCCAGAATCATTCCTTCCGACAGAAGGCCGCATAACTTAACAGGTTTCAGATTTGTAATGACTGCTACTTTTTTACCAACCATTTCTTCCGGCGTATAGTGTAAGGCAATTCCGGATACGATCTGCCTTACCTCGGAACCGATCCGAATCTGGGATACCAAAAGCTTCTTGGCCTTCTTCACCCTCTCACATTGCAGTATCTCACCGACTCTTAACTGAACCCTGTCAAAATCATCCAGTGTGATCTCTTCTTTCGGCTCTACTTCCGGATATTTCGGCTCCTCTGTTTTTTCTTTCATCTGCTCTACTTTTTCCAGAATTTCATTTACGTCCTGTCTGGCAAATAAAATTTCCGGCGATCCGGTAACTTTTGATCCTGAAACATATTTTCCAAAACTATCCATATCATCAAATTCTCTGCACGAAGCATTTAACTGGGATAATATTTTCTTTGATGTTTCCGGCATAAACGGTTCCAGCAAGCCTGCGCCTATACTGATACTTTCAACAAGATTATAAAGTACCGTAGCCAACCGGTCGGACTGGCTTTCATCCTTCGCCAATACCCATGGCATTGTTTCATCTATATATTTATTGCATCTTTTAAACAATATAAATATTTCCGAAATCGCATCCGCCACCCGAAGCTTATTCATTTTTTCTTCCACTTTTTTCGGGGTTTCCAATACCGTTTTTTTCAGATCTTCATCGAATCCGTCTTCCCCTGAAGCACCTTTATCCGATACGACACCATCGAAATATTTATTTGACATGGATACCGTCCGGTTCACAAGATTTCCCAGGGTATTTGCCAGGTCGGAATTCACCCGTTCCGTTACCAGTTCCCATGAAACGATACCGTCATTGTCAAAAGGCATTTCATGTAATACAAAATATCTGACGGCATCTACGCCAAATAATTCCACCAGGTCATCTGCATAAATAACATTTCCCTTTGATTTACTCATTTTCCCGTCATTCTGTATCAGCCATGGATGTCCAAACACCTGCTTCGGCAACGGAAGTCCCAACGCCATAAGCATGACCGGCCAGTAAATCGTATGAAACCTTAAGATATCTTTCCCGATCAGATGTAAATCTGCCGGCCAGAACTTTTCAAACAAATCTCCGCTGTTACCGTCCGCATCATATCCAAGACCGGTAATATAATTGGACAAAGCATCCACCCAGACATATACCACATGCTTTTCGTCAAAGGATACAGGTATCCCCCATTTAAAGGATGTTCTGGAAACGCATAAATCCTGTAAACCCGGCAACAGAAAATTATTCATCATCTCATTTTTTCTGGATTCCGGCTGAATAAATTCAGGATGTGTATTGATATGCTCGATCAGACGGTCTGCATATTTGGAAAGCTTCAGGAAATATGCCTCTTCTCTTGCCGGCTGGCAATCACGTCCGCAATCCGGACATTTTCCATCCACAAGCTGCGATGTTGTAAAAAAAGATTCACACGGGGTACAATACATTCCTTCATAATATCCCTTATAGATATCTCCCTGATCATATAATTTTTTAAATATTTTCTGGATCTGAAGTTCATGGTCCGGATCTGTGGTTCTGATAAACTTATCATAGGACGTATTCATCAAATCCCAGATATCCTTTATTTTTCCCGCCACGTCATCTACAAATTCCTTTGGTGTGATACCTGCCTCTTCTGCTTTTAATTCGATTTTTTGTCCATGCTCGTCCGTTCCTGTCTGAAAACGTACATCATATCCCTGTTTTCTCTTATACCTTACGATGCTGTCTGCCAGTACCACTTCATAAGTGTTTCCTATATGAGGTTTTCCCGAAGTATATGCGATCGCTGTTGTTAAATAATAAGGTTTGCCCTTGCATGTTTTACACATATCCGTATCTCCTTTATTTCAATCTGATTTTTTCATTCTATACTATTCCTTTGACATTCCAAAAACAAAAAATGCCATTTCACATTATATTACCTTTAAATGCATTTTTTTTCAAGTATTCCATGAATGTTTTTGGATAAAAAACTTAGTGGGTCCCTACTATTCGATATGATCCTTTGTAGTCCTCTGTTATCTGATAAAGTATTACATCTCCCATTTTTATATCAATCTGTCTGCCTCCTGACATGATTTCTTTCCGGTATCCCTCGGTTTTCCACATATTACAATACCCTTTTTCATAATTATCCCGATTGATATAGGACAGCCGGCTTCTCCCATTTGCGACTGTATATATCTCCATATTCGCAATAATGATTCCGCTTCCATATGACCGTTTCATTAACTCCCGTTCTGTTATACTTTCAGAAACATTGAAAGTATCCGGGATTACATACACTTTTTCCGGAATCGTTACTATCCCCTGCCATTCCTGTAATCCCTGAGATGCCTGACCGGAGTCCGTGACACGATACTGCTCCGCCATCCCTCCAAAGCTTCGATCTGACCAATCCAGCCTGATCTCCTTTAAAATTTCTTCAAATCCGCTGTTGTCTTCCTTTGCTGCGCAGAGCTTTACTTTTTTTCTGCTTCCGTCTTTTCCCAGATGATAATATCTCATATCTATCCTGACATGATCACGTTCTCCGCTCATACTTCCAATAGTCCGGAGTTTAAACGGAATCCTGCTGTTTTTAAATTCACCGCTTTCATATGGCAGTAAATTTTTACTTCCAACAAATATACCGTCTTCATCGTTTGGTCCCACACGATGATCTTTTTCACTTACCGCCAACCCATAAATCCTTCCTATAACTTCCACGGTTATGGTATCCGATGCCGCATAATTACTGATCGCTTTATTGGCTTTTCTCTGGATATGATTCTCTATACTGGAAACGGTCTCAAAATTTAAACTGTAATTTCGCAGTTTTATATCATACTTTCCTTCTTTGACACCTATAGGAATCATAAATCGTATTTCACCCAGTTTTACGGAAAACCAGGTATCTGCCTCTATTCTTTTTCCGTTATAAAAAATCTCAAAGGGAACTTTTAACTGTGTATCCGCAACATACCGGGAATAATCCCTGACCCCGTATCCCTTAATATCATTGTGCGTTCCATATGCGCTGAGATTTAAGACAGCCTCTTTATTTATGACCAGCGCTGGAATATCCGGATCGGGGCTGATCAACTGATTATATTTTTTTCCTTTTTCTGCTGTCAGTTTTGCACATACCGGGGTATGAATCCTGATGCTGTTCCTGCAGAACAGTTCTATGTTTTTGCGGGAACCGTCGCTCATGCTGGTATAAATACCGTCTGCAAAAACGTTTTTCGCCGGACAATTCTTTTTTGTATTTGGAATAATATAGCCTTTTTCATATAAATGCGATGTCTGATTCCATATGAATCCCGGAGGTTCCGGACCGGCATTCTCCTTCCATGTATCCTCCAATAAAATACTGCCGTTTATCTTTAAATAATCGTTTCTTACCCGAATCGCTCCCACTGCGGAATCGGCCAAAGGCTGCAGATCCACATCCGGTATCGCCGGTTTCATCCCGTGGGCTGAATAATCCCGAAGGACTATATCTGCGGTTTGGACGGTTTCATCATAAATCGGTATCTGTATATGTTCATAATAACTGCCCCACTGTTTTTTTTGAATATCCGGTTTTAAACCCTTTTTTGCAATATAGATCTTCTCATTTTCAAACGCATAATTTCGTACCTCTACACCTGATAAATACCAGAACTCCAATGAATCAGTAGTCCAGTATGAAACTTTTTTCTCCGTATGATACCATCGCGATACACTTTTTGTTTCATTCCTATATTCTCCGTCATGATTTATCCAAAAGATGTGATAATTTGTTTTAATACATACCGGTATCTTCATCGTCACTTCAATCTTTTGAAAATTCATATCATAATAATATGAGTTAATATCCGCCTCCATATAGAGTGACTTTCCTGTAGGAATCCCCTGTTCCAGATCAAAATATTCCCTGCCTTTTTCTCCTGCCCCGATCTTAATACTGCCTGACGGGTAAACGCTTTTGTTCAAGGCAGATACCTTTTTTTCCGAATAAACAAACTCCTTTCTCCGGATCTGTGGCGGATATTGTACTGATTTGTTAAAATGGGTACGCAGGCTTTCTTTGGAAGCCCAGTCTCTTGCACCGGCTATTCCTTCAAATGTATAATAGACCTCTCCCCAGCTGTTTCCATTTGAATCCGTTAATCCTCCCAGGATATTTCCATACTCACAGACCGTAAGTACGGAATCAATATAAACTGTATCACCATATGCATATAGCTGATGCTGCCATTCTCCTGAAACCCTGCCGACAGCATTAAAGATTTCATCTCTTTCTCCATAATAATAACAATATATATAACCCGGATGAAACGGGTCGTCCCTGTATTGTATTTCACCATATTCATATAATTTAATAAATGCACACTGCTGACCCGGAGCATCCACCGGCATATCATAACGTTTGATCACCCAGCCTGCCGTCCGGTATGTGATATTAGAAGTAGCCTTTTTATCATGGGTCGTCATCATCAGATTGCCGTCAGAATCAAACTCCAGTCTTTCCCTGTAATAATCTCCTTCCTCCATGCCATATGCTTCTGTCAGAAACATATTACTGCCTCTGCATGTTCCTATAATAATAATCAGAACAAATAAATACATTCTAATTAATGTCTTTACACTTATTCTCTTAAGAAAAAAAGTGATAAAAGTATGAATTTCATATCCCTTCATTCAAATGCCCCCTTATATTAATCACTTTTTAATTTGTTAATATTTTATAATGCAGCTCAGTATTTGTCAAGTATTAATTCGTAACATTTTATATTCATGGGTTTTCTTCTCACAAAACTACAATTGATACATATATATAAATAATAAGGTTTGAATAATCAACGATTTTGTGTTATTCTGTTATTAAATTTTATAGAAAGGATTAGGCATATTTGCAGAAACGATATGAATAAAAAAATTACCGCAAGGCTTTTAGCCATATTATTAACAGTTATATTTATTTTTTCTATGACCGGATGCGGAAAGAGTTCCATCGATAGCTCCGGTGAAACCACTTCAGATAATTTTACAGAAAAAAACAAAGAGACAAATTCCGAAGATCAGGAAACTACTACTTCAGAAGATAACTCGTCAGTTGCCAGGGAAGAACAAAAAAAGTTTAATGATTTCACAAACGAAATCTTTACTTCCGAATTAGTTCTCAATATTCTGAATCTTCACTGTGCACTGGCACATCCGGAAAATTTCGGAATCAAAGATTATGAAATTTCACTGGGCAGCTTTTCCGCTGAAGAGGATACCAAATCCTATGAACTATTAGACAAATACATAGATGAATTAGCAGATTTTGACTACAATCTGTTAACTACTGAGCAACAATTAACATATGACATTTTTAAAACTTATGCCACTGATTCAAAAAAGTATAAGGGATATCGCCTGTATAATGATTATATGTCTCCTTTAAACGGTATGCAGTCCTACATTCCTACAATATTGGCAGAATATGTATTTTACGATGAAGAGGATATCAAAGATTATCTGGAAATACTGAAAACATTTCCATCTTTTTTTGAAGACCTAATCAGTTTCGAAAAAGAGCAGTCAGAAGCCGGATTTTTTATGCCGGATTTTGAGGTTGACAAAATCGTTGACCAATGTCAGCAATTCATTGCCAATCCAGATAATCACTACCTGATTGACAGTTTTAACAGGCGTATAGATTCCATAGATTTTTTGGATAACAATGCAAAAGAACTTTATAAATCTGCTAATATCACCCAAATAAAGGAAAGCGTTATTCCTGCATATGAATATATAATCAGTGAACTTCCAAAGTTAAAGGGTACCTGTAAGAATGAAGGCGGTCTGGCAAATTATAAAAACGGCAAAGAATTTTATGAATTATTGGTTCGGGATTACACAGGTTCCGATAAATCCGTACCCGAAATCAAAAAGATGATAGAAGATAAATATAAAGCTGATTTTAACGAAATATTGGGAATCACTTTAAAAGATAATACTATTTTTGACAAAATGTCAGAATGCCCCGTGGATTTAAGCGACCCGACTAAGGTCTTAAATGAATTGAAATCAAAAATTGCCGTGGATTTTCCAACCGGGCTGGATACAACATTTACGGTCAACTATGTTCCTGAATCCATGGAAAAATACACAAGTCCGGCTTACTACATTTTGCCGCCAATCGATAATCTGAATAACAATTCCATATATATTAATAAATCACAGGCCAGTGAAAGTATTGAAGATTTTGTGACTCTGGCCCATGAAGGTTTTCCGGGACATTTGTTCCAAACCACCTATTTCTATTCCCAGAATCCTTCCAATATCCGAAAATTATTTTCCTTTTCCGGATATTCCGAAGGCTGGGGAACATATGCAGAAATGTACAGCTACAGCCTTGCAGGAACTGAGGACACTGTAACGAGAATCAATGAGTTAAATAAAACATATACTTTTGCGATTTACTGTTTGACAGATATCGGTATTAATTATGAAGGATGGAGCTATGATGATACTATGAAATTCCTTTCAGGCATTGGTCTCGGCAAAGAGGAGTCCGACACGATTTACGAAACACTTATAGAAGAACCCGCATTGTATCTTGCTTATTATGTAGGTTATCTGGAATTTATGGAATTAAGGGCAACTGCCGAAGAAGCTCTGGGTGATAATTTTTCACTGAAAGCATTCCATACCTTCCTTTTGAAAACCGGTCCTGCTCAATTCGAAATTATCCGTGACAGGATGGAAACCTGGATTGATGATCAGAAAAATTCAGAAGAACTAAGAAACAACCAGGCAGATTAAATTTTGTATCATTTGTTTCTATAACAAAGCCTTATTTTGAAATACTTACCATTTTACCAAAAAGATAATCAACCGATTACGACATACTTTTACGTATGTCGTAATCGGTTAAGAATTTCTCACTTCTATAACGCAATATTACTATCTATATATTCCACATTACAATTCTTTATTATCGTTCCAAATCAGCCTGATATACATCTCTTTTACTGATACCCCTGTCTTTTGCCACCTGTTTCATGGCTTCCTTTTTATTCATTCCTCTGTTTACATAATAATCCAGATGTTCCACAACAGTCAGTTCCAACCAGCTCTCCTGCTCCTCTTTCACTTTTTCATCAAAACTTTTCCCCTCAATCACCAGTACAAATTCACCTTTCGGTTCATTCAGGCTGTAATGGTCAATCATATCATCAATAAACGACTGTTCTGCTTCTTCGTATTTCTTCGTCAGTTCCCGGCAGATGGTTATCCTGCGGTTTCCAATCCGTTCCTTAAGTTCCTCCAGGGTCCGCAGCAGATGATGGGGCGCCTCATATAATACAATGGTTCTTGTCTCCTCCGCCAGTTCTGCCAGCACCATTGTCCGCTCCTTCTTATCATTTGGCAAAAATGCTTCAAATGCAAATCTTCTGGTGGCCATACCGGACATGGTCAATGCCGTTATGCATGCTACCGGTCCCGGAAGGGAAGAGACTTCTATTCCGGCCTCAAAACATTGCCGTACCAGTTCTTCTCCCGGGTCGGATATTCCCGGCGTACCTGCATCCGTGATCAATGCGATATTTTTTCCCTCTTGCAACAAAGAAACCAGATATTTTGCTTTTTCCACTTTGTTATACTCATGGTAACTTGTCATCGGCGTTTTTATCTCAAAATGATTCAGCAGCTTAATGCTGTGTCTTGTATCTTCCGCACCGATCAAATCCACTTCTTTTAACGTCCGCAGCACCCGGAACGTAATATCCTCCAGATTTCCAATGGGGGTAGCACATAAATATAATTTTCCGCTCATTTTAACTCTAGTCCTCCATTCTTCTCTATGGTTTCACAACCTGCCGCCATGGCGGCTCTAATATCCGTAAATATCATATATTTCATCCGTATACTTTCCCGTTTCCTGATAAACCACCAACGGCGCTTCCACTTTCATCATACTTTTACCGCCCCGCACGGATTCCAGCAATACCATGTTTGCCTCTTTATCTACAAACGGATGGACCAGTTTCATACGCTTCGGCTCCAGTTTATAGGATTTCAGGGTGCAGAGAATCTCCGCCAGCCGGTGGGGTCTGTGTACCATATAAAATCTGCCACCGGGTTTTAAAAGCAACGCGGCCTCCCTTACCACATCTTCCAGCGTACACATTACTTCGTGTCTCGCGATTGCTTTCGGCATATCCGGATTTTTAAGTCCGTGGTTATCATTCATATAGGGTGGATTTGACGTAACTACATCAAAAGAAGCCTTCTTAAATATCGAAGAGGCTTCCTTTATATCTCCGGTTATAATTTCTATTTTATCCTGCAGATGGTTATAGCAGACACTTCTTCTTGCCATATCTGCGCTTTCCGGCTGAATTTCCAGCCCGGTAAAATGCTTTCCGCGGGTTTTTGCCTCCAGAAGAATGGGTATGATACCTGTTCCGGTACCCATATCCAGTACGCATTCCCCTTCCTGTACGTTTGCAAACCCGCTGAGCAGCACCCCGTCCATGCCAAAGCAGAATTTATCCTTATGCTGGATTATTTTATATCCATTTCGTTCCAAATCATCCAGACGTTCTCCTGGCCTTAATAAATCAGTCATCTATCTTAGACTTTCCTTCCTTTTTCTCCAACAGTTCCAGCGCTTTCAGTTCCTCATCATTGATATGCAGGGATTCTTTTCTGTGTCTTCGTTTAAATTTCAGATCATCAACCTTATATTCCCGAATTTCTTTTTCGTCGTTTACCTGAACGATTACTTTAACCAGCTGCCGGAGAACGCTTACGCTGGCCACTTCACCCTTGAGGCCATCGGCGGTATTCACGTAATCTCCCACCATGGGCAGCCTGCTGTTTAGTTCTTCATAGGTTTCCTCTTCATTTTTCAGACAGCACATCAGTCTTCCGCATACTCCGGATATCTTGGTCGGATTTAGCGATAAATTCTGTTCCTTTGCCATTTTGATGGATACCGGTATAAATTCCGTCAGATACGTATGACAGCATAATGGACGGCCGCAGATACTATATCCGCCTACCACTTTCGTTTCATCCCGGACACCGATCTGACGAAGTTCAATCCTTGTCTTAAAAACAGCCGCCAGATCTTTTACCAGTTCGCGGAAATCAATCCTACCGTCTGCGGTAAAATAAAACAATAATTTGTTATTATCAAAAGTATATTCTGCATCGATCAGCTTCATATCCAGACCGTGTTTTCCTATCTTCTCAAAGCAGACATCAAAAGCTTTTTTTTCTTTTTCTTTATTTTCCGCTTCTATTGCATCATCTTCTTCCGTTGCAATGCGGATAACGCTTTTCAGCGGCTGTGTGATCTTTTCATCTTCCACATCCCGGATTCCCAGGACAACCTGTCCGTATTCCACTCCCCTGGCCGTTTCAACTATCACATGCTGCCCCTTTTCGATCGGTAGATCTTCCGGTGCAAAATAATATATCTTTCCTGTTTTTCTGAATCGAACTCCTATTATTTTTGTCATTTTCTATTTAATCTCCGTTTCTGTTCTGTTAAATATTGTCCCTGATGGTCATGAACATCAGCTCGATGACAATATCAAAATTAACATTTGATCTTAATCTTACCTTTGCTTTGTCCAATGCCTTTAAAACTTCTTCAATACCGTTATAAGAGGAATTTGCCGCATGTTGTTTTATGGTTTTCAGCTCATTCTTGAAAATCAGCTCATTTACATTCATGGATGCCTTATATAACAATACATCCCGAAACCACAAAATCATCAGATCAATGTAGTCATTAAAGGTATATTTATAATCTGACGCCCGTTTTACCGCAGCAACCACCTCATATGCCTGCATATCTTTGATATATCGCATCAGCTGGGTTACTTCATCCAGCATTTCCGAAAACTCCGCCGAAGATACAAGGCTTATGGCTTTTCCAAGATTTCCGCCTGCAAAGGATGCGGCGATCTCCGCCTGATAATCCACTACTTTTTCTTTTTTCATCAGATAATGCTTCACTGCCTCTTTTTTTAAAGGCTGCATATTTAGCGTTACACATCTGGATAAAACTGTCTGCAGCATCAAATCAACATTGGTGGTCAGCAACAGGATCACTGCGTATTCCGGCGGCTCTTCTATGGTTTTCAGCATCGCATTCTGTGCCTGTACATTCATAAGCTGTGCATCTTCAACGATATATACTTTATAGTTATAACTGTAAGGTTTTAAGTCTACGTCATTGACCAGCTGATTTCTGATCTCATCCACCGAAATCAGATTCGGCTTTTCATGCTTTACATAAATGATGTCCGGATTATTGTCGGTTAAAGCCTGTATGCAGGAGTGACACTTCAGACAGGGTTCCTGACCGGATTCTTCGCATAAGAGAGTCATGGCAAAAGCTTTTGCCAGTGTCTTTTTACCCATGCCCTTTTCACCGTTTATAATATAGGCATGGGATAGTTTATCATTTTCCATTGCTTTGCTGAAATGCTCCAGAATATTTTCATTTCCCAGTATATCTTTAAATCCTGCCATAGGCTTCACTCTCTTTCGATAGTCTTTTCCAATCTTATGTAATTATATCCAATAATAAACCTCTGATTTCTCCTACCAGATTCAGGATGGAAATATTATCTTTCTCATCTTTGATCAACTCGGCCGCCAGATCATCCAGATTTTTATCAATCAGACGGATGATTCCATATACCCGGTGTCTTCCCCTTCTGTCCAGAAAATTTTCTCTGGAGAATTCATGTGAGCGGTATACGATTTCATTTATAAATTCTTTAATCAGCTGCCGATATCGTTTCATGTCACGCACATCTGTTTTTTTGGATATTTTCTTTCCCTGCTCCGATATCTCATTCATCAGCGCATTTATTTTCTCCTGAAGTCCCGCATCATCAATATGGCTTGCCAGAACAAATTTAAATGCTCCGTCCGCTTCTGTCGTCTGTCTGGCCGCCTCAGCCGGCGCAGTCTGTGTAAGTTCATTAATTCGCATCTCCATGAATTTCACCGCCTTCGAACCTGATTCATTATATCATAGTATATCATATTTTCTTAATCTGGTAAATGAAATCCATATATTATCATTCACATCGTTAAAAAAAGCGGTACAGTTCATACTGTACCGCAAAAGTAACTCTCAATATGTATTTATTCTTACATTGTGTCAGAGTTGCCTGCTCTCTTTGCCATAACAACCTTAGCAACAGCTCCGCCCACAAGAATAATGGTTCCGACGATCATCAGCCAGAAGCCCGGACCACGGCTGACCATATCCTTAACCTCTGACGGTAACTTGCCAACTTCTTCTGAGTAATCCTGAACTTCAAAAAGCGTAAATCCTGCAACAATAAATGCCATAACCGTATAACCCTTTTCCATATTGATAAAAGCAAATATCAGACAGATTATTACAACTACGATGAAATACTTACCATCGCCTGCTTCCCAGAGAGAAGTGCTTACTGAAAAACCTAATACAGATGCAGACAGATAATCCAGGAAACATGAGATGATAATGATCAATCCTCCCAACGCCATAACTGCAAATAAACCGAATTTTTTAATATTCTGGTTCATGTCTCCACTCAAGCCTAACTTTTCTAAATTTTCATTCATTTTTCTTTTTCCTCCTAAATGCATATAATACATATAGTATAGGCTTAATCAGGGTGTTTTGTCAATAAGCGGCAATATGTGTTTACAATATATTTACAATCCATTAATATATTGTTCATAAAATTTTAGATTTTATAATGTCCGAAAGATAGAGTGTGCTATTGTCATATTCCAAAGTATCCGTATTATCATATTTTCGAATCAAAAAAATGCCTTCTTCCCCTTTCATCATACTGGAATTAACTAAACTATCCTCCTGCCAGATTTCGTCTAACCGGACGGAGCATCCTGCTAATGCCGATATAGAAGCTCCTTCTTCCAGATTTCCTCTGATACAGTCCAAAACCTGAATATCAACTATGGCATTATAACTGATATCATCATCCATCTTGATTTTAATGTTCTGTACGGATTGAATGACTCCTGAAAAAATTGTCAAATTTTCATTTTGCCAGACTTCAGATTGCAGGATTTCCTTCATATTCGGTCGGATTGTTGATGACTTAGATGCTTGTATATACTTAACTGCAATATTCCCCTCAGACAGATGTAACTTTATGTCAGACCGATTGTCGAAATATTTGTATAACACTATTGTCATTCCAAGACATATAATTATAGTTACTGTAATTGCAACAAAAATTATTTTTTTTGATTTGATGATTTTCATTGTAAATTCCCCCCCTATCCAAAATATGTTGTATAATTTCTCATTTCATATTTTATCCATATCCCTCAACACATACTCCAAAACCCAATCCGAATATAACCTCTTTTCGTCTGCCCTCACAATCTTCTTCCCTTTCCCCGACGAAATCTTTAACTTCGGCGGAACAATTCCAATATCCGCCATATGTAGCATGGAAATATCAAACTCACTGTCCCCGGCAGCAATCACCAGTTCCGCTTCCAGCCGTTTCCCCAGTCTCTGAACCGCCATCCCTTTGCTCATCTTTTTAGGCACCACATATACTTTCACTCCGTTATGGAATACATCCACCAACGACAGGTTTAATATATCTTTTAGTCCGGCCATGGTCCGCTCGGGTTCCTCACTCTTGGTAAAGACAAACAATCCCCTTATGTTTCTCACTTCAAAGTTCCTGAATGTATCCGTTTCCAAATATAACTCTGATTTCTCCAGTTCACTTCCGCATTCCATTATAAGATTTAAGGATTCCTCATACCATTTCCTATCTTCCCGGCCGTCAGCCAAAAGCACCCCTCCGTTGCAGACCAGCGCCAGACGGGGTATACCGATTCCCAGATCAATGCGCTCATATTGCTCCTGCGTACGGGTGGTTGTAGGAACAAAAACAACTTTCTCCTTTACTGCTTTCAATAAATCATACGATTTCCTTGTCATAAACGAAACTTCCCTGTTCTGATAAACTTCAACACATTTCTTATCAGACCCAATATCATGCTTATATGAATAAATTAAAGTATTATCCAAATCCGAATGAAATACCACCATGATTATGTACCTGCAAAATTCCTTTCAATATTTATTTTCGCTAAACCGGACTGCTTTAATTTAATACGCCGAAAGATACCTGTCTGTTGACATCATACCTTTCGGCGCAGCTATTACAGCTTTATGAAATTAAATCTGATATATCCGGCTAAAATCCGATACTATGACCTGTTTTCCCTGAATATATACTTTCTGACCAGGTCTACTGGTATCATGGTAACAGCCAGTAATACTACTACGAGCCAGCCCTGAATTCCAAACGGAACACAGCTGAACATATTTCCGATCCATTCAAACGGCTTAAACGGAATCAATGCTGCATTTACAATAGCCGCCTGCACAATGATAATGGTCACAAAAACTTTCAAAAATCCGGTATTCTCGGAAAGACCTTTAAAGATACCGAATCCGTCATCCCTGACATTGAATCCGTTAAACAATGCACTGACAATAAATAATACAAAATATGCAGTCAGTTGTTTTTCTGCGGAATTATCAAAAAACTGTTTAAAGAACGGCACTTTTAAGAAAATGAAACTTAATGCGGTCAGCCATGCGCCCATAACCAGTATCTGCGTCATCATCTTTCTGCTGACAATGCTTTCATCCCTGCGTCTCGGCTTTTCATCCATATATTTCTCAAGCGCAGGCTCATTACCTAACATAATGGCTCCCAGACCATCCATAACAAGGTTTACAAACAATAAATGTGTTACTTTCAACGGTTCTTCTATTCCGAAAAACGGCGCCACGGCGCTGACCACTACTGCCGCCACATTGATGACCAGCTGGAACTTACAGAATTTCAGAATATTGTGGTAAATAGTTCTTCCATACCAGATTGCATCTTTGATCGACTTAAAGTTATCATCCAGAATAACGATCTTTCCGGCTTCCTTGGCAGCTTCCGTTCCGCTTCCCATGGCAAAACCTACATCCGCTCTCTTCAGAGCCGGAGAATCATTGACACCGTCGCCGGTCATTCCCACTACCAGATTCATTTCCTGACATAATCTTACCATACGGGATTTATCCGTCGGCAATGCTCTTGCAATTACGCGGATGTGAGGAATCAATTCTTTTACTTCTTCATCCGACATCTCATTTAACCGGGCGGAGGAAATTGCCTTATCAGAATCTTCCTTCAGCAATCCGGCATCCTTTGCAATAGCTACTGCCGTCTCCAGCCTGTCACCGGTTATCATTACAACCTGAATACCTGCATCCAGAACTTCCTGAATTGCTTCTTTTGCTTCCGGTCTGACATCATCACGGATACCCACCAGACCAATGATGACCACATCATCATTAATGGTGTTTTCCGTAAGGTCTTTTTCCGAATAACCAAAAGCAAGAACACGCATGGCTTTGGCAGCCAGTTCATCTATCTTGCGGTTTAATACATCCATATCCAGAGTTCTGACCTCACCGTTTTTATCCAGATACTTCTTTGCCGATGCCAGCAGACGTTCCGGCGCACCTTTATAAAACGTCTTTCCAAGACTGCCAATCTGTGCCTGACTGAATTTATTGGTAGAATTAAATCCCTGGGCGGCCGTAACGATGCAATCTTTATCACTGCCCAGCATTTGGAACGTTGTCTCTCCGAGGAATTTCATCAATGCCTGGTCCGTAGCATTCCCGCCGATCACACGGTGTTTTGCATCAAACATGGATTGTGTGTTCTTACCAATGGCCAGATCCACCAGACTTTTTACTGCTGTATGTTTCTTCAAATCTTCAATCGGAATGGAACTGCCGTCTGCGGTAAAGAAATCCACCACTTCCAGCATACCTTTTGTTATGGTACCTGTTTTATCACTGAATAAGATATTTAACGAACCTGCCGTCTCGATACCTTCTGCTTTTCTTACCAATACGTTGTGGTCTAACATCTTACTGGTGTTCTGCATAAGCACCAGAGAAATCATAAGGGGCAGACCTTCCGGAACGGCACAGACAATAATAACAACTGCCAGCGATACGGCCTCAACAATTTTCTGAATTACTACGGATGTTCCCAAATCAAAAAACTCCGAAAATCCACCGGCATTTGTAATAAAGTATATCACATATAATACGGCAATTACGATTGCGCCGATATAACCGAAGGTAGAAATCTGCTTTGCCAGTTTTGACAGCTTTACTTTCAGCGGAGAATCCGGTTCATCCTCCTGCATTTCTTCCGCCATCTTTCCCATCATGGTCTTCAGGCCGACTTTTCGGACATCCAGAATACCCTCACCGTCAAAGACCACCGCACCGCGGAACAGAGAATGTTTATCCACAAAGGTATCTCCCGTTATATCATCCGGCAACTGAAAGCCTTCATCCGCCGCTGTCTTCTTACATTCTTCCGCTTCACCGTTTAAGGCGGAATTATCCACTCTCAGACTGCCGGATACCAAAACACCGTCTGCCGGAATCTTGTCGCCGGACTGAAGCAGGATCTTGTCGCCTACTACCACATCATCAATATCGATGACTGTAACCACACTATTCCGGTGTACCTTACACTGGTCTTTTTTAGTGCTGTCTTTTAATTCCCTGTACTTTGTATCACTTGCCACCCCTGTCTTGGCAGATACAAATGCCACGATCAGAACCGCCACTATGGTACCGACAGGCTCATAGATCTCTGCATACCCCATAAAGGTCATAACAACCATAAGAGCAGCAATGGCCAGTAATATCCTGATCATCGGATCACCGAACGTTTCCTTAAACTCCTGCCAAAATGTGGTAGGCTCGGAATCAGGAATCATATTCGAGCCGTATTTCTCCCGTGAAGCCTCGACTTCTCTATCCGTGAGACCATTAAACTTCATTTTAATCCTCCATTCCGTCAGATAAATTTTCAATCTATCCGACAATAAAATTTATGACATCTCCTGCCATAAATATATCTGAAAAAGTAGAAGAAAGCCATTACACCAGCAATAACTTCTTCTACTATCCATACAATTTATATTAGATATAACGGTTGGCAAGTTCACCAAGTCCCGGATCGTTGGTTCCCTGTCCAATCGCATTAAACTTCCACTCGCCGTTATGTCTGTAAACCTCTCCGAATATCATGGCCGTCATGCCCGTATAGTTCTCTGACAGATTATACATGCAGATTTCTGTATTATTGGAGGCATCCACTAAGCGGATAAATGCATTCTGAATCATTCCGAAATGCTGGTTCCTTTTTACCGCCTGATAAATATTTACCACAATCACTATTCTGTCATAGTCGGCAGGCACATTTGCCAAATCGACTAAAATCTGCTCGTCGTCTCCTTCTCCTGCTCCGGTCAGGTTATCTCCCATATGCTGTACGGTTCCCGTCATATGCCGCAGATTTCCAAAATAGATGATATCTGCCTTATTTACCAGTTTCCCGTTCTTTAACAAAAATGCCGAGGCATCACAGTCGATCGGCTCCGGTTTCTTTGCAAAGAAACCTCTCTTCTGTTGTACTTCATCCCATCCCAAACCAATAAGAATATTGGAAAGTCCTGCTCTCTCCTTGGACAAGCTTACTTTCTGACCTTTTTGTAAACTAATTGACATAATTACCTCTTTCCTGCATATCACATTAATGTTGTGATACTGCACTTCTGAATCGTTTTATCGAAATCCTATTCCACATCCACACCAAAGTTTGCGCACAATGCGGCCAGACCGCCCTGATATCCGCACCCGACGGCGTTAAACTTCCATTCTCCGTTATTTTTATACAGTTCACCAAAAACTGCCGCCGTTTCAATGGAAAAATCTTCTCCCAGATCATAGCGGAGCAGTTCTTCACCGTTGGCCTCATTGTAAATTCTGATAAATGCGTTATTTACCTGACCGAAATTCTGCCGTCTCTGTTCCGCCTCATAAATAGTGACCGTAAAAGCGATTTTTGTAATATTTTCCGGAACTGCCGCCAGATTTACTTTAATCTGTTCGTCATCTCCTTCTCCTTCTCCGGTGAGATTATCACCCATATGCTGTACCGACCCTGACGGATGGGTTAAATTTCCGTAAAATACAAAATCTTCGGTTCTGGATATCTTTCCGCTGTCGGTTACCAGAAACGCTGCGGCATCCAGATCAAAATTTCCGCCTGTATCAAACTGGTTTACATCCCAGCCCAGACCTACGACCACGTTTGTCAGTCCCGGATTTCCCTTTGTAAGACTTACTTTCTGTCCTTTTGTTAAACAAACCGGCATAATTCATCCTCCATTTCTTATTATATACTTGTTATGCAACTTCAATACCATAATGACCGCACAACGCAGCCAGACCACCCTGAAATCCGCTTCCAATGGCATTAAACTTCCATTCTCCGTTATGTCTGTATAATTCGCCTACAACAACTGCTGTTTCAATGGAGAAATCCTCTCCCAGATCATAACGGATGATCTCTGTTCCTGTGGTTTCGTCTACGATTCTGATATAGGCATTGGATACCTGACCGAAGTTCTGTCTTCTCGGCTCGGCATCATAAATGGTAACCGTAAACGCTACCTTGGAAACATTTTCCGGAATCCTGCTTAAATCTACCTGGATCTGTTCATCATCACCTTCTCCTTCTCCGGTCAGATTATCTCCCATATGGACTACAGATTCGCTGGAATGAGTCAGATTTCCATAAAAAACAAATTCCTTTTCCGTCGGGCATTTTCCATTCTCCCCCAGCATAAATGCCGCGGCATCCAGGTCAAAATCAGCGCCGGAATCAAATGCATTAACATCCCAGCCCAAACCTACCATTATCTTTTTCAGTCCCGGATTTCCTTTTGTCAGATCAACTTTCTGTCCTTTTGATAAATTAATCGGCATACTATATTACCTCCTTAAATTAATTTGATTTCGGCACATGGTATTTGCTGTTAAATTCAGCCTTAATGCTTTCCAGCCGTGCCTTGTCATCAATACGCTGTTTCTTGGCATTCTCCTGAATCTGTCTGGTCTCATCAATACCGTTGACAATAGTCCTCCAGGATTTCTCCAATGTTTCTATCTTAATGGAACTGCCGGATGTAAGTCTTGCCGCCATCTTAGACTGCTCGGCGGTGTTCTGGGCATTTCGCAGCAGCATTTCATTAGTCTTTTCATCCAGGGCCGACATGGCATCTGCCTGCAGCTTCTGTCTCTTTAACATGATGGCCTGGGCCAGCGCCTGCTTAAAGACCGGAAGGGTTATGATAAAAGCGGAATTAATCTTTCTGACTAAATTCATATTTGTAAATGCCATGGTCTTTATCATCGGAAGGGACTGCATTGCCACATTCTCCGCCGTTCTCAAATCCTGAGTCCTCTGTTCCAGCATCATAAGGGCCTGCTGCAGGCTCTGAAGTTCAAACTGTATGGAGTTATCGCCGGTAGCCTGCATATCCGCTTCCCGCTGGGCAATATATGCTTCGATCTCCCGACAGCCCTGTTCTCCTGCCAGTATATATCTAACCAGTTCGTGATAATAATTTACATTCGCATTAAACATATCATCCAGCTTACGGTTGGCCTGTTTGATTTCCGATTCATAACTCTTTAACTGAACATATATCTTATCCACTTCATCCCCCATAGTATGATACTTTGATAAAATCTTATCCAGCTGCTTTTTCGCATTGTTAAATATCTTTCCCAACAACCCCGGCTCTTCTTTAATCTCTTCAATATCAAATTTAGACATTATCTTTGCCAGTGTGTTAAGCATCTCTGCCGAATCATCCATCTGAGACATGGTCATACTGTTTAAAACCACATCAGAAGCTTTAGAAATTTCTTCTGCTGCTTCCGCACCGAATGAAACTATGGTTTCCAGATTGTCTACCTCAATATTGCTTACCAGAGCATCCACTTCTGCAGAATTGACCAGTTCGGCGTTCATCTGCTGCCTGTCAGCCACAATATCGTATTGCTCTACTACTTCAATTTCCGTATTTTCCGGTACCTCGGCTGTCATTGTCTGCATTGACTGCTGCTGCGTCGGGGTTCTGCTAAAATCAAGTCCCATGTTCAATTACCTCTCTTAAATATTTTGTCACGCCATGACAGACGTGCGGTGGATGAAATCGTATCAAAATCCGGAGATTGCAGATCATATACATAATCTCCTATCTGATGTTCTTCCATGGTTTTCCTGTTAAAAAACTTTTCCACACTCTGATATCCGGTGGGAACAAAGAAAACAACATCAAAACCTATCAGATTTAAAAATGCCGTTAAAATACTGTCCTCCAGCGAGATCAGTTCTTCGGTGGTATTGATATATATAAGTTTAGGATTCTTTCTGGTAAAATCAAATTTCTGAATCATCCTTATAATATCCTTATTTAAATTTAATGCAGTGGCAATAACGGTATATTCCGTTCCGTTTTCAAATGTACCCTTTATTATTTTCTGTTCTATTAAAATCTGCAGCTTATCCAGTATATGTTCCTGAATTTCTTCTCTCAGAAAACCGTACTGATAACAGGAATGTTCTTTAATCTTCTGTTTCTGCAACCGTCCGTTTTTAAAAAATCCCGTGGCATATGCTTTCACCGGGTTGGAATCCGTTGGTTTTATATACGGTGCATTCTTAATCACCAGTGTATCTTCCACGATCAGTGTCTTAACGGAAGACCAGTACCGCTGGATATTCCCGTCTTTCACCCCGGATACTTTGGCAAAGAATACCGGAATGTTTACTACATTATCTATTACATTGAAATTCGGCCGGAACTTTAATTCCTGATCCCACAAAATGGAAATCTCTTCATACATGGTCTGCAGCGTTATGGATACGGCTTTTCCGTATTGACGTTCCCTGTAAATACCGGAATCCTGATACATAATGGTATCCAGTTCCCGTTCTGCATGATATGCGGCCGTTCCGATACGTACTCCCGCATTTTCCATCGGGTATTTTTCTACCTGCATGGATTCATCATAGTTGATTTCATACAGCCATTTATCCTGCAGACAACAGCGCCTGTTTAAATCCGGATTCAGGATCAGAACGTCCACCGGCAGTCCTGATAGCAGCCGCATAAATAAAGCCTCATTTTCATTTCTGCAACCGCCCAGATAGATAAAGCAGCTGACTTCCGGCATCTTCCAGTTGGAAAACAACCGCGACTGATACCTCTTGAGCCAGCATAACAGATATACTGCCTTATTGGTCAGCTTATTCAGATTTATTCCCGGTTTTTTTGACTCCTCTGATATTATATCAACAAACGTCTTATTCATCAATCTCTGAAGCTCAATATTCGCCGCATATATTATATTCGCGGAAAGATCGATGATCATCTGTTCCGGACTTGCGTAATTTTTCCGTCGGATCTGCTCGATTTCTTCCATGGAAGGCGGCGGTATAACCTGTTCCACAATAACATAATTCCGTTTGCTCCGTTTTATCTCCACCTGTAAAAGATATAGCTGGTTTTCATAAAGCATTTTATCCTGTACCCCATTCATGCGGATAAAGCAGTTATAAAAGAAATTCTCCTCTTTTCCCCGGGTAAAAACGGTTTTGGTAATATCATCAAACTCCGTTCCCTTTATCCATGCATTGGTACAGTTTTTAATCACAGGCGCAGTACCGTACATACGCTGCAAGCCTGCCTGTCGCTGCTGTTCTTCACGTAACTGTTTTATATTAAACTCTTTTGGAAACGGGACCATTCCGCCGGTCTTATATTCATGCGACAGCTTTGATTCCCGGTCCAGAAGCAGATAATCCCGGTCTCCATTGTATTGTAGCAATACGATATCGCATCCCGCTTTGGACAATATATCAAAAAGTTTTAATTCATAATTTGTAACCTGACCTTCATATAATATCTTTGGTACCCGGTTTCCACCCAGCTGACTGACGATACGTTCAAATTTATAATACAGCCAGCACATAAACTTAATATATGCATTTTTCAGCATATTTTCGTTTTTTCCTTCTCTGCGCATGGCATCCAGCGTATCATAAACCGCCGCAGCTATGCCGTTTCTCTGATGATCATTCATACGTGGAAGCCATTTTTTCAGACTGGAAGCAATAAATCCTACATTCATCTGAAAATCAAGCCCCATGATCTCCTGATAATAATCTAAATTCTTCTCATCGGGATTCGGTATCTTTCCTTCCATTACCACACCGGTTTTACGTGCTTCTTCATAATATCTCTGTAAAAAAGCTTTAATCGGTTCATTATAGCCGTTTATGCGATAAAAATAGACACTATTTCCCTTTCGTTCATTTAATTCCAAAAAATATTCATCCAGATCCGTAAGTGTTTTATGTTCAAACATAAGCCTTAATTTCCACCTTCAATCGTTGTCTCTCGAACTGATCAAATACTGTAATATTATAACATTTTCTGATAGTATCATCAAGAAAATTCTTTTTTAGCAAAATTTGTATTCACAAAACCATTTAAACAAGGTATAATATATACACATAAAAATACAGAAGGAGGCGTTTATCAATGAAGCACGGTTTTAGTATGCTGGCGGCAGCAATTGCCCTAATGACCGCAATGAGTGCGGCAAGGTCATATGTTCCCGCTCCGGCTGAAAATGCAGGCTGTACGCCATACGGAACCGAAAACACCATCTGCAGCAACTGCGGAACCGGTATAGGATTTACGGATTCAAACGGTGACGGTATCTGTGATAATTGCAGAACGGGCGCAGGATTTACCGATTCTGACGGCGACGGTATCTGTGATAACCGCGGAACAGGCGCAGGATTTACCGATTCTGACGGCGACGGTATCTGTGATAACCGTGGAACAGGCGCAGGGTTTACCGATTCAAACGGCGACGGTATCTGTGATAACCGCGGAACAGGCGCAGGGTTTTCCGGTTCTGACGGCAACGGTGGCTGTGATAACCAGAACTTCTGCGGAACCGGTCACGGTCATGGCCGTAAACACGGCGGCGGAAGAAATAACAGAAGATAACACAGCCTGAAACAGCAATAAGCAGGAAATCTGTCTGATATGGATTTCCTGCTTATTTCTATGATTTTATGTAAATCCCCGTACAAAATTATTTATATTCTGATACCCCACTGCCAGATTGATATTCTGACCGTCGGCAAATCCCGCCGTGCTGATCCCTATGACTTCACCATACATATTCAAAACCGCACCGCCGGAGCTGCCGTGGGAAGTCGGTGCTGTAAACTGTATCATATCTACATCATCAATCTTCCGAAATCCTGAAATGATACCATCGGAAACCGAATTAAACAGTCCGAGAGGACTTCCTATAGCAACCACCTTCTGTCCCCGGACCAGATCCTTCTTCCCCTGATACACCTTTAGCGGATTTAACGTTCTGTTTATCCGGATGACTGCAAGATCCAGTACAGGGTTATACTTGATGATCTCATCAGTTTCATAAATCTGCTCCTCATCTTCTATCCGGACCGAATAAGCTACTCCTCCACAGGCAACATGGTTATTTGTCAAAATATACCCGGCACGGCCTACCATGATCCCGGAACCGGTACTTATGACTTCTCCTTTTTTATTACGGACTGCGATCATCACAACGGATGAAGCAAGCAGTGCCAGTTCTTCGAATTCCAGTTCCCTTTTCCGATCCGTTCCTGCCGGCACATCCACCACGGTTCCTGTATCCCGGGCCTGTATACGGGTTCCGTTTTCCGGTTTTGGCCCACGGTCTCTCTCCCGTCGTATATCCTGCAGAGATATACGGGGTGGCGACTGTGTATTTTCACCCGGCTCCTGTTTCACTGCCGTCTGTGGCGTTTCATATTTCTTTTCATCATAGAAAGGTATATCTACCGGATCAGCGTTTCCCAAAGTAACTTTTTTTGACAGTTCCTTCAAAACCGGTATATCCTCCATATCTTTATCCGGCAGCAGAAGCATAACGTCGATCCCCAGTAACGTCAGCAAATAAGCGAATAAATATTCCTGTTTTTTCGATACCCCGCTGAAAACCACTTTGCGGTACGTCTGTCCGTCTCCGCCTTTAAACATACTGTTTCCAAGAGAATCCATCCAATACAGAAGTTTGATCACAAAGTTTTTTTCAATCGAATCATTACAGTTCGGCGTACTGTTCCGAAATACTCCGCACACGGTCTGACAGGCTTCACCCAACGCTTCTGCCAGTTCGTTGTCATTCCGGTTAAATTTCAGAAAACATTTTTTCCGGCCGGCATTCTGCCACTCCTCAAAACATCCGCCAAAATAATTTATATCTTCCCGGGCGGACAATTTCGGCAGACCATTGAGACGTACATATTTCCCCTGTCCCCGGCTCATGCTGCAGGTAAGCACATTATCCATCCGTTCGATATCCTTTAAATAATCCGTACTCACTCCTACCATTCTGACGAAATAGACATCTCTAAAATCCCTGTTCATTCCTCCCCTGACATTGGCAAAAGTTGCGGGAGAATTGATATCCATTATGTTATACCGCATTTTTAACTTTGTATTTTCCATGACAATCACCTTAAAATTTTAATGTATCGCTGTCTGATGACAGTGTGGTATATTGATTTAATTTTACCACAGAATGAGAAAAATAACTATCATTTTGCAGGGAGGAATGTTATAATTGTGAAGTAATGACTGCGGTTAACAAAACACGGATGCGAAAAAACGGAAGTCACCGGTTCCATTCCGCCAATCCTATAGAAAAATAATTTTTACGAAAGATTTTAAATATATGCAGAAATGAGGCCAAGTATGAAAAATTCCCTACTATATTACAGCACAGGCGCATTACTTTACTGCCCTGCCCACAATGAAACCATTGTACAGTCACTGGTAAGCGAAAAATTCGGCAGCAGTTTCTCACTGGCTCTGTGCCTGGAGGATACCATTAACGACGACTTTGTTCCGGAAGCGGAAAACAAACTGATTCATTCCATCAGTATGATTTACCGGTATTCGGAATCCGTACAGTTTTTTATTCCGAAAATTTTTATCAGAGTCAGAAATCCGGAGCAGATCCCTTCCCTGCTAAAACGATGCGGAGAATCCGCCGTTTTGATAAGCGGTTTTATCATTCCAAAATTCTCACCGGAAAACGCTGACCGATACACAGATACCATATCGGAAGCCAACTGTACATATAAACGGAATATCTATATGCTTCCCATTTTGGAAAGTCTGTCCATTGTCAATCTTCAGTCCCGGTCGGAAACTCTCTATCTGTTAAAAGAAAAACTGGATTCTGTCGAAGAATTGGTTTTAAACATACGGGTAGGAGGAAATGATTTATGCCATATATTCGGTTTCCGGAGACATAGCGATGAATCCATACACAATATCACCCCGATCGCAAATATCTTTTCCGATATCGTTACGGTATTTGGTATGGATTATGTGATTTCCGGACCGGTCTGGGAATATTATAACGGCGAACACTGGTCAGAGGGACTGCGTCAGGAATTACGGGACGACCGCTTATGCGGATTCACAGGAAAAACCGTTATTCACCCAAATCAGATCCCTTATGTTAATCAGGCATACAAAGTTACCAGAAAAGATTATGAAGATGCATGTTCTGTTTTAAATTGGGATATGACATCTGAATCCTTTGTATCGGGAAACATTTTTGCAGAAAGAATGAACGAATTTAAAACCCATTCCAACTGGGCAGAAAAGATATTATTTCTGTCTAAAGCCTATGGAATAATTGACAGTGAGATTTACGAGCCGCAGCCATAGAACAGCAGCACAGCAGTAGGTAAAAACCGGCCCCCGGAAAAACGTATCATCCGCCTGCCAGGGCATTGAAACCATGTTTCAATGCCGGCTGAACGGACCGTTATCATTATTCCGGAATTTGCCGCAAATTCTGCTTTTTACGTTTTCTTTGTTTCATCTGATATTCCATGCAACTGCTAAAACAAATCATTACGCCGGCTGCAGCAAACAGTAGCACTCCTGTTATGAGCATTGTATTTATGCCGTGTTCAAAGTAATTTACAATAAATTTATACATATACTCCGGATAAATCTGTAATTTCCTGTAAAACCCCGTAATAAGGCTAAAAACAGGTACAAACAAAACAGAAACCGCTCCTGACATCGTACTGTATGCCAGATACCGGGACAGTCTTCCTTTTCTGCGCGGATTCTGTTTCACGAGGATCCGTATGGTGCAGACAGATAAAACGGTCATTGCAGTAAACACTAAAGGAAAATAATCAGATATCATCCTGAAAACCGCCCCCATGGAAGAAGCATGGGGAAGGCGGATCATTTCAATATAGCAATCCATGATATCATCGGTAAATCCCCTTATAACCTCTCCTACATCTCCATCTGCAGTCAAGTCATTC
This sequence comes from uncultured Lachnospiraceae bacterium, assembly GCA_910578175.1. GTDB lineage: Bacteria > Bacillota > Clostridia > Lachnospirales > Lachnospiraceae > Bovifimicola. The sequence goes on from CAJTPF010000003.1 coordinate 140,249, forward strand.
TTTTTTACATAATCATAAATATTTGCACTTAATTTTTGTTTGTAAACTCCCGTATTGATTTTAAAAACAGTGCTGTTTAGCTCCGCTTTCAGATAGCGTCTGCAGTCAGAGCGAATCTGTTCAACCGAGAAGACGCCGTCAAATACAGTCAGGTCCAGGCCATTGGGTATGGCCAGTGCTTCACACTTACCTGTAAAATCGTCATAAACCATCTGATAATAATCCGCTTCATCCATGGCATCCAATATGACATTATCAGATGCCAATCCCAGTTTGACAGAAAGCATTATCGCCGTTACTGACAAAAAAACAGCTAACAACAAGCTTCCAACCATGCACACTACAGTACTTTTTGATGATGTTTTCATATTCTTCCCCGCATGTAACAGAATAATCTGCAATACAGGCCTTTCCTTTCTCTTGTTTATCCGCTTTTTCTAGTCTGTAAATACCGGACCGGATATCAGGTCCGCATAAACAAAAAATCTATATTGTGTCCGTGACAGCATATCAAAAGGATAACACGTATACATTACAAGCTGTTCCCGATCCATGGTAAAATCATAGGCCGTGGAATCACTTTCATTTACGACTTTCGTTTCGGTAACTCTATATTTGTAACTGCCATAACTTGTCTCTATTTCTACTATATCATCTGCCCCGATATTTTTCAGCGCATTGAAGTATGTATTATTATGACCGCACAGTAATATAAGTCTTCCAAACCCCGGCTGTGAGGAAGCAAAATTCTGACCGATACCTTTTTTCAGTATATCGTCATTATCTCCTTTATATACCGGGGCATCCAGGGCTATTCCCGTACATCTTACATATGCATAAAGCTCGCCATATTCGGCTATCCCTACTTCACTGCGTTTTACTTTCTCTACTCCGTTATCCTCTGTTACCCCAGCTGCATTTTTCACAAACACAGACCGGTACTCGGGATTAAAATCAGGCGCTTCATCAGCCATGATCAGCCGCACGGTATGAACTGCCATACCGATCATGTCAGATGCCATTATATATACAACCCCATACGCCAAAAATGAAAAAAGTAATGGCATGTACATATATGCCATTACTCTATTCAATTTTCCGGCAAAGCCCTTCTTATGCCTTTGCTTTTGCATGCTTCCTGGTAACGATTGCCAATGCAGCTACTGCCAATCCTAAGAATGATACCACAGCTACTGCAGACATGGAATCAGCGCCTGTCTTCTTGGTTCCGATATCAGATGTAGCCACTACTTTACCTGCATTATCTTTAACTGTTGCCTTTCCTGTTTTGGCATCATAAGATACCGAAAGGTCTACAACCTCCGCTGCTGCCTGGACTTTCGCAACAATTTTTTCGATCGTAGCGGCATCTGCCTTGGACAGATCAGCTGCTGATTTGATCCCTGCCTCTTTTGCGATCGCTGCTGCCTCGTCAATATTGTCAATGATCGCCTTTGCTTCATCAGCCGAAACAGATACATCATCTTTTTCAAAGTAATTTTTTGCCTGGGTTATGTATTCTGCCGGAACCTTCTTAGCGTTTAACTGGTCTAAGACAGCCTGCTCGTTGGCATCGATCGTTCCTGCTGCAAATGCGCTTACAGACATGGCAAGCAGCATAACAGACGAAACACCAACTGCAATGATTTTCTTAACTGTTTTCTTCATATCGCATTATCCTCCTTTTATTTATTTATGTTAAGACGAAATCAGTATACTATCCATAACTATAGTTGTCAATGCAAAACTTACAACTTTTGCCAAAAAAAGCATTTTTTCCTAATATTCCACTAAAACTAAGTGAAAGAAATGACTATTTACATATAATAGTCATTTCTTTCTGCAAATTAACATCAACTATAGTTATTGTAATATATTTCTCACTTTTTCTTCATGCTCCGCCTTACTGATGATTCCCATCTCAAGCTGCATATCAATTTTCTTAAGAAGCTCAAAATGATCCAGCTTCTTTTGTGCGGCGGCTAATTTTTCATTATATTCCTCATTTGTTATGATTTCCATATCAAGCGCTTTATCCAGCTTTTTCTGCTCGGAATCAAAAATATCCTGCGCCTTTTTTCTTTCCCTGTCCAGATTATTCTGTCTGATCTGATGATCCATATCTGCAATCTGTGCATCCAATTCAGCTATTTTCTCTAAATCCGGTTTCATTTCTTCAACAATATCAGATACATCAAATAGAATGCCGGTGTCGCACTGCTGAATATACTCTACATATTTTCTGCCGATTTCCGCATAAGCACTGTTCAGTTTTTTATCTATATTACTTTTCTGTAGTTTCAGGCCTGCCAGTTCACTCTGCTCTTTTGTAATATTGCTGATCGAATTTCCCACATTCACCGCCGTCGTCTTCACACTGTTGCCCACATCTTTCGCTACCTTTGTCGCCTTGTCAAAAAAATCCATATCTATTGCCTCCTGTCTGTTTTCTCCGTTTACCGTTCCTGCAGTCCGCCACAGATTATGCTGCGATAAACTGCTGTTGTTATTGTAACACCTGCAAAAATCTTTTTCAATATACTATTAGTTGCGAAATCGGTCTTTGTTTTTTAAGCATCCGCCAGTTTCTTAATGATTCCGCATGTCTTGTAATGCTTCAGGGGATAATATTCAACCGGTACCTGTTTTTCCTCTGCCAGCCGGAAAATGTGTGACAGCGAAACATCTTCTTTACAGTCATCACTGATCAAAATTTTCCATGGCACCCTCCGAAGCAACACCCGTGTGGTCTCACCGATTCCCGGTTTCACCAGATTTATATCTTCTATACCGTACCGTCCTGCGATCTTCCGTACTTCGTCGATTCCCGTTCCCTCCGCTGCATCTTCGCGGATATGGGATTCTTTCTTAAATTCCTTTTCTATAGCCTCAATAAATCCATAGGATAAATCCGAATCTATCAATTCTCCGTAATATACAGCTCCGTGAAAATCATTTTTCCCTATAATATCATCTCTTAAAAAGGTCCGGCTTACCAGTCCCGATACGGTAGAATTCAGACAGGAACTGGGAATCAGTATGTCCTCATGAGTCCCGCATAAATCGGTTATATTGGCCGGATCCGCTATGACTGCCAATTCCGGAGAAATCTGCCCAAATGGGGCCATGGCTCTTTCCAGTTCCTTTAATATGGCACCTTTTCCTACCCATCCGTCCACAAACTGTATATCTTTTCCCCTATGATGTTTCAGTATATAATTTACTGCATTTTCATCAATCCCTTTTCCGCGGATAATGGATATGGAATAATGCAGGACCTCAATCTGATATTTCCATTTTATATATCTTTTCAACAATATTCCGACGGGAATCCCCGCCCTTGCCAAAGATACCAGTACAACTTTTTTTCCCTTCCTCTGAATGATCTTATCCGCCAATATTCCCACAGCCCGGGCGACAGGCTCCGCATAATTTTTTAACGCCTCCCGGTAGGTCTCCATATATTTTTCCGTCGGAACATACTCGATCGGCAGCATTTCACAATAATGCCTTCCCGACTGTATCAGCCGTTCTCTTTCCTCTGTGGACTGAGGTTTTACCAGTCCCGTGATATCTTTCAACAGTAATATTACATCCTCTTTATGATATGAACTTTTCATTCTGCTTTTTCCTTTCTATTTCCCAAACCATAGATGTGGGACAAAACATCTGACCAATAACGGAAAGTTTCGCAGATGTCAGTTTTCAATTCCATTTTATTATACGGATATCTGAATTGCCGGCAGTTTCCAATGCATTCACCAGAGATATGATTCCTTCTTTCCATCCGTCCCCGGCATCCGTCACTATGATCACCTTTTCATAAGGCTGCAAGTCATATATATAGGTAATCCTATTCCTGTCATACAGACTTTTCAGTTCATACCTTTCACGAAACGGATAATCCTCTTCCCGGCTGACGGCAATGGGACTCCTTGTGGTGGCATGGCATTTCACCGTTATCCCCATCTTTTCCATCTGGCAGGATAAATATAATGCCGGAAACATAAACTCTTCCGTTCCCAGAACCAATACGGATCCTGCTTTGGACGCCAGAAAATCTTTTGCCTGGTCCCATAAGCCACGGCAGGCATCCAGGTAATCCCTTCCTTTAACCAGTCTGCGGGCATCGAGGTATCTGCCTGCCGGAAAGACAGGTACCTGCAGCGGACCTGACGTTATATTGGCTTTGTGATACACGCCGTCTCCTATATAGGTTTCCGCTCTGTTGCCGTATGTATCATGATCCGTCCGCACCAGATAATGTATATCAATTCTTTTTTCTTCATATATGCGCCGGGCTTCCGGATTCATTCCGTTTAATACGGATGCAACGGAAAATTTCACGCGGTCCGGATACCGCCGCTCTAAAATACCGATAATATTTAATATCGTATTTCCGGTAGTTATTTCATCTTCCGCAAAGATAATGCGGTCTACCTTATCTATAATATGATCAATATCTTCTTTTACCAGCTTTTGCTCCGTGGCATGGCTGTGGGATTCGGAAAAATACAGGTAACCGACATCCGCTATATTTTCTCTGGTGGTCTGTATATAATAACTGTCCAGTTCCGCTGCCAGGGCAGCTCCGATTGCGGTAGCAGTTTCTGCAAAGCCGATCAGCAATAACTTTTCTGTCAGATAACTCTTCTTTATCAATTCTGCCAGCGCTCCAAACATTTGTAATGCTTCTTTCGGAGATACCGGAATGTGCTTTCCCTGCAGTCGGTTTACAACAAGGTATGACCTTTTTTTATTGTTTTCCCGTTTGGCAATTTTGACTAACTCTGTTTCTGTATACATAAACTGTGTATATCCTCCTATAAGTATATTTTGATACCTGTATTGCCTGTTATCTTCTTTGCAAATTCCCCGGAGCTGACAGTTTTTTCGCAAGGCATTAATTCATATTGTTCCGAGCAATATATTTTTATAAATCCACCTATGCTGCCTGCATTTATTATACTTTCAATCTCATCTTTATTTTCTGTTATATGCTCCTGCACCATTAACTGACATATCTTAGGTGTTGTAATCGCCGAAACACAGCGGCGTCCAATATGCTGCTTCACATTTTTTATTACTTTGTCCAATAATGCAATTGCTCCTTTGTCATCCGTTAACAAAATATATTTAAATTCCATGATCTCACGTATATTGGAAAGCATATGCATACAGACAGCGGCTAACGTTTCACCCAGATCGTCTCCTGACATTTTTCCCTTTCTCATCTCTCTAAAAAATCGCTTTGCCAAAGAACTGTCTTTATTTTCACCAGATATAAATATTTCTTTTTTTAATATAGAATTATTATTTAAAATGGTTTCTATCGTTCCGGTTTTAGATTTTGCGGTTTTTACGGCAAAGGATAGCATTAAATTGATTTGAGCTATTCCGGAAAAACAGGTATTTAATACATGAAAGGTATCCTCTTCATACATGACCAGGATCTTTATTCCATATTGATACATCTTTTCTAAATATCTTATATGTTCCTTCCATAACAGATTATCATTTGAACATAATTCCATAACAATACATCTGGTAATAACTACAATTCCACCCATTCGTTTTATATATTCAAAAATACATTCCGGATTCAAAATCCTCATATGATTACGAAATGCACAGGCATCATAAAAAAAGCATCTATCCGCCTGAATAATCGTTCTTGCAATTTCTTCAACATTTGTAATTACATAAGTTTGAATTTCAGCAAAGTTATCGGGAGTATCATGGTAAACTTTTTTCATATGCACTACCCCCGTATCTCGTTATAAATCTTCCCCATGTTTTCCAGCACTTTTTGAATTGCGTCTTCTTTTAATATTTCCTTGTTTTTACAGTCTCTACCAACAGTTCTTACCAGCTGTTCTAATCTTTTATAATCATCTCTCTTTGTAGGTTTTAATATTTCATCATTCAGCCACAAACGCGAAAATTCTTTTTCTATTTCAATATTATCCACTTTCAGCAGACGTTCCAGCACATCTCCATCCGGCAATAATCCTAATTCATAACAACGTATAACAACTGCCATATACGGCACTTCAAAAACACTCATTAATTTTGCTATTAATGTTACTTCAGTATCCCGTCCATCCTTCTCATTTTCAAATTTCCGAAATACTAATTGAAAACTTGGATCAGGCATCAACAATATTCCTGCAAAAAGATTGGCCGATAATTCTTCATCATACCTGAAATAATGCTCATTCATGTATAATTCTATTTTTTTCTTAAAGGATTCCTGCTGATAAAATATATGATATATTTCATGTCCCAAAGCAAAATTAACATTAACTTTTGGCAAAGCAGAATTTAAAAACGTATAACCAAAGAAATCACTCTTGTAACAAAGAGCGCCTATTTCCTTATCTTTAAAGGGCATTTCAATTACAAGAAAATTTTTTTTATTAAATAAAGGTCTTGCCATCAACATCAGATTCGGTAATTCTCTTTCATAATCCATATTCATCTGAGAATAAAATTTTCGTACACAATTTATCATTTTCTGCTGATTTTCGTGATTATAGTCCATTATATTCTGAAATCGCTCAAACTTCATCCAATCACCCCATCATTGCATCCATAAATCTGTTCTTTGCACTTAATACTTCATCTACATTTTCTATCAAATCTATCAGTTTTTCTGCAAATGCTTCCTGTTCCCTGGTTGGCTCTCCTGCATAACAGACGATCTCCCTGCCCAAAAAATTATTGTAATCCGGTATAAAAAAATCATCGGACAAAAAATATTCTGTTTTTTGTCCAAGTGCGTTTGCAATTTTCTCCATATCCAAATCCGTAATATTCTGTGTTCCTGTTAATATGCGAGATAATTTATTTTTATCGATACCTGTCTTTAAACTGATGAATGTCTGTTTAATTTTCATCTGTGTCAGATAAGTATTTACATTTTCAATATATTTGCTCATGGCAGCAACTCCTTTTCTTTCTTTATCTCTCATATATTTTTCACTTCTATATAAATATTATACATTATTCTCATAATAACGCAACGCTTTTATCTTATTTTATGAGATTTAAATCAGGTTATTTCTAAATTTCTATATCATAAGGGTGATTTTATGCAAACAATCTTGTTATTCAATATATTCCTGTTTTAAAAATATATTGCACTCCAAAGCGGCGGTACAACCAATCATAAGACTGTACCGCCGCTTCTATATACTTTCAAATAAAAAAAAATCATTTTTCTTATATCATTTAATTGTAATACTGTTATTTAATACAGTAGTACTATACAAAAACAACACATCCTGATTTTTAAAGGTCAGAAATCGCTCCAGCATATTCGGCGACATATAGCGGATATCCGCCAGAGTAATTTTTTCATATCCTTCCGCAAGAAGGGGCGCCAGGCTGCTGCCAAAAGAATCCCTGAATATTATAAGCTCTTTTCCATTGGAGACTGACGGATTTTCAATAGTCAGCAGGGATTTTGAACCGGACAGAAACATTTCATAGGCATCATTTCCGTCCAGTTTTTCCAGATCATAGACCGGCAGATACGTATCGGTTTCGTAATCATAGACCCTGCACCGGTTCAGCATCTGATTATCAAGATAATATATTTTATCTGCCGGAAGGGGCAGCGCCGACTGTCCGTAATATACACCGTAAAAAGGTTTCTCAGCTTTTTTTTCCACATATTCCCCTTTCAGCGATACTCCCATTGCCGAAGCCAAATGTACGGCAACATCAAATATTTTTTCCTGCCGCCAATGGGTATCCGTACGGTAATAGTCAGATAATTCCAAATGATCGCTGATATCAATGTAATCGGCAAAATCCATTTGCGATCTTATTTCATCAATAAACGCTCCGTAGTCCATGGAAGGATAACCGTTAGCCTTTGCCATAAAATAGTTTTTATCCGGAATAACGGAAAGGTATACTTTCATGTCTGTTCCGGCAATGAACCGCTCATAAACAAATCGAAAACGGTCGGTCGCATACCCAATGGATTCCTTATCCATGGGATATTCCAGTTTGGATGCATATCCGTCTTTAATATAGATGTCATGGTTATCCTTTTGCCTGAAAATATAAAAGGAAGTTACCGCTTTTACCGTTCGAAACCCGTCCCGCATCGGAAAATGGTCCAGCGTATATTTTTCAAAGGAAGACATAAACTCTCCCGACAGAACGGTTTCCATGTTTAGAGCCGGAAATTCCGCAAGCTGCCTGCGTTCGCTGACAGATTCCTTTTCATCGGGCTTCAGCACGCTCCAGACAGAAAAACCCAGCAGGAAAACCGCCGTTATCAGAATAAGCAAAATATTTTTTATTTTTGTGGGCATTGGATATTCCTCCCTAAAATCTGAAATATAAAAACGGATTAAACGAACCGTCAATCAAATATGCGGTACAGACAGCCAGCAAAGCCGTCAGATAAACCAGTTCAAATACATTTAGAACCGGAGTTCCGTATTTCCGCTGACGGATTTTACGGATGATCCCCGCCATCAGAGGAGTTGCTGCTATGATCGCTATCACCAGGATAACCCCGTAACTCTTCAGATAATAAATACTCTCAAAAGATACAGCCGGCAGTGCCGAGAATCCCAGCATGGCGCTTATGGCAGATAACGCTTCTCCTGCTCCGGCAGCATCGAAAATAACAAAACTTATGGTCACCAGAAACAATGTATATATATGTTTAAGGAAACGGAATTTTAACCGATTGAGTATCTTTAACAGCCAAAGCTTTTCCGCCATCAGCAATACCGCAAACAGAATTCCCCAAAGAACAAAATTCCATTCGGCGCCATGCCAGAACCCCGTCGCCATCCATACAATAAAAATATTAAACAGCCAGCGGAATCTGCTTCCCCTGTTTCCGCCCAACGGTATATAGAGGTAATCCCGGAACCAAGTACCCAGAGACATATGCCATCTTCTCCAGAACTCCGTTATGCTTTCGGATATATACGGATAGTTGAAATTTTCCGGAAAATGAAATCCAAACACCCGGCCAAGGCCGATAGCCATGTCACTGTATCCGGAAAAATCAAAATATACATGCAGCATATATGCAATGGCATAAAGCCAGAGAAACAGAACAGACTTTTCCTGCGAGGCTTTGTAAATGGAAACAAGCTCTCCGAGAATATTGGCTATCAGTATTTTTTTCGACAACCCCATAAGAAATCTGCGGATTCCGATAGCAATATCATCTATACTGTGTTTCCGGTTTTCAAGCTGTCCGGCAATATCCGTATATCTGACGATAGGTCCGGCAATTAACTGGGGAAACATTGCAATATATGCCGCCAGATTAATGTAGTTTTTTTGTGCTTCTGTATCACCGCGATAAACGTCTATCACATAACTTAATATCTGAAACGTATAAAAACTGATTCCGATGGGCAGTGCGATCTTTAACAGAGGGATTGACAGTCCTGTGGCCGCATTGAAATTCCGGATAAAGAAATCCGCATACTTACAATATCCCAGCAGTCCAAGACTAATGAGAACGGAAGTGGCCAAAAATAGTTTCGACCACTTCCTTTGATGATATTTCTCAATCAGAATTCCAAATATATATCCCTGTGTTATGGAAATCAGCATAAAGATCAGATATTCCGGTTCTCCCCATGCGTAGAAGAAAAGACTGGCAAAAAGAATGACGCTGTTCTTCAGACATTTCGGTACTGCAAAATACAGCAGAATGACGCCGGGAAGAAAGTAATACAGAAACGGGATACTTGAAAATAACATCTCGTGACTCCGTTCTTTAATTATTGAATCGGCTCATCAATCACAACTTGTGCGGAAGAGCAGGCTGCAGTCAGTTTTGTTTTAAACGTCTCTACGATTCCATTCTCTCCGAAAAATGATACAATGTAATCATCTACAGTCACAACCACCAGCTTATCCGGAAATCCACAAATCCACTGTCTCTGCATGATATTATCCTTTAATGATCCGGTTATCGCTGAAATGTCATCTGCATTTTTTACATGATATGCGGCACAGGTAAAGGTATTGGCATTCATCATATGAATCAAAGATGCAGCGGCATCGATCTTGTCGGCCTCAGCCGGAGGAAATCCAAAGGAAGTATCCAGCAGTGCAGAGTCTGTAACTCCATGCTCTCCCGGCGCATCCATTACCATTTTATCTTCTGTCATTTCTCCACCGGCAGCGGAAAACTTTTCCTCGTCTTTATATGTGCTCCATACTGTATTCAGCAAATCCAGAGGACTCTTGATCTCTGACTGGTTGTCTGACTGGTCTTTTCCGGAAGTCTGCTGGTTATCTGAATTCTTATCCGTGGTACCTTTCTCTGAATCCTTTTTACTTCCTCCACATGCAGTAAGTGATAATATGCATAAAGCTGATAAAAGTATTACTAAAAATTTTTTCATGTTGTTACCTTTGCATATCGCAGACAACTCTGCGATACTGCCCTGATCATCCGGTTGAAAGAAGGGCAGTCTGCAATTTTACCTTTCTTATATTAATTTCTTTCAACCTTTTTCTTCACATCATTGTTTTGTTAATATCCAATTTTCTGAATTTTTATCATACGAAAGCACCAGAACCGTATTGTCATTCTTCAGCCGCAGCTGATATGACTCACTGATTTCCGCATCTTCTATCACCCATCGGACATTGACAGATCCGGCAGCCATATAATACTGACCGATACACAATACTTCATCTGTCTTTGGGGAACTGACTTCTATTGTCCCGTCTGATGCATGAATACTGGAATTCCCATTGATATGCATTTCAACAGGAACCACGATAGCCTGAGAATTGGTCTGACGCATATCGGATGACAGCTTTGCAGGAACATCGATAAAAACCGGCTCGTCTGAAACAGCATTTCCATATATTAGAATTTTCATTTCACCCTTATGCTGTGTCGACAGTATAGCAAAAAATAGTGCTATCAAACATGCTTCCGCCGCACATATATAAATCCATTTCTTCTTTATATGTCCGGAAACAGTATTAGTATGTGCAGAAACTATCAATTCATCATCTATACCTGTAAGTGCTTTTGCCATTACTTCATTTTTCATAATAACCCTCCTTTTCCAAATGAAGCCGCAAGCGGGTTCTCGCTCTCATTAACATGGATTTAATCTTACTCTGACTGTATCCAAACCGATTGGAAATATCTTCAATGGAGTCGCAGTAAAAATATCTGCAGATAAACACATTCCGCACGTTAGTCTTTTGTGCATATAAAAAACTATTAATGCTTTTACCAAGCGCCGCGATTTCCAGTTCATCTTCCACCGTAATTCCTGACGGAGTACAAATACTGAGTTCATCAAGAGATACCGCAAATTCTCCCGCTCCGCGTTTGCGGGTATGCTTCGCTTTATATTTATTCAGGGCAAGATTCCGGGATAGTTTCCCCAGAAAGGCCTTAAGAGATTTCGGCCGGTTTGGCGGTATGGATTTCCACGCCTGTAAATATGTATCATTTACATTTTCCTCACTGTCAGAAAAATCCGACAGGATATTTCGGGATATTTTCATACAATACCCGCCATATTTGTCAGCAGTTTCTTTGATAGCCTGTTCGTTCCGCTGCCAATATAAATCGACGATTCTGCTATCGTCCATATGTGTTCTCCTTTCTCAAAAGTGCCATCACTATAATAGACAACTTTTAAATGAAATGGTTGCATATGTTTATAATTTTTACTTCCCCAGATCCATTTTTCCATAAATCATGCTGTAATAATATACGTGTTCCCCATCATCAATTGTATAATTTATAAAACTGTCCGTCAATCCACCGTTTGAATCCGCAAGATTTCTCACATTCCCATGCCCGTTATACAGATACCACAGGACATCACCTGTTCTTTGAATTTGACTTACTCATCCTATCACAGGTGGCTTTTTATAATATCAACATCTTAATGCTTACTCTATTCACCCCGGTATAGTTAAGGAATTAGAGCTTTCATTTACAATAAAATAAGTGATAAATTAGGCACACCTCTTTTATAAACAATAGAAACTCTAAAAAAGAAATCTCCCATAACACATTCCAGAAGCTTGTTTAAATTAGGAATAAAATTTATTTGATTTATGCTGCTTCCTCCCACATAAATTCCCACAGATTGCCTATAGTCCAATAATTCCTCTTCAAAATCAATATTTTCTGCTATAATCCCTTTTATATGATACTCAAAAAGTTCTACTAAAGATTTTATCCCATCTAACTTTCGATTAGCATATTGTGTTAATATTTTTATTTTCGATTGAGATATATAATCCATGGATATTTCATTTATAACTTCTTTTAGCCTTTTAAAATCATCTAGTTTAGGTTTATATATTTCACTTGAGTAGATATTCTTAAATATTTTAATGTTAAATGTAAAACATATATTTTTTCTTCCACACAATATTTCTTTTATTTCCAATACTTCCTCATCACTACATGGATACTCATCTGTTAAATCGTTTGGTTTAATATGAAAAGTTGATATTTTCCTAAGAAAATGATATATTTGTAATTTTTCAATCTCTATATATTCACCTTTCATTAATGCATAATAGGCTTCCATTGACCACAATCCTAAATCATGCTTTGATATTATTTTGTTATAATATTGATCTATCTTCTGCTCTAATATTTTTGAATTAACTAACATATCTACTTTTTATGCCTTTATTAAAGTATTTCATATTTATCCATGTATGCAACAAGTTTATATAAACTATGTAAACTTGTTACATACACAGTACACTATGTAAAACTTCTATGCATAACTCCTTTACTATTTTAATAACTATACATATCTAAAATCTTAATGTGGAAAAAATTCTATTATACCCTCATGATAGTAAAAATCCACTCCACTAGTCCAATAGTGTCTTTGATAAATTTTTCCATCAGGAGAAGCCCATTTTTCCATAACTTTTTTCCAACCCTTAGTACTTTTCCCTTGATTTCTTAAAAATTCTTTAAATGATTCACTCTTAACTTTATCCTCAAGTACTTCAATCTCATTCCATTCATTTGGTACATTTTCAAGTCCCTCTTTGTAATAAGCATTAGATTCTCTTTCTTCCCACTGAATAATCTCCCAAAACGCCTTCTGCACCAGTCCCGGATCCAGTATCACCGTCTGCCTCTCCCCGTCATACTCCGGCATCACTTCAAAAAACGGCTTACTCTCCGGTATTAAATCAATAATAATCCTCTTAACAGCCTCATCCGCCACAAAAATCGGGATATACGTTTCCTGCTCCATAAATCTTCAAGAGAAATTTTTTTAAATTTCTCTTAACCAATGCACAAACTGGTTTCCAAGACCATTGAACTCAATCGTACTCACCATGGCCTTCAGCATCAAAGTCCTTGCCTATGCCACCACATATTCACCAATCATAAACATACTGCCGCACAAAACATCCATCACACCAAGGATCATTAAGACTTCTCCAAAACTAAAATTATTTCCTCTTGCATCCATATACATTGCTATTACTTAAAATATTTATATAAACTTTTCCAATCAAGTATTATTCAATGTACATATGTATCCATATCAAATCTGGCACCTAAATTTGCGGCAAATTTAATAATTGGACTTTCTAAATAAATTGCTGGTGGAGACTGATTTTCAATATAAATTACAATATCAATGCTAAAATCTAAATTATATTTACTCTTTAATCTGCATAGGATATCTTCTTTCGGCAAAAACACATTCTCCAGTTTTTTTAATTGAGTATTAATATCCAGTGTTTCTTCCTCACCAATGCTATACAACCAACCTGTATACTTATATTTTTTACCTGTATTACGGATAAACTCTCCCATCTTCCATGTATCAGTAGGGGTAATTCTCAACTCTCTGCTTATTTCTTGAACATCATACACATCACCCATAATTCTTAAATCCACTCTTACACTTGTAGCATTCATATATTATTTCAGAAATTCTTCTGTAGGAATTCCTACTCCTTTCCCTGCTTTTTCAAAAATAAATAATTCTCCTGTATCCTTATTTATATAAATATCATAATGTGCAATAGGTGCTTTTTTACCTATAATATCTTTTTTTAGTTCATGAGCATCTATTCCTTTTTTCTTTAAATAATTATCCTCAACCTTAACATAATTTCCCTTTTTAGAATCCTTTTTAGCCTGATTAATTGTCTCCCAAAAATACCTCAAAACAGCCTGCGGTCCCAGTTCTATACATGCACCATATTCCTCATCCTTTTTCGGAATTCCCGTTTCAAGTACCTTCTGTATTTTCGGCGGAACCAAATCTATAATCAGATTATACACAATTCCCGAAACTACAATTAATCCCTAAACGTCTTTCTTTTCTATTTCACTTACAAACTTATTAACAAATCGATTGGTAAGCCCATTCATCTCCAACACATACATCTGTTTACATCTGAATCAGATGTAAACAGATTATGGTCTATTAATGCTATCGCTACAAAAATAAATACATAATGTTATCTAAATACCATTATGTAAAATGCATGATTTCTGAAATTTTGCCTTTTCACATAATAAAATTAAAGCATCTAATTTATTTATTAAATCCACCTTATTAATCAATATATTTTCATATTGAGCATTTTCTGGTAAATAACCTCCTGTAAGATAAAATTCTTCTGGTGAATAATAAAACAAATTTCTCCATTGTTTTATAATATTTTGAAACTTCAAAAGTTCATCATTCTGAATTATAGAAAAACCATAATATAAAAGACCACTTTTGACCTCTTGTCCATTCCATGTACTATAAATCCATTTTAAACTATCCCCTATATAGTTAATAATTGTATCATCAATAGATATAAAATCCATATTAGGCATTATAATACTTTTATTACTATTCATTGGAATGATTGCAAACTGATGTGCTAACATTACTCTACCCTATAATTTAGATTCTTTTACAAATTATCCAAATCATTTTTCCTTTCCATAATACTTTAATATATATTTCTATTGTTTTCCAAATGACACAATTGTATTGTCTGGTGCAATATCAATATACTTTCCATTTTTTTATATCTAATTGTTCCCTCTACATTACCTATTACTTCTTGTTTTATTGAACCTTTTTTTGCAGTCTTTGCAAATTCTTCTGCTTTTCTCAAATAATGGCTACAACTGGTAGCTCCAACCTCAGCCCCATGTTTATAATAATGATAATTTAATGATTCAATAGCTGTATCAAAGCTTCCTTTATTCCAATTTCCCGTATCAAATTTATTATCTTTAGTAGTTAATATAATCTCCCAAAACGCCTTCTGCACCAGCCCCGGATCCAGTATCACCGTCTGCCTCTCCCCATCATACTCC
>CAJTPF010000004.1:0-23648 GCA_910578175.1 uncultured Lachnospiraceae bacterium
TTTTTGAAAATATTACCATCATATATTTTTCAGAAGTTCAAATAATAATACTGATATTATAGTAAGGTTGAAAGAAATAATCGAAAGAAAGGAAAATGCAGACTGCCCTTCTTTCAACCAGCAAATTCATTTTGCTGCAATCCGGGTCGGTATGCATGGGATGGATATGAATTCAAAAGGATTAGATTATACGATTCTTACAATTGCAATCATTGGTGCAATTAACTGGGGATTGATCGGCTTTTTCAGACTTGACCTTGTTGCATTTTTATTCGGTGATATGACGCTGTTATCCAGAATCATCTATGCAGCGGTAGGTATCTGTGGTCTATACCTTATCAGTATGTTTGGTAGAGTCAGGGACATCGCTGAATAGGCAAAAAAAGCAAAAGCCGTACCATGCTTTTGCTTTACATATGATCGGAATCTTACTGTTTATATATATCCCGCCAGTCCAGATCTCCCCGTTCCAGGGATTTGATCAACAATTCTGCAGTCGCCAGATTGGTTGCCAACGGAATATTATGCATATCGCACAGCCGGAATATATTATTAATATCCGGATCATGAGGTTTTGGCGCATTGGCGTCTCTTAAAAAGATCAGCATATCAATCTGATTCTGCTCCATTTGTGTGGCCATCTGCTGAACCCCTCCCAGATGACCGGCAAGAAATTTATGGACGGAAAGATTGGTCACTTCTTCTACCAACCGTCCTGTGGTACCGGTTGCATACAGTTCATGTTTACATAAAATACCTCTATATGCAATACAAAAATTCTGCATCAGTTTTTTCTTTGAATCATGTGCTACAAAAGCAATATTCATAAAAACCTCCTCCTTAATATATAGTGTTTTTTCGCTGCATTCCAATGTTTAATATAATCCCAACACCCGGAAACAGGCTTAACAACGAACTTAATCCATAACTGACAAAAGGAAGTGGTAACCCGGTATTTGGAATCAGCATAGTAACGACACCAATATTAACAAAAGACTGTACCGCAATTAATGTTCCAAACCCGCATGCAATAATCCTGCCCGCCAGATCCGGTGCATGGGCACCGATGATAAAACATTCCATTATGATCAGGAACAGCAGGATGATGACTGCGGAAGCCCCTACAAACCCCAGTTCTTCACCAACAATACAGAAAATAAAGTCCGTCTGCGGTTCTGAAATATAATTACCGTTCTTAACGCTGGTAGTAGTATTATTATTTAATCCTTTTCCCCATAAACCGCCGGAACCGATTGCCATAACGGAATTTACCTGCTGGTAATTTATTCTTGCCGCAATTTCATTATTTTTATCATAAAAACCAACCAGCCGGTTATACTGGTATTCTTCCAGTATCTTCTGGTCCGGCTGCAGCAGCATATAAAGCAGAACGGCAGCAACCGGAATGGCGATTGCAAACAATGCTCCGATAATCTTATAACTAAGTCCCGCTACATACATTATTCCACAAAACATCAAAGATATAACAATACTGGTAGATAAATCCGGTTGTTTTAATACCAGAGCCAGCGGAATGGCAAATAATACCACTGCACCGCCAAGTACCGGAAGGGTATTTAGCTTTTCCCGGTATTTGTGCAGATACTTTGCAAAAAATAAGATCAGAAAAAGTTTTGAAAATTCTGAGGGCTGAAGCTGGAAAAAGCCCAGATCGATCCAACGGGTGGCACCCATCCGGTAAGCGCCTCCATACTTTACCCAGACAAGCAGTCCAAGGTTCAGCAGATAGAGCAGCCAGTAAAATCTCAGCACAAAACGATAACTGAACAGAGCGGCGGCCACCATAATGAACAGACCAAGAATAAAGCCGAGCACCTGTTTTTTTTCATAGATATCAGAATCCGTTGCACTGGCAATTACATTAATTCCCAAAATTGTCAGTAACATGACCCAGATCACCAGCCTGATATTAAAATATCTAAATCTGTAGCTTTTTATAGTATTCAAAATTTTAGTCATATAAACTCCTAAAGTTTATGCCTGATTTTCGGCATCATGCCGGACTTCCTTGATCGGAATATTAGCAATCAAAGCAGGAACCGTACCATTGGTAGATTCCGATTCTGTCTGGGTGATCTGGATATCCAGACCGTCGCTGTCGATTTCCATATATTTCTTAATCACTTCGATAATATCATTTTTCAGTTTCTCCATAATTTCAGGAGAACAGTTTGCCCGGTCTGAAACCAGAAGGAACTTTAAACGGTCCTTCGCCACCGTACCGGAACTTTTTTTCTTAAACATGTCAAACAGACTCATATCACTACCCCTTTCTAGTTTTTCTTAAATAGCTTTGATAAAAATCCCGGTTTCTTATTTAAATCCAGTAAAGGTACTTCCTCACCGATAATTCTGTGACATATATTCATATATGCCTGTCCTGCAAGACTGTCATTTCCTACCAGCGGTTCTCCGTTATTCGTGGCAATAACAATATTTTCATCATCCGGTACCGCACCGATCAGATCAATGGCTAAAATATCAACCACGTCATCGATGGACATCATTTCACCTTTCTTTACCATATCCATCCGGATACGGTTTACGATCAGGTCTGCACGCTTCTTTTCATTGGCTTCCAGCAGACCGATGATCCTGTCTGCATCACGGATGGCTGAAACCTCGGGCATTGTAACGACCAATGCTCTGTCTGCACCTGCGATTGCGTTCTGGAATCCCTGTTCAATGCCGGCCGGACAGTCAAGGATTATGTAATCAAACTCTTTCCGTAATTCATCGGTAAGTGCTTTCATTTCTTCCGGAGTAACGCTTGTTTTATCTCCGGCCTGTGCACATGGGAGCAGAAAAAGGTTGGAGTACCTCTTATCCTTAATCATTGCCTGTTTTGCCTTACAATTTCCTTTAACCACATCCACCAGATTATATACGATGCGGTTCTCCAGTCCCATGACAACATCCAGATTCCGAAGACCTATATCCGTATCGATCAATACAACCTTTTTATTCAGCATAGCCAGACCTGTTCCGACATTAGCTGTAGTCGTGGTCTTACCAACGCCGCCTTTTCCTGATGTTACTACTATTACTTCGCTCATTCTAACAATTCCTCCCGGTTTCCTAATGTTTAATTAAAACGAATGTCATTTAATACTTCTTTGTTCAAAGGTTCAATATAAATATTTTCATTTTCAACAAAGGCTATTTTTGTCTCGGGTTTCACCTTTTTTCGTTTGGCTTTTCCCTGTGTATCTGAACATCTTGCGATAATATCGCCAATTCTGATCTGCATCGGAGTCATTTCCAATGCAACTACAACAGATGTTTCATTCCCTGTGACTCCGGCATAAACAGTACCTTTTAAGGCCCCAAGTATTACTACGTTTCCCGAAGAAACCACTTTGGCGCCGGGATTTACATCTCCCAGTATCACAATGCTGGAATCACTTTCCAGTACCTGGCCGCTTCTGAGTGTACCACGGTAAAACTGACCGTCGTTACCGCTAATGGCCGCTGCCGCGGAAACAGCTTCCGAAGCCGCCTGTTCTTCCAATGCACGTTTAAACTGCTCTTCTCTTTCACCGCTGCTGTCTAAGACACAGACAATATTGATATCCGTATTGGATGAGATGATATCCAGAAGTTCTTTCATTTCATCATCGGAAAGTGCTCTTCCTTCAAAAGAAATTCCCATAGAAGCTTTCTTGAAAAATTTTGCTGATTCCACAAACTTTTCTGCAACCATTTGTTTCAGTTCTTCAAAAGGCAATGAATCATCCAATATTACTATAATACCATATTTATTTCCTTTTATCACTACAGAATTCTTCATTTTTCTGATTTCCTTTCTGCAAACAAATTAATCACTTGTGATTCCGGAGGTTGGTATGGAAGCAACTCCGCCATACAATTCTTCATCTGTCGTAAGGTGGTAATAATACTTGATCATTTCTCTGACAACTTCGGCATTATAACCAGAAGATTCTCCATGGGGAAGAACCACACTGACACCGATTTCCGGATTGGAATATGGTGCAAAAGCCACGAAAGTGGAATGATTGGAACGGAGCAGATTTTCTTGTGCCGTACCGGATTTACCAGCCACTTCAATCGGAAAACCGCTGAACGTCCCTCTTGCGGTACCTGTAGTAACAACAGAACGCATGCCGGAAAATACGGCGTTCCAGGTAGAATCCTTTATCTCCACCTTATTCACCAGTTCCGGCTCAAACTGTTGAAGCACTGTTCCCGAAGAATCCACTACCTTTTCCAGCAATGTAAGCTGGTAATTATTTCCTCTGTTAGCCAGTGTGGTTACATACCTGGCCAGCTGGACATTGGAATAACTGTTTGAACCCTGGCCAATGGCTGAACGTACGGCATCTGTTTTTGAAAACAAAGGCTCGTTTTCTTCAATCTCCACACCGGATGACGATGTGATACCCAGCTGGTCCGCATACTGTTTGATCTTGGATAATCCCAGTTCATTGTTATAATTTCCGTTGGCATCGATACATAACTGATATCCCACTTCATAAAAGAAATAATTGCAGGATACCCCCAGCGCCTGGGAAACATTAATAGAACCATGATTTCCCGGATATCTCCAGCATTTCGGAGACGGTTTGATTCTCGTAAACTCACCATGGTCTGCAATCAGTGCTCCCGGACTGATGATTCCCTGCTCCAGACCTGTGATCGCCGAAATCATTTTAAATGTGGAACCCGGGGCTGTTCTTGTCTGGGTAGCCCTGTTATAGAGCGGAAGGGATAGATCATTGTTCAGTTTGCTCCAGTAAACGGCATCCACCGAACCGGACAGCATATTATTATCATAACTCGGATAAGTGACCAGCGCCAGTACATCCCCGGTATTTACATCCGTTACCACAATGGAACCGGAACACGGATCTAAAGCAATCTGGGCCGGCGTAATCTTGATAAGCCGGATCTGTTCCCGCATAAATTCATATGCAGAACCGCCGGATTTCAAACTCTGATACGAGGCTTCGTTATAATCCAGAACTCCCTGGTCAAACAATGCCATGCATATTTCATTGCCGGAAATGGTTCCGTCATTGATCATGTAATAATATATTTTCTTACTGAATCCGGCATCCCCGGACAATCCCTTAAAAATATGTTCCAACAGTTTCTGATAGATTTCATCACTGTCAGAATACTTTGTTTCATCCCCTTCTTCATACAATTTAGAAGTATTGATCCAGTTCTTTGAGATGGCATAATATAAAAACTGCTGGAAACTGATGGTCTCTTTTTCCCATGCAATATACGTGGCATCTTCAGTATCAATGGATTTTTTATCAATAATTCCTTCCGTATTCAATAATTTTGAATATATATAAGAAAGATAAGTATTGTACTCTTCCGATAGCTGGGAAAGCGGCTTAGGCTCAGCAGCTGTCAGTTCCCCGCGGACCGTGGCAATGACGGACTGCTGTTTGCTCTGAAACTTATTATATATATTTTTTTCATTTTCTTTGGCATCTTCTTCCGCAAAATGGGACAGATCCAAAACATTGTTATTGATCATCTGATAATAAACATCATAAATGGAAATCGGTATTTCCTTCATGTTTTCCGTTACGGTCACCTGCCGGTTTACCAGTTTATTATATACGATACCTGCCAGTTTCTGCTCTAAGATCGTATATCCCGCTTTCTGCAGTTTGGCATCCACGGATAAATACACATCATTTCCGGCTTTGGCATCGGATTTATCCACCTGTTCCAAAATACGTCCGGTACTGTCCGTAAATATTGTACTAATGCCCTTCTGCCCCTGTAAATCAGACTCCATAACCTGTTCGATACCTGATTTTCCCACCACGTCTGAAGCCAGATAATCCCCACCGGCCCCATTATAGTCCGCCAGCTGGGATTCTGAAATTTTTCCGGTATATCCGATGATATGGGCAAAATACTTGCTCTCATTATACACCCGGATAGATTCTTCCGTTACGGAAACACCTGCCAGTTCCCACTGGTTTTCATAAATGGCTGCAACCGTTTCCTCGCTTACATTGGAAGCGATTTTTGTAGTAATATATTTCTGGTAGGAATTCAGGGATAAACGATAACGGATCATGGCAATATACAATTTCTGCTGCAGGTCATATTCATCACTGATATCAAACCGGGCATCTCCGCAGAGATAATCCATGACTTCCGCCGCTGAAGAAGTGGAAAGCGTTTTTTTCTCGTCATCCAGTTCTTCAATGGATTTTTTTCCGTAAATATCCCGTAAAAACCGAAGTTTTTCATTTTCTGAAGAGACCGAATACTCATATTCATTGTTGGAATTCAGAATGATACTGAATTCATTGATAATATCGTCATCATGCGCCTGAATGATCTGGACGGTCTTATCAATGATACGGTTTAAGTCATCGCTTTTGGTCAGGGAACTGTCCAGTACATCCTCCATTTCAATGGCATATGCCAGCTTATTATACGCCAGCAGCATGCCATTCCGGTCAAAGATCAATCCTCTGGTACCAGAAGTCTGGACTTCTTTTTCCGCCGTCTGTATGTAATTGTTAAGATAATATTCCTCGTTGACGATCTGGAGATCAAAGATCCTGAACATCAGAATACTGAACATCAGAATGACGATCAGTGCCATGCTGAAAATTCTGGATTTCAGAAAATTTATCACCATTTCTAAAATATCTTTAACCAAACTTTGTCGCTCTCCTTTTTTCGTAAGCCTCCAGTTTTCGATGGATCCGAAGCATGATCCGGTACAATATCACGGTGACCACTACCGTATAGACCATTTCCGGCAGCATGATATGAAGCAGATAATATCCAAAATCCAGCCGGTTCCGAAGTAAAAAACGGAAGACATAATATACAAAATTATAGACGAAATCACTTCCCATTACTAATCCCAGCGGCAGTGTCACGTCCTCATCATAGAACATGGAATGAAAAAATCCATTGATATAGCCTATGTACATATAGAGTAACGCATTAAAACCGATCACCTGTCCGTAAAACAGATCCAGAACCAGGCCGCTGAACAGACCCACAAACATTCCTTCTTTTTTTCCACGCATAAAACCTGCCGCAAAGGTCAGAATGATCAGCAGATTCGGCGATACCGATGCCAGGGATAAGGCTTTAAATAATGTAGTCTGTAATAAATAAAAGATTAAGATTGTAATTGTAAGCACAAATTTACGTAACATGTATTCAACCACCTGTATATTTTTGCTGCTTAATGATCAGTACGATATCCAAATGTGCAAAATCAACCACCGGTGTCAGATAAGCCGATTTTGTCAGATTATTGGAATCGTTTTCAATATCTTTTACATAGCCGATGAGAATACCCGGAAGAAATTTGCTGCTTATATTGGAAGTTACGATCATATCTCCTTCGGAAATATCAGCATCTTTATTAATATTAAATACTTTCAGCACACCTTCATTTATGAGTTGCAGACTGCCTTTCACGATACATTTGTCCGATGTGGAGGCAAACTGTCCGCTGACATTACTCTCATCATCAATAATGGAACGTACCAGGGAATAATTTTCTCCTACTTCGAATACAATCCCTACCAGACCGCCGTCGCCAATGACATTCATATCCACTTCGATTCCATCCTTTTTGCCTTTATCAATGGTAAACGTGGAAAACCAGTTGCTGCTGTCCCGGCTGATGATCCTGCCGGCGACCGTTTCATAAGAGGAATACTGCTCGCTCAGCTGGAACAAAGTTCTCAGTTCTTCCAGCTCGCTGCGTTCTTCCACGGAAAGAGCATTTTTATTCTGCAGATCCGCTATCCGGGCTTTTAACTCCGTATTCTCTGCCATTACATCCCGAAGCTCCGACAGATCGTCTTTCCGCTCGTTAAACCAGCGGCCCACCTGGTTCATTCCCCTGGAAACAGGTACCAGGACATAGGAGACACCCTCTTTCACCGGACTTGCAAATCCCGGCATGATAAATGATAACACGATCAGAACCATACATAAAAAAGACAGTATAAATAATATATATTTGGTTGGAATACTCTTTTTATCACTTTTTCTCAAAACCATACCTCAACTGTTTTCATTTAATTATATTGCTTTTCCCGGGGTACATACATCAGTCCGCTGAGTTTGTCGTTGGTTAAAATCCGGGCGACGCCCTGAATAACGGTTTCATCCGGATTATCACAAACATTTACTTTCAGTCCGGTTTCCTTCCGGATCAGTGTATCCAGATTCTTGATCTGGGCAGAACCACCGGTAAGAAAGATACCGGTATCAATGATGTCTGCCGATAATTCTGGCGGAGTCCTCTCTAAGATTACTTTGATGGCATCCACAATGGAATACAGACTTTCCTGAATCGCCATATAGACCAGTTCGGAGTCGATCTCCCGGCTGGCCGGAAGGCCGGTTACGATATTTCTGCCAAACGCAACGCATTTACTTTCGCCAGAATTAATGGCATCGGCAAGATGGATCTTCACCTGTTCCGCCGTCCGGTGTCCGATGACCAGATTATATTTTTTTCTGACTATGTTGCATATGGTCTCATCCAGTTTAGTGCCTCCGGTTTTGATCAGTTTGCTCAGAACGATGCCCCCAAGGGAGATCACTGATATTTCTGTCGTATCCGCACCGATATTGACGATCAGGTTTCCTTTTGGACTATCCACATCCAGTCCAAGACCAACCGCATCCGCAATGGGTTTTTCCACCACATTAATATGCTTGGATTTTACTTTTGATTCCGCCACCAAATCATAAAAAGCCCGTTTTTCCACCTCCGTAATATCGGTAGGAACCGCAATACAGAAATCCCCGCTGCCGCTGCCGGAATGATGTCCGTTTAATTTGCTGAAAAAACACTCAAACAGGGTATCCATATTCTTGATATCCGCAATCACCCCGTATTTTACGGGAAAAGAAACATCAATATTAGCCGGCGCCTTTTCATACATTTCAAATGCCATATCTCCAAAATCAAATACTTCTTTTTTATCCTTGATGGCAATGACATTCTTTTCATTTATCAGCTTCTTGTTGGAAGCTCCGAATATTTTAAAATTACTTGTCCCTAGATCGATTCCATATACATGTTGTGCCATATCTGTTACTATCCTTTACTTTAAATTTATTAAGATGAATGGAAAACGCCCATCCGTTTTAAACTTATATATCTATTATCTCCAATTATTATGTGGTCAATCAATGGAATTCCGATTATATTACCGGCTTCACACATTCTTCTGGTCGTTGCCATGTCTTCCCTGCTGGGTGCGGGATCTCCGCTGGGATGATTATGCATGAGTACCATATACACGGCATCCATCCGCAACGCTTCTTTTAACGCCTCCCGCGGAGAAAAAATGGAAGAATTGACCGTACCTTTGGATAATTCAATATTTCCCAACAGCCGGTGTTTGGTGTTGAGCATGACCAGATACAGATGCTCCGTTTCCAGATGCCTTAAATCTTCCATATAATAATTTGCAATATTTTCGGGACTGCATAATTCCGGTTTGATATTATACTGTTCCCGGTGAATCCGCCGGCTCAGTTCCGCAATACATTTAATCTGAATGGCCTTGACCATGCCAATCCCTTTAAATTTCATCAGTTCCTGAATACTTACATGGTTAATTCCAAGGATTCCTCCCGAATTCCCGTGTCTGATCAGTATGGATTCGGCAAGTTCCACCGAATTCCTTTCATTGGTGCCGGAACGGATGATCACTGCCAGAAGTTCCGCGTTGGTCAGGCTTTCGGTTCCGAGGCGCATACATTTTTCATACGGCCGTTCTTCTTTTAACTTTTCTTTTATTTTTGACATTTCTTCATCCTTTCGTTTCTTCTCTCCAAGTTCGAAAGGAAAATCATCTTTTATAATAACATAACTATTACAATTTCACAATACCTGCATCCACCAATTTCTGCAAAGACATCAGAATTCCCAGTTTTGCATGATACCAGGTGAGTCCCCCCTGAAAATATACGGCATAAGGCGGCTTTATGGGACCGTCTGCACTCAGTTCAATGGAAGAACCCTGAACGAAAGCACCGGCTGCCATGATCACGTCACTGTCATATCCCGGCATGGCCCAGGGTTCCGGCGTTACATAGCTGTCCACCGGTGCAGCAGCCTGGATTCCCTTACAGAACGCAATAACGCCTTCCGGTGTGCCGAATTCGACAGCCTGTATGATATCATACCGTGGTTCCCTTCCATCCGGTACAACGGAAAATCCCAGAGCTTCATATATGTTTGCTGCAAAAACGGCTCCTTTTAAAGCGCTGTTTACAACTGCAGGAGCCATAAACAGCCCCTGGAACAGGCTTTGGGTGATCCCCAGCGTGGCACCGACTTCCTTCCCAAGACCGGGAGCCGTCAGCCGGTATGCCGCCCGCTCAATACAGGCTTTGGTTCCTGCAATATAACCGCCGATCGGTGCCAGGCCGCCGCCGGGATTTTTGATCAGGGAGCCGACTACCATATCGGCTCCGAAATCACCAGGTTCGTGTTTTTGTACAAATTCCCCGTAACAGTTATCTACCATGACAAGGATGTCGCTGCGGATTTCTTTGACAAACCGGATGACATCGCCGATATCATAAGGCGATAATGTCTTTCTGGTCTGATATCCTTTGGAACGCTGGATCGCCACCATCTTAGTGTTGGACTTTACGGCCTTCTTTATTCCTTCCAGATCAAAACTGCCGTCTGGCAGCAGATCTACCTGGGAATAACTGACCCCGTATTCCTTCAGGGAACCGGCAGAATCCCG
Organism: uncultured Lachnospiraceae bacterium; assembly: GCA_910578175.1. GTDB lineage: Bacteria > Bacillota > Clostridia > Lachnospirales > Lachnospiraceae > Bovifimicola. Next base: position 10,770 of record CAJTPF010000004.1, read on the forward strand.
GATACCGATCACCTCTTCCAGCGTATCGTATGGTTTCCCGGAAACCGATAACAGTTCGTCTCCCGGAAGCAGATTCGAAGACAGGGCCAGGGCCAGGGCATGGGTACCGCATACGATCTGCGGCCTTACCAGGGCATCTTCTGTATGAAAGACCCTGGCATATACCCGTTCCAAAGTATCCCTGCCCAGATCATTGTATCCGTAACCGGAGGTAGCGGCAAAATGAACATCACTGACCCGCTCCTCCTGCATTGCTTTTATCACTTTCAGCTGATTGTACTCCGCAATTTCATCAAACACTGCAAAGCGTGTTTTTAACGACTGTTCAATTTCAGTGCCGAATGACTGTACTTTATTACTGATTCCCATTTCTTGATAAAAATCCATGATAAACCTCCATTCAATTCTGTTCAGAAAGAACACATTTTCACCATTGCATCCAGTATCCGTTCCGTATCATTGTCGAAATCTTCATATTTAATAAACGTCACGTTTTTCTCCCGGCGAAACCAGGTAAGCTGACGTTTGGCAAATCTTCTGGTATCCCGTTTTATGATCTCCGCTGCTTCGCCCAGTGTCATTTCCCCTGCCAGACAGGCGGCGATTTCCTTATATCCCAGTCCCTGCATGGATACCAGCGTTCTGTCATAACCTGAATCCAGCAGATGTTTTACTTCCTCCACAAGTCCCTGTTCCAACATAAGATCCACACGCCGGTTGATTCTGTCATATAATATCTTCCGGTCCCGGTTCAGGACAAAATAACGAAAATCAAAGGGCGATTCATTTTCCTGCTGAATCTTATTATGCTCCGATAATTTCCTGCCGGTTTGACGGTAAAATTCCAATGCCCGGATCACACGTTTTTCGTTGTTATAATGAACAGACTCCGCATATTCCCCATCCACTTCCCTTAGTAACCGGTGGAGATATTCTTTCCCTTTTTCCTTTGCCAGTGCTTCGTAATAGAGACGCCACCGGTTATCTTCCTCTTCCTGAAACTGAATATCATATAAAATGCTCTGGATATAAAATCCGGTTCCTCCGGTAAGAATCGGTATCTTTCCCTTTGCATAAATCTCGCTGACTGCCTGAGCCGCCATTTGTTTAAATATATATATATTAAACGCTTCATCCGGATCCAGCACATCGATGAGATAATGCCGGATCCCCTGCTGTTCCCGGGGAGTGATCTTTGCGGAACCGATATCCATTCCCCTATATACCTGAATGGAATCGGCGCTGATGATCTCACCACCCAATCGTTTGGCCAGTGATATGGACAACTCGGTCTTACCCACAGCCGTAGGACCGGTAAGAATCACCAATGGCAGTTTCTTCCCGCCGGATATATCCTCATTCCAATGTTTCCTTTCCATATATTTCTCAGTCCTTTACAGTATTCGTTTAAATTTCTTTTCTATTTCATATTTACTCATAGATATAATAGTGGGGCGTCCATGGGGACAGTGATACGGATTTTCCAGTTTCAGCAGTTGTCCGATCAACGCCTCTGCTTCCGGAACCGATAGCCTGTTATTTCCTTTTACAGCCGCCTTGCAGGACATTGATGCGATCTTCTCCGAAATCAGATCCGACTGGACGGAGGTCGATTCCGAGGATAAGGAATCTATGATATCCAGCAGGAGTTCTTTGGATCCTATGGAATACAGATTGGCAGGAACCGCCCGTACGGCATATTCCCTGCCGCCGAACGCTTCGATTTCATAACCCAGCTCCTGAAAATTATTCCTGAATTTTTCGATCATCTGCACTTCCTGCGCATTTAATGTAAGAATGATCGGAGGGTTTAACATCTGGGAAGTAAATGTTTTATTCTTCAGTCCCTCCATGGTCTTTTCATACAATACTTTTTCATGTGCCGCATGCTGGTCTATGATATACAGGTTGTCACCATATTCGATCAGCCAGTAGGTTTCGAATAATTGTCCGATGATCCGATGCCGGAGCCGGCTTTCACCGGATAAAAATTTATCGTTAAATAATGCCAGCTGTTCTCCGCTGCCCGCTGCAGGTTTGTCCTTCAAATTCGTCGTATATTTGGATTCCGCTTCCCGAATGGTATGAAAGGCGTTCAACCGGTTGGTTTCAAAAGGTTCCGGTTTTTCCCGCAGCAGTTTTGGTATCACTTTTTCATATTCAAACCGTTTCACTGTCTCTGTATCACCGGGAAGCAGCGTTTTATCCTGTTCTACCACTTTTAATTCCTGAACCAGCTGATCCTGTTTTTCCGTACGCTCCTGAGACACCTGTTGTTTTCTTCCGGATTCAAAAGAAGCTTTCGGAATCAGTTCCTGTTGTTTTAATATTTCCGTAAGCGTATGGTAAATAAAATCATGAACCTGCACCGGATGTTCAAACCGCAGTTCCATTTTGGAAGGATGCACATTGACATCCAGAAACTCCTGCGGTATAGAAAAATGCAGCACACAAAACGGATAACTATGCTGCATCAGATAGGGTTTATATGCTTCCTCGATGGCGCTGCTGATAATCTTGCTTTTTATATACCGGCCGTTAATAAAATAATTCATATAATTGCGGTTCCCTCTGGATACCACCGGTTTCGCAATAAAACCGCTGATTTCCATTCCGGAATCCCCATGTTCTGCCTCCATAAGATTCGCAGTTATATCACGTCCGTAAATCCCATAGATGACATCCTTCAGTTTATTATTGCCTGCCGTGTGCAGCCTGCTGCTTCCTGCAGAAATAAACCGAACGGAAACTTCGGGATGGGACAGCGCGATATGTTCCACGACGGCACTAATATAGGAACCTTCCGTTGCAGCCGTTTTTAAAAATTTTCTTCTGGCCGGGGTATTATAAAATATATTTCTTATTATAAATGTGGTACCGGACGGTGCTCCAACCTCTTCCAGTATTTTTTCCTGTCCGCCTTCCACTACATACCTGGTTCCCACAAAAGCATCCGGTGTTTTGGTGATACACTCCACCTGGGCAATTGCGGAAATACTGGATAACGCCTCTCCCCGGAATCCCAGAGAAGAAACGCTGATCAAATCTTCAATATTCCTGATCTTGCTGGTGGCATGGCGCAGAAAAGCCAGCCGGATATCCTCTTTTGCAATGCCGCAGCCGTTATCCGTGATCCGGATAAAAGAAATTCCGCCATCCTTGATCTCAACGGTAACGGATGTGGCTTTGGCATCTATGGCATTTTCTAACATTTCCTTTACAATGGAAGCCGGACGGTCTACGACCTCTCCGGCTGCAATCTTATCAACGGTTTCTTTATCCAGTACTTCTATATTCGGCATATCCCGTACCTCCGTATTCCTGTTCCCTACCAGCGGTTCTTTAATTTGTTCTGCAGTTTATACAGCGTATTTAACGCATCAATAGGCGTCATGTTTGTCACATCCATACCTTTTAATTCTTCCAGGATATCATCATCCTTAACCGTATCAAATAAAGACATCTGAACTGCATCCAGATCGTTGGCCCTGAAATTTTTATTCTTTGCCGCCGGCTCCAGGGAGCCGGCGATTTCTTTGGCTCTGGCGCTGATATCCGCATTGGACAATTCCTGTGCGATCTCTCTGGCCCGCAGAATGACCGTATCCGGTATTCCCGCCAGTTTGGCAACCTGTATACCATAGCTTTTATCGGCCCCGCCTTTGATGATCTTCCGAAGAAATACAATATCTTCGCCCTGTTCCTTTACGGCAATGCAATAATTGTTGACACCGCTTAAGGTGCCTTCCAGTTCTGTCAGTTCATGATAATGAGTGGCAAATAAGGTCTTGGCTCCCAGCAGTCTGGTATTGGAAATATGTTCCACCACCGCCCAGGCAATGCTCAGTCCGTCAAAGGTACTGGTCCCCCGGCCAATTTCATCTAAGATCAACAGACTGTCTGACGTGGCATTCCGAAGAATATTGGCAACCTCCGTCATTTCTACCATAAATGTGCTCTGTCCCGATGCCAGATCGTCCGAAGCGCCTACACGGGTAAAAATCCGGTCACAGATACCGATATTGGCACTTATGGCAGGAACAAAGGAACCGATCTGGGCCATCAGTACGATCAGGGCTGTCTGACGCATATAGGTAGATTTTCCCGCCATATTCGGTCCCGTGATAATGGATATCCGGTTGTTCTGTTTATCCAGATAGGTATCATTTTCCACAAACATGGAACCGCTCATCATCTTTTCCACCACCGGATGCCGTCCGTTTTTTATATCGATGATACCTTTTTCATTCATCTTTGGTTTTATATAGTTATTGCGCTCCGCCACAAACGCCATGGAGACAAAAGCATCCAATGCGGCGATTACTTTGGCAGTATTCTTGATACGCACTACTTCCTCTGCGATCGTATCCCGGATCAGGCAGAATTTATCATATTCAATACCGGATAACTTTTCCTCCGCACCCAGAATGATATCCTCCAGATTCTTCAGTTCATCGGTTATATAGCGTTCCGCATTGGCAAGGGTCTGTTTCCGGATATAGTGTTCCGGAACCATATCTTTAAATGTATTGGTAACTTCTATGTAGTATCCGAAAACTTTATTATATTTAATCTTTAAACTTTTTATGCCGGTGCTGTCCTTCTCTTTCTGCTCCAGTTGGGCAAGCCAGGTTTTCCCCTCCGTTTTGGCACTCCGTAACCGGTCGATTTCTTCATTAAATCCTTCTTTAATGATCCCGCCTTCCCGGATGACCAGCGGCGGCTCTTCCATAATGGAATCATTGATCAGGGTATGGATATCTTCCAGTTCGTCCAGGTCTTCATATAATCCGGTTAACAGAGGCGTCCCGTAGGAAGCCATCTGACGCTTGATATGAGGCAGCATGGACAGGGAATTCCTAAATGCGATCAAATCCCGGGGATTAGCGGATTTATATGAAATTTTACTGATCAGGCGTTCCAGATCATAAATCGGATTTAAATATTCCCGGATCTCATCTCTGGTGATGAGTTCGCTGTTCAACTCTTCAATGGCATCCTGACGATCCGTGATCTGTTTTTTATCGATCAGGGGCTGTTCGATAAACTGCCGCAGCATTCTGGCACCCATGGCGGTTTTAGTCTTATCCAGTACCCAAAGCAGGGAACCGCGTTTCTGCTTTTCCCGGAGGGTTTCCGTCAGTTCCAGATTCCGTCTCGAAGACGTATCGATCAGCATATATTTTCCAGTGGAATACGGTGTAACGGAAATAATGTGGGAAAGAGAGGTTTTCTGAGTCTCCAGCAGATACTTAAACAATGCTCCGGCCGCAATGGTTCCGGAAGCATAATCACTGATACCCAGTCCGGATAGATCCATAACCTTAAAATGTTCTTTCAGGGTGGCCTTACACATATCTTCGTCAAAATACCAGTTATCCAGTGTAAACACACAAATGGATAACCGGTTCTTTAAATCCTCCACATCGATTCCGGTTAAATAAAAGGCCGAGTTTACAACGATCTCCGTAGGAACAAATTTATTTATCTCATCCAGAAGGGTTCTGGCATTGTCAACTTCCGTTACCAGAAAATCTCCGGTAGTAATATCCGTAATGGCAATGCCGAAGGAATCATCCATATAGGTGATACACATCAGATAATTATTCTTTGTCTCATCCAAAGCCGCCGTATTCAGATTGGTTCCCGGTGTGACAACCCTGACCACTTCCCTTTTGACCAGACCTTTTGCCGTTTTCGGATCTTCTACCTGTTCACCGATGGCAACCTTATATCCTTTTTCCACAAGACGGCTTAAATAGGTATCCACTGCATGGTAAGGAATGCCGCACATCGGCGCACGTTCTTCCAGACCACAGTCCTTTCCGGTTAACGTTATTTCCAGTTCTTTGGATACCAGAATTGCATCTTCAAAAAACATTTCATAAAAATCGCCCAGTCTGTAAAATAATATACAATCCTTATACTGCTCTTTTGTCTCAAGATATTTCTGCATCATCGGTGATAACTGACCCACAAATTTTTCCTCCTGTATTTCCCGCTGTTATTTCTTTTTGTTTCTTATATCCGTTCTGCCTCCATGTGCTCTGTCATGGTTCCCATATAATAAAACCCTTTTGCTTCATCCAGATGAACCCGGACCATCCGGCCGATCAAAGACTTGTCCCCTTTGAAATGTACCACGATATTATTGCTGAGCCTTCCGGTCACCAGCGATCTGTCCTGGGTATTTTCTTCCTCTACCAGAACCTCTACTGTTTTCCCGGTATCCCTGCCGGTCAGTTCGGAAGAAATCTTCTGAATTTCTGCCAGCAGACGGTCAAACCGGTCTTTGATCACCGGCTGCGGCACCTGGTCTTCCATTTTCGCTGCCGGCGTTCCGGTCCGTTTCGAATAAATAAAGGTATAAGCGCTGTCAAATCTTACCTGGCGGACCACATCCAGGGTTTCCTGAAAATCTTCTTCCGTTTCTCCCGGAAATCCCACAATGATATCCGTTGTCAGGGCAATATCCGGTATTTCCTGCTGAATCCGTTTTGCCAGCCGGATGTACTGCTCTTTATCATACTGCCGGTTCATGATCTTCAGGATCCGGCTGCTGCCGGACTGCAGCGGCAGATGAAGCTGCCGGCAGATTTTTTTGGATTCCTTCATTACCTGTATCAGTTCGTCGGACAAATCCTTGGGATGGGAAGTCATAAAACGAATCCGCTTTAATCCTTCAATCTGTTCTACCCTTTGTAGCAGCCGGGCAAACGTGATCTCTTCTTCCAGATTCCTGCCATAAGAATTAACGTTTTGTCCCAGCAGCATGATTTCCACCACGCCGTCCGCCACCAGCTCCCGGATTTCCTGAATGATATCCTCCGGTTTCCGGCTGCGCTCCCGTCCCCGGACATAAGGTACGATACAGTAACTGCAGAAATTATTACAGCCAAACATGATATTTACGCCTGATTTAAAGGCATACTTCCGCTTTGCCGGCAGTTCTTCCACGATCTGCTCCGTATCCTCCCAGATTTCCGTAACGGCAGTTCCGCCGGTCAGACGGTCATACAATAATTCCGCAAGCTTAAAAATATTGTGGGTTCCAAAAATAATGTCCACAAAACCATAACTGCTCTTTATTTTTTCTACCACATCCTTCTCCTGCATCATACAGCCACACAGTGCGATGAGCATTTCCGGATGTCTGCCCTTTTGTTTTTTCAGATAACCCAGATGACCATATACCTTTAAATTTGCATTTTCACGTACCGTACAGGTGTTATATAATACAAAATCCGGTGTTTCATAATGTTCATCCACTTCTGTATATCCCAATTGTTTTAAGATTCCACACATTTTCTCGGAATCCTTGGCGTTCATCTGACATCCGAATGTGCGAATCGATGCTGTCAGCGGCCTTCCCAGCATTTCCGTTTTTTTTCGGACAATTTCCCGGCATTTTGCCATATAGTAGTATTGCCGTTCTGGTTCCCTGACGGGCGCTTCTCCCAAGCAGTCAATGGTATCTAAATTTATATCAATCATAAGTAAATCCTTTCTTTATCATATAAAATTCCGGCAATTGCTAAACTTTAGTCAAATGCCGTAAGTTTCGTCAAAGACGGCAAGTTATATCATACCATACATTTCTATTTTTTTCATTAATCTGTTGATAAAAATTGCATTTTTCCTGTTTCCGCCATGCAAAAATTAACGTAGTAAATGAACCAGAAATTGCATCGGCACGTCTTTTATCTTTAAATATACATCCCCCTGCTGTTCCACTGCCAGCGGAAATTCTGCCTGTTCTGCCACCGTTTCAATGGTCAGGGCCGGTTTTTCAAAAGTTTCGGAATAATAATGAACGCTGTTTCCGCCCGATACACCATCGATATTTTCCTCAAAAGGCATATTCAGGGAATAACCCGTAATCCCCGCCAGTTTACCTGCCAGATAAAACTGACGGGAATTGTATTCTTCCGGCATCCGGCTGCGGTGATAATAAATACTTTCCCCTCTGGAATGAAAATCAATAAGTCCCATGGTATCATGTTCCCGGCAAAAATCCATAAACGCCAGAGATTCGTTTTCACTGAAAACACTGCCGGAATGACGGGTTTTCACAAAATTTGCAGAGCGGAAATTCCGGTTGATATCAATCCCTCTGGCATTGAATTTAAATTTTTCCCAAGGAATATGAAGACTCTGGCAATACTGCCGCCGATCTTCCCCGGATATGGCGCCGAAACCGCTGACGGCAATATCATATCCATCAGGATTTAACACCGGAATGAAATAAATACAATAATCATCCAAAGCGCTGATATATCTTGAATCATACTGTTCGCAATACCGGGCCAGGATGGCGACCAGCACAATGGGATTGATCCGTTCCCGCCCATGCACGCCTCCCAGCATCACCGGTCCGCATTTTCCTTTGCCAAGACGAACGCAAAAAATTTCCCGTCCATCATGGCTCTGTCCGATGGAATTTACCGTCAGAATGGAAGGATAATTATTATGTAACTTTATGATAGAGGATACGATGGAATTATAAGAATGTAATTCTTCCAGATTGATCAACATAAAAATACCTGCATATAATAAGCCTTAGTTTTATTATATGCAGGTATTCTTGTACAAAGTTCTATTCTCTGTGATCAGCAGATTCGGAGAAATATCATGTTCTTCGGTTTTTATTTCCTCCAAAAGCTGGATTTCATGGCAGACCGCCACGGTAAAAATCCAGGGTTTATCTCTCAGATACCGGTCATAATATCCTCCGCCATAACCAACTCTGTGACAGAAATGATCAAACGCCACTCCCGGCAGGATCATAAGCGTGAAACCATCCGGCTCCGGAAGAAACCGCCGGCCTCCCACCGGTTCCAAAATCCCGAAACTGCCGGCCGTCAGTTCAGATAGATCATGAATCTCATAAAAATCCATGATTCCGGCAGCAGTCACACGGGGCAGCGCAACACGTTTCCCGTCGTTGAGACAGGTTTGAATAAAACCGGCGGTGGATACTTCCCGGTTGCAGTCCGCATATGCCAGTATCTGGCAACAGTTCCTGTATTCGTGCATTTCCTTCAGTTTATCAAATATACATCTGCTGTGGGCAGATACTTCCTGCTCTGACAGCGCATTTCTGGCAGCTTTTGCCTGCCGCCGGGCTTCCGGTTTTGTAAAAACATTTTTCATTTCTCTACCACCGTTATTTTTCTTTTTTGGATCGCAACGGTTTTACCGTTCCATCCGGATACTGAATACTGATATTCTGGAGCTGTCCTCTTAAATTATTGTGTACCAGGGCAACATATTCCTTCCGAAGCCTTGCCTGTTCCTCTTTTTCTTCCTCTGTCAGCGGTCTCTGCTTTGATAATCTTGCCAGTTCATTGATCCGATTTAATTTTTCCTGTTCCATACAAACCTCCATGTCGTTCCTTACGGAATAAACAAATATATATTGTCCTGCGTTTTGCTTCTGACACCGATAAATCCCAACAGTTCTTCATATTCCCGCAGCAAAAGATTTTTCTGGGGATAACTGTAGATTTCAAAACAGATTTTGTTTTTCTTCCACAAACCTTTCTGACAGACGCCTTTAAATATAAATGTATTATTACAGATCCCCATAAAAGATAAGTTGTCCTGAAAAGAAATGGTGACCTTTGAGGTATTCAGATTCAGAAAATCTATGGTATGTTCCCGTTTAATGTAAATAAAAGGTTCATCTGCGATGACGCAGGGGTTTGCCAGATCAAAACAGCGGATTACATTTTTATTGATACAGTTTTTCGTTTCTTTTGTTATGTAGTTATAAAAAGTTACCTCTTCTTCTTTTTTATCAATATTAACTTTTGAATATATGATAAAATTTCCCTCTTTTTTTATATAAGGAATGGTATTCTTGTAGAATGCCTGTTCAAACGTATCGATCACGATGTCCGTCTTATGGATCAGCATATCGGATACCAGCTGACTGATATTAACAAAACTGATTTTTTCAAGACTGGCTTCATCTTCGGTCAGCTCATTATAACGGTTATCCGGCAGTACAGAAAATCCCGTCTTTGCCACACAGAGATTTTCGCCGATGGATATCATGTTATCAATACCGTTGTTTACCAGATTTTCATCTACAACCGGATACTTCCGGCCATCCTTTATACTGTAGAGATCGATCTCAAAATCAAAAAATCCCGCATAGGATTCTGACAGGTTTGCTCTCAGATATTCCTGCTGAACCAACAGATATAAGTCATTTAACACAAATACCTTTAACCGTTTGAACCGGATATATTCCTCAATCTCATCTTCCAAAGTAAGAATACATTCCATTTTTGTTGTCTTATAATTATACCGGATAATACTGATGGATTGTTTTTCTTCATTTTCCTTCTCATAAACATTGAAAAAATATACAAAATCCGACACAACGGAAACATTGATGATCTCTCCCAGTTTATGTTTTTCAATTCTGGGCAGTATTTCATATCTGATATTCTTTTCGAAATCATAAATATTATATATAAGTTTTTTAATATTATCATACCGGCTCTCGGATTCCGCTGTTTCCAGCAAAAGATTCTGATTCAGCAGACTGCCGTTCTGATAATCCTTATTCTTCAATATCTTTATATCCATATGACATGATTGCCTTTCTCTTCATTTGGCAGCCGCTAAAACAGCCGGCCGTCAGTCTGACAAATAATTAATGATATCAAAAGATTCGCTTTTATGGGCAACAAATAATGTTCCGATATTCTCTCCCGACATGATCCGTTCAATCACGCTTAAATCCTCGCCGTTTGCAATGACCATTGCGGCACCGGATTCCGTAGCTATTTTGGCCGCGCTCAGCTTTGCGCTCATGCCTCCGGTTCCCAGTCCGCTGCCGGAGGTTTCTTTACCCATACGGATGAACTCATCCTTTAATTTTTCTACCAGCGGGATAAACCTGGCATTCGGATTCCGGTTGGGATCATCGGTAAACAGTCCGTCAATATCGGATAGCAATATCAGCAGATCAGCCCCGGTTATGGCCGCCACAATAGCAGAAAGGCAGTCATTATCCCCTACCGCGATTTCATGAGTGGCCACGGTATCGTTTTCGTTCACCACCGGGATCACTCCGATCTTTAACAGTTCCTCAAAGGTATTTCTGGCATTGTACCGGCTCAGATCGTTTAACATCGTAAATTTTGTAAGTAATATCTGTGCAGTGGTCTGGTTATATTCTGAAAATAATTTCTGGTACATTGTCATCAGCAGGGATTGTCCTACGGCTGCACATGCCTGTTTTTCCGCAATTGACAGGTTTTTCTCCTGCAGGCCGGTTTTTTTCTTACCCACGGCAATGGCACCGGAAGAAACCAAAATGACATCCTTTCCCTGATTATGGATATCCGACAGAATCCGAACCAGCCGCTCCAGCTTATACAGGTTGATCCCCCCCGTATTTTTATGTGTCAGTGAAGACGAACCGATTTTTACAACAATACGCTTTTTATCTTTCAGCATATTCCGATATTCATTTATTACAGTTTCGTCATTTATAATGTCCATTTCCGTATTCCTTTCCTCAGTCTTCCTCTTTTCGCAATCTCACATATTCTACATCATAACACATATTCATGTCAACGGACAGTATTTTGATGCGATGGCCTCATACACACGAATACCGTCCATGGCAGCAGATGTGATGCCACCCGCATACCCTGCGCCTTCCCCGCAGGGATAGATTCCGGCATAATTGCTTTCCATCTCCTCATTCCGCAGAATCCGCAGCGGAGACGAAGTCCGGCTTTCCACACCGGACAGTACCGTATCTCCGTCGGCATATCCCTGAATCTGCCGGTCAAAGCTGTCAATCCCTTCCATGAGTGCCTGACAAATGAATTCCGGCAGGATGTTCCGCAAATTCCCAAACCGTGTTCCTCCTTTTGTCTGCGGAACCACCCTGCCAAATTCCGTAGTTGTTTTATTCCGTTTAAAATCCTGATAGGTCTGGACCGGAATCTTCCCCTTCCCTTCCCGGTATGCGGCCGCTTCCAGTTTTCGCTGAAACTCAATGCCGGCTAACGGGGAGCGGCCCGAAAAATCTTCCGGCGTAACGGAAACCACAATGGCGCTGTTGGCATTGATTCCGTCCCGTTTGCTGTAACTCATGCCGTTGACAGCCAGATGTTCCGGCTCGGATGAAGCATTGACCACATATCCACCCGGACACATACAAAAAGAATAAACGCCTCTGCCGTCTGCCGCGGTTTTGGTAAGTTTATAGGAAGCGGCAGGAAGAAAATCTTTATTTTTTCCATACCGGGATTCATTGATCCTGTCCTGGCCGTGCTCTACCCGGACACCTACCGCAAAGGCTTTCGGCTCCATACAGATATGCTGCTCATAAAGCATTTGAAAGGTATCCCTGGCGCTGTGTCCTGTTGCCAGTACGCAGACTTCCGCAGGGATCCATTCCCGTTCTCCGTTTCTCAGTGTAACTTCAACCCCGGTCAAAGCACCGTTCTCCGTTTTAAACCGCTGAAAACAGGTAGAAAACCGAAACGTTCCTCCCATGGAAATAATATGTTCCCGCATATTTTTTACTATCACCGACAAACGATCGGTTCCGATATGGGGTTTATTTTCATAAGTAATCCTTTTCTCCGCACCAAATGCCACAAATGTTTCCAAAACCAGGTCATTGCGATGCTGTTTATCCTTAACCAGTGTATTCAGTTTTCCGTCGGAAAAGGTTCCTGCGCCTCCTTCTCCGAACTGAACATTGGATTCCGGATTCAGTTCACCGGTTTCAAAAAAATGTTCTACCGTTTTCAGCCGCTGCTCCACCGGCTCTCCGCGCTCGATAACAACCGGACGGTATCCCTGTTCTGCCAGCATATAGGCACAAAACAGTCCGGCAGGACC
>CAJTPF010000004.1:23658-23866 GCA_910578175.1 uncultured Lachnospiraceae bacterium
GCCGACCACCACCGGAGAATTGGACATCTGACGGGTTCCGGAAGGTATAAACTCATAAAAACCTTCGTCAGTTAACATAATATTTTTATTGTTAATCTTTTTAAAAACTGCTTTTTCGTTTTTTATGGTCACCAGAACAGTGTAAATATATTTAATATCTTCACGTCTGGCATCTATGGACTGTTTCTGTATCTTATACTCAAAATCA
>CAJTPF010000004.1:23903-26875 GCA_910578175.1 uncultured Lachnospiraceae bacterium
TCAGAAGCTTTATGATCTGTTGGCGCAGATCTTCCTCCGTATGCCGGATATCCAGTTTCATCTGGGAAATTTTTATCATTGACCATCCTGCCTTTCTGTCTTCTGTTTCGGAATATCGCCGGGACAAAACCTCCGGGCGGCTTCCCTGCCTGCTCTGTACCCGCTGGACCATGCCCATTGAAGATTATATCCTCCGCAGATCCCATCCACATCCAGCAGTTCTCCGCACATATATAACCCCGGCAGTTTCCGGGATTCCAGACTGTCCTCCTTCATCTGGGACAGATCCACGCCGCCGCAGCAAACCTGCGCCCGCTGCAGTTCATTGGTCTGCGCTATCATTACTTCAAAATGTTTGATTTCACCGATAATCTTTGCCATAACTGCCGGTTTGATCCTGCAGACCGGTGTATGGTCAGAAATTCCCTTATATTTTCCGGCCAGAATATCAATCAGCCCTTTCGCCAGTTTAGAATTCAGAAGACCGGATAACGCCTGATGAAATGTCAGATTTCTTCCGTTCTCTTCGTATAGATAAGCCGTTACCTCCGGTTCTGTCATATCTGTCAGAAAATCCAGCCATATGGCGGAAGGTTTCTTTTCAAAAATCCCTCTGGAAATATGACGGCTAAGACAGAAGATCACAATACCGGAAAGTCCGTAATCCGTGATCTGTAATTCTCCCCGTTCTCTGGAAACAGGGATCCCGTTTACGACTGCCTGTGCAGCCGCTTCACATCGTACTCCCGCAGTCTGTTTAAAAAACGTTTTTCCGGCTCCGGTGCCGGCTACCCGTCTGAAATCCGCTTTCAGCCCGCACAGTGCCGGAAGAGGTGGAATAACGGAGTGGCCCAGCATTTCTGCCAGTTTGTACCCATTATAGTCCCGTTTTACGGAAGCAGGGCTTCCGGTGGACAAAATCAGGGATTTTGCGGTAAATTCCCTTCCCTGTCCGGTAATCATCCGGTAAACGCCGGATGTTAAATAACAGATACTGCTGATACATTCATTCAGTATGAACGTAATATTCAGGGATTCGCAGATCCTTACCAAAGTATCCGCTACCGTCTGGGCCTGCATGGATTTCGGATATATGTAATTGTTCCGGTCACAAGTCAGCATTCCGCTGGTTTTAAAAAAGCCGATGACATCCTGCGGAGAAAATCCGGACAATATACCGGAAATAACTGCAGGCTCCGACCCGCATGTCATATAACAGCCGGGGCTTTGTTTCAGATTAGTCAGATTACATCTGCCGTTTCCGGTAGCCAGCAGTTTTTTTCCTGCTCTTTCATTTTGATCGATTAAAAAAATCTGTTTATTTTTTATATGGTTCATTTTCCAGCAAAGAGCTGCAGATATGGCTGCCATCATTCCCGAGGCTCCGGCCCCGATTATGATGATATCTGCCGCCCGGTCTGTATTTTTCTCATTCATATTCTATCATCCTTCCCTACGGCAGGCCGTATAGCGGATTCCGGAACTTTCTTCAGGATCAGCTGGTGATACTTTCCAGATAATTGTATAATTCACGGATATCTTCCACATAAAATCCTTCCGTCAGCTTCTGCCGCTCTTTCTCTTCCACTTCGCTCAGATGAATACCGGTATCAAAGTATTTTGTTTTTTTATCCGCCTTATATACGGATATCATTCCGTTTTCCACAAGTACGAAATAATTATATGTTTTTTCAATGGTCCGAATGGTTTTTCTCACAACCACGGAATCTGCGGAAAAAGAAACCAGTTGTATATTGACCAGGGTCTCATCCCTGTTTTTTGACATATAAGTAGTCAGATAATCAATGAGCTGCTGGCGGTCATAGCCGAGAACTTCTACCGGAGGCGTTATGGTTTCTTTCTGCAGTTCATCCGTATCCATATTATATGATTCTTCCACATAGCTTGTCCTGTTTGTAATGATGTTATCCTGTTCGGCGTTGACTTCATTCAGATCCGGTTCCCGATTCATGTAATCCACGGCCGGATTATTTTCCTGCAGTTTTTCTTTGGTTATGATATTGTCAGAAGTCATATATTTTAATGCATAATAATAGCTTCCATAATATAATACAGCGAAAGTCATAGCCAGTGCAACAAAATAAGTCAGATATGCAGCCCGTTTTAAAGACAGTTTCATACGATCACCTTTCCAAATCATTCCGTTTATTTTAAGTATTTGACAATTTGGAAAAGTTTATACCATCACAGCATATGAAATTTTTTTAATGTTTTCACAAGTACGGCACCTTTCGGCATACTGCGGATCTCATCTTCATTTACCACCTTAAAAGCCAGCAGCAATAATCCGTAAACCAAGACCGCAAACAATACTGCTATACCGATGCCTGTCACATTGCTTCCGGTTATTTTATATAAACCGGTATAGCTATAATAAGCGACCGCACCCATTACAGCGGCGGCAATCCCAGGAAGCAAAAAGGTTTTGATATATTCCTGTTTATACCGGATATATTTCTTTAAAGCCAGCCCGTTCAGAACACAGATCAGCAGGGCAAACAATGCATCCGCCACAACTACGGCCTGAATGGACATATCAAATACCCACAACATAACGATAAGAATAATAATATGTGTCACAACCGAAATGCCGGCATGTATCACGGGTATCCTCATCTTATCAATCCCCTGTAATACGGCATTGGTAATGGTAGACAAAGAATAAAATACCACCGAGACCGCACCGATCTGCATCATTTCAGCCGCCATCGGATCCGGCCCCCAGATCAATGAAATAATCGGACCGGATAATACTGCAAGGCCAACGGCGCATGGTATGGCAATGATCATGGAAAAACGGATGGAATAATCAATTTTATGCTTTACGGATTTATATTCTTTCATCGTCATGGATGCGACCAGCGTGGGAATAATAGAAGCAGCCAATGCAGACGCTATGGCAATCGGCACATTCATGAGTACCCGGTATTTGGAAGAATAGATTCCGTAAA
>CAJTPF010000004.1:26885-27124 GCA_910578175.1 uncultured Lachnospiraceae bacterium
GGCCGGAATACACGCTTTCCTCCACGCCTTTATAAAATTCCACATTGGAAAAAATCTGTCCGTCCAGAAGACCGCTGATATTATATACCGCAGTGCTGAAAATCACCGGCAGAATAGTAATGAGCAGCATTTTATAAATATTCCGGACCGGTTGGAGGCTGCTGACGGTATCCCTGCGGATCTTTTTCTTCATGATCCTGCGGTACATCAGATAAATAAATATGGTAAAGATCAATGCT
>CAJTPF010000004.1:27147-31813 GCA_910578175.1 uncultured Lachnospiraceae bacterium
CCAATGGTTCCTCCCGCAGCGCCGAAAGCCAGTTCCCGGCCGCTTTCCAAACCGATATCAAACAGTATCCACGCTGCCCCTACGCTGACGATGGCATTGACGATCTGTTCGATGATATTGGATGCGGCGGTGGGCATCATCGTCCCCAGGCCCTGAAAATATCCCCGGAACACACCTAAGATCGCAAGTATCAGCAATGTTGGCGCTAATGTCCGGATCGCGATCACAGATTCGGAATATTTACTTACTTTTGCAAATAATTCGGCTCCTGCAAAATCAATGATTGCAGCCAGTAATCCCACAACGGCGGCAAACTGCAGCGCATGTTTAAAAATATAAAGTGCATTTTTATATTCTCCGTTTGCAACCCTTGCAGAAACCAGTTTTGACACTGCCAGCGGCAGACTGTAGGAAGATATGATCAGCAGAATGGAATACATTTCAAAAGCGAACTGATAATATCCCATACCGGAATCCCCGATGATATGATTTAACGGAACCCTGTAAATGATACCGATCACCCTGCTGACCATGGAAGCGATGGCTAATATACTACCCTGTATCAGAAAATTATGATTTTTTTTCTTCTTCGACATAACAATTTCATGTACCTTTCTGTAAATTAATCTTTTAGGCGATTGTGAAACCCAGAGTTGCGGTCCGCTGAACGACCGGCCTGTGACTATAAGTTTCACAACCGCCTACATTAATCTTTCAAAAGAACAAACGTATGGGGAAGCAGTTCTGCCAGCGGGTATTCCCTGATTCCGCCGTCCTTATCTTCCAATACCACACTGCCGTCTTTCATAAATTCTGAAAGAAACTGTCTGCATATTCCGCAGGGAAAGGTGTATTCCCCGGAATCGGAAACCACGGCAATTTTTTCAAACGACGTATACCCTTCCGATACCGCTTTCAATACGGCGCAGCGTTCTGCACAGATGGCAGCGCCAAAAGAAGCATTCTCCACGTTACAGCCTGTAAATACCTCTCCTTCCCTGGTCAGCAGCGCTGCCCCTACGGAAAACCGGGAATAAGGCGCATAGGCATTTCCCATTGCCTTTTTCGCATATGTAATCAATATTTCATTTTCCATATTAATCCTCCAATCAAATTTTACAATCCGGTTTGTACCGTCTACCGGCAGATGCCCAGATGGTCAAGAATTTCTGACTGACGGCGTTCCATTTCATCTCTGTCCTGCTGTTCCATATGGTCGTACCCAAACAGATGAAGCATACTGTGTGCCACCAGAAATCCCAGTTCCCGCTGTTGGGAATGACCATATTCTTTTGCCTGTTCCTTCACTTTTTCCAGAGATATCATGATATCTCCCAAAACCAGTTCTCCGGTTTCCGGATTAAAATACTCATCCATATCTTCCAGTCCGTCAAAATTTCCCGGATTCACATATTCCAGCATGGGAAATGACAGCACATCCGTGGGACGGTCCATCTGCCGGTACTCTCTGTTGATCTCGCAAATAGAAGGATCATCCGTCAATACCACGTTTACTTCCGCCTCGTAAGGACATGCCTCATAATCCAGCGCATACCGGACCACTGTCTGAATCAGTGATTCATAATCAAAATCCAACGGTATTTCCGTCTCTTTTTCTATATATATCATTGTCCTGGCTCCTTCGATTTATAAATATACCTGTACAAATGCCTGTTTCAGCCGGAGATACTCTTTGGTATCCGTCAGCACTTCTTCCAATATTCCGCTTTCCAGCCGGAGTTCCAATATATTTTTCACAATTTTTGCCTGATTGGTATTACCGATTCCCCGGGATTCCATGATCGTATTCAAAGTGGAAACAACGGTATCCGACAGCATCACCACGGCCGACTCCATGGACTGCGGCTTATTCATCTTACTGTTATGCTCTTTGACTATCTGTATCACCTCTCTGGGAAATCCATACTGATTTAGAAGTTTTATGCCATGGGTCACATAATTTTTGCCTATCAGTTTCCCGATTTCATGATATCTGGCGCCTGCCATCACAATATCCCGGTTCAATCCCAGACTTACGGCCACCCGGACAGCCAGATCGGATACTTCCATGGAATGATAATAAGTAATGGCATCTTCTTCCGACAGTTTTTCCATCAGAAAATAATCGTCCCGATTGATCTCCTTCAGTTTTCCGGATAAACGCAGGGAATGAATCCGGCAAACGGCCATATGGATATAAAGCGGCGACAGTGTGATCAAAAACGGCAGCAGTTGTTTCAGGACCGGAATACCATGAATGGTTTCATACTGCATATACTGGTAGAGCAGATTCAGGATCGTACTGATGATGAGCAGTAAAACGGAAGCCAGTAAGTACAGAATCTTATTCTCACTGATACTGACAATAAATACAATTGTAATACCCATGATAATCATAAATATCATCTGTTCCATAATCATAAAGCCGGAAAAATAATAACAGACCGCTGCAGTTATATGAAGAAAACAACCGGCATAGACACCATAGAACCTGGTCAGCATTACCATCGGCAGCAGTACCGGCAGATAAATCAACAGCCGCTGCGGAACATATAATATTCCAAACAGCACCGCCATCGGAACCAGAAATTTCCAGGCTGCTTCTAACCATACCATTGATCTTTTCATGGAAAGATATACACAGAAAATCAGAAGCATCATTGTCACACAACACAAGAGCATTCTGGATTTCATTTCATACGGCCACAAATCCAGCTTCCTGATCTTAAAATAAAACAAAACCAGACCAACGATTGTCGTTATAACGAAAGATACTACTTTCAGAATTTCATTTGTCCTTTTATTGACATTTTTCATATTCATGCCTTTCTTTTCACTCTATTATTTTTATACGGAATATCACTTTATTTCCGCAGACGCTTGTCCTTATTCTGCCTGTTTTCATATTCTTCATAAGCTTTTACGATTTTTTGTACCAGCGGATGACGCACTACATCTTCATTGGTCAGTCTTACAAATGCAATATCCTCTACCCTTCCCAGTACCTTAATGGCTGTATCCAGTCCGCTGACTGCATTAGGCGGCAGATCCTTCTGCGTCTGGTCTCCGGTTATGATCACTTTGGAACCGAAACCAATCCTGGTAAGAAACATTTTCATCTGGGCCGGGGTGGTATTCTGGGCCTCATCCAGTATGATAAACGCATTATCCAGTGTTCTTCCCCGCATATAGGCCAGCGGCGCAACCTCGATCAATCCCTTTTCCGTATTATGCAGAAATGCTTCTGCTCCCATGATCTGATATAATGCATCATACAAGGGTCTTAAATAGGGATCCACTTTGCTCTGCAGATCACCCGGCAAAAATCCAAGATTTTCCCCTGCTTCAATGGCAGGTCTGGTTAAAATGATCCTTCCCACTTCATTATTCTTAAATGCCTGTATGGCCATAGCCATGGCCAGATAGGTTTTACCGGTTCCTGCCGGCCCCAGTCCGAATACGATCATTTTCTGACGGATCATATCCACATAAGTTTTCTGACCATGGGTTTTGGGTTTCACCGGTTTTCCGCTGACAGTACGGCAGACCATATCTTCATCCAGTTCTGCCAGACTCTCCGTTCTGTTTTCAAATGCCAGGGACAGAGAGTAATTTACAAGCTGTTCATTTACTTCATTTCCGTTCCGGGCGGCAGCCAGCAATGCTTCGATCACGCTTTTTGCCCTCCCGACACTGACTTCTCCCCCGATGATCTTTAGTTCCGAATCTCTGGCAATCATTGTAACATGCAGGGTTTTTTCGATTTTCTTGATATTAAAATCAAATTGTCCGAAAACCGCTGCACTGTACCTGGCCGGAATATCTATAATGTTTTCTATTACGCTCATCGATTCTATAAATTCCTTTCTTATTCACTTTCATCACTGTTTTCTTCAGTCTGGGGAATCTCCATTTTATTTGCTTCCTCATCAATATACCGAACATCTCCAATCTGCCGGTTTACTTTGATCGTACCGGAAGCGCGGCAGAATTTTTCATCACATGCTATTGTAACATTTTTCTCTATAATTTGAATACCCTTTTCCTGTAAATTTTTGATAAAAATATCCAAATTATTTTCTGCGATCCCCATTGCCTCTTCTTCCGAATAGACGGCTTCATTGGTAACATATTCCCGTACCGTGATCTTTCCGGTACTTAACGGCAGATAATAGTTATCCGTGATGCTCATCTGTTTATCGGTGGTCACCACATCTGACCGCTTAAATTTTTTCTGAAACAGTGATAAATATATTTTTTTTCCAAAAATACTTACGGTATATATATTATTTTTTTCTCCTGTATATTTTTTATCCGGATGGACCAGTTCAAACTCATCTTTGTATTCCATCACAACATCCGCATAAATATCGGCATCCGCCTGAACGAATCTTCTTGAGATAAAGGTTTCATTATCCCCATAAGTATCCAGTATTCCGCTGACCAAAAGCTGTCCTTCCGTAATTTCGTCTCCTGCTTTTATCTGTGGAACTCCGGAGCGGGTTATAATTTTTGTTATGACTCCGTTGCAGCCGGATACTATATCATAAGATTTGGTTTCATTTTTTGCAATATATCCGTCAAAATTTTCTTTTATATGAATGATCAGCTTGGTACCTTTTATCTCTGCAGATACCCAGGTAATATCGGAATAATTGGTTCTCAG
>CAJTPF010000004.1:31869-32357 GCA_910578175.1 uncultured Lachnospiraceae bacterium
ATTACCGTTGAGAAAACGCATAAGCTCTACATTGGTATAAGAATAATTTCCGTCAAAAGATATATTCCATATAAACAGGGAAAGCAGTTTTCCCATCAGTAAAAACAGCAAGATACCTACCAGAAAGCAGGTATGGGCTTTCTGACGCACGGCTTTAAAATACAGACCCGCCTTTTTCTGTATCCGCAGGGTGCCATGACATTTTCTCCTCAGGGATTTCATCCTTTTAAAATCCTTTTTATCACAGTTCATGATAATCATATTCTCATCATTGTATAGTTTCCAGATTTTTAAATTATTATTTCTGCATAAATTAACAAATCTTACTTTTTCATCTCCGGTAAACACAACAACCAGATATCCCTTAATATATTCTATTATACTATGTATGACAATCCCCCCTATACAGTAAAGCTGACGTCGCTTATTCTGCCTTTTATCTTCATGTCATCATTATTAAAATACTCTATATGAAGATGTTTGCCGGT